>DATEHK010000156.1:0-8860 GCA_035279625.1 Gemmatimonadaceae bacterium
ACCAAGGTCTCTACGGCGCCGGAGACGGCTGAGTACACGGCCCCCACCACCCTCGACCTCAAACGCAACACCGACTACACCATCCGCTTCGCCAAAGACGGCTACTCGCCGGCCTCGATCCAACTCGAGAGCCACGTCCGCGCGGGATACGTCGTGGCCGACGTGCTCCTAACCGGGTTGGTCGGCGTGGTCGTCGATGCGGCGTCGGGCGGCTGGTCCAAGCTGAGCCCCGAGTCCGCGTCGGTCACGCTCACCAAGATCGCCATGCAGCCAGGCCCGGACAGCGTGACCGTCGGCCTCACGCTGCGCCGCAGCGGCGACAGCAACCGTGTCGCCGTTCAATCGAGCGCGCCGGGGGTAACCCTCGACGTCTCGGCGGCCAAGCGTTAGGCTTGAGGTACTAGCCCCAATGACTACATCTACAGTGCCTTCGCCCAACGCCGGCCTCGCATCCAGGCCGCGCACGCTTTCCAAATCCGACTTCATCCTCGCCCGCGATTGCGCGGCCAAGCTGTATTTCCGCGAGAACGGCTATCCGGACGCGCGCCGCAACGATCCCTACCTGGCGATGCTGGCCGACGGCGGCTACATGGTCGAAGCACTCGCCAAAGCACGCTACCGGGACGGCATTCAGCTCGAGTACGGCCGCGACGTCGCCATCGACTTCGCCCGCACCCGCGCGGCGCTCGAGGCGCCTAACGTTACGCTCTTCGAAGCGACCCTGCTCGTTGGGCGGCGCCAGGCGCGCGTCGACATCCTCGAGAAGCGCGGAAACGTCCTCCGCCTCATCGAGGTCAAGGCCAAGTCGTTCGACGGCACTGAGCACGCACGCCAACTGGCACAGAACCGGTCGGGCGTATTTCTCACCAAGAAGCAACCCTATCGCGTCAACAGCGACTGGAACGACAAGCTCGCCGATCTCACCTTTCAGGTCGTGCTGCTCGAGCAGCTGATGCCGGGCTTCGTCATTCAACCGGTGCTGGCGCTGGTGGACAAGAGCAAGGCCACTGGTCTCGACAACGTCCCGGGCTATTTCGAGTTGGTGAGGCGCCCGTCGCCGGATGGAACGATGCGGCTGCACACCGCGCGCTACACCGGGTCGGCGGAGGAGCTGCTACAGCTCGACCTCGTGACGGAGGTCGACGTGGCGCGCGAGGTGGCGATCATGCACGACGAAATCGTCGAGTTGGCGCTGCGCTTCGAGGCGCGGCTCGATGCCGGGTTCGAGACGCACACCGTCGGTGTCGAGCTTGGATCGCATTGCGACAAATGTGAGTTTCGCACGCCCGGTGAGACTCGCAGCGGGTTCGGCGAGTGCTGGGGCGATCTCGCCGGCGCGGAACCGCACGTGCTCGATCTGTATCGCGTTGGTACGGCCAAAGCGCCGGATGGTACGCACCTCTTGCCCTACATGTTAGGCCGCCACTCGGCGTCCCTGCTCGAAGCGCCGATCGACGGTCTCGTTCAGGCGGATCACAACCCCGGCGGCAATGCCGCGCGGCAACGCCGCCAGATCGAATACACGCGTGCCGCCTCGACGTACGTTGGGCCGGAGCTCCGTGGCAAGATCGAAGCGCTCTCGGGTCCGATCAACTTCATCGACTTCGAGACCTCGCGTCTCGCGCTGCCGTATCATCGCGGCATGCGGCCGTACGGCCTGGTCACGTTCCAGTGGAGTGCCCACACGGCGCGCGCGTTGGGCGGACCTCTGGCGCATCGTGAGTGGCTCAACAACGTGGACATTTGGCCTAACCAGGCGTTCGCGGAATCGCTTCGAGCGGCCATTGGCGACGAGGGGCCTGTGCTCACCTGGAGCCACTTCGAGGCAACCACGCTCAAGCAAATCGTGTCCGACTTGGATCGCTTTGGGCACGACGCTCCCGACCTGGTGCGGTGGCTGTCGGATGTGTTCGAGCGGCGCATCGTCGACCTCAATCAGTGGGCCTGCCGCGACTACTACCATCCGGGCATGGGAGGCAGTACGTCCATCAAGGTGGTGCTCGATGCGCTGTGGCGTGCCGATCCCATCATGCGCCGCCAGTTCGTCGAGTGGTCTGGTCTAACCGGCGAGCCGGAGAATGACCCTTATCGCGCATTGCCGCCGATCGAGATCAACGGCGTATTGCAGGAGGTGCGCGAAGGCACCGGCGCGATGCAGGCCTATCAGGAGATGATGTACGGCGAGCGCAAGCATGATGCGCCAACACGCGAGCGTTGGACGATGCTGCTCAAACAATACTGCCGCCTCGACACCCTCAGCATGGTGCTCATCCTCGAACACTGGCGGCGCGCGGTGGGCCTCGCGTGACGTCGTCCAAGGTCCAACGCTGGACCGATCTCATCGTCGGTTTGCTCCGTCACCGGTTAGGCGTGACGTTCACGGAGCTGGCCGACGATGTGCCGGCGTACGCGCTCCCCAAGCGCCCAACGGAGCGGCAGAAAGCGACGGTCAAGCGCATGTTCGAGCGCGACAAGGCCGAGCTCCTCGCCTTCGGGCTGCCGATCGAGACCATCGGCGCGGAAGACGAGATCGAGAAGTACCGCCTGCGCCCCTCGAATTTTTATCTGCCGTACCTGTCGATCATCGACCACTCGGGACGCGGCAAGACGCCGCGTCGCGTCGATCGCGACGGCTATCACTCGGTACAATCGCTGACCTTTAGTCCCGACGAGCTGACGGCGTTGGGCGCCGCCCTCGTTCGTGTCCAGAAACTGGGCGATCCGCTTCTGGCTGAGCACGCACGCTCGGCGGCGCGCAAGCTCGCGTTCGACCTCGAGGACTTTGGGCGGGAGGGGCAGGACGATGTCACGGTGTACGCGGAGCGCGTCGACGCCGCGGTATTGGCCGTACTCAACGAAGCCCTACTCGGCCGCAAGCATCTGACGTTCACATATCACTCGATGTCGGGCGACTCGACGTCCGAGCGTACCGTTGAGCCGTTCGGCCTCTTCTTCCTCAATTCGCATTGGTATCTCGCGGCTCGCGAGCCTGGCGCGGGAGTCGTCAAGAATTTTCGCGCGAGCAGAATCGAGAGCGTGTCCGCCAACCGCTCGCGCCCCCAGAGCGCCGACTTTTCCGTTCCCCAAGACTTCGACCTGCGCCAGCACGCGCGTTCGCGCCACGCCTGGGAACTGGGCGACGCCGACGCGATCGATGCGGTCGTCGAATTCGTCGCGCCAACCGGGGCCGCGTGGCCGTCGATGCAGTTAGGCAAACAGATTCCGGGCCTGACCGCGCGACGTGCGTATCGCATCAAGTCGGTCGATCGATTCGTCCGGTGGCTCATGTCATTGGCTGGCGCCGCGAAACCCGTGTCCCCATCGGAGCTCATCGAGGCGTATCAGCGCGCGGTGCGCGACACGCTGGCGTGCTACGAGCGCGGTCCGTGAAGAAGATGCCGCCTGCTCCAACGGACGCCGCCGCCCAGCTCGAGCGCCTGCTTGCGATCGTGCCGCGTATCGCCGACGGGGAAGAGCATTCGATAAAATCGATCGCCGACGCGTTGGGCGTTACGCCGGAGACGGTTGCGAACGATCTCGTGTCCGTGGGCGAGCGGTACGACACGCCGGGCGGCTTCATCGAGGGCCTGCAAGTCTTCATCGACGCGGAGCAGGCGTCCGTTAGGACCAGTCATTTCCTCCGCCCCATGCGTCTAACTGTCGCCGACCTGGACGCGCTGGACTTGGGGCTGGCGATGATTCGAGGCGAACGAACCCCCGACGAGCGGCCTGTGATCGACGCGGCGAGGAAGCGGATCGAAGCTGCAGTTATCAAATTGCCGGGCGACACCATAGCCGAAAGCGCCTTCGCTGCGCCGGGCGCTCTCGCGCCGAGCGTGCATTTGCGGGTGATTCGGGAGTCGCTTGCGCTACGCCGGAAGCTGCGGATTGCGTATCGGCGCGGCGATTCGACGTCGCCGGTGGAACGCGTGGTGTGTCCGTATCGGTTGATCCTTGCGGGCCCGGGCTGGTACCTGGTTGCTCACTGCGAGCGGAGCAACGGCGTGCGCATCTTTCGCCTGGACCGCATCAACGAAGCGCAGATGTTACCGGACAAGTACTCCACGCCGGCCACCGATGCTTTGACCGCTCACTTGGAGAACGGCCCTGTGTTCGAATCGGATGCGCCGGCTACGCTTCGCATCCGATACTCCGCCCGGATCGCGCGCTGGATTCGCGAGCGCCACGAAGGAATCACCGAGGCGGATGGCGCGTACGTCGTGGAGCATCCATTGGCCGACGTGGAGTGGGCCATACGGCACGTGCTGCAATACGGGGCGGAGGCGGAAGTTGTGGCGCCAGCGGCCGTTAGGCAGGCGGTCCGCGAACGGCTGAACGCGATGCTGAGCACCTTGTGACAAGCTCGGCTGAGCTCGTCCGGCCGATGCCAGGATCACAAGCAACGAGGATCCGGCGTATGGATGTCGCGACATATTCCGCAACATCGAAGACGCGTTGCATTCGGCGCCGGCACTTCCTGGCGAGTGCTGACCCGGTCCCAGCTGGCTGCCATGATGGCCCTGCTCGAGTTCGTCCGGTGATTGCTCAACGTCATGATTGATGTGGGTGTCGGGTGACGAGCTGAGCGCCGGGCCGTGGCAGCAAGGCGAGCTCTACTATACTATAGTAGTTCGGGTTATCTTCGATTCAGGCGATCATCCGAGCTCGGCCTCAGCCCGATAGGCTTGGCGGTCAAGTTCTTAACTCTATACATGTCCTCCGAGATATGTATAGATTATCTCGATTCCTATACACATAGACCCATCGCGTGGCCGCCGATACCGGCATTCCTCTGCTCAGCCAGCTCGACCCACGGAGGTTCGACTCCACGTCGATCCTCAAGCGCGTGGCGACAGCAGGACGTCAGCTCGCTGAGCTCAAAGGTATCACGGTCGCTATCCCGAATCGGGAAGTGCTGATCAACACCCTCGGCCTGCAAGAAGCGAAGGACAGCTCGGCGATCGAGAATATCGTGACGACTCACGATCAACTATTTCGCGAGGCGAGTCTGCCGGAAGCCGAGAGAAGCGCGGCGGGGAAAGAGGTGCTGCGCTACGTCACCGCGCTCCGTTTGGGGCGCGACGCGGTGGCGCGAACCGGCCTCCTAACGTGCAACGACATCGTTCGGGTTCAGGAAGCGCTGGACCTGAACCAGGCGGGCTTCCGCAAATTGCCGGGAACGGCGCTGAAAAATCAGTATGGCGAAACCGTGTACACGCCGCCCGACCCGCAATTCGTAGTGCCGCTCATGACGGAGCTGGAGCGATTCATCAACCAGGACGAAATGTGGCCGGTGGATCCGTTAGTCAAGATGGCCATTGCGCACTACCAGTTCGAGTGCATCCACCCCTTCTACGATGGCAATGGTCGTACGGGTCGAATTGTCAACGTGCTGTATCTCGTGAAGCAAAACCTTCTGGAGACGCCGGCGCTCTACATGAGCCGGTACATCATCCAGACCAAGGGCGAATATTACCGACTGCTGCGCGCTGTCCGCGACGCCGATGCGTGGGAGGAGTGGGTGCTGTACATGCTCAGCGCAGTGGAGGCAACGGCACAGGAGGGCGTCATCATGGTGGCTGCGATTCGGGACGCGCTCCTCACGATGAAGCATGCGATGCGATCGCGGCACAAGCGCATCTACAGTCAGGATCTGCTCAACCTGCTATTCGCGCACCCGTACACCAAGATCCAGTTCGTGCAAGACGAGTTGGGCATCTCGCGCATTACCGCCACGAAGTACCTCGACACGCTCGCCGGCGATGGTTTTCTCGACAAGGTCAGGATCGGCCGCGCCAATTACTACGTCAACCCGCCGCTGGTCGGCATCCTTACCGGCGCAGCGATGCACGGTCCGATGGGAGACGTTGCCTGAACTCGACTACCGGAACACGCTGCCTAACTTGAAGGTCTACTTTCTTCCGCACGCGGGGCACTACATCCAGGTGCTCCAACCGGTGTTGCTGGCGCAGATCATCCGAGGCCACGTCGCGGCATTCGCACATGCGAGCTGCGCGTACAGAACCGCGGCCGGCCATACCGCGTTCTATATGCGTTGGATCCGCGGAGAGTAGCGTTACTGCTGACTGCGTGGTCTGTGGAGGGGAGCGCTCCGGCCCCGCCACGGTCCCGCCGCAGGGATCTCGAGTCGCGCGGACCATTGATGTTGCTCCACGTTCTCAGGCGGCGTCGCCGCCGCTTCCCTCAGCGGAGCGCTTCCCCCAGCGCGCGTCAGCGAGCGCTTCCCGCTTCCCCTTCCCTGCGCTCACAAATTCAGACGCGGTTCACTACTTACCGAGGTGTGTCGACCGCTCGCCCAGCACGACGATCACGGCTGGAGCCGCGCCCGGATGTCCGCAAACCAGTTGTCCACCTCGACTAACTGAGCCGCCGCCGGCTTCGCCGAGCCCGCGGGACCGAGATACACGAACTTCCCGTCGCGCGTCGCATCGAACGCCCAGTGGTAGCCGACATATCCGAACGCCGTCGCATCGAATAGCCGATCCAGCTTCGTCACGCTGAACCTGGGCCCGGGCCCGATCTCGGCCGCGATCAATCGATTGCTTCCGTTGAGAAAATAGAGCTCCTTCCCGTCGGCCGACCACACGGGCGAACCACCGCCGCCGTTGGACACTTGCCAGTGTCCGGCGTCCGCGTCAGGGAAGGGACGCACGTACACCTCGTTGAGCCCGGCCTCGTTCGACATGTAGGCCACCCACTTTCCGTTAGGCGAGAGCGCGGGCTGCAGCTCGGTGGCGGGCGACCCCGCGATCGGCACGGTCGCGGTGTCGCCGAGCGCCGATACGGCCAGCACATCGCCGTTGCCGGCGGCGCCGGTTTCGGTGCGCACCAAAAGCCACTTGCCATCCTTGGACCACGACACCTCCTGAATGGCGCGATGCGAATGCGTGAGCCGGCGCTCGGCGCCGCCGCCATCCGCGGCGCGCGCCCACACATCGCCGCCGCTCGCACTGTCCCGGATGAACGCCACCTCGCGGCCATCGGGCGACCACGTTGGGCGCCGGTCATGGCCGCTGAACGTGAGGCGGGTGAACGGGCCGTGATCGAGCTGCTTGATCCAGATGTCGAGCCCCGCCCCCGGCGTGGTCGCGCCGACGGCCACCTCGCGTCCGTTAGGCGACAAGGCGAACGAATTGAACGCGCCGCTCCACGATGAATCGAACGTCGTCACGGCGCCATCGCGACCCGCCTCGTTGAGTGTGAGCGCGCCGCCGGCCGATCCAACGCCGTACAGCAAGGTGCCCGATGCGGACCAGGCGAGCTCCGGCAGATAGCGGGTCATCTCGATCCCCTGCAGCACGGGAACGGGCGCGCCGCGGATCGACAATGTGGACAGGTCGAACGGCACGGCCATCGCGACGCCGCTCGGCTGCACGTACACGAGCTGCCCGTTAGGCAGATACCACCCGACGGACGCATTGTCCACCAGCCGCTTGGTGCGGCCGGTGCGGAGATCGAGCACGTTGAGGCTCATCGTGACACAGTTCGAGGCGCACACCACGAAGATGACCCCACGCCCGTGCGGCAGCGGCGTGGCTAACATCGGCGCGAGCCCCTTGTAGACGGTATCCGGCACGGCCACCGTCGTCGCACCGCCCGATTCGTTCACCCGCCTGAGTCCGAGCAGCGACCCGTCGGTGTAGATCAACGTTCCGTCATCCAGCCACGCTTCGCCAAATCCCTGGCCGGCGGAATCGGCGATGGTAATGCTCACGCCGCCGTCGGCGCGCACCTTCTTCAAGTGACCGTCGGCCACATAGGCGATCCACTGGCCGTCCGGAGAAAACGTCGGCGAGCTCGCGCCCTCGGTGCCGGCGAGCGGCACGGCGTCGAGCGCGTCGCGCCGTTTGACCCAGATGCGAAACAGTGTGTCGCCCAAAAAGGCGAGGCGCGACCCGTCGGGCGAGAGCGCCAGCGGCAGCGCCACGTGCTGCGCGACCTGCACCTGCACGCTGTCGCCGAGCGACACGTAGCGCCTCGCGACGAGGTCGTGAGCGCCATGCCCGCGCGCGAAGCCCCACACGGCGGCCGTAATGCCTAACGCCGCGACGACGCTCGCTGCGTAGAAGCGCGTTCGCCACTTCGAGCCCGCGGTGACGGCCGGCGCCGCGCGCGTGGTTACCGTTAGGCTGCGGCCCAACAGTGCGTCCGCAAATTGCGCCGCGCTGGCGAACCGGTCCGCGGGCAGCTTGTCGATGGCTTGCAGCACGGCGCCCTCGACCTCGGGCGGTATGGTCTTGCGCTGCAGCGTGAGGCGGCGCGGTTCCTCCGTCATCACTCGCGCGATGATCGCCTGCGCCGTGGGTCCGGTAAAGGGCGGCTCGCCAATGAGCATCTCGTACGTCACACAGCCCAGCGCGTACACGTCGCTCCGCGCATCGAGCTCGCGTTCGCCCATCGCCTGCTCCGGCGACATGTACTGCGGCGTGCCTAACGACATGCCCGTCTCGGTCATCCGCGCGCCGGCCTTGCTCGCCGCGAGCGCGATGCCGAAGTCGGCGACGAGCGCGGCGCCGTCCTGCAGCATGATGTTTTCCGGCTTGATGTCGCGATGGATCACGCCGTGGCGATGTGCGTAGTCCAGCGCCGCGGCGACCTCGGTCGCGATGCGCACGGCGTCGGCCACCGGCAGTTGCTTCTCGCGGGTTAGCCGCTCGCGCAGCGAGATGCCCTGGACGAACGGCATCACGTAGAACAGCAATCCGTCGGCTTCTCCCGAATCGAACAGCGGCAGGATGTGCGGATGCTGCAAGTTCGCCGTCGTCTTGATCTCGGCTAAGAATCGCTCGGCGCCGATGACCGCCGCGAGCTCGGGGCGCAGCACTTTGACGGCGACGTC
>DATEHK010000157.1:0-72740 GCA_035279625.1 Gemmatimonadaceae bacterium
AGCGGCGCCGCGGTGGCGCGGAACGCGTCCTGCGCCGCGGCGACACCGCTGCCTAACGGAACGGCGACACCGGCGTCGCACAGCGCCATCTCCACGCCGGCAAGCGCCCCCAGCAACATCAGCTCGTTGAGGTCGCCCAAATGGCCGATGCGGAAGAGCCGTCCCGCCACCTGACCCAGGCCAGCGCCTAACGCAAGGTCGTACCGGCGGTAGGCGATGTCGACCACGGCGGCACCGTCGATGCCGGGCGGGACCATCACCGCGCTCACCGTGTCCGATGCCCGCCGCGACTCCTTCGCGCACAGCGACATCCCCCAGGCCCCCACGGCCGCTCGACACCCATCGGCCAACCGGTGATGTCGGGCGTGGATCGCGTCGAGCCCTTCCTCGAATACCATGTCGAGCGATTCGCGCAGTCCGTACAGCAGCGGTATCGACGGCGTGTACGGGAAGTACCCGCTCGCGTTAGCCGCGATCATGTCGCCCAAGTCGAAGAACACGCGGGCGCAGCGCGCGTGTGCTCGGCGCTCGAGCGCTCTGCGGCTCATGCCTAACAAGCCGAGGCCTGCCGGCAGCATGAATCCCTTCTGCGCGCCGGTGATCGCCGCGTCCACACCCCACGCATCCATCTCGAACGGCAGGCTCACCATCCCGCTCACGGTGTCGACGTACAACAGCGCCGGATGTCCGGCGGCATCGATGGCGCGACGCACGGCCGCGATGTCGCTCGTCACGCCCGTCGCCGTCTCGTTGTGCACCACGAGAACACCCTTGATTTCCCGCGCCGTGTCCGCTCGCAGCGCGTCCTCGATACGGTCGGGATTCGCGCCGGCTCCCCACTCCTCATCTTGCACGTCCACGCGCAGGCCGAGTCGTTGGGCGCAATCGATGAACAGGTGACTGAACTGTCCATAGCGGGGTGCGAGCAGACGATCGCCCGGCGACAGCGTGTTCACGAGCGCCGTCTCCCACATGCCTGTGCCCGTGGCCGGGAACACGAAGCACTGTCCGTCTTCCGTCTTGAACACGCGACGGAGGTCGGCGAGAATGGGCAGCGTGAGTGCGGGGAACGACGACGAGCGATGATCTTCCATCGCCCGGTGCATCGCGCGCAGAATCCGGTCGGGCGTGTTCGTCGGACCGGGAACGAACAAGGCGTTGCGTCCGGGCATAGTCAGGCCTCGCGCTGAGTCGAGAGTGTGGTGCGATCGTCGCGTCGCGCGCGCGCGCACTCGCGCGGTGAAGGGCGATGCGCGATCATTCGAAGCGTGAAATCACCAATGGATCGATCGGCTTCCACGGACGTGCCGCAAGACGCGCGTGGCGCGCTGACTGCGTTGTACTGGGCGGCAGTGCAAGCGGTCGCGCCCGGCGCGGCGCTGCGTACGGCGCTCGAGCGCATTCCGGTGTCGGAGCGCGGGCGTCGGGTCTGGATTCTGGCGATCGGCAAGGCGGCGCATCCCATGGTCCTTGCGGCCGCGACGGTGCTCGCGGAATGGAACCGCGCACCGGCCGGCGGCGTGATCGTCGCGCCTAACGACGCAGCGTCGCCGCATCCGGCGATCGACGTGCGGGTGGGCGACCATCCGGTGCCGGGTGCGGGGTCGCTCGAGGCGGCCGCGCGCATCGCAGCGATGGCGAGTCGCGTGCGCGAGGGCGATGACGTGTGGGTGCTGCTCTCGGGCGGCGCGACGAGTCTCATGGCCGCGCCGGAGGGACACATCCGTCCCGACGAGTTGTTCGAGCTGTACGACCGGCTGTTTGGCGCCGGGCTCGACATCGCGCAGATGAATCTCATACGCAAGCGGTTCTCCCGTTGGGGCGCAGGGCGATTGGCCGTGGCGCTCGCGCCCGCGCGTGTTCGCAACTACATCGTGTCCGATGTGATCGGAGACGATCTGGCGGCGATCGGTTCGGGGCCGTGTGTGCCCGATCCGAGCACCGCCGCGCAAATCCACCAGATGCTCGACGCCGCTGGATTGTGGGAGGAGCTCCCACTTTCCATGAAGCGCTCTGTGAACGGCGCTGAGCGTGATCCGTCGTTGGAGACACCGAAAGCCGGCGACGCAGCCTTTGCTCACGTCGAAAGGCGCATCATCGCCAGCAATCGTGTCGCGCTCGAAGCGATCGAGGCGCGTGCCCGTGCGTTCGGCTATGAGCCGCGTGTGCTGGGGACTGCGCTCGCCGGTGAAGCAGCCGTCGTCGGCCGTCGGCTCATCGCGACGTTGGGAAGCTATTGCGCGGCTGATGCGACGTCCCTGTCCGGAAGAACGGGACGCACCTGTCTCATATGGGGGGGAGAGACGACGGTGACCCTTGGTCGCGAGCACGGTCGCGGCGGCCGCTGTCAGGAGCTGGCGCTCTCGGCGGCGCGCGAGCTTGCGGCGACGGCGGGTGTGTCAGAGGCTGCGCTTCTCGCGGCCGGCACCGATGGTCGTGACGGCGACACCGATGCGGCGGGCGCGATCGTCATGCGAGACACGTGGCGCACGATTGAGCGAGCGGGCCGGGATCCGGCACGCGATCTCGAACGACACGACTCGTACGCATCGCTCGACGCGGCTGACGCGCTTTTGCGCACGGAGCTGACGTCGACGAATGTGATGGACGTGGTGATCGCCGTGTGCGGACCACCGGTTTCCGAGCGGCGCGCGCGTCTCACGCCGGCGGTGGCATTCGAAGCGATCGCGGGCTCGTTGCGTCGTCTCAAAGAGTAGCGCTTCCCTCGCTCTTACATTTCTGCCATGGCAAATCCTGTGTTCACGGTTGGGCTGATCCAGCAGGCCGTATCGGCGAGCGTCGCCGAAACAGTAGATGCTGCCGAGCGAGGCATGCGCGAGGCGGCCGGTCGTGGCGCGCAGATCATCTGTCTGCAGGAGCTTTTCAACGCGCCATACTTCTGCAAGGTGACGGACGCCGAGCGGTTCGACCTCGCCGAGCCGATACCGGGGCCGACGGTGGAGCGGATGCAGCGAGCGGCGCTGGAGTTAGGCATCGTGATCGTGGTTCCGATCTTCGAGAAGCGCGGTCCGGGGCTGTATCACAATTCGGCGGCGGTGATCGACGCCGACGGCACGCTCTTGGGTGTGTATCGCAAGATGCACATACCAGACGACCCATTGTATCACGAGAAGTACTACTTCACGCCAGGTGAGATCTATCAGCACGACGAGGCGCGTCCGGCATCTGGGTTTCGCGTATTTCGCACGCGCTTCGCGACGATTGGTGTGTTGATCTGTTGGGACCAGTGGTATCCAGAAGCCGCGCGCATCACGAGTCTCATGGGCGCGCAGATTTTGCTTTATCCGACGGCGATTGGCTGGCATCCCAGGGAAAAGCAGGAATGGGGTGCCGCGCAGGCCGACGCGTGGCGCACCGCGCAGCGCGCGCATGCGATCGCGAACGGTGTGTACGTTGCCGCCGTGAATCGCGTTGGATTCGAAGCCGAGCCGGGAACCGATGGTATCGAGTTCTTTGGTCATTCTTTCGTATGCGACCCGTTCGGCCAACTGATTGTCGAATCCGGCACGTCACCCGACATATTGATCGCCGAGTGTGATCCGAAGCGGATCGAGTACACGCGGAGGAATTGGCCGTTTTTGCGAGATAGAAGGATTGATGCGTATGGCGGGATCATGGAGCGATACCTGGGGTGAGGGAAGCGGCCGCCGGAGGCGGCCTTGGGGAAGCGGGCTTCGCCCTTGGGGAACGGGGAACGGGGCGGGTGGCCTGACTCGGCGCGGTGGCACGGAGACGGGTGCGGAGTCGGAGCAGCATGCGGCTTATCGAATCGATCTTCGAGAACGCGTCAGGCGAGTCGGCAAGCGAGATGTACGTTAGGCGGGTGGCGATTTCGAGTTGGGTGGCGAGTTCGTACAACGATCCGCGCGCGACATCCAAGTAGTAGATGTACTGAGAGCGATGCTGGAACGCGTTGCCGTCCGCGATGTTCGAGGCCACCGAGATGGCCGCTCGCGTAGCCTGCGCGGAGAGGCCATAGCGCTCGTGAGCCGGGAACCGCTGTACGATCTGATACACGAGCTCCGTGAGGTCGACAGACTTCTGCCAGACGATGAGATCGCGATAGTCATGAATCCGCATGGACCGCTGTGTGCCGTTGCCGCCTAACTTTGTTTCGCAGCCTTGCAGCTGCGTCATCAAAACCCAGCTCTAGCCATCGAACCATTTCACCACTCGATGCCCTCGCCCCCGCCCCGTTCCCCGTTCCCAAAGGGCGAAGCCCGCTTCCCTCAGGCCGCCTCCGGCGGCCGCTTCCCTGGCGAGTGGTCTCGCCACCGCGCCACCTGGCTCGCCTGGCCGCACCACGCCCCTGACTGGCCCGGGAAATTCGAAACCATTCCATGGGTCTACGCCGAGATCGTGCGGGTGCTACAGTCGGGCGAAATTGTCGAAATACTGTGCTCCGACGAAATCGTGCGCGACGAAGCGCGACGCGTGCTCGACGCGCAGGGGGTCGACATGCGTCGGGTGCGGCTCCATCTGGTGCCCACCGATCGCGTGTGGACGAGGGACTCGGGGCCCACGGCAGTGCGGCTCGACGATGGGCGCGTCGAGTGGGTGGGCTGGTCGTTCAACGCGTGGGCCAAGTACGACAACTTTGCGCGTGACGCGCGCGTCGCCGAGCGCATCGCACAGTTAGGCACGTTGCCCATCCGCCACGCGGTGCGGCCCGACACCGGGGCGCCGCTCGTGCTCGAAGGCGGCGGCATCGAGACGAACGGCGCTGGAGTGCTGCTGGTCACCGAAGAATGGTTGTTGTCGCCGGTGCAGGTGCGGAACCCGGGGCTCGACCGCGAGGGATACGAGCGCGCGTTCGCGCAATACCTGGGGATCGACCGCACGATTTGGTTAGGCAGGAGCTGCGTGGGCGACGACACGCACGGACACATCGACGATGTGGCGCGGTTCACCGACGAGCATACGGTGGTGCTGGCGTACGAGGCGGATCCGGCGGACGCGAATCACGAGCCATCGGCGGACAACCGGCGGCGACTCGAGCTCGCGGCACGCCACGTTCCGGGCGGCCTGCGCGTCGTCACGCTGCCGTTTCCGCGGCCCGTCATGATGGACGGCGAGCGCTTGCCGGCGAGCTACGCCAATTTCTACATTGGCAACGACACGGTGATGGTGCCGACCTTCAACGATCGCCGCGATCGCGAGGCGCTCGAGACGCTCGCGGCGCTCTTCCCGACGCGCTCCATCGTCGGCATCCACGCCGTGGACCTGGTGTGGGGACTGGGCACCCTGCACTGCCTAACGCAACAGGAACCGGCGGGCGCGTGACGGTGTTCCGTTAGTCTGCGCCTGCGGCGGCCCGACGCAGCACGTCGACCACCGTCTCGTCGCTCACTTGCTCGAAATCCACGTACCACTCGCCCACGCCGCGGAAATCGGCCGGCGCTTCCACACAGACCACCAGGTAGCCGCCGGCCATCAGGGCATCGCAGCCGTCGCGCGAGCAGACGGGCGCGGCGAACACCAGCGAACCGGGACGCGCGCGACGGACGGCGGCCAGGGCGGCGCGCGCGGTGACTCCCGTCGCCAGGCCGTCGTCGGCGAGGATCACGGCGCGGCCCGCGAGACTGGGCGACGGGCGATCGCCGCGGAAGCGCCGCATCCGCCGCTCGAGCTCCGCGCGCTCGCGGCGGGTGACGTCGTCGATGTATGCATCGGTCACCGCCAGCGCCGTCACGATGTCATCGTCGAGCACGCGCGTGCCATCCGGCGCGACCGCCCCGATGCCCAACTCCTCCTGGCCGGGCGCGCCTAACTTTCGAGCCACGATCACATCCAGCGGAGCGGCGAGCGCGCGCGCCACCTCGCGGCCAATGATCACGCCGCCGCGCGGAATCCCGAGTACGATCGGTCGCTGGTCCTTGAGGTGCGGCAACCGCGCGATCAGCGTCGCGCCGAGCTGCCGTCCGGCGTCGGCGCGGTCGACGAACGGCACGTTAGGCTCCGGGCGCGGGAGGCAGGTGGTTCAGGAACCAGTCGCAGGAGAGACGAGCAACCTGCTCGAGCGCGCCGGCCTCTTCGAACAGGTGTGTCGCGCCCGGAACGACCACCAGCTCCGCCGACGCGCCGAGCAGGCGGCACGCCTCTTCGTTGAGCGGAATGATCGGCACGTCGTTCCCGCCCACGATCAAGAGTGACGGCGCGCGCACAGCCTTGAGACAATCGCGGGCCAGATCCGGCCGTCCGCCGCGCGACACCACGGCGAACACGTCGTGGTTCTCGGAGGCAGCGTGGAGGGCGGCCGCCGCTCCCGTACTCGCGCCGACGTACCCGAGCGCGAGCTCCGACGACACCGGACGCGCGCGCAACCACGCGGACGCGCCTAACACGCGGGCGCCAAGCAGCTCGATGTCGAATCTGAGGAGGCCCGTGCGCGCATCCTGTGCCTGCTCGTCGGCGGTAAGCAGATCAGTGAGCAATGTGGCCAGCCCCGCGTCCTCGAGCACGTGGGCGACCATCGCGTTGCGCGGGCTGGCGCGACCGCTGCCGCTGCCGTGAGCGAACAGCACCATCCCGCGCGCCCCGGCCGGTACGCTCAAGAGCGCGTCGAGGTGCGCGTCGTCGAGTTCCACCACCACGTCGGTGCGCATCACGGCCCTGCGATCCATGACGTGTCGCCCTCCCCTCAGGACGCGACGCTAGAGGCGCACAAAGAATCCCAGGCGATACGTGACCCGCGACGCCGGAGGCACTTCCATGCGACGCACTTCCCCATAGAGTGCCCAACGGCGCGTGAGGTCGTACGACACGCCGAGAAAATACTCGCCGCCGAGTTTCGCGCCGGTGTAGTCATCGTGTATCGGTTGCGTCCGTGCAATGTCGGTGCCGAGAAAGTGGACGCCGATGCCAGCGCCGACATACGGCTCGAACCGTTTGACGTGCGCAACCGAGTACCGCGCCGCCACGCTGACGCTGAAATCGCGGAACGAGCCCGGAATGGCCACTGCGCCCGGCTCGAAGCGATGAAGGTCGGCGTGCAAATAGTTGGCCTCGGCCACGAGGTGAAGCTTGGGCGTGAACACGGAGCCCAAGTCGACGTCGCCACCCAATTCCCAGCCGTTCCGGGCATGCTCCACGGTGGTGTAACTCAGGTACGACCCCACGCGGTCCAGGCCTAACTGGGCAGTCGACGTGTCGCTCTGCGCGAGGGCGCCGTGCGCGCCCGCAACCGCGCACGCAACCGCGCACGCCGCGGTGGTGATGCACACCCGAATCACGCGAGCGATCATCCGTTGTCTCCCGGGAAAAGGCCGACGGTTCTGCATCATTGCCACGCGGGCACAGCCTCCACCGCCGCGTCGGGCGCGGCGAGGAGGAACGAGAGATCGGAGCCCGGTGGGTAATCCAGTGGTTCGCGGCCGCTCGTGAACACGCGCGCGCCGGCACCGCCGGCTGTGCGACCCGTCAATTCCACCGTGCCGCCGGACACGCGCAGCGCGCTGCCTTCGCGGAGTCCAACCACGGGCACGCGCGGATGGAGCACCAGGAACTCCGCGATGCGTTCGGCGCGCGTCTCACCCTGATGGCCCGGCGGATGGAAGTCCGTGTAATGCGCGTTGATCTGGAATGGTACCAGTCCCAGCGCGCCGAGACCCGGAGGTTCAGCGATGGGCATGTCGTTGGTCGTGGAAATGGTCGGGCATGCCACCACCGACCCCGCGCTCCAGCCGACGTACGGGACGCCCGCCTGAACGCGCTCGCGAATGACGGCGAGCAGGCCGGTGGCAGCGAGGCGGCGCAGCAACTGGAACGTGTTGCCGCCGCCGACGATGATCGCGCCGCTGCGGCGCACCGCGGCCGCCGGGTCGGCGGCATGGTGCACCGACTCCGCGTCCACGCCTAACGTGGTGAAGATCTCGTGCACGCGTTCCGCGTACACGTCGAGGGAGAACGACACCGCCGCGAACGGCACGAACGCCGCCTGCGACACCCCGGCGAGCGCCTCCTCGAGAGCCGGGCGCGCGTACACGAGCACGCGGCCGTCCACGTCACGCGAGTTGCTCAACAGCAACAGCCGGCGCGACGCCGGCCAGCCCGCCGTCTCGTTAGGCATTGGTCGATCCCGGGTAGTCGGTCCCTGCGCGGCCGCCGGCCTCACGCATTGAAGTGCTCTTCGTCCAAGCGCAGCTCGCCTTCCACGTCGTCGTAGCTGAACAATTCCGCGTACCGGCCCCAGTCGATGAGCGTCTCGAATTGGCGCCGCGCTTCGGCGCGCGTGAACGACGTCTCGAGCTCCGCCAAGACCTCCTCGGCCAGCAAGACGTGGGTGGCGCTCGACTCCAGACGGTGCACGATCTCACGCATGAGCGACAGGTGGTCGAGCACGGCGTGGCGGAACAACGCTTTCTGCGCGTCGAGCTCCAGCGGCGCGAACCGTTGGCCTAACGGAGTGAGGTACACGCTCCGCTCCTGGATGTCGGCGAACCCCAGGAGGTCCGTGGCTTCCGCAATGCGGATGAGCACTTCGCCGCGCATCTGCAGATCGCGCGCCAGGTCGCTCAACGTGCCGGAGTTCCCGATGCCCGACAGATACTGCACGAAACCCGTGAGATCGTCGATGCTCACGTCGGGCAACGCCTGATACCGCCGCGGACGCGCCGGTTCCGCCTTCCGACGCTGCCGCGCCGGCGTCCGCGCGATGTACTGCTCCACCAACTGCTCCGCGTCTTCCTCCGGATTCGTGATCACCTGATAGATCGCATCCACCAGTCGCGTTCGCGCCGGACTCTTGTCGCGCCGCTCCGCCGCGCGCAGTCCTTTGAGCTCCACGCGCACGCGACCCGGATTGGCGCCGAACACGAGAATGCGATCCGCCATGGACACCGCCTCGTCGATGTTGTGCGTCACCATGAGCACCGACTTGGTCGGCATTGCGCTGTCCGACCACATATCGCGGAGCTCGCCGCGCAGCGTTTCCGCCGTGAGGACATCGAGCGCGGAGAAGGGCTCGTCCATGAACAGGATCTCGGGCTGCACCACCAGCGCGCGCGCGAAGCCGACGCGTTGTTTCATGCCGCCCGAGAGCTCTTTGGGGAACGCTTCCTCGAATCCGTCCAGTCCGATCAAGTCGATCGCCCGGAGCGCGCGCTCGCGGCGCTCGGCTTCCGGCACGTCGGTGGCCAACAGGCCTAACTCCACGTTCTGGAACACGGTGAGCCATGGGAACAGCGCGAACTGCTGGAAGACGATCGCGATTTGTCGGTTCGGCCCGTGGAGCGGCGCGCCGTGTGCGAGGACGCGCCCCTCGGATGGCTGCAGCAGCCCGGCGAGAATGCGCAACAACGTCGACTTGCCCGAGCCCGATGGTCCGAGCAGCGCCACGAATTCGTTCTCGCGCAGCTCGAGGTCGATACGTTCGAGCACCGGCGCCGTGTCGTTGCTGAAGAACTTGCGCACGCCTTCGGCCGCGAGCAAAACCGTGCCGGGCGGTTTCGGTGCGAGCGCGCGCGAGGTGGTTGCCATCGAAAATCCTTATCCGCGTGTCAGCCGAGTCGGAATCGTGTTTCCGCGTAGCCGTAGAGACGGCGCCAGAGCAGACGGTTGATGATGATCACGATGCCCGCCATCACCAGCGTGCCCGCAAGCAGGAGCGGAAAGTTGCTGTGCTCCGCCGCTCCCGCGATGAGCGCGCCCAATCCCGTGGTGCTCGTGGTGTGTCCCGCGAACGTGACGTACTCGGCCACGATGCTCGCGTTCCAGGCACCGCCGGTGGCAGTGATCATCCCCGTCACGAGATACGGGAAGATGGCAGGAAGGATGAGCGTCTTCCAGCGGCGCCAGCCCACGACGTGATACATCGTCGCCGCCTCCTTGAGATCGGACGGGATCGCCATCGCGCCGGCAATCACGTTGAAGAGCACGTACCATTGGGTGCCGAGCAGCATGAGCGCCACCGCGGCCACGTTGAGACCGCCCGGAATCGTGAGCAGGGCCAGCAACAACACCGGAAACACCGCCGTCGCCGGAATCGAGGCCGTGATCTGGACGATCGGTTGCAGACGCCTCGCCCAACGCGGATTCGTACCGATGGCGACGCCCGCCGGCACCGTCCAGGCCGCGGCCACCACGAGCGCGATGGTGGTGCGCCCGAGCGTCGCCGCCGCGCTCACGCCCACGCGAGCCCAATCGCCGCGCGTTAGGCCGGCGAGCGTGTGCGCCGCGAGTGCGACGCCCCATGCCACCGCCACGGCCGCCAATGAGAGGGCGACGATTCCCCCGGCGCGTCGCGCGCGACGATGGCCCGGCGCCGCCGCGCCCGCTTCCGCCGCCGGCGAGTCTCCGTTGGGCGATCCGCTGAACGCGAGATCGATGCGGCGCGCCGCCGGCCGCAGCACGCGCGAGCGCAGCGCATCCACGAGCCGCGACCCGCGAAGCAAGTCCAGCACGCGCGATGTCGGCGCGTCGCTCCCCGCATTCTCGAACTTGAATCGGTCCGACCACGCCAACAGCGGCCGCCACAGGATCTGGTCGAGCAGCACGATCACGACAACCAGCGTCAACAAGCCGAACACGAGCGCGCGAGTATTTCCGGCGTCGGCGGCGGCGGCGAGGTACGAACCCAGCCCCGGCAGTCGCAAGCTGCCGTCGCCCACGGCGAACTGCTCGCTGGCCATGAGAAAGAACCAGCCGCCCGCCCAGCTCATCATGCTGTTCGCGATGAGCGAGATGACGCCGAACGGAACTTCCAGCCGCGTGAATTTGCGCCAGAATCCGAGTCGGTAGATGCGTGCCGCTTCCGTGAGCTCGCTCGGAATCGTGATGAGTGATTGATGGAAGCTGAAGGCGAGATTCCACGCTTGGCTGGTGAAAATAAGAATCACCGCCGCGAGCTCGAGACCGAGCGTCCGACCCGGGAACAACGCCACGAGACCGAGCACGACGCCCGGCATGAACGATAGAATCGGAATGCTCTGCAAAATGTCGAGCAACGGTAGCATGACGCGCTCGGCCGCCTTGCTGGAGGCCGCGAACCGCGCGTACGCGAGCGAGAACGCGAGCGACACGATGTAGGCGAGCACCATGCGCAGCGTGGAAAGCGCTGCGTAGTACGGCAGCCGGCCCGGTGCCAGCGAGATCCGGAACGACGGCGACAAGGGCGCGCGCCACTCCGCCGCTGCGCGCGCGATGCCGAACGTCACGGCCGCCACAGCGCACAACAGCACGAACTCCACCCACCGGGGCGCGGGCGTCGAGACCCCCGGCGCCGCCGGCGCGCGGCCCTCTGCAACTACGGGAGCCATCGGCTGCGCCATGCGAAAACGAGTTGGAGAGACGAGGAAGAAAAACGGCGCAGCCCGGCGGCGAAAGGGGCGGGACAGAATTCGCTGCCCCGCCCCGTCTCGAGATCGACTTATTTCCCCTCAAGCTCGTCCGCCAATCTCGCCGATTCGTACACGTTCCGGAGCGCTTCGATGATGGCCCGCGACGACACGCTCACCGACCGCGCCGCATCATCGGTGAAGATGAACCGGTTAGGCAGCGATTCGATGTTGCCGTCGAAGATGAGGCCCACCAGTTCGCCGTCGCGATTGATCACCGGGCTGCCGGAATTGCCGCCGATGATGTCGTTGGTCGACACGAAATCGAGCGGCGTCGTAAGGTCCATCTTGAGACGTTGCTGCATCCACCGGTCCGGAAGATGAAACGGCGCCTTGTCGTCGAACTCGGACGCGTGCGCGAATATGCCGTAGAACGTGGTCTTGTACGGCGCGATCGTGCCGTTGTACGGATAGCCCTTCACCACGCCGTCGCTGATGCGGAGCGAGAACGTCGCGTCGGGAGGCAGCTTGGTGTTGTACACGGCGAACAAGGCCTGTCCGACCTTGTCCGTGTTCGCCGAGATGATGTCGTTGAGCCGGGCCTGCGCCATCTGCGCCTGGTCGGCTAACGGAAGGATCTTGCGCGCCAGCACGATCATGGGATCGGCCGACGTGTCGATCGCCGCGCTGCCGCCATCCACCAGCGCCTGGCGCGCGGTGAGCGACTCCAGCTTGGTGCCCGACATGAGCGACGCCGCTACGTCTTCCGGCGCGCGCACGCCCAACACCACAAGGCGATACGGATCGTTAGGCGGAAGCACTTGCTGCACGGCCTTGAGGAAGGACGTCAGCTCGAGACGCTCGGTGGACGTATCAATAGGTTGGTCCACCAACAGCCCGTGGCGGATCCTCGCCAAGCCGGCGCCGCGGTACTGCGGCAACCGCTTCGCGTCGGCCAACGCACTTTCGGCTGGAACACGCACCAAGGCGCCTGCCCAGTTGAGCAGTTGCGAGCCGAACGGCGGATTGAAGCTGAATCCGTAGTAGTTGGCTTGCGCCGCCATCGCGGTGCGCTGTCGCTCCGCGTTCGCAATCTCGGTCCACGCACTGCTGTACTTGGGACGCAGCGCCGGATCGGCATCCACGCGCGCCCGCAGATCGCGCTCGAACGACGCTTTCCGCGACATGATCGTCGAATCGAGCAAGCCCGCGCGATATCCCGTGATCGCCTTCTTCGAGTTGGCGATACCGAAGATCAGGTTCTCGTACTTGCGCTGATTCTCCGCGCTCTGCGCGCTCAATGCGTTGAGCATCGTCATCGCGCGGTCGAACGCGGCAAGCGTGAACGGGTACTCGACGTCGCGGAGGTACTGCATTTGCGCCAGCGTGAGCAACCGGCCCGTCGATCCCGGATTCCCCGTCACGAATACCAAATCGCCGTCTCGCGCGCCCGACTTGCTCCACTTGAGATAGTCGGTCACCACCATCGGCGAGTCGTTCTGATAGACGCGCAGCAGCGCCATGTCGAGGTCGTATCGCGGATACGTGAAGTTGTCCGGATCGCCGCCGAAGAACGCCGCTTCCTCTTCGGGCACCATCACCAGCCGAACGTCGGTGAAACGCTGGTAGCGGTAGAGCGAATACATCCCGCCTTCATACAGCGTCACCACTTCGCAGCGCAGATGCGTGGCGGCCTGACATTCGTTCTGCACGCCGGCGATCGCCGAGTCGCGCTGCGCCACTTGTGCGTCGGGCGTCTTCGCCGTCACGGCGCCGCGGATGCGCGACGTCACGTCCTCGATCGACTGCAGTTGGTCCACGTACAGCGTCGAACACTTGCGCTCGTCGGCGATGGTCGACGCCACGAACCCGGTGGTGTTGTAGTTCGTGTCCGCGGGCGACGCCGATGCGACGCACGCGCGCGCGCAGTGATGGTTCGTCAGCACCAATCCGCGCGCCGACACGAACGACGCCGAGCAACCCGGCAACCGCACCGAGGCGAGCCGCACGTGCGTGAGCCACGTCGCGTCCGGCGTGAACCCATACGTCTGCTTCCAGTACTCGTACGGCGGCGCATCGAACGTCCACATCGTGCCGGCCTCTTTCACGTATTTCGCCGGGCCGAGCGGCACCGCGACACGCGGCGGCTCCTTACGGATGCGTTCCGGAGGCGTGCGTGTCGTTGCCTGTGCCGGCAACGACGGGAGATGCCCAACGGTGAGAAATGCGATTGCCACAATGGCGCGACGGAGCGGACAGAGCAGGCGATCGATGTTCACGTAGGCCTCGTCGAGTCGAGAAGTGCGGGTTCATCCAGTGCCAAAATTCGGTCATCGAGCGACGGAGCGAAAGGTCTCCGTCAAAGGTCTTGCGCCATGCGACGCCGCCGCGGCACAGACCTGGCAACATTGACGCGCATCCCGGTGCGCGTTACGATGCCTCCGCCGCGCAGTTGCTCGAACATGCGCGCACTCGTCTGTTCGAGCACATGCACGCACTCTGTACACCGCTCACTCGATCGAGATGCCGCGTCGCCCACACCCCGTCGTCGCTGTTGTCGCGATCGTCGCAGCCGCGCTCGTTGCCGGCCCCGCGACGCTGCGCGCGCAGGACGGTGTGCGCACGACGCCTCCAGTCGACGAGTCCAGACCCTTCGCCAGCTTCAGCCACTCTGCGTTCACACTCGGCGATTCGATCGTCGCGCTGGCGCGCGAGCAGTTGGGCAGACGCTACGTGTTCGGGGGCTCGTCGCCGCGCCGCGGATTCGATTGCAGTGGGTTGGTCAAGTACATCGCGAGCATTCTCCACATCGACATTCCACGCACCGCGCGCATGCAGGCGAGGATTGGGGAGGCCGTCGCCAGGGACACCTCGCAATTGCTTCCCGGCGACCTGCTCACGTTCGGACGCGGCTTGAGGATCTCGCACATTGGGATTTATGTCGGGAACGGACGCTTCATCCATGCGAGCACCAAAGCAGGACGCGTGATCGAGACCGCGCTGCTCCGCGCGCCGGCCCGCGGCATCAAGCCCTGGCAGGGCGTGCGTCGCCTCGCGCTCGGCGACTCCGCGATGTCGTTGGACGACGCGTACCCGTACCACTGAGAACAGGGAAGAGGAAAGCGCTCGCTTCCCCGTTCCCTGCCGTCAGGGTTTGCGCACCGTCGCTTCGACCAACACGCGCGCGCCCGTCGCCGGAAAATCCAAACGCGACAACGAATCCGCCAACGCCGCCGCGCGTTGGCTGCGATCCGCGCGCACCCATCCCGGCGCGCGCTGTCGCGTGGACACGAGCCGCGCATCGCGCACCGCGCCGCGCGGGTCCAGCGTCGCGCACAGAAGCGCGCCGCGGTCGAGCGGACTCCCGAGCGCGAACGGACCGTACGTGACCAGGTTGCCTAACGAGTAGGCGATCAGCGCGCCGTGCCGCCATTCGAGTGCGCGCACCACGTGCGGCCCATGCCCAACGACGAGCGCGGCGCCCGCATCCACCGCGGCGTGCGCGAACGCCACCGGGTTCCCGCGACGCTCGTCGAGATACGTCTCCATCGTGTCACGCGTCCGCTGCGCGCCAACGCCCTCGGCGCCCAGGTGCATCGTCACGACCAAACGCGGATAGCGGGACGCGGCGCGCGACACGTGGCGGCGCACCGCATTCAGATTGCGTGCGTCGGGCTCGCCGGAGCTGCCGAAGCCGAGGAACGCCACCGTGTCGCCGCGCGACGTGATCACCGGTGTCGCCAACGTGTCGGCGCCGGTCACGTACACGCCGGACTCGCGCAGCACGTCCAGCGTTCGCGAGAGACCAATCACGCCGGCATCGCGCGAATGATTGTTCGCCACGTTGGCCACGACTTGACCGCTATCGCGCAAATGCCGAAGCGCGGGGCCCGCTGACGCGGGCATGCGGAGCGCATAGCAGCGCGCTGGTGCACGGCACTTTGCTGCCGACGCCGCCGCCGTGTCGCCAGGAGCGTCCTCGCCTACCGCGCCCTCCAAGTTCACCATCACCAAATCGGCGCCATTGAGCATCGGCACGAGCGGAGCTAACAAACGCGATGGTTCGGGGAGCGCCCGCGGGCGACGTCGCATCCACTTCGCGGTGCGATCGACCCATGTCGTGTCGAGGTTCGTGCCCAACGACACGTCTCCACCCATACACACGCGAACGCCGCTCGCGCCCGAGTCGGCAGCCGCGACGGTTTGCGCCGCAAGCGGCACCATGGGTGCGGAGCCGCAGATAGCGACGCATACCACCCATTGAAGAGCTCGCCTAACCAGACGTGTCCGATTGTGGGACATGCATTCCCATTGGCGGGCACCTGCCTTTCGAAAATCGGCGGTGCCGGCTGGACAAACCATTGACTGATAAGCGATTGTCCAATCTGTCACCCGGGCACGCTCCTTCCCGTATGGGATTGAGCGAAGGCCGCTATTCTAGCGGCGCCTGTGAACCATCCGAGTCAGCGACCCGTGGACATTCCGCGCGAACCACCTAGCAAGAAAAAGCGCAACATCCTAATCGGCGCCGGCGTCCTCGCCGTCGTGATCATCACCGCTGCGCTGAGCCGCCTCGGACCTGCAGCGCCTCCCGTCGATCGAGCAACGCTCATGATCGACACGGTGCGACGCGGCGAGATGGTGCGCCAGGTTCGTGGACCCGGCACCCTGGTGCCCGACCAGATCTTGTGGATCTCCGCCCTCACCGGCGGCCGCATCGACCAGATCTACGTGCGCCCCCCTGCCAAGGTCCAAGCGAACACGCTGATCCTCTCGATGTCGAACCCGGACGTTACACTCGAAGCACTGAACGCCGACCAGCAGCTGAGTGCGGCCGAGGCGGCCATGGCCAGCCTCAAGACGACGCTCGAAACGCAGCGCCTTAACGAGGAAGGCGTCGTCGCCACCGCACAGAACACATACCAGACGGACAAGCGGCAGGCCGACGTGTCGGGCGCCTTGCTCGCCAAGGGTCTCATCTCCCCGCAAGACGCGGCCAACGCCAAAGACAAGGCCGCGGCCTCAGAAACTTCGTTCAAGGTGGAAACCCAACGGCTCGATGTGATGTCCAAGACTATCGACGAGCAGTTGAAGCTGCAGCAGCAGCAAATCGACCGGCTCAGGGCGATCTCGGATTTCCAGAAGAAGCGGGTGGAATCGATGCAGGTTCGAGCCGGGTCGGATGGCGTCATTCAGGACATGGATCTTCAGCCCGGACAGTGGGTGCAGCCGGGGACGCTCCTCCTCAAAGTTGCACAGCCCGGAAAGCTCAAGGCCGAGCTCCGTATTCCCGAGAATCAGGCAGCCGATGTACAGAACAACCAGCCGTGCTCGGTGGACCTGCGCAACGGAATCGTCGAAGGACATGTCACACGCATCGAGTCGTCGGCGCAGTCGGGCACGGTGGGTGTCGATGTCGCGCTCGACGGACCGCTGCCGCCGGGTGCGCGCCCCGACCTGAGCGTCGACGGCACGATCGAAGTGGAGCGCCTCAAGAACGTGTTGTACGTTGGACGCCCGGCGTATGGACAACCCGAAAGCACGGTTGGCCTGTTCAAGCTGACGCCCGACGGCAAGGAAGCGACCCGCGTGAACGTGAAGTTAGGCCGCGCCTCAGTCACGACCATCGAAGTGGTGCAAGGTCTCAACGTCGGCGACAAGGTAATCATTTCCGACATGTCGCAGTGGGACTCGCACGACCGCGTCCGGTTGCACTAGGTCTCTCGCAGTCAACACCCCAACCTCGACCCCCGCCTCCCATGGACTCCGCTTCGCCAACTCCCGGCTCCGCCTCTTCCGCGGCTGGCTCTTTCACGTCGCCCGCATCGGACGGGAAGGCGCTCATCCGTCTCGACGCGATCGCGAAGATCTTCTATACCGATGAAGTCGAGACGCACGCGCTGGCGGGCGTGCACCTCGAGGTGCCACCGGGCGAGTATCTGGCCATCGCCGGTCCGTCCGGTTGCGGAAAGACGACGCTGCTCTCGATTTTGGGCCTGCTCGACACGCCGACGCAGGGCGAATACCTGCTCGACGGGCAGCCGGTGGCGGGCCTAACGGCGAGCCAGCGGGCGCGCGTTCGGAATCGCCAGATCGGCTTCATCTTTCAGGCGTTCAATCTGATCGGCGACCTCACGGTGTACGAGAACGTGGAGCTGCCGCTCACGTATCGCGGGATGGATTCCACCGAGCGCCGGAAGCGAGTGCTCGAGGCGTTGGAAAAGGTCGGGATGTCGCACCGTGTGAAACACTACCCGTCGCAGCTCTCCGGCGGTCAGCAGCAGCGCGTCGCCGTCGCGCGCGCCGTGGCCGGCGATCCCTTGATTCTCCTCGCCGACGAGCCCACGGGAAACCTGGACTCGACAAACGGTGAAGCGGTGATGGAGTTGCTGCGCGACCTGCACCGCCAGGGCGCGACGATCATCATGGTGACGCACGATCCGCGCTATGCCGCGCACGCTGACCGGTCGATCCACCTATTCGACGGCCGCGTGGTGGAAGACGAGACGGGCGCCAAGGAACAGCACGACGAGTCGCAGCTTCGCGAAAGCGGCTTCTAACGGCGGGGGAGCGGCGGCTGGCGCCGCCTTGGGGAACGGGGACGCGGGGCGGCCATAGGCCGCCCCGGGGAACGGTCGGACGGCCCGGCCCCCGCCCCATTCCCGAACGGCGGCCGTTAGGCCGCCGTTTTTTCCCCCACGGGAACCGCTTCCCCAAGGCGGCGCCAGCCGCCGCTTCCCGAGGACGAGGATTCCGTGTCCGATCTCACGTACGCCGTTCGTTCCCTCCGCCGGACCCCGGGCTTCACCGCGGCCGCCGTGCTCTGCCTTGCGTTAGGCATCGGCGCCACGACCACCGTGTTCGGCATCGTCGACTCGCTCTTCTTCCGGCCCCCGCCGGGCGTCGGACATCCGGGCGACATCGTCCGACCGTACGTGAACGAGCAGTCCAGGTACGTGATGATGAACAACTCGCCGACCGTCTCGTACCCCGCGTTCCGCCAGTGGCGGGACGGCGCGCGAACGCTGTCCGGCGTGGCCATGTTCTCGTCGTTAGGCCTGAGCGCCGGGCTCGGCAGCGCGGCCCGGCACGTCGATGGGTTCCTCGTGTCCGGCAACTACTTCTCGGTGCTCGAGGTCGCGCCATCACTCGGACGCTTCTTCGCCGCCGAGGATGACGCGGGCCCGGGCAGCCCGCCGACCGCCGTGTTGAGCCACGCCTACTGGCAGCGCGCCTACGGCGGCGATCCGGCCGTGCTCGGCAAACCGATCGTGCTCGACGGACATGAGTACACCATCATCGGCGTCGCGCCGCCCGACTTTCACGGCGTGGACACCGAGGCCGGCGACGTGTGGATCACCGCCTCGCACGCGGCGCTCATCGGTTATCCCGGCATGTATCTCACGTCGATCAATGCGTTCTGGCTCGACGTCGTTGTCCGGCTCGCGCCGGGCGTGAGCCGCGAACAGGCACGCGGCGAGATGGAGGCGCTCTACCAGCATCTCATCCAGGCGTCTGACACCAAGGCGACGCGCCATCCGCGCCTGACGCTCGGGCCCGTACTCTCGGCCAGGGGCCCGCGCACATCGGATAGCGCGCGCATCGCGCGGTGGCTCGCGCTCGCCGCCGCCCTGGTGCTCGCCATCGCCTGCGCCAACACCGCCAACTTGCTGCTCGCCCGCGCCACCGTTAGGCGAAAGGAGATCGCCGTGCGGTTGTCGCTCGGCGCTGGGCGCTGGCGGTTGATGCGACAACTGCTCGCCGAGAGCATGCTGCTCGCACTGTTAGGCGCAGGAGCAGGACTCGTAATCGCGTTCTGGGGCTCCGACCTCGTGCCATCCGTTGGGCTCCCATCGCTGAGGTTCTTCGCCCACGGGCGGGTGCTCGTCTTCACTACCGCGGCCGCCGTCGCCTGCGGACTCGTCTTCGGTCTCGCGCCCGCGCTCGCCGCGACGCGCGCCGATTTGTCGGCCACGCTCAAGGAAGGCGCACGCGAAGGCGTCGACCACCGGTCGCGGCTCCGCACGACGCTCATGATCGTGCAGATCGCCCTCGCCGTCGTCCTGCTCACGGGCGCGGGCATGTTCGTCCACAGCCTCCGAAATACCGAGTCCGTGAACCTCGGGATGGATGCCCAACACCTGCTCACGGCGTCCGTCGACCTCTCGCTCGTCGGCTACAGCGACAGCGCGAGCGCCCGCTTCGACGCCCTCGCGCGCGAGCGGCTCGATGTCGCGCCCGGCGTGCGCAGCGCGTCCCTCGCCAACACCGTGCCGCTCACCGGTACCTTCACGGTGAACGACTTCCGCGTGCCCGACGCCGCGACTCCGTCGCGCTCGTTGTCCGACGCAACGAACCTCGCGAGCGCGATGATGGGGCCGGACGCAACGCTCACCGCCAATGTCGGCGCGCGCTATTTCGCGACGGTCGGCACGCCGATCGTCCAGGGACGAGAGTTCACCGACGCCGACCTGTCCTCCAACGCGCGCGTCGTGATAGTCAACGAGGCATTCGCCGCCCGCATGTGGCCCGGCAAGTCTGCGCTAGGCCACTGCGTGGACATGCAGGACGAGAAAAGCCAATGGGTCTGCTTCAGCGTCGTCGGCGTGGCGAAGAACGCGAAGTATTCGAGCATCGTCGAGCCGCAGCGCCAGTACTTCTGGACGCCCGTGACGCCGAACCTGGGATCAACCACCATCTTCGTTCGCACCACCGGCGACGCCGCCGCGGCAGTCCCGACCATCCGGCGCACGCTCGACGCGCTCGCGCCCAACCTGCCGTACGTCGACGTCACGCCGTTCACCGAAACACTTCGCCCGGAGCTCGAGCCACGCCTCCTCGGCGCCTCGATGTTCAGCGTATTCGGGCTGCTCGCACTCGCGCTGGCAGCGATCGGCCTCTACGGACTCATGTCGTATCTGGTGGGACAGCGCACCCGCGAGCTCGGACTCCGCATGGCCTTGGGCGCCCAACGACGCGACGTGCTCGGCATGGTGCTGCGCCGGGCCCTCGTGCTCACGTTAGGCGGCCTCGCCATCGGCCTCGTGGGCGCGCTCGCGTCGGCGCGCCTGGTCACGCACCTGCTCTATCAGGTCAGCGCCGACGATCCCTCGAGCTTCGTTGCCGTCGTGGCCGTGCTGGTCGCCACCGCGCTCGTCGCCGCCTGGATCCCCGCGTACCGCGCGTCGCGCGTCGATCCCATGGTGGCGTTACGCGCCGAATGACAGGTTACCATTAAGCATTCCCCTCCAAGGGACTCTAGCGACTCATGGCCTCTCTCAAATCACTCTTCGGCGGCGCTCGACCCGAAGTACCGGCGGCATCCGACATGCAGCCGGACGCGCCGCCCGCCGACCAGATGCTCATTTCGACGCGCAACATCGACAAATCCTATCCGGTCGGGAATGGCCAGGTGTTCGTGCTCCGCCGCGTAAGCATCGATGTGAAACCCGGCGAGTTCGTGTCCATCATGGGTCCCTCAGGCGCCGGCAAGTCGACGCTCCTGAGTGTCGTCGGCATGCTCGACAGCGCGTGGACCGGCGAGTTCTGGTTCGTGGGACACCCGGTCCACTCGTACTCGATCAAGGAACGCGTCGCGCTCAACAAGCAGTACATCGGCTTCGTGTTCCAGCAGTACCACCTGATCGACGACCTCACGGTCGCCGAGAACCTCGACATTCCGCTCTCGTATCGGAACATCAAGAAGGGCGAGCGCGAAGCGATGGTGGCCGACACGCTCGACCGATTCCAGATCGTTGGCAAGAAGGATCTCTATCCCCGGCAGTTGTCGGGCGGACAACAACAGCTCGTCGCCGTGGCTCGCGCCGTGATCGCGAGCCCGAAACTCATTCTCGCCGACGAGCCCACCGGCAATCTCCACTCGAGCCAGGGCGCCGAGATCATGGAGCTGTTCACGCGGCTCAACCAACAGGGCACCACGATCATTCAGGTGACACACTCGGAGACGAACGCGGGCTATGGGAACCGCATCATCAATCTCAAGGACGGATGGATCGTCCAGTAAGCTCGCATCACCAGCGTTAGGCACCGTGAGTCCACACGCCGCTCCCGAGATTCCGCTCCGCATCCTCATCGCGGACGACCAGCCCGACGTGCTCGAGGCCTTGCGCCTGATGCTCAAGGGCGAGGGATTCCAGATCGAGACCGCGCGCTCGGTGAGCGGCGTCGCGTCGGCCGTCGAAGAACGCGACTTCGATGCGCTGATCATGGACCTCAACTACACCCGCGACACCACGTCCGGCCGCGAAGGCCTGGACCTCTTGCCGCGTCTCCGGGAGATCGATCGCACCCTGCCCGTCATCGTGATGACGGCGTGGGGCAGCGTCGACGGCGCCGTCGAAGCGATGCGCCAAGGCGCCTGGGACTACATCGAGAAACCGTGGGACAACGCGCGACTCATGGCCACGCTGCGCTCGCAGCTCGAGTTAGGCAGAGCCATCCGCCGTGCCCAACGACTCGAGGGCGAGAACGCCCTCCTCCGCAAGGACGGCGTCCCACACCTCATCGCCGCGTCGCCCCGCATGCGCCCCGTGCTCCAGCTCATGGAGCGCGTCGGTCCGTCCGATGCCAACGTGCTCGTCACCGGCGAGCACGGGACCGGCAAGGAGATGGTCGCGCGGTGGCTGCACGCGGTGTCGCCGCGCGTCGGCCATGCGTTCGTCGCCGTCAACATGGGCGGCTTGTCCGAAGGCGTGTTCGAGAGCGAGCTGTTCGGTCATGTGAAAGGCGCGTTCACCGACGCCAAGACCGATCGCGTGGGCCGCTTCGAGCTCGCCGACCGCGGTACGCTGTTCCTGGACGAGATCGCCAACATCTCGTTAGGCCTGCAGGCCAAGCTCCTGCGCGTGCTCCAAACCGGCGAAGTGGAGCGCGTCGGCACCTCGCGGCCGCGCGCCGTGAACGCGCGCATCGTGTCCGCCACCAACGTCGACCTGAACACCGAGGTCAGCGGCGGACATTTCCGCGAAGACCTGCTCTTCCGGCTCAACACGATCGAGATCCACCTCCCGCCCGTGCGCGAGCGCCGCGAAGACATTCCCGCGCTCGCCATGCACTTTCTCAAGCGGCACGCCGACCGGTACCAGAAACCACTCAGCACATTCGACGCCGCCGCGATGCAGGCGCTGCTCGATCACTCGTGGCCGGGAAACATTCGGGAGCTCGACCACGCCGTCGAGCGCGCGGTGCTGCTCGCGCAGGGCGACATGGTGCGCGCCGCCGACCTGGCTTTGCGGCCCGGCACGCAGGGCGCCGTGTCGCGATACGAGGAGCTCACCCTCGAGGAAGCCGAGCGCGTTCTCATTCAAAAGGCGCTCACCCGCTACGATGGAAACGTGAGCCAGGCAGCCAAAGCCTTGGGACTGAGCCGGAGCGCGCTCTATCGCCGGCTCTCCACGCATGGCCTCTGAGCAAAAGCCACAACCCGACAGCCTAACGACGCCTGCACAACCGGCGCAGCCCTCGGCCTTCGAGCGCCGAATCTTTTTGCTCGCCGTGCTCGCCGGAACGCCTGGCGGCGTGGTCGCACTCGCGCTCCTCTGGACCGGCGACTATTCCGACCGCCTGCGCTGGACTCTTTCCATCCTCGTGTTCGGCGCGTGGCTCGGCATCACGCTCGCGCTGCGCGAACGCGTGGTGCGACCGTTGCAGACGATATCCAACATGCTGGCCGCGCTGCGTGAAGGCGATTTTTCGATCCGCGCCCGTGGCGCGCGCGAAGACGACGCACTCGGCCTCGCGCTCCTCGAGGTGAACATCCTCGGCGAGACACTGCGATCGCAGCGACTGGGCGCGCTCGAGGCCACCGCGCTGCTCCGCACGGTCATGGCCGAGATCGACGTCGCCATCTTCGCGTTCGACGAGCATCGAGCGCTCAGGCTCGTGAACGGAGGCGGCGAGCGGCTGCTCGATCAACCCGCCGAGCGGCTCCTGGGACGCACGTCGGCTGCGTTAGGCCTGGCCGAGTGCCTGCGCGGCGACGACGAACGAACGGTCGATATCGATTTCCCCGGCGGGCGCGGCAAATGGCAGTTGCGGCGTGGCAGTTTCCGCCAGGACGGCCGCCCCCACCAGCTGGTCGTGCTCTCCGACCTGAGCCGCGTGTTGCGGGAGGAGGAGCGTCAGGCGTGGCAGCGACTGATTCGGGTGCTGGGACACGAGATCAACAATTCGCTCGCGCCCATCAAGTCGATCGCCGCGAGCCTGCGCGATTTGTTGGCGCGGCCAACGCTGCCCAGTGACTGGCGCGACGACGTTGGCGGCGGCCTAACGGTAATCGCCGGACGCAGCGAATCGCTCGGCCGGTTCATGTCGGCGTACGCGTTGCTCGCGCGGCTGCCAAATCCGAAGCCGCAGCCCATGGATGTCGGGCAGTGGGTCGACCGGGTGGCGCATCTCGAGACGCGGTTGCCGGTGCGCGTCGTGGCCGGTCCCGCCACCATCATCTCCGCCGACGCCGACCAGCTCGAGCAGGTACTCATCAATCTGGTGCGCAACGCGGCCGACGCGTCGTTGGAGACGCACGGCGGCGTGGCCGTCGGATGGATGCGCAACGGCGGCGCGCTCGACGTCTGGGTCCGCGACGACGGACTCGGCCTGCCCGACACGACCAACCTGTTCGTGCCGTTCTTCACCACCAAGCCGAACGGATCGGGCATCGGGCTCGCCTTGAGCCGGCAGATCGCCGAAGCGCACGGCGGCGCGCTCACGCTCGAGAATCGTCGAGATACGCGGGGGTGCGAAGCGCGCCTCAGGCTGCCCTTGTGAGCCACGCGACCAGTCTGTTACTCGACCTCGAGGCGCACCCGGTGATCGCACACCGCGGCGCATCCGCGTTCGCGCCCGAGAACACGCTCGTCGGTTTCGAGCGCGCGGTCGCGTTCGGCGCCGAAGCGTTCGAGCTCGATGTGCACCTGACCGCTGACGATGTACCCGTGGTCATCCACGATCCGACGCTCGACCGCACGACCGACCGCCGCGGCGCCGTGGCCGCGATGTCGTACGACGCCTTCCGCGATGCGGACGCGGGCTCGCGTTTCACGTCCGATCGCGGCGCCACGTTCCCGTTCAAGGGACGCGGTGTGCGCGTCCCGACGCTGGCCGATGTGTTAGGCATGTTCCCCGAGACGCCGTGCATCGTGGAGCTCAAGACCCCGCGCGCCGCGCCGGCGGTGCGGCGCGTGATCGCCACGGCCGGCGCTGCGGCGCGGTGTGTCCTCGCGTCGTTCGACGAGCGCGCGTTGGAGCCCTTCGACGCGCCGCCGTGGATCCGCAGCGCCACGCGCGCCGAGACGTTGTCGCTGGTGAGCCGCGCGTTGGTCGGCCGCGCGCCGCGTCCCGCGCGCTACCGCGCGCTCACGATCCCCACGCGATTCAACGCCATTCCGATTCCGATGCGCATGCTCGCCCAAGCCGCGCGCCGTGTCGGATGTCCCACGCACGTGTGGGTGATCGACAGCCCGGAGGTGTCGCTGACACTCTGGGGACAAGGCATCTGCGGCGTGATCACGAACCGCCCCGGTGCGATGCTCGCGGCCCGCGAAGCGGGCCGCGTGGCCTGACAAACTCCAAGGCCTAACGATCGAGGGCGACGGCTTCCGCCGCCGCCCTCGATCCTTGGGCCACCCTTCGTTGGACCTTACCGGTGATGGTGGCCCCCGCCACCTCCGCCACCGCCACCGCGCGGTACCGACATCTGAGGCGCCGACATCCGAGGCGCCGACATCCGCGGCGATGACATGTGGGGCGCCGACATCGGCGGTGCCGACATCCGCGGTGCCGACATCCGCGGTGCCGACGACTCACGCGGCGCCATCCGCGGCTCCGTAGGCGTTCCCTGGAACCTCGGCGCTTCCATGCGCGGCTGCGGACGCGGCGACTCGCCCCGCTGCGGATCCATGCGCGGAGATTCCAATCGTGGAGCCTCCGTCCTGTAGCCCGGCACACGCTGCGCCGGTCCGCTGAACCGCGGCGTCGATTGGAAGGTCGAACGCCCGCGCGGCTCGTTCACCCGCGACGGCGGCTCCGCCACGCGCGTGCCCGGCCGTGCGGCGTTGCCCCCGAAGGTTTCCGGTGCGCGGACCGTCGGCTCGAAGTGCGGCCGGTCGGATACCGCCCGCGTGCCCGAGAACGACTCGCGACGCCCCGGACCAAACACTGTGGGACCATCCATGCGCGTGCCTTCGTTAGGCGCGCGCACCACCGCCGGGCTGCGACGCACGCCAACGTCGGCCGGACGCAGGGCCGCACCGCCCGTCAACGCGTGCATGCCGCCCAGGGACATCCCCGCGAACCGGGCTCCCGGCGTGCCTAACAACCCGTTGCCGCCGAACGTCGTCCGCGGACGGTACTGCACGCCGACGATGGTGCTGCCGCCGCCGACACGACCGTTGAACCGGAACGGCGTGTTGGCGAAGAACGGACGCGGGCGCGCAAACACGCCGCAGTCGAAGCACGCGACGAACGGCCGCGCGAAGAACGGACGCCGGAAGAACGGCGACCCGAAGCCACGGAAGAACGGGTTGAAGAAGTACGGTCCACCACCAAAGCCGATCGAGATGAAGCCGCCGCCATAGTACGGGCCGTATCCGTAGAAAAACGGATCGTAGTACGGATCATAGTACGGATCGTAGTACGGATCGTAGTACGGGTCGATCCCATAGCCGTAGGCGTACGGATCCACGTAGTAGTTAGGCCGCGCGTAGGCGACGGTCTGCGGCGCACTGTACGTCTGGAGGTCGTAGTCGAAGTGCGCGGTGGCCATCCGCCCGACGATGTTCGTAAGGCCGGTCTCCGGATCCTGCGCGAGCGCGCTGTCGCTCATTACCGTGTAGTCCCAGTGTCCGTCGCGCGCGAAGTCGTTGAACTGGAACTGCTGCGCCGACCAGGCCGCGTACACCACGCCGGTCCCCGAGTTGGCCTCCACCGTGAACGCCTCGCGTCCGCCGCGTCCCACGATCTCGTAGCTCTTTCCGCCGCGCACGAAATTGTCGTCTGACGGATCGAGCGGGAACAGTACCCGCACCAATCCATCGGGCGACACACGCATCACGACGAGATAACCGTCATCGCGGATGTCGATCTTGACCTGCGCCCGGTCTCCTCGCTGGTAGACGTCGCGGTCGAGGGAGACGCGGACGGCCGGATTGGGGTCCACAGAATCGGCGCGCTTCGGCGTGGTTTGACCAGCCGTCGCAACGCCCGACAGCATCAAAGGAACCAGCAATACGGAGAGCATACCCCCTCCCGAAAACTCGTGGCCGCCGACCGACTCCAGCCAGCGGAACCACCGGGCTCCACCACATTTGCCCGGCTACTGCACTATCGCGACTGTCGTGCCGCTGAGCAAGTCGTTGCTACACAACACTTTTTAGGCAATATCGACTGCCAATTCGTCCGCCCTGCTGGACACTGCCCGTGGTCCAATTGGGACACCGCGCAAACCGAGCTCTGCCAAGCATCCTCAACACGTTGCATACGCTACAGTTCCGCAAATTTCGCACTTCCCCGTTGATTGGCCTCTTGCGCTCGACTCGTATATACCGAATCATCACGCGTTCCTGCGGCAGTTCAGTTCGGCGGTCGCCTGTGTGCGCAAACGCACAGGTCCGCCATCATCCCCCAAACGTCACGTCTGGCGAGGGATACTCACATGGGCCTGATAGACAGGGCGAAGAACATCATCATGCAGCCGAAGCAGGAATGGCCGGTGATCGACGCCGAGCCGGCAACCGTGGGCGGACTGTACACGGGATACGTCATCCCGCTGTCACTCGTGCCGACGATCGCGGGCTTTCTCGGCATGATCCTCTTCGGCATCTCGGTACCATTCCTCGGCTCGGTTCGCATGCCGGTCGGTAGCGCGTTAGGCGCGGCGGCGGTCCGATTCGTAGCCGGCCTCATCGGCATCTACATTCTCGCGTTCATTATCGATGCGCTCGCACCGTCGTTCGGCGGCACCAAGAACATGCTCTCGGCGTTCAAGGTGGCCGCGTACTCGTACACGGCCGCCTGGGTCTTCGGCATCCTCGCTATCATCCCGGCGTTAGGCATCATCGGCGGGCTACTCGGCTTGTATTCGCTCTATTTGCTCTATACCGGCCTGCCCGTGCTCATGAAGTCGCCGCCCGAGAAAGCGCTGGGATACACGGTGGTCGTCATCATCGTCGGCATCATCCTGGCCATCTGCATCGGATACCTCACGACGGTGCTGGGCTTCGGCTACCCGACCGGCATGCCCCGCACCATGTAGGCTCCCGGTAGGCGTGTGGGGCGAGAGACGCACGCGCGACTCCCGCCCCACACGTCCATCCGTTGCTGCGTTAGAAACCGAACCGCAGTCCCGCCGACAACGCGAAGTTCTGCGTGACCGGCGCCCGTATGTTCTCGCCCGATATATCCTGCAGGTTGAACCGGCCAATGTAGTCCTTGGCCATGAAACGCACGCCGATCGAGCGCGAGATGCGCGCGTCGATGCCCACGCCGGCGTTCCACGCGAAGTTGGTCGCGCTCGTCGACGGCACGCCCGGGCCCCCGTCGTCGAAATCGTAGTGCATCGCCCCGGCGCCGATCTGGAAGAACGGCTTCACCGATCCGCGGCCGAACGGGCCCGTGGGCACACTGAACTGCAGTCCGCCGTCGTACAACCACACGTTGGTATTCGCCGCTGCGCCCGTCTCAGCCAGCGGCACATCGACCTGCGTGTTCGACCTCGCGTAGCCCAAGTTCCCGTATGCCGAGATGTTAGGCGCGAGCTTGAGTGCCAACTGCGCTCCCACCACAGCCGCATCGTCGGACGACATCGACGAGCCCGTGCGACGGCTGAAGAAATCGCCGAACGTGAGATAGCCCACGTACGGCGTGAATTGCACAACTTCGTCGCTCGATTCGTCGATCACGCGCAAGCCGCGCTGCTGCGCGCTCAACGGCGCGGCCGCGACCGCGAGCGCGAAGATGGCGGCGGCGCCGGTTCCAATACGCATCGGTTCCTCCAGTGCGAGATGTCACGCCCACATCGCGCACTGAGGCACGCGCCATGCCCGGCGCCTCCCTCCGCATGCTACGCCGTTGATGCCGCGTTACTTGCGCACGGCACGGTCCGACGTTCTCCCGTGCCGTGTTGTCCTCGGCCTGGGACGGAATTGTCCACTCACCGCGTCGTGTGAGTCGCTCGCCCCACGTTCCAATTGATGATCGCGTTCCAGACGAGCGGGAATTCGTGGTGGTTGAGATAGCGGTGCAGCGGATCGAACGTGAACGCCACCACGTGTCCCTTACGCACCGGCACGTCGAAGATCGCGCCCTGCCCAACGATCTCGTCCTGCCCGCGCACCATCCCCGACACCACGTACGGTTCCTCGGTGTCGTGCGCCTTCGACTTGGCTGCTGTCGAGTCGTGATGCGCCGGCGCTTTGTCGGGCTCGCCCATGATCGGCCCGCTCTCGTTAGGCGTGGGCAGCTTCGTGCCATACTGCAGAATCAGCATCGTACTGTCGCGGGGCTGCACCTCGTACAACGGGCCGTTGCCGCGGAACACCGTCGTGGTGTCCGGGAATCCATAAAGAATCGGCGACGGCCGGCGCGCGCGCACGCGAACCACCGACCCCGGGTGGAACAGCGTGTGCGTCGCATGCGGAAAGAGCGCCGGCGCCAAGCCCGATTCGGCGGCCAGGCGTGTGGCCGTCTCGAGCGTGATCAGCTCTCCGCCGTCGTCGACGAAGGCGCGAAGCGACTCGAGGCCGGCGAAGCCCGGCCCGCCGGTGATGTCGGGACTCGAGAACGGCGTCCCCAAGTTAGGCGTGGCGCTGGTCTTCTCGAATGCCAGGGGCCCGAAGTCGCGGCTCACACCGTTGATCATCCGGTCCAGCGACCCGCCCATGTTGGGCACGAGGATCACGTCGAACCGCGTGCGCAAGTCGCCGCGGCGCAGGTCGTCCTTGTCGATCGGCGTATACGGAATGCCCAACTGATCGAACGTGTACCGCGACCAGCCGGCGTCCTGCGTGTCGAACCACGAGTGATACACGGCGATGCGCGGCAGGTCCACCGTATGGTGCGGCACGTCCGGAGCACGGTCGGCGCTCACCAGCGGTAGTCCCCACCCCGTGGCGATCTCCCGCGCCGCGTCCGCGCCGGCGTGCTCGATCACCACCGACCCGGCCGGAAAGCTGTCCTGCCCAACGACGAACGCGCGGTCGGCCACCGACGCCGTCGCCGCGCGGTCGCGCGCGCGCAGGTGAAAGAGCGCGGGCAATACTTCGCTCTGCGCGCGATAGGCCAGCAGGTACACCGGCCCGGACCCGCGCACCGTTCCCGAGAACGTCACCGTGTCGTGCAGCGCTTGAAGTCCGGTCCAGTGGAACACCGACGTATCGTTCACCGCGTGCACGTCTACGCCATAGAGCGCGCCTAACGTCCAGGCGATGTCGTCGTAGGGCGGATACTGCGCCGTGCTCGGATAGCTCTGCGTGCTGAGCAGATTCACCGCCAGATCGCGATACGGCTGATCCAGCTGGATCACGAAGTCGCCCGCCGAATCTCCCGTGGTACGTTGGGAGATCTCGATGTGCTGGCGCTCGAGCTGATTGATGAGGTACGCGACGCGCCGAGGATCGCGCTGCCGCGCGAAGCCCGGAATGACGTACGCATGAGGCGTCTCGCTGCGGCCGCGCGCCAGACTGTTCACGCCCACCTGGTAGAAATCGTGCAGCATCTTCGATGCGTTGGTCGCCGCGTACGTGAGCGACGCGAGCACGCCCGTCTCTTGATAATTGATGTTGTCGCGAGAGCTCCAGTACACCTGCTTGGTGGGCGGCCAGGAGCGATACCATTCGCGCGACGTCACCGGCGCACCGGCGAAGCGCTCGTCCGAGAGGTCGCGCAGATACGTGTCGCCGCCGTCGTTGCCGAACGTCTCGAAGAACCGCCCAACGGAGTTGTGATTGTTCGCCACCCACATGCCGTAGCCCGGCCACCACCCGTCGAAGAACGCCCACGTCCAAACGCCCGGCATGCCGGCCGCGCTCAATGTGGTGATGTCGTTGTTGGCGAGCACCTGCCACTCGCCGATGATGATCGGATCATTGGTCTCGTTGTACGGGCCGGTGCCGGTGGACACATACAGCAATGGCACCGACTCGTGCAGGTCGTGCATGACTAACGGATGCCAGTCGTAATAGATGTTGAAGATGGCCTTCGTGAGCGCAAGCGAGATCTGGAGCCCATCGCGGTTGTTGTCGTGCAGCGCGTACCGGCCCCAGTACGGCGACGACCGCGGGAACCCGTCGTCGAATGTCGGACGGCCCTTCGTATAGTGCAGATACCAATCGACTTGCTTGTCGCGACCATCCGGCTCGCTCACCGGATTGATGATCGTGATCACGCGATCGCGGATCATCGAATCCGTCGAGTCGTCGCCCACCGCCAGGCGATACGCGAGCTCCGTTAGCATCTCGGGCGAGCCCATTTCCGGCGAATGGAGCCCGCCGTTCAAGTAGTAAATAGGTTTCGCTTGTCCGATCACGTCGATCGCCGAATCCGGCGGCAGCGTGCGGGGATCGGCGAGCCGTTTCATCAGTGCCGTGTAGTGATCGAGATTCCGCATCGTCTGCTCGTCCGTGATCACGACCAGCACGATCTCACGCCCCTCTTCGGTGGTCGCGACACTGTCGACTCTCACCCTCGGCGTCGCCTTCGCGAGCGCGCGGAAGTAGGCGTAGATGTCCTTCGAGTGGTGCATCACCCCCGGCGCGCCCGCGATGCTCCCGAAATACTTGAGCGGGCTGGGCACCGTCTCGCTCGCCGGAAGCGTGGCGACCGCCTGCGGAAGAAACCTGGGGTCGGTAGTTGCCGCGCGGACTAACCGGGCATAACCCGTGTCCAACGCTGCAGCGCGTCGCGGCGCCGGCTTGGTCGAGACGGCCTCTTGGGCCGCCTGAACGGGTCGTTGGTAGCCGGTCGCAGGCTGCTGGAGGACCGACAGAGCGGTCAAAAGGAGCGTGAAGGAAATCACGAGACGTGTCTGGGCTGGAGGGACGGTTCCGAGGTGACTCTGAGTATCACCAAACGCACAGTCCATCAACCCCTTCCGCCCTCCCGGCACCGTTCCCCCAGGGTGTCCGAATCGTCAATTGACGAGGCTTCATCGACCGGACATGAGAGGAGAGGCGGGCCAATGCGAGTATTTTTGACTGGAGCGGCCGGACCACTCGGACGCGCGCTCACCGAAGTCTTTCGCGAACGCGGGGACGCGGTGGTCGGACAGGTTCGTCGCCGCAGCGGCATCGGTGTGCTGCGGAAGTTGGGCGCCGAGCCCGTGATGAGCGACCTGATGCGCGCTCGGTTGCTCGCCGATGCAATGCAGGGATGCGACCTGGTCGTCCACGTCGCGCAATTCTTCGACTTCTGGGCGCCGCAGGCCTCGACTTTCCACGCCGTTAACGTGTACGGCGCCGAGAACACCCTCGCGGCCGCGCTCGAAGCGCGGGTCCCGCGCGTCGTCTACGTCTCTTCGTCGCTCACGATTGGTGAAGCTCCCGGCTACTGGGGAACCGAACGCACCGTGCATCGCGGCTACACGCACACCGCTTACGAGCGCTCCAAGCTCACCGCAGAGCACGCCGTCCTGCGCTATCGCGCCAAAGGCGTCGATGTCATCGTCGTCAATCCGAGTCTCATCGTCGCGGCCGGTGACTCCGGTTGGTTGGGCCGGATGGTCGCCGATTTCGTGACCGGCAAACGTCGCCGCACCGGCGACGCGCCCATGGGTTGGATCTGGGCACGCGACGCCGCCACCGGTATCGCGCTCGCGGCCGAGAAGGGACACAGCGGATCGCGCTACATCTTGAACGGCGAAACGATGTCGACCCGCGAGTTCATGACGCGCGTGACGAAAGTCGCCGGTAAGGCAGCGCCGGGCATCACGCCCAACTGGCTCGCCACGACCACAGCGACGTTCTCTACTGCAGCCGCATCGCTGTTCGGCGGACGTCCGCGCATGCCGCTCGATGAAGCACGCTTCGCCACATCCGGTTTCCGAGTGGACGGTTCGCATGCGTGCGCCGCGCTCGGACTCGAGTACACGCCCATGTCGCGATACCTGCCCACGATCATCGGCAGCTATCGCGGAAGCGCGAAGCTTCTCGCCGCGTGATGTAACGCACCGCACGCGCCGATGACGTCGACGCGTGCGTGCGCCGCGTGCAGCGACGCATCGCCGCAAGTCACACATCACACATCCCGACACTGCGTGCAACACCGCGTTGCAGTACGCGACGCGCGCGCGCGGCAGCGTGTGCCGTGCATCGACGCACGCAAGCGACACGTTTGCGCGCGCTGTTACTCGATGTCTCCGTAAATCTTCCATGATTGAGCTCGCGCGTGTCGACCGCGAGCGCATTGCTGATCGCACATCCGTCGAGGCCGCAAAGTGCAGCTCACACAATCGGACAACCGACCGCTGTCGCTGGTGCCGCCGCCGTTGCCCGCGGTGCGTGCACTGATTCTGGCCGGCCATGCCCACACGGCTTCGCTCCTCGATGACTTCGTGATTCGGTCCGGTCTCGCGCCCGTCCACGCGTTGGACGACGAGCCGATGGATCAAGCCGTCGCGCGCACGCGTCCACGCGTTGCGATCGTCGACTTCGATCATCCGTGCGCGCTGTCGTCACGCTTGCCGGAGCTGTTGGGCGCAGTCGGTGCGCGCTTGTTGCTATGCGCCGCGCTGCACCGCAACGCCGAAGCACGCGACCGTGCGCTGCGCACGGGCTCGCTGTATTTCCCGCTTCCTATCACCTACCGCGATTTCGACTTGGTGCTCCGCACCGCGCTCTTGCTCTAACCCAAGCGCGCATCGCAGCGCACGCGGCTGGACTGCGTGAAACTCCGCAGGTAGTGCACCGTACGGCAGGGCGACCTCGACTCATTGCCCTCCCATGCGATTTGCCACACCCTCGACGCGCCGTCGCCTCACACGGGCGACCGCGTTCGTAGTCGCACTTGCCGCTCCAATGTTGGGCCTCTCGGCCCAGTCGACGCCCGCCGCCGACACCAGCCAAGCGGCGCCCGACACCGCGACCTATGGCGCGTTGCATCTCACGCTGCACGACGTCGGAATCGCCATCGGCAACGCGCGCCACGTAGACGGCATTCGCCTCAACTTTCGCGACAGCGGGCACTACGTCGTGCACGGCTTGAACGCGACCGTGTGGACCACTTATCCGCACGCGGACGGCCTTGTCCAGGGCATCGCGTTGGGCGTGCCGGTGACCCAGGCGCGTGAAATCGATGGGCTCGGCGTCGGTTTGGGTATCGGTGCGGACGACAACCTGAGTGGCCTCGCAATGGGCGTCGGCGTGGGCGCCGGCAAGTCCATTCGCGGAATCATGATCGCCGGACTCGGCGCCGGATCCGGCGACGACATGGTGGGAATCGCCATCGGCGGACTCGGTGTGGGCGCAGGCCAGAACGTTCGCGGAATCCTTGTCGGCGGCCTTGGCGTCGGCGCCGGACATAATGTGACCGGCGTGAGCATCGCCGGACTTGGCGCTGGCGCGGGCAATCGCGTTCGCGGACTGAGCGTGGCCGGACTCGGCGTAGGTGCGGGCCAAAGCATTGAGGGCGTATCGGTGGCTGGGCTCGGAGTTGGCGCAGGCACCAGCGTTCGCGGCCTGAGCGTGGCCGGCATCGGCATCGGCGCCGGCTCCACTGTGGAGGGCATCATGATCGCCGGTGTTGGCGTCGGGGCTCCACGCGTGCGCGGACTTGTCGTGAGTCTCGCAGCGGGCGGCGAGGACGTGAAGGGAGCGCTGCTCGCACCAGCTTGGGTCCACATTCCGCGCGACGGTTCGTTCACCGGATTTTCGGTGAGCGCTTTCAATCAAGTGAAAGGCACGCAGCATGGATTCACGTTGGGCATCGTCAATTTCGCGCGCGAGTTGCACGGCGTGCAGCTGGGGCTCCTCAACTACGCGGGCAACAATCGGGGCATCGCCAAGCTGCTGCCATTCGTGAACGCGCATCACTGATACGCGCGGCGTTAAGCTTTCTTCACGAACGTCGAGCTTGTTTGCCTTGTCCATCGGATAACCCAAAGGGCCCGAGAGGACCTTGATGACGAACAAGCTCAGACTCGCGCTCGGAACGCTGGCGGTGGCCGGCATTGCGTCGTTGTCCTTCTAGGCCGGCAGCGCGTCGGCAGCCGAGCGGCATCCCGCGATCAACGCAGCGGTGGATGCGCTGGGAAAGGCGCGCTTCGACCTGCAGCATGCCGCGCACGATTTCGGCGGCCATCGTGTGAAGGCCATGGGAGGCGACCGACGCCGCGATCGAGCATCTCAAGATCTGCTTGCAGTACGACAAGTAGTGACTTGGGGCGCAGGAGCCCGGCGCGTGACCGCGACCGCCCGGGCTCCCCGCCGCACCTTATCGCCCGCCAAGCGCCCGCCAAGCGCCCGCCTAACGCAACGCCGCCGCCCTGTCGGACCGTTCGCGATTCACGCTGCCGCCGTTCCGTCAGCGTCCTATCCGAGACCCGTCTGAGAACTGTAAGTGCACCGCCCGGCGCGCTTGCTCGCCACCCGTGGGTGAATAGCACATATTGATGTGATGTTCTCGACGTGCATTTTCTGTCACGCGTCGCTGGGCGCCAACGCGGTGATCGAGCCCTTTCCTGTGGGAAGGCGACTCGCATTCGATCCCGCGCGCGGACGGCTGTGGGTGGTGTGCACGCAATGCGAACGATGGAATTTGTCGCCGCTCGACGAGCGATGGGAAGCGATCGAGGACTGCGAGCGGAAGTTCCGCGGCACCAAGCTGCGCTTTTCCACCGACAACATCGGACTCGCGCGCATTGCCGCCGGCGTAACACTCGTGCGCATCGGAGAGCCGCTCCGTCCCGAGCTCGCCGCGTGGCGCTACGGTGATCAATTCGGCCGGCGTCGTCGTCATCGCATCGCGCAGGCCGGCGCCGGTATGACCACCGTTGGTGCTACGTTGGTGGGCGGCCCCGCCGTCGGCGTGAGTGTCGGCGGACTTGCGTGGCTGCTCTCGCAGTGGGGACGCGCGATCGTGTACGGGTCGCCCAAGGCGATCGTCGCGCGCATTCCCATTGGTGGCGGCGTCGTAGTGCCCGTGCGCCGCGCCGATCTCGATCGCCTCGCCGTACGCGGCGGGACATCGCCCACCGACTGGGCGCTGTGCGTGCGCTATTCCAGCTCGCCCTCGAACGTGCCGCCCGTGGAGCTCGAAGGCGCGGAAGCGCAGCGCGCCGCCGCGATGCTGTTGCCGGTGGTCAATCGCTTCGGCGGCACGCGCGCGCAGATCGCCGAGGCGGTGCGGGTGCTCGAGGACGCCGTGACGCCGTTAGGCGTCTTCGCGCTCACCGTGCGACAGCAGGACCACGCGCTGGTGATGCGGCTCCCGCCTTCGGTGCGGCTGGCGCTCGAGATGGCGGCGCACGAGGAGCGCGAGCGGCGCGCATTGCAAGGCGAGTTGTCCGCGCTCGAGCGTGAATGGCGCGAAGCCGAGGAGATCGCGGCCATTGCCGACAGCCTGTTGCTGCCGTCGCGCGTCGACGATGTGATCGGCGAGCTGCGGCGGCGTCCGGAGCCCACCGGCACGTGACCTCACGCTCCGCCCCGACTGCCGCCGGCGATCATCGCGCCGCGGTGTTTGCGACCTTTCTCGGTTGGACCCTCGACGCATTCGATTTCTTTCTCGTCGTGTTCGCGCTCACCGCGATCGCGGGCGAGTTCGGACGCAGCGACAAGGCCGTCGCGCTGTCGCTGACGCTCACGCTGGCGTTCCGTCCCGTCGGCGCGTTCATCTTCGGGTTGATGGCCGACCGCTACGGCCGGCGCATCCCGCTCATGATCGACCTCGTGTTTTTTTCCGTGGTCGAAGTGCTCACCGGTCTGGCGCCTAACTTCACCACGTTCCTGATTCTGCGCGCGTTGTTCGGCATCGGGATGGGCGGCGAGTGGGGCGTCGGCGCATCGTTGGCCATGGAGAAAGCGCCGACGCGGCTGCGCGGCGTGTTGTCCGGACTCCTGCAGGAAGGGTACGCCGTCGGCTACCTCCTGGCGGCCGTGTGCTTCTTCTTCGTGTTCCCGCGCTGGGGGTGGCGTCCGATGTTCTTCATCGGCGGACTCCCGGCGCTGCTCGCGCTCTTCATTCGCGTGCGCGTGAAGGAATCCGAAGTGTGGCAGCGCACCCGGCACGAGACCTGGTCGGGACTCGGCCGCGCCATCGTTTCCAATTGGAAATTGTTCGCGTACCTCGTAGTGCTGATGTCGATGATGAACTTCGTCTCGCACGGCACGCAGGACATGTATCCGACGTTTCTGCAGCGCGATTGGAACATGTCGCCGCGAGCGCGCGCGTTAGTCACGGGCTTCTCGATGATCGGCGCGATCATCGGCGGGGTCGCGTTCGGGCTGTGGTCGGACCGTATCGGCAGGCGGCGCGCGATCGTGATCGCGCTCGTGATCGCCGTCTTCGTGATTCCGCTGTGGGCTTTCGCGCCGTCGGCCGCCCTGCTGTGGGTGGGTGCGTTCCTCATGCAGTTCATGGTGCAAGGCGCATGGGGCGTGATCCCGGCGCACATCACCGAGCTCGCGCCGGACTCGGTGCGAGGGTTTCTTCCGGGCTTCGCCTACCAGTGCGGCGTGCTGGTGGCGAGCAGCGCGGCATACATCGAGGCCGCATTCGCGGCGCACGCGACCTATGCGCAGTCCATGGCGCTCACGGCCCTGCTGGTCTGTGTGTTAGGCGCGATAGCGACGGCCGCCGGCCACGAACGCCGCGGCATCGAATTCGGTCAGGCCGGCGCCGCGCCGCTCAGTGGATGATGCCGCGCATCGCGGCGCGTGAAGCGGTTTGGCCAACCGCCACACGAGCGGCATCCGCTCCACCGTGCGGGCCGCGAACTGAAACTGTTGCGACGTTTGGTGAGGCGATAGCTCGCGTCGAGCGCGCCCACGACATCCGTGCGGCCGCGAGGCACGGCTAACGCACCGTTGGACCGGTTGAAGCCTTTCGTCGCCCACTTGTGGCAGTACTTGCGCGCGACGCGGTCCAGGTCGAGCGTTCGCGTGAGGAAGGCCGTGCAGCGCTCGAGCGCGCCGAGCGGGGTTCGAGCGCCAACGCGACGGCCGCCAGCGCCGGCCCGTGTCCCACGCGCGCCAACTCGAGGTCACGACATTTCGTTCGGCGCAAGTTCGTGCGCACGGGATGAGCGTCTTGCCCATCTCGTCGGCCGAGCAGCGCGACGTCTACCGGAGCGTCCACGCGGAGCGGTTCGCCCAACTGCAGCGCCAGCGGGATCGAACACGCCAGCCAGGGATTCCCGTTAGGCGAAAGAGAATCCGTGTACGCGTCCGGCACCTCGATCCACTTCGACTCGCCCGCCAGCGACGGGTCGTCGTACGCGACGCGCGCCTCCAAGCGCGCGTACCCCGCGAGGTCGGGCGACGCGAGACGCCGGCCGCGGTTCCACGCACGCGATCGGCGCCGCCGTTATTTCATTCCCGTGTTCCATGCCGTGAATGCCCATACGTCGGCCAGTTGCGCGATGCGCTTGTCCGTAGGCATGTAGCCGTGGCTCGTCTTCGTCTCGACGCGAATGAGCACCGGCCGGTTGCACGACTGATCCGCCTGCAGCGCCGCCATGAACTTGTACGAATGGCTCGGCACCACACGGTCATCGTGGTCCGCGGTCGTCACGATGGTCGCCGGGTAGCACGTGCCCTTCTTCACGTTCTGCACCGGCGAATACTTGAGCAGCGTGCGGAATTGCGCCTCATTGTCGGACGAACCGTATTCCGGCACCCAGCCGATCCCCGCGCTGAACTTGTGATAGCGGAGCATGTCCATGACGCCCGCGCCCGGATACGCGGCGGCGAAGAGGTCGGGACGCTGATCTTCCACCGCGCCCACCAGCAGACCACCGTTCGAGTAGCCGTGAATGGCAAGGTGCGCCGACGACGTGTAGTGCTCCTTGATCAGATACTCGGCCGCGGCGATGAAATCATCGAAGACGTTTTGCTTCTTGTCGAGCATGCCGGCGTGGTGCCACGCCTCGCCGTACTCGCCGCCGCCGCGCAGGTTCGCCACCGCGTAGATGCCGCCGTGCTCGAGCCACACCGCCGTGATCGGGCTGAACGAGGCCGTCGAGCTGATGTCGAAGCCGCCGTACGCGTACAGCACCGTGGGATGCGAGCCGTCGAGCGCGATGCCTTTCTTCGCGGTGATGAACATCGGCACGCGCGTGCCGTCCTTCGAGCGGTAGAACACTTGCGTGGTCTCGTACGCGCTCGGGTCGAATGCGACGTGCGGCGGTTGGAACGGCTCGCTGCGTTTGGTCGCGAAGTCGTAGCGGAACACTGTCGACGGATAGAGGAACGACGTGAACACGTAGAACAACTCCGGCGTGTCCATCCGGCCCGACATGCCGCCCACGGTGCCGATGCCGGGCAGGGGCACCGTGGCCTCGTGTGTTCCGTTAGTTCCGTAGATCTGGAGGACGCTCTTCACATCCACGAGGTACCGGGCCACGATGTGGCCGCCGGCCAAGACCGCTCCCTCGAGCTCGCTCTTCTGCTCCGGCACCAGCGTGCGCCAGTGCGCGCGCGCCGTGTCGGGCGCCACGATGGCGATGATCCGCCGGTTAGGCGCGTCGTTCGTCGTCTGCACGAACACCGTATCGCCGTCGTTGCCTAACGCAGCGTACTCGGCGTCGCCGCCCGAGACGATCGGAACCACGGGCGCCGACAGGTCGGGGTGCGACCCGTCCTTGAGATCCATGTACAGCAGCTGGTTTCTGGTGTCCGTGCCGTGGACGAGATTGATGAACACGAACCGGCCGTCCTCGGTGACCGACGACGTGATGTACCAGTCGGGCAGGTCGGGCCGTCGATAGATCACCTTGTCTTGCGTGTCGGGCGTGCCCACGGCGTGATAGTAGACCGCCTGGTTGACTGCCGCGGCCGTCAAGGCCTGTCCGGCTGTAGGCGCGGGAAAGCGCGAATAGAAAAAGCCTTTGCCGTCTTTGGTCCACTCGATGCCGGAGAACTTCACCCAGTGGACGGTGTCGGGAAGCGCATGACCGTCCTGCAACGAGCGGACGTGCAGCTCCTCGAAATCGGATCCGCCCTGGGAGAGTCCGTACGCGATGTACTCGCCGGTCGGTGAGACCGCCGAGCCCGCGAGGGCCGTCGAGCCGTCGGGCGAGAGCGTGTTCGGGTCGAGCACGAGGCGCGGCGTGCCGGTGGGCGTGTCCTGCTCGTACAACGGGCTCTGATTCTGGAGACCCGAGTTTTTGCTGTAGAACAGGTGGCCCGCCTCGCGCCGGGGGACGCCCACCTTTTCGTAGTTCCAGAGTTCCGTTAGGCGCGTCTTGAACGCGTCGCGGAGCGGAACCTTGTCCATGTACGCGGCGGTCACCGCGTTCTCCTCTTCAACCCATTTCGCGACGTCGGGGCTGTTGTCGTTTTCCATCCAGCGATACGGCGCCGGCACTTTGGTGCCGAAGTAGTCGTCGACCACGCTGTCGCGGTGCGTCGCCGGATACTGGATGCGCTCGGGCGCCATCTGCGCCGCGGCGGGGCCGGCGCCAGCGAGCGCGGCCAGGCAGATGCCTAACGACAGGCCGATGCGGGGGACGGAGCAGCCGGCGCGGCTGCGCCGGGCGGCAAACCGGTTGCGGGACATCCGGACTCTCCCGTGGAATGACCGGGCGCGCATGCGGCGCGCCCCGACCGACTCGGAACGTCAGGAAAGTAGGTGCCGGCCACAGCCAGTGCAAACGCACTGCGCTCTCGAGAAACCGATGCGCGCTCTGCTAGCGGGAAGCCTGGGGGGCGGGCGCGTCGGTCGGCAGGAGCGCCGCCGGGGCGCGCGTGCTGTGCCCTTCGAACAACGCATCGATCTGGCCCACGGTCACCGGGCGCGCGAACAGGTACCCCTGCCCCATCTCGCAGCCCAGCTCCCGCAGTCCCTGCCACTGCTGCTTGAGCTCGATGCCCTCGGCGATCGTCTGCAGCTGCAGCGTGTCGCCTAACGCAATGATCGCCCGCACCAGCGCAGGCTCGGCGCCGGTGGCCCCGATGTCGTCGACGAACGCCTTGTCGATCTTGAGGATGTCGATCGGGAACCGCTGCAGGTAGCCGAGCGAGGAATAGCCGGTGCCGAAGTCGTCGATCGCCAGGCGCACGCCCACGGCTTTGAGCGCCCGCAGCCGCTCGAGAATCGTCTCGTTCTGCTGCATCAACACGCTCTCGGTAATCTCGAGCACCAGATTGTGCGGATCGAGCCCGCTGTCCGCCAGCGCGGCGCGCACGTCACCGACGACGCCATCATACTGAAGCTGATAGCCCGACACGTTGACGGTCAGCGTGAGCGGAGGACCGGCGGTGCGCCTGGACTGCCACACCTGCGCCTGGCGGCACGCCTCGCGCAGCACCCACCTGCCTAACGGAACGATGAGGCCCGTCTCTTCGGCGAGCGGGATGAACTGCGCCGGCGTCAGCGTGCCGCGTTCCGGGTGCGTCCACCGCACCAGCGCCTCGATGCCCTTCACTTCCCCTGTCTGCAGCTGGACGATGGGCTGGTACAGCAGCACGAACTGGTCGGCGCGGTCGAGCGCGTGGCGCAGCTCGGCTTCCAGGTCGAGCCGCTCGAGCGCGCGGATGTGCATGCCCGGCTCGAATCGCTCCCATCGCGCCTTGCCGCGGCTCTTGGCCACGTACATCGCCATGTCCGCGTTCCGCAGCAGATCGGACGCGCTGCCTTCGTCCTTCGCCGTCGCGATCCCGATGCTTGCGGTCATGAACACTTCTTTGCCTTCGATGACGATCGGGTGGCGCACGCTCGCCGCCACACGCTCCGCCACCTCGGTGGCCGCCTGATCGTCGGTCGCATCCTCGATGAGCAGCGCGAACTCGTCGCCGCCTAACCGGGACACCGTGTCCGACGTGCGCACGCACGTCTGCAAACGCGACGCGACAACGGCCAGCAGCCGGTCGCCGGCCGCGTGGCCCAGACTGTCGTTGATGGTCTTGAACCCGTCGAGATCCACGAAGAGCACCGCCAGCATCTGATCGTGCCGCCGGACCAGCGCCAGCGCATGGCTCACACGATCCAGGAACAGCACGCGGTTGGCGAGATTCGTGAGCGGATCGTGGAACGCCTGATGCGTGAGCTGCTTCTCGAGCGCCTTGCGCTCGCTGATGTCGCGCGTGTTGAGCACGATGCCGCCCACCGTCGGCTCGGACAGCAGGTTCGTCCCCACCGTCTCGACGCTCAGCAGCCGGCCATCGCGATGCCGAACCTTCCATTCGGCCGGCGCTGTGACACCCGGATTGGCGGCCGCGGACACGATGAGACTCACCGCATCGCGCAAGCTGTCGTGGTGCAGGAACTCCGTCACGTTGCGGCCCAGCAGCTCCTCGGGCGCATAGCCGAAGATGCGCGTCACTGACGGACTGAGGAATCGAATCACCCCGTCCACGTCGACGATCGCGATGACGTCCGTCGAGTGTTGTACCAGCGCGCGAAAGCGGGCTTCGTTTTCGCGCGCCGCCCGCTCGCCCACCAGCCGCGCGTTCTCGCCCACCGCCGCCAGCTGCCTAACCACGAGGAACGCCGTGGTCAGCATCGCGCCAATGGACAACACGCTCAATGGCGTAGGCCATGCGCGCGCTGCCACAACGAGGATGAGACCGAACAGGAACGCGCCGGCAACGTACGGCAGCGGGCTGAATGGCTGCACCGCGGGCACCGGTGCTTCGACCGGCATATCGGTGGCCGGCCACGAGAATCGAGACAGCGACGCGATGAGAATGCAGTACGCGCCCAGATACACGACGTCGGTCGACGTGAGCCCGAACCAGCCGACGTTCAGGAACTCGAGATCGTTGGCCAGGTCCGACACCGCATACGCCGCGACGCCGACCACGAACCATCGGCGTGCGCCACCGCGACTGTCGGCCGGCCTCCGCATGAGGAAGGTCGTGAGACCCGTGAGCAGCAGGATGTCGCCTAACGGATAGGCGAGCGCGATGGCGCTCGCGAGCGCGCCCAGATGGTTCGCGTCCGTGGTCGGCCGAACGACGAAGAACCAGATCGCCGTGCCGCCGCCCACCAGCACCGCCGCCGCATCGAGCAGGAACTTGCGGTTCTCGTGCTCGCTCCGCCGCGTGAGCGGAAACGACAGCAGCCCGACGAGCAGCAGCAGATAGAACGGGTAGTAAAAGACGTTGATCCAGCTGACCCCTGGATCGCCGTCCATGATCATCCCGACGTAGAACGAGACGATGTTCCCGGCCAGGACGCAGACGAACGCCCACGTGATGAAACGCAGCGCACGCTGTGTGCGCGGGCTGCCCGCGTGCCGCCTCGACGCGCGCCACGCGAGCAGCGCGGTCGCGGCATTGAGCGGAAGGAAGACCAGTCGAGCTATGACGTGGGTGGCAAAGTCGTCGCGTGGACCGGACGCGCGCCAGACGACATACAGCAGGCAGTACGCGACGGCCAGCACGGGGAGCGCGGTCCCCCAGTCCTGCCACCACGAAGGTGCCCGCCGGGCGGGTACGCCCCCCGACAGACGGTGCGATTCCATGAGCAGAAGACGCGGGGCTTGGCGCCACGTTTCATGACACCCGCCCTCAACCTTTTCGCTCTGGGAAAGGCCATCGCCGACCCAGGCCTGGGCGCCTCCAGCACCCTCGGTGCGGGACGATTCGAACGGTCGATCAGCCCGCCGCCGGCATGGCCGGCTCCGCGGTCTCTTCCCGCCGTCGCTCGCGGCTCAGCGGGAACACCAGCGTAAAGGTCGTGCCGGCGCCGTAAGTGCTGGTCACCGACACCCGACCGCCTAACCGGTCGAGCAGTTTGCGGACGATGCTCAGACCGAGGCCGGTGCCGCCCACCTCGCGGGTCATCGACTGGTCCACCTGGCGGAAGTCCTCCCAGATCATTTCCAGGTCGGTGCCCTTGATCCCGATGCCGGTATCGGTGACGTCCACGCGCAGCTCGTCGCCGTGCTCGATGTGCACGGTGACGGTGATGCCGCCGCGGGGCGTGAACTTGATCGCATTCGAGATGAGGTTGAGCAGGATCTGCTTGAACTTCTGGCGGTCGGTTTCGATAGCGCAGCAGTTGTCGGCTACGCTCACTGTCCACGTGAGGCCGCGCTTCTGCACCATCGGTTCCACCTGTTGGTGCACCTCGGCGATCACGTGGCGCGGATCCACGCGCTCGTACGTCACCGGCATCTTGCCGGCCTCGATGCGCGCCAGATCCAGAAGATCGTTGATCAGTGTGAGGAGGTCCTGCGCCGCCGCCCGGATGCGGCGTACCGCGTCTCGCTGTTGGTCGTTGAGCGGGCCGTGGATCTGGTCGATGGTGAGCGACGCGTGGCCCATGATCGCGTTGATCGGCGTCCGCAACTCGTGCGACATGCTGGCCAGAAAATCCGACTTGAGCTTGTTCGCCTTTTCGACTTCCTGCGACTGCCACTTGAGGCGTTCGTTCTGCGCCTCGAGATCTTTGGTGGCCGCGCGCACGCGTGCTTCGAGCTCGTCGGAGAAGGCCTTGAGCTCGCGGTACAGCCGCTCGTTTTCGACTTGCTTGGTGAGGTCGTGCAGCACCGAGACGATGGCGACGGCCTCACCGCGATCGTTGTTGATCTTGCCCGAGACGACTTCCACCGGCAGCACCGCGCCGTCCTGGGGCCGCACGAGCGTGATGCGTTCGTGACGCGAGCGCTCGGGCGACAGCGCGAACTCCCCGACGAAGGCCGAGAATTTGGTGTCGTTGCCTAACGCAGCCTGCTTGACCCGGTAGTCGTAGGTGTCGGTGGTGCCGCCGATGTCGAACAGCTGCTCGGCCTTCTCGTTCATGAGCAGGATTTTGGCGCGGTCGTCGGTCACGAGGATCGGATCGGCGACGTTCTCCAGGATCAGGTTCAGCCGGTCGCGCTCCTTGGTGGCCTGCACTTCGGCTTGGCGGCCGCGCTTCACCTGGTGCTCGAGTTCATCGGCGGCGCGTCGGAGGTCGGTCACGTCGCGCAGCACGGACAGCACGGCGCCGCTCTCGCCACCCCCGCCTAACGGATGGGAGAGCAGCTCGAACAGCAGCTCGACGCCTTCGAGGGGGTCGACGAGCGTGAGCTCGCGCGGCGCCGTGCGCACGCCGCCCGTCATCACCGCGCGCGCGAGGCCGGACGTGAAGAGCAGATTGTTCAGCTCGATGGCGCGGCGGCGCCCGGGCGAATCCGCGTCGCGCGCCGCCAGCAAGTGCTCGGCGCGTTCGTTCTGCACCAGGATGTTGTTGGCCGCGTCCGTGATCACGACGGGATCCGGGAGCGCGTTGAGCATGAGCGTGAGCCGGCCCGACACCTGGCGCAGGTGGTCGTTCTCGCGGCGCGTCGCGCCGATGGCCGCGAGGCGGCTCAGCACCGGTCCGCTGAGCGCCGACAATCGCACCAGCTGACTCACCGCCGCGTCGCGCAGGTGCGATGCGTCGAGCACGACCAGGCCGGCCGGCGACTGGCCCGGCCGCGTGGTGAACGCGATGATCTCGGCGCCGTTGGCGCGGAGCACTTCGGCGGCGTGGCGCGGCGGGAGAGGCACCGGCGCGCCGCGCACGTAGGTCTGCGGCAGGGGCAGCGCGATCCAATCGACCAGCGGCAGTCGGTTAGGCGGAGCGTCGTCGCGGCGCGAGCGCGCCGGCCGCATCGCCAGAGCGGCGACGACCCACGGCTGCGATAGGTCGCCCAACGGCCAGGGTCCGAGCTCGGCCTCGGGGTCGACCCCCATCTGACTAACGGAAAGGAGCGTCTCGGCGACCGGGTCGATGAACAGCAGGAACCCGCGCGGGCTCGAGGCCAGGCGCGCCAGCTCCGTCAGCGCGAACAGGGCAGCTGCGGGAAAGTCTGGCGCCTCCACCAGCGTCGGCAGATAGTCGGGCGGGTCCGTGATGGGCCCGTCCGACGAGCCAGATGAAATCATGTCCTCACACGATGCGGTCCGGCGCGTTGAGCTGTTCCAGGCGCAGGCGGAGCTCGTGGTTTTCGCGTTGGACGCGCTCGAGCTCCGTTTCGACGAGCGAGCCGGCCAACTCACGCGGCCGCGAGCCGGACGCCGTGAGACCCACCGCTTCCGAGTACTTGAGATACGTATCGATGGACGCGACCACGATGCGCGCTTCGACAGTCACGAGATCGATACCGACCAGTGAGACACGGACCCAGGCATCGATGACGATGCCCTTGTCCAGCACGCGATCGAGAACGTCGATGAGGGAACTGCCACCGGGCGAACGCTCGACTGCCATGGCTCGCTCACTCCGTTGATGAAGGTTCGGCGCCCGTGCGCGGCGGGTGCGGTGTCGCGGGAGGCTGCACGGGCGCAGCCAGCGCGTCCAGCCGGCGCTCGATGCGCGCCAGCCGGCTGTCGACGGAATCGCCCGCCGTCGCGTACGGCGACGGCACGACTCCCGTTAGGCGCGGATCGTAGCGCCACCAGTTCAATCCGATCTGCTCGGCCTTGTCGATGGAGCAGACGAGGAGCCGGATCTGGATGGTGAGCAGCTCGACGTTCGCGAGATTGACCTTGATGTCGCCGGCGATCACGAGGCCCTTGTCGAGGACGCGGTCCAGGACCTCGACCAGGCCGTGACTCTTCGTCGGTGCGATATGCTCGGGCACTGCGCTGTGCTCCAGTGTCGGTGTCCGTTAGGCACGTGCCGTGGTCGCTCGTCCTGCCGCGCTGCATCATCGGAGCCGGCCGAGGGGCCCAAGGTCGATGTTCAGATCCTCGTCCGTCACGTGAAACGCCGCCTTCAACTCGGTCATCCGATCGTTCAGCCGCATGAGCGACACGCCCAAGCGCTCGATTTGCTCATCGGACAGCGAGCCGCCGTCCATTCGCCGAATCGCTTGGTGCTCAAGGACATTCCGCAACAGTTCCACGACTGTCAAGACGAGCCGCGCCAATCCGCTCTCGACGTGATCGGGGTCGGCCTCGATCCGGTCCGGAAGCCCCCGCGCCACCGCGCGCAGCTCGGCCTCGAACGCCTCGATGCTGCCCTCGCTCACCTCGACTCGCGGCGCCGGCACGGCGCCGTTCTGCTGATTGCTACTCATGTCCCGTCGCGCAAAACGTGTACGGTGCCCACGGCCCCGACACCATCACTTTCATGCGGTTGTCCCGCTCTACTGACGACCGCACCACCTCGCGGTGTCGTGAGATCAACTCGCGCGGCACCAGATGCGCCGCCTCCACCGACCGCGCCCCAGGTGCCGCCCGAGTCCATTTCATTTCCCGAACGACTCCTGCTTCCTCCACGGCTCGGGCGACGCCGCTCCGCAAGAATTCGGCCTGATCAGTAACGGATTGCCGAGCCTGCTGGCGATCGCGAACCCAACGCAGGTAGGCGCTGCCGGACTCGCGCGGCGCCGCTCCCGAACTCGCATCGTGGCCCGCGAGCAGAATGCGCACGGTCATCTCCACGCATCCGCGCACGCGGGCGAGCGATCCGACGAGGGGCTCACGACGTTCGGCAATCCATTGTGCGAGGGCCGCATCGTTGGCCAGCACCTGGCCGAATCGCGCCGGGACCGGCGTGGCGCGCGCCATCGCGTCGCGCACCACTTCGTCGTGCACGCGGGCGCGGGCGACGCTCGGCGCCATCGACGTCTCGGTGATGGTGCTCACCCACGCCGTCACGCCGGCGGTGTCGAGCGCGCGGACCGGCGCCGCGTCCACGCCGCGGCGCGACGCGGCCGGCGGGTCACAGCCCGCGGGGATGACGCAGTACAGGTACGTCGGCATCGGGCGTCGTGCGCTCCCGGGCAGCCGCGTGATCGAGCTCGGACTGGATGGCGGTGATGTAAACGCCTAACCCAACACGGATGAGATCGATGTCGGCGACGGCGATGGTCACGTCGCCGCTGATCACGATGCCCTTGTCGAGCACGTGATTGAGCAGGTCGCCCAGCACGAGGCGGTCATCGCCCACGAGATCGAGATCGTCGTCGCTCACTTAGTCGTCGCGCACGAAATGGTAGGGCGGCCACGGGCCGCTCAGCTCGACGCGGAAGCCGCGCGGCTCCACCGTATCGGCGAGTTGGGCGGCGGCGGCGCGGAAGGCGTCGGTGCGATCGCGGCGGACGAGGAACGATGCGTCGAGCACGGCGACGCCGGCCGGGCGCGCGCTCGACGGCGTGGCCGGCAGCGCGTCGCGCACCGACTGTTCGCCTAACGGCGACAATGCGTCGAACGCCTCGCGCGCCGTCTCGCCGCTCACGCGGCGCAGCTCCGCGCCCGTGATTTCGTCGGCTTTGCGCTCGAGCAGGTACCGCTGCCCCGGCGCCGCGTGCTGCGCGCGCTGGGCGATCTCGGCCAGCGCCGGGCTCGTCAGGCCTAACGCCGCGATGGCGCGATCGTCGAGGCGGAAGAGGCGCACGGTCCACTCCTGCGAGGGCGACACGCGGTCGAGCAGCGCGTCGAGCGACCCCTCGCGCTCGCGCAGCATCGCGCGCAGCGAGTCCGGCGACGCGAAGAGCGTGAACATCGGAAACGGCACCACGCCGCCCGCTTCACTCGCCCAACTGAGCACGGCGTCATGGGCCACGGCGCGCGGACCAACCCAATCCACGTCGGCGGCGCGCGTCTCCATCGTGACCGACGCGTACACCGCCGCATCGAGCGAGGACACCAGCACGGCCACCGGGCCGGCGTGCGGCTCCAGCGTCACGGTCGAGCCATCCAGGCCGCGTGGCGCACGCGCGATGGGCGCGGTGGGTCGCACGACCCCGTACGCGTAGAGAACGGAGGTGCTCAGCGCTCGCCCTCGTCGCGCCGCACGCGAACGGGACCACCCGAGACACCCATCCCGAACTGCTCGCGCCAGTAGCGGACGTCGCGCAACCGCTGCATCAACTCCTTTTCGCGCTCGAGGTACGTCGCGTCGTCGATCTCGCCGCTCTCGAGCGCCAGCTGCAGCTCCATCATCTCCTGCTTGATGGGCGTGTCGTCGGTCATCTCCTCGCGCGCCGTGCGTTCGACCATCTCCAGCGTCCACTTGATGCCGGCCACCGGTCCGGAGACGGGGAACGTGAGAAGTTTCGACAGCAGGCCCATGGTTCCGTTAGTCCGCGCGCTCGAGCTTGAGCTTGATGTTCACGAAATTGTACGGCGGCCACGGGCCGGTGTACTTGAACGTGAGCAGTCCCTCGTGCCGATGACTCAGTTCGCGCACCTTCTCGTCGAACCGCTCGCTCGCCGAGCGCTCGACGAGGAACGCGGCGTTCATGATCATGCGATCCCCGATCGGCTTGCTGCTCCGGCTGGCCACGGCGACCGGGCGCAGCGACTCGTGCACGTCGGACACGAACGCCTCTCCGGCTTCCTCGAGCGCCGACTCGACGAGCCGGCCTAACTGAACGCGCGCGAAATAGGTGGAGCTCTGGGCGTTGTGCTCGATCTCTTCCTTGAGCCGGCCGATCTCTTCGTTGGTCCGCTCGAGCGTCGCCACCACCTGCTCGCGATCCCACAACACCTTGAGACCGAACTCGATCTTGTCCCGCATCTTGTCGAGTACGTCGCTGAATGCCTGATACGTCGAGCGCAGCAGCTCCGTGACGTCGTCTTCCGACCGGAATACGGTACCGAACGACATCGGGATCACGGTGTGCTCGCGCATGACGGTCTCGTTGACGAACTCGTGCGCCAGCACGTTCTCGCGCGTCGGATCGTAAATCACGATAGGCGTGTCGCTCACCACCGCGGCCAGATCCTTGTGGTGCACCGTGTACACGCGCTTGCCTTCCCCACCCATCCCGATTGCACCGAACTCGCATGGCGAGTCCGTCCGCACAATGCAGTAGACGTACTTGCCACCGTCGGGCGGGCCCGCAGTCGTGCGCGGGGCAAGCGTCACCTCATCCATCTCCACATTCCTCCACGTTGCATCGTCGCAGTTCCCTTGCAGCCCGCACGTGAGCCGCGAGGGTCGTCCCAAGCGTGCGCAAGTGACGGCCCGGAGTCAAGATGCGTGGCGACCTGTAGCGGGCCTGACGCGACCGCAGCATCCTTCGCAGGCCAAGTCTCCCGACCCATTCCATCCCCGATATGATCCGCCCATACATCCTCGGCGAAGCGACGCTGATCACCGTGCGAGACGCCGCCTATGACGTCGCCATTCTCCCGTGGGGCGCCACCGAGGCCCACAATCTCCACCTGCCGTACGCCACGGACGTCATCGAATCCGATGGTGTGGCGGCGGAATCGGCGCGCCTCGCGTGGGACAAGGGCGCGAGGGTCGTCGTGCTGCCCGCCATTCCGTTCGGCGTCAACACCGGACAGCTCGATGTGCCGTTCTGCATCAACATGAACCCGAGCACGCAAGCCGCCGTGCTGGGCGATGTGGTTCGAAGTCTCGCTCCCCACGGCATTCGCAAGCTGGTGATCCTGAACGGCCACGGCGGAAACGACTTCCGGCAGATCATTCGCGAGTTGCAGCCGTCGACTCCGATATTTCTGTGCGCCGTCAACTGGTATGCGAGCGTCGATCCCGAGACGTATTTCGACGAACCGGGCGATCACGCGGGCGAGCTCGAGACGAGCACGATGATGACGATCGCGCCCGACCTCGTCGCGCCACTCTCCGCCGCGGGCTCGGGACACGCCCGCCGGTTTCGCGTACGCGCGCTGCGCGAAGGTTGGGCCTGGGCACCTCGACATTGGACGGAAGTGACCGACGATACCGGCATCGGCAATCCGGCCAGGGCCACGGCCGACAAAGGCCGCCGCTTCTTCGATGACGCGTGCCGGCAGATCGCCGACTTCCTGGTGGAGCTGGCACAGACCGACCCGAATGCGATGTACGAGTAGCGCCGGCAACCCACGTTTGTGCGAATCGCGTCAGACCCCGTGTCCACTTAGGTATGTAGCGGCCTTCTGTAACGCTGCCAACGGACGCCACGTAGTACGAATGAACTGGGCATCGGGGGAATCGGCCATGGCGGGGAGCGATCTGTACACGGTCACCTTGGACGTGCTGATCCTCAAGGCGCTCACGTGGTGACGGATCACGGTTACGGCGTGGGCAAGTGGATGCGCGACACCACGCGCGACGCGCTGCAGGTGAAGGAGGGCGCGCTGCACCCGGCGCTCCACCGCCTCGAGCGGAAGGCGTTTCTCGCCGAGGACTGGGGCATCTCCAAGACGGGGCGCGAAGCCAAGTACTACACACTGGCAAGCGCGGGCCGGAAGCACCTGCACGCCGAGGACCTCAGGTGGACGCGGTACGCGCTCGCGGTCTCGGCGGCGCTCAACGCGTCTCCCGCCTAACGGTTGGCCGTCCGTCATGAAACGCGTCTTCCACTTGTCGGCCGGCCGCGGCGGGACGTCGCGGGATGTCGAGCGCGAGCTGGCGTTTCACCTCGAGATGCGCACCCGCGAGCTGGTTGCGTCAGGCCGGAACGAGGCCGACGCACGGCGCGAAGCACGCGCCGCGTTCAGCGACGTGTCGGCCGTCCGCGCCGCCTGCCTCACCGTGCAGGGCAAACGCACCCGCGAACGCGCGAGGACCGAATTCATGCACACGCTCTGGCAGGACCTCCGCGTCGCGACCCGCACTCTGCGCCGCGCTCTTGTGCGTGATCGCGGCGTTGGCGTGCCTCGTGCCGGCGCGTCGCGCCACGCGCGTGGATCCCATGATCGCGCTGCGTGACGCGTAGGCGCGCGCCACGGATGTGTTTCGGGCGTTGCGGCGCCGCACTTCGGGCGTCGACACCGAAACACCTCCGAGCGCGCCATGCAGATCACGGTCCACGATGACACCCGGCTGGTGCTGCACCAGGGACCCTGGGGCCTCCGGGCCTTCGGGGTCATGTTCGCTGCGTTAGGCGGCGTGGTCCTCTGGTACATCACGCACGGCCACGTGGGCGAGCACAACGCGTGGGTCGCAGTGGTCGTGGGCAGCATGTTCGCGCTCGCCGGTCTCGCCATGGCGGTCCTTGCCGGAGACCTCCTCTGCACCTTCGACAAGAGCACACGCACGGCGACCCTCCAACATCGCCGCCTGATCCACCCCGGCACCGAAACCTACAACTGGTCGGATATCTCGGACGCCGCGCTCGAGAAGTCGATGATGCAGACGAACCAGAATGGAGCGCCGACGCCCGTCTACCGCCCGGTGTTCGTGATGCCTAACGGTACGCGCGTGCCGTGGACGGCGGTCTCCACCGGCGACCTCAAACGACAGGGCAATTGCGTGGCCGCCGTGCGCGCGTTCACGGGATGGCATGCGCTGGCCGACGCGCCGCGTGCCGCAGACACCGCCGCCATCCAACGGGCGGCCGCCGGTCTGCGCGCCGTGCGGATGTTGATGTTCCCGTTCCTCGGCATCTTCATCGTGGTCGGCGCGTCCATGTACATCTCGCAGGTGAAACGCTACCTCACCTGGCCGCCGGTGCAGGCGCGTATCGTTCGCACGGATATTACCAGCTCGAGTAGCAACGACAATGGCACCGTCTATCGCCCGGTGATTTCCTACGCCTACCAACGCGGCGGCAGCACCGTGATCGCGACCGGCACCACGATCATCACCATCTCGAGCAGCTACGCTTGGGCGGACAAAATCAGAGAGCGCTACCGCGTTGGCGACAGTGTCACCGCGTACATCGACCCGGTCAGCCCGAGCGATGGCTACCTCACGCACGAGCTCTCGTGGTTCCCGCTGATCTTCGTGGTCGGCCCGCTGATCTTGGGTCTGCTCATCGCCTTCGCCGGCCAGAACGGCCAGCAAGGCCTAACGTTGGTCGCCGCCGACCACGTCCCGATTCTGGACGCCGGCAGCTCGTCGTCACCTACGCTCGCACCTTCACAGGCCGCGCACTTCGCCGCCGGCTAGTGTCAGCCGCCCGCGCCCGTTCCCTTTTCCCACTTCCCCAGGGCGGCGACAGCCGCCGCTTCCCGATGCCGAGTGGCGCTCAGCGCCACACCGCGCCAATCCCCGCCTTTCCGCACGCATTCGCAAGACACGGCAGTCCGTAAATCTGCTCGACCGTCCGCAGCACATCGTCGTGATCGATGTGCTGTGCGTACCGGCCCGGCTTGATCATCGGGCCGATCAAGAGCGTCGCGATGTGATTCGTCCCCTCCGCGTCCGGCGCCGCCTCGTCCCACGTGATGATCAGCAGGCCGTCGTGCGCCGCGTTCCATTTCATGATCGCGGGCAGGTTCTGCTTCATCCAGGTGTCGCCCACCGTGGTGCTGCAGTCGTGCATGTCGTTGCACATGTTGGGCACGACCATCGCGAGCGACGCCGGCGCCCATTTGTACGGCACGTTGAGCGACGCCGGCACGTTCGTGAAATCCGCCCACGGGTTGTGCTTCCGCCGATACAGTCCCTTGCTTCCCGCGCACCCCGAGAACCCTGCGTTAGGCAGCGACTCGGCGTACCCGCGGAAGGTGAGGTGCGCGGCCAGGAGCTGCGTCGCGATGTTGGGCGCGCTCGACGTGACCGGACACTCGTCGCCCACTACGCCCTGCAGTTTGCCCGAGAACAGCTCGACGTAGTTGGGTTCGCTCGGATGCGCCGTGGCGTGGCTGTTGGTCATCACGGCAGCCTGCGGTACCAGGACCGCATTGAGATACGGCGCGTCCTTGGAGCCGACGATGTTCGCGAAGTCGCGATTCTCGAAGATCACGATCGTGACCGCCTTGGCGTGCGGCGCAACGGGAGGGCCGGACTTCGCCGCCTGGGCGCCGGCGGCACCCGCGGCTGCCGACATGGCCGCGACCAGCACGGTTCGACGGATTGGAGTCAAATGCAACCTCATGATCCGATTCTCGGAGGATGAAGGGCTCGGCGACGCCGCGCGTCGCATGTAATGAGCATGACAGGTCGACCGGATATCATATATCCGTGCGCGCACTCCCGACATGAACCACAAGGCGCTTTTGGGCTCGGCACTGCAGGCGCTGCTTCGCAACCCAATGCGCAGTCTGCTCACGATCCTCGGCATCACGATCGGGATCGCCGCGGTGATCTGCGTCGTGGCCATCGGGAAGGCAGGTCAGACGCGCGTGCAGGAGCAAATGAACAACTTGGGAGACAACCTCGTCTGGGTCGAGGCCGGCGGCCGCGCGGTGAACGGCGTCCGCACCGGAACGCACGGTGTCCCGTCGCTCACCGTAGCCGATGCGCAGGCCATTGCGCACCAGGTGCCGCTCATCACGCGCGTCTCGCCTAACGTCGACGGATCGATCCAGGTGGTGTACGGCAACCAGAACTGGTTCACCCATTTTCGCGGCGTCGCCCCGTCGTTCTTCGACATCAAACGATGGCCGACGGCGAGCGGCGCGATCTTCACGAACGACGACGTCGAGCGCTCCGCGGACGTGTGCGTAATCGGTCGCACGGTGCGCGACCAGCTCTTCGGCGCGGAGGACCCGCTGTCGAAAGTGGTCCGGGTGAACGGCCTCCCGTGCCGAGTAGTGGCGACACTCCAGCCCAAGGGCTTGTCGGCGTCGGGACAGGACCAGGATGATCTCATCGTCCTGCCGTACACGACGGTGATGAAGAAGATCAGCGGCAACGACTGGCTCGACGATATCCTCTGTTCCGCCGTGTCGCAGTCGGCAGTGCGCTTGGCCGGCGATCAGGCGGCCGCAGTGCTGCGCGACCGCCATCACTTGCGCGGCGATGAAGAAGATGACTTCAACATCCGTCATCCCGAGGATGTCATCCAAGCACAAATGGAAGCGAGCCATACCATGACGATGCTGCTCGTGGCGATCGCATCGATTTCGCTGCTCGTGGGCGGCATCGGCATCATGAACGTGATGCTCGTGTCGGTCACGGAGCGGACGCGCGAGATCGGCGTCCGCGTAGCGGTGGGCGCCACCGACGACGCCATCCAACTCCAGTTCCTGGGCGAATCCGTAATGCTGAGTCTCGTTGGCGGCGGCGCCGGCGTCCTGTTGGGCATCGTCGCATCGTTCACGGTTGGGCAGGCGTTGGGCTGGCCCATGCAGCTGTCGGCCGAGGGGATCGTGCTGGCCGCGCTGTTCTCGGCCGCGGTGGGCGTGTTCTTCGGCTACTATCCGGCGCGTAAGGCATCGCGGCTCGACCCGATCGAGGCGCTGCGCTATGAGTGATCTCGCGTCCGTTCCGCCCGCTCCGCCGTGGTGGCGCCGGCGCACGGCCATTGCGTTAGGCATCGTGCTGGTGCTCTGTACCGCGGCCGCGATCAGCCTGCGAGGCGGATCCCAGCTCCAATACTTCACGGCCGAGGTGACGCGCGGCGACATTCGGGACGTGGTCGATGTCACGGGGACGCTCAATGCCCTCCGCACGGTGCAGGTGGGATCACAGGTCTCGGGCACCATCGCGAAACTCTACGTCGACTTCAATTCGCGCGTGCACGTGGGCGACCTCGTCGCCGAGATCGACCCGCGGCTGCTCCAGGGCGCGCTGCTCCAGGCCAACGCCGATCTTGCCAACGCGCGCGCCGGTGTGATCGCGGCACGGGCGACGGTCGACAGGCTGCGCGCATCGCTCGTGCAAACCAAAGCCGACTACGATCGCGCCGTGCAACTCGCACAGGGTGGCGCGATGACGCAGGCCGAGCTCGACCTGGCCACCGCGAACTACGACGGCGCGAAGGCATCGGTCGACGCAGCGGTCGCCAACGTCGCGCAGGCGGAAGCAGGCGTGAGGCAGAAGGAAGCCGCGGTCACGCTCGCGCAAACCAATCTGTCGTACACGGTAATCCGATCCCCCATCAACGGCGTCGTCGTGTCGCGCAACGTGGACGTAGGGCAAACCGTTGCAGCGTCGCTCCAAGCGCCGACGATCTTCACGATCGCGCAGGACCTGTCCCAAATGCAGGTGTATGCGAAGATGGACGAATCGGATGTGGGGCGCATCAAAGTTGGGCAGCGCGTCACGTTTCAGGTGGACGCCTTTCCGAAGGACACATTCCCGGGCCAGCTGAAGCAGATGCGGATGAACGCGACCACCGTACAGAACGTGGTCACGTACGACGCAATCATCGACTGCGCCAATCCGGACGGCAAGCTGTTCCCCGGCATGACGGCATACGTGACCATACCGGTCGCCAGTGTTCACGACGTGGTCCGTGTGCCTAACGGAGCGTTGCGGTACCGCCCGCCGCTGCCGCCCGACGAGATCCATTCGCTGTATGCCAAGTCCGGCATCGCGTCCGACAGCACGGCGGGAACGGCGGCGCCGAGCGGCGACGAGGCAAAGCACCCGATCGCCGCAGGCGATCCTGTCCGTCCGGCGCGCCGCGACCGCGCCGCCACCGCGGTGGTGTGGAAACGTCTCCCCGACGGGGCGATCGCGCCGGTCGAGGTCGCACTCGGCATCACCGACCACGCGGTGACGGAAGTGACGTCCGTGCTCGCGGGATCCTTGACCCCGGGCGACGTCGTGATCACCGGTTCGCTCGCCGCGAGCACGACGGCGCCGCCGGGCGCGCCTTCCGTTAGGCGCTGAGGCTGGTGGCCAACCCGGACGCGCGCGTCGATGGCACGGGGCCTGTCCTCAGCGTGCTCGACGTGCACAAGTACTACAGCTTGGGCGAAACGCGCGTCCATGCGCTGCGCGGCGTGAGCCTCGATGTCGAGGCGGGCGGCTTCGTCGCCATCATGGGCGCGAGCGGCAGCGGCAAGTCCACGCTCATGAACATCCTCGGATGCCTCGACCGACCCAGCAGTGGACAGTATCTCCTGGACGGCACCGACGTTTCGCACCTGGACAAACGCGCCTTGGCCGCGATCCGGAATCGCCGCCTGGGCTTCGTGTTCCAAGGATTCAACTTGCTCGCGCGCACCACGGCGCTCGAGAACATTCTGCTGCCCACCCTCTACACCAAAATCGATGCGCCCGAGCGCGCGCGCCGAGCCACCCTGGCGCTCTCGCTCGTGGGCCTCGAGAACCGCGCCGACCACTTCCCGTCGCAGATGTCGGGCGGTCAACAACAGCGCGTGGCTATCGCGCGCGCGCTCGTCAACCAGCCCGCGGTCCTTCTGGCCGACGAGCCGACCGGCAATCTGGACAGCCGGACGTCGGTCGAGATCATGCAGGTATTCCAGGAGCTGAACGACGGCGGCCTCACGATCGTCATGGTGACGCACGAACCCGACATCGCACAGTTCGCGAAGCGCACGATCGTGTTTCGCGATGGCCGCATTCGCACCGATACCCCGGTCGAAAACCGCCCGCGGGCGCGCGCCCTGTTGGCGACGATGCCGGCGCTGGACGACTGACGCCTAACGAGTGGCGCGGCCGTCGTCCGAACGGCCGCGAGTCCGTTCGTCGTGCATGCGGCGGTACAGGTGCTCCATCGCCCGCGCGAAGCGCTCGCCGTTGCACACGTCCGAGGCACCCACGCGCTCGCGCATGACGCGCCGCAACGCCGTCAAACGCTCCACGCATCCGGTTGCCGTCGCGAGATCCACGGCGAGCTTCACATAACCGTCGATGTCGGAGCCCACGAACTCCGACAACCCGGCGGCGCGCAAGATCGATTCGCTCGTCCGCGATGCCCACCGGTCGCCGTGGAACGTGACAACCGGCACGCCCTGCCAGATCGCCTCCATGGTCGTCGTCCCGCCGCTGTACGGAAACGTGTCGAGGGCCACATCGATCATGTCGTACGTCCCGATGAACTCGCGATGGTCCGCGGGACCGAGCATGCGGATGCGATCGCCCGCGATGCCGCGCGCAACGAGTGCGTCGTGCACGTAGCGGCGCACGCTCGCCGAGGCGAGCCCCGCATTCCGCAGCACCATCGTGCTCGACGGCGCCTCCACGAGGATCCGGCCCCATGCCTCCAACACCGCGGGCGTGATCTTGTACTGAGATGCGAGGCACCCGAACGTGATCGCGCCGGACGCGACGCACGGCGGCTCGATCACGTCGGGCGCGCCAGACCACGGTTCGAACGTGAGATAACTCCCATCCACGCGAACGACGCGCTCGCAATAAAACCGTTCCTCGTTGGGCGACACGACGACGTCGTCGCCCACGACACAGTCGAAGCACGACATACCGCTCGTCGCATACATGTTGAACCACGACGCCACGACCGGCGCCGGCCGCCACTGATAAAGCGGGAGCCGGCCGAGCTTGCTGTAGGCGTTGAGGTCCACGAGCAGGTCGATCCCGCAGCGCTCGATGACGGCCGCGGCCTCCTCGTTAGGCATCCCGGCGATCGCGTGGATGCGGTCGGCGGGATGCGCCCGATACCCGTCTCCGCCCGTCCATCCCGGACTGTCGGCGAACAGGTGCACCTCCACAGCGCGCCGGTCGTGCCCGTTGATGAGCGCCCACACGGGCTTCATCCAGTTCGCCCGGTGGAAGAACGACGACACGTATCCCACCCGCAGTGCCTCGTTAGGCACGAGCGCGCGAGGCGCGGGGCCGGGCCTGAGCGGCGGCAGGAAATCCCGCGCCCACGCGCGCCGCGCCCCGAGGACGGCCTGATGGTCGGCCCGCGCGCTCCCCGGAATCACCACCGCCAACATCGCGCGCGGCAATCCCGCATGCGGGCCGAGTGCGGCGCGCTCGAAGCAAGGCACCGCGTCGTCCACTCGGCCCAACTCGAATAGCGCGCGCCCCAGGTTGTGTTGGGCTTCGGGCCAGCCGGGCGCCGAATCCAGCGCCAGTTGAAAACTGCGCGCCGCGGCCGCGTACTCGCCGCGCTCGGTCTCGCCGCAGCCGGCGGCGTACCAGGCGCGCGCGGCACCCGGCGCGTCGCCGCTCACCCGCCTAACGGAACGACCTGCCCGCCCTTCATCACGAACCGCACGTGGTGCAGCGCGTGGATGTCCTGCGTCGGATCGCCCTCCACCGCGACCAGGTCGGCGAGCAGACCGGGCGCGATGCTCCCGCGATCCGCGAGGTGAAACACCCGCGCGTCCACTACGGTGGCCGACTGCAGCGCCGCCACCGGCGTCATGCCGTACTCCACGAGCAACTCGATCTCACGCGCGTTGTCGCCGTGCGGATACGCGCCCACATCGCTCCCGTTGCAGATGGTCACCCCCGCGGCCAACGCGTCGCGAAACGTCTTGTGCTTGAGCGCCACCGCCGGTGGCATCGGGTCGATCCCCTTCCGCCACCCGTTCCGAATGAAGCCCACCTCGGTGCCGGACAGCGTCGGACACAACGGAATCCCGCGCTCGGCCATCATCTTGAACACCTCGGGCGTCACCGAATCGCCGTGCTCGATGGTCGTGACACCGGCGAGCACCGCCCGGCGCACACCCTCGTTCCCGCGCGCGTGCGCAGACACATACCGACCCGAGCTCCGCGCCACTTCGACCGCCGTCTTGAGCTCGTCCAGCGTGAACGTGGGCTCCGTTTCTCCGTTGGGCCCCCACTCGTGATCGGCGTACACCTTGATCCAGTCGGCGCCGTGCTTGATCTGGCTCCGCACGGCATGCGTAATCCCCTCGATCCCGTCGGCCTCCTCGGCACCCTGCGGAACGTCATACCTCGGATCAAATCCACTCGGTCCGTATGATCCTGTTGCAACGATGGCTCGCGTGACCACGAGCAAGCGTGGACCGGGCACGATCCCCTGGTCGATCGCTTGCTTGAGACCAGCGTCCGCATAGCCGGCGCCCTCGGTGCCCAGATCACGTTCCGTAGTGAAACCGGCTTGCAGCGTGCGACGCGCGGCGACGGTCGCGCGGGCAACGCGCAGTGCCAACGGCTCCTTGAGCACCTGATCCGACCACGATGTCTCGGCGTACGGATGCAGAAAAAGGTGCGAGTGTCCCTCGATCAGCCCCGGAAGCAGCGTTGCGTTGGGCAGATCGATCACGCGCGCGCCGGATGGCGCGCGGATCGACGACCGCGGCCCAACGGACGCGATCCGATCGCCGCGGACCAGCACGGCCCACCCCGTGTGGGTAACTCCCGCCGGCGCGTCGAACACCCGGGCCGGAACCAGCAGCACCACGCTCGTGTCGCGCTGCGCCCCCTGCCCAGCAGCGACACCGACGTGACACGCAGCGATCGCGCACGCGGCAAAAGCCCAACGGATTCTCGATACCATGTCGATTTGCTCGCTCCCTGAGTAAGCCCGGCTCACGCGTCGTCTTGACACCCCACATGGACGCCGCCGAAGTTATCATTCTACTTGTCCGGACATATGACGGCGAGCCGCGCAATGATCGAAATCCGCAACGTGTCGAAATCGTACGGGGACTTTCGCGTCCTCGACGGCTGCACAGCGACCGTCGAGGCTGGCTCCGTCGTCGTGCTCTGCGGCCCATCGGGCTCGGGCAAGAGCACGCTCATCCGGTGCATCAACAGCTTGGAGACTATCGACGACGGCGACATTCTCATCGACGGCAAGTCCATTCGCGCGCCGGACACCAATCTCTCGGCGCTCCGCGCGCGAATCGGCATGGTGTTCCAGAGCTTCGAGCTCTTCCCACACCGCACCGCGCTCGAGAATTTGAACCTCGCACAGATTCACGTGCTCAAACGCTCTCCCGCCGCCGCCACCGAACGTTCGATGGCGCTGCTCGATCGCGTTGGCCTGGCCGAGCATGCGAACAAGTTTCCGGCGACCTTGTCGGGGGGGCAGCAACAGCGTGTCGCGATCGCGCGCGCTCTCGCCATGGATCCGGTCGCGATGCTGTTCGATGAGCCGACGTCCGCGCTCGACCCCGAAATGATTTGCGAGGTGCTGGACGTGATGGGAAGCCTGGCCGAGCAGGGGATGACGATGATGATCGTGACGCACGAGATGGCGTTCGCGCGACGCGTCGCCGATCGCGTGTTGTTCATGGAACGCGGCCGCATCCTCGAGGATCGAGATACCGCGTCGTTCTTCACCGAGCCGCACACGGCGCGCGCGCGCGATTTTTTGTCCAAGATCCTGCAGCACGACATGGCCCAAGCCTAACGTGAGCGCCAAGGCATGACCGCACGCCTGCCGCAGAGCCGCGCGTCCGATGGAGCGGCCGACGCGCCGCGCTATCAACAGATCGCCGACGAGCTGATCGCCAAGATCGGCGCCGGCGCGTATCCGGTAGGCGGACTCCTGCCCACCGAAATGGAGCTGTGCGCGCAGTACAGCATCAGCCGCTCCACGGTGCGCGAAGCGCTGCGCCGGCTTCGCGATGCCGGCCTCATCTCGCGCCACCGGCGCACCGGTACGAAGGTCCTGGCGCAACTGCCGCCGGCGCTCTACCGCCAGCCCACGAACTCGATCGGCGATCTCCTGCAGTACGCCGACGAAACGCGCATCCAGATCCTGTCCGAAAAGCGCGTCATCTGCGATGCCCAACTGGCGGGCATGCTCGAGTGTCGCGAGGGGCACGCGTGGCTCAGGCTCAACAGTCTGCGCACTGTGCCTAACGACGCGCGCCCGATCTGCATGACCACCGCGTACGTCGATGCGGGCCTGCCGGACATCGACAAACATCTCGAGACGGTGTCCGGTCCCATTTCGGCGATGCTCGAGCGTACGTACGGCATCCGCATCGCGCGCATCGAGCAGAGCATTCAGGCCATCCGACTCGGCAAGCGCCAGGCGTCGCTGCTCCGCGCCGAGGCCGGCGGACCGGCCCTGCGCGCCGTCCGCCGCTACTATCGCGAGGACGGCACGCTCATCGAGCTCTCGAGCGCCATCCACCCGGGCGACCGCTTCACGTACGTCACCAGTCTCGTGCGCGAATAACGGATCTCCACTCGAACGCGATGCTCGGGCACGCCACGCGCCGGTCGGCATGCCTCCTGCGCTATAGTACGGTACCTACCCTGTGTTGGTGAGGTACCCTCGTAGCATGCGCATCGCCCTCGTGTCCACGCCATTCATTCCCGTTCCACCTCCTCGATACGGCGGCACCGAGCTCGTGGTCGCCGAGTTGGCCGAGGGACTCGTAGCGCGCGGACACGACGTCACGCTCTTCGCCACAGGCGACTCGAGCGCCTGTGTCCCGCGCCGCGCGTTGTACGCGCACGCGCAATGGCCGCCGGAAATGCTGCCCGACATCAATCACGTTTCGTGGGCGCTGCACGAGGCGGCAGCGGGCGCGTTCGATATTGTGCACGCGAACTCCGCCAGCGCGCTCGCCTACTGGCGCGCGATGCAGTCGCCACCCCTGGTGTACACGCTCCATCACGCGCGCGACGAATCGTTGTCGAGCTTCTACCGATTCTTCCCCGACGCGTGGTACGTGGCCATCTCGAACGATCAAGCGCGACACGAGATTCCCTTGCCGCATGTCGACGTGATTCATCACGGCCTCGACGCCGCCAAGTATCAGTGGACCGACTCACCGTGCGACTACCTGTGCTTCGTTGGGCGGTTCACCGACGTGAAGGGACCACACGTCGCGATCGACGTGGCCGCGGCAGCCGGCGTGCCGATTCGCGTCGCGGGCGAAGTGCATCCGGTCGACGCGGATTTTGGCAGCCGCGAGATGTCGCACCGGCTCGCCGCGCGGCACGTCACCATGCTCGGCAGCATCGGCATGGACGAAAAGGTGCCGCTCCTGCGCGACGCGCGCGCGCTGCTCGCGCCGATCACGTGGGACGAGCCGTTCGGCTTGGCGCTGATCGAGGCCATGTTGAGTGGATGTCCCGTGATCGCGTTTGCGCGGGGCAGCGTGCCCGAGTTGGTGGAGAACGGCCTCACCGGATTCGTGGTGCACGACGCGAGCGAGATGCGCGAGCTCGTGCAGCCCGAGAGCGTACTCGACCAGTTCGATCGAGGCCGGTGTCGCGCGCGAGCAGTCGAGCGCTTCGGGCGCGATCGGATGGCGCGTGACTACGAGCGTGTCTACGCGCGCGCAGCCGGCAGAGGACGGACGAGCAGTCACCTATCTCGGCCGGCGCGATCTTCCAGGTCACGTCTCCTATCGAATCATCATGAAGGTTGAAAGCACGACGCAACTGACTCCGATCTCCATGCAAGATGCCGTGGGCTACTCGTGCATCGATTGCCGGCACGGGACGACGTTGCACGACAGTATGGTGCTCAAGCACGACACGCTCTTTCTGCTGCTCGACAGTCACGGCAACATCGATCCGCCGGGACATTGCGGACTGGGCTTGTTCCAATACGACACGCGGGTGCTGAGCCACTATGTGCTCAACATGGCCGGCGGCACGCCCACGCAGTTGTCGTCGCAGGTGATCCGCACGTTCTCGGCGCAGATCGATCTGGCGATCGACGATCAGGAGTTCGGAGGCGACGCGTGGAACGTCGCCAACGCGGTTCACGTTAGGCGCGAGCTGTTGCTCGACGACCAGCTCACCGAGCGGGTGACGTTCACCAATTTTCTGTCGGCGCCGATCGATTTTTGGGCGGCGCTGTCGGTGTCCAACGACTTCGCCGACATCTTCGAGGTTCGTGGATGGAAGCGCACCGAGCGAGGCACCTTCTACGAGCCCGAGGTAGCCGACCGTTCGATAGGACTCGCGTATCGCGGGCGGGATGGACAGGTCATCCGGACCATCGTGACGTTCGACGTGAAGCCGGACGACGTGGGTCCCGACGGCGCGCGCTGGCGGTTCCGTCTCGAGCCTAACCAGCCGCATCGTCTCGAGTGGCACGTGATTCCCGATCAGCCGCCGGAAATCGGCGTCGACAACGCGCTTGTTCGCCGCGACACGCACCGCGATTTTCTGAGCCGGCACGCGTCCATGGACGCGACGTACGACGAGTGGCGGGCGTCGTGTACGCATTTCACCGCGAATGTGCCCGAGTTCAACGCGGCGTTGGAGCAGGCGACGATCGACCTGCGCGCGCTGTATACGGAAGCCGACGGCATGCCGATCATATCGGCCGGCATTCCCTGGTACTCGACGCCGTTCGGGCGCGACTCGATCATCACGTCGCTGCAAACGTTGGGCATGAATCCGCGCATCGCCTGCGACACGCTGCGGTATCTCGCCCGCATGCAGGGCCGGAGCGAGAACCCGCAAACCGAGGAGCAGCCGGGGAAGATCATGCACGAGCTGCGTCGGGGCGAGCTCGCGCGCGCCGGCGAGATTCCGCACGTGCCGTATTACGGCACGATCGATGCGACGCCGCTGTGGCTCATCCTGCTCCACGAAACGTGGCGGTGGACGGGCGACGAGTCGCTGGTGCGCGAGCTCCTGCCTAACGCCGAACGCGCGATCGAATGGATGGACCGGTACGGCGACATCGACGGAGACGGCTTCATCGAGTACGCCAAGACATCGCCTAACGGACTGGTCAACCAGGGCTGGAAGGACTCGTGGGACGGCGTTCCGTTCCCCGACGGCACGCTACCCGTGCCGCCCATCGCGCTGGTCGAGGTGCAGGGCTACGCATGCGACGCCAAGCGCCGCATGGCCGCGCTCTACCACGTGTTCGGCGACCACGCGCGGGCCAAGAAGCTCCGCGCCGAAGCGACGCGATTGCGCGAGCGCATCATGGAGGCGTTCTGGCTCGAGGAGCTCGGCACCTTTGCGCTGGCGCTGGACGGCACGAAGCGCCCGCTGGCCACCGTGACCACCAACGCCGGCCACTTGTTGTGGTGTCGCGTGCCCGACGCCGCCCGCGCCGCGAGCACCGGCGCGCGCCTGCTCGCGCCCGACATGTTCTCGGGGTGGGGCGTCCGCACGTTGAGCGCCGAGCATCCGGTGTACAACCCGATGAGCTACCACGACGGCTCGGTGTGGCCGCACGACAATGCGATCGTTGCGTTAGGCCTGTCGCTCACCGGTCAGAAGGCGGCGATGCTTCCTATTTTCAGTGCGCTGTACGACGCCGCCATCGGCATTCGGTACCGCCGCCTGCCCGAGCTGTACTGCGGGATGGCCCGCGCGGCGGGTCGTCGCCCGGTGTTGTATCCCGTGAGCTGCTCCCCGCAGGCGTGGGCCTCCGGTGCGTTTTTCATGCTGCTTCAAGCCTCGACCGGTGTTCTCCCTGACGCCCCCGGCCGCGAGCTCCACATCCGCGAGCCCTTGCTCCCCTCATTCATGCGCCGCCTCGTGATCGATGGCATGCAGATCGGCGGATCGAGGGTGTCTTTGCAGTTCACACGCAGGGGCAAGCGAACGCTGGCGAACTTGCTCGATGTGGAAGGGGACCCGCTGCGCGTTCGAATAGACCTATCGTAGGGGCGGGGACGAGGGAAGCGCGCGCTTGCGCGCGCTTTGGGAACGGGGGAGCGGCGGTGACGCCGCCTTGGTGGGCGGAAGAACATCAGTGATCTCCACAGTAGAGATCAGATGCGCCTGACCATCTCCGCCCGCCGCCCTACAGCCGTGCCCGCCATACTATAGTAGGGACCTTGCGCCCGCCCCCTCGCCAAGCCACGTAACTCTCAAGCCGGCCCTCTTCCCTTTTCCCTTGTCCCTCAGGCGGCGGAGAGGCCGCCGCTTCCCCGTCTCTTGCTCTGCTGGTTTTGTCCCTACATATTACGCCCACCTTTTGTCCGTACAAATAGATCTCCTTCTCTGACCACGGAGCCCCGGGGGATGCCACCGGTCTTGCTGGCGCGCCGCGCCACGCAGTTGTCGCCCGTCATGCCCGCGTCCGCGCCGGGCGACAAGATCTCCTTCGATTCAGGACACGCCTATCCCGGCGTTCTGCCCGACCTCACCGCCGAAGCCGACGACGCGCTCTCGAAATTTCGTCCGGAGACGCTGCAGTACGCGCCGCGACCGGGATTGCCGGAGCTGCGCCGCTGGATCGCCGGCCACATGGCCGCCGACGGCGCCGCGGTGTCCGCGGACAATATCCTCGTCACCAACGGCGCCAAGCACGCCCTCGAGCTGGTCTGCCGCCTAACGATCGACGAAGGCGACAGTGTCGTCGTGACGACGCCCACGTATTTCAGCGCCATCCCCATCATTCGCAGTTACGGCGCCACGTTCGTCGAGGTGCCGCAAGACAAGGACGGCATGGACGTCGACGCGCTCGCGCGCGTCCTGGATCGCGCCGCCCAGTCGGGACGGCTGCCCAAGTTCATCTACAACGTCCCCGACTTTCACAATCCGACCGGTGTCACGATGCCCGTCGAGCGGCGCCGCGCGCTGGTCGAGCTGGCGGTGCGGCATCGCGTGCTGCTCGTCGAGGACAGCCCGTACCGCAAGGTGCGCTTCGAGGGACCATCCGTGCCGTCGCTCAAGTCCTTGGACACCGACGGCACGGCGGTCATTCAGTTAGGCACGTTCTCAAAGTTGTTGGCGCCTGGCCTCCGGGTGGGCTGGGCGGCGGGCGCGCCCGACCTCCTGGCCCGCATGGCGCAGCTCAAGACCGACGCCGGATCCTGTCCGCTCACGCAGCGCGTGATCCTCGAGTTCTGCACGGCCGGCCGCCTCGACACGCACACCGCGCGCGTCCAGGAGACGTATCGCGCCCACCGCGACCGGATGGCCAAGGCCGTGGCGCGCGAGCTGCCCGAGGTGACGTTCCAGGTGCCTAACGGCGGCTACTACCTGTGGCTCGCGCTGCGGCCCGGCATCGACGGCGACGAGCTGACGCGCCGCGCCGGCGATGCGGGCGTCATCGTGATCGCGGGCAGCAAATTCTTCGCCGTCCCCGGCAACGAGCAGCGCGGCCGCTTCATCCGCGCGGCGTTCAGCCACGCCGGACTCGATGAGATCGATGAGGGCGTCCGCCGCCTGGCCGCCGCGTACCATTCGTTAGGCACTGGCGCAGCGGCCGGCTCCGCCGCGAGCTGACCGGAGCCATGCGCGCGCCGTTCTGCATTCACGACCTGGTCGCGGCGCCGGGCGAGAAAACGCGCGGCTGGCTCACCATCGGCGAAACACCGGGCGGACCGATCCGGATTCCGCTCGTCCTCATCAACGGGCGCGCCGACGGCCCCGCGATCTGCTTCACGGCCGGCGTGCACGCCACCGAGTACGCACCCATCGACGCGGTGATGCGCCTCCTCGAGGCCATCCAGCCCGACGCGCTGCGCGGCGCCGTCATCGGCGTTCCGGTGTGCAACATGCGCATGTTCGAGCACCGCGCCGGCTTCGTCTCGCCCCTGGATGGGCTCAATCTCAACAAGGTCGCTCCGGGACGCCGCGACGGCTCGATCTCGGAGATCCTCGCCGACGTTCTCCTGCGCGAAGTCATCGGCGCCGCGCAATACCACATCGACTTTCACGCGGGCGACCTGGGCGAAATGCTGCTGCCATTCGCCGGCTACGCACTCTCCGGCAAACGCGTGCTGGACGAACAGGGCGAGGCGTTGGCGCGAGCCTTCACGCCTCGCTTAATTTCATTGGCCACCGACGGCGGTACGATCCCGCCTTTCCCGGGCTCGCTCAATCACTCGGCATCACGAAACGGCGTGGTCTCCATCCTCGCCGAGTGCGGAGGCAACGGGACGCTGGATGAGGCCGACGTGCGCACGCACATGGACGGCGCGTACAACGTGCTGCGGCACCTCGGCATGCTCGATGGCGGCGCCCCTGCCAACGGCCCCCGCATCGCGGCTCGCGATCGCGTGGTGGTCCGTGCGTCAAGGGCAGGACTGCTTCGGTTAGGCGTGCGCTTGGGGGATGAGATCGCAGCCGGACAGGAGGTCGCGGAGATTTGCAACGTGTTCGGCGATGTCGTGGAGCGCGTGCGCGCGCCGGGCGCGGGCCTGGCAGGTCTCGTGTGGGCGCACAAAGTGGTCAACACCGGCGACCCGGTGGTCCGCTACTGGATCACCGAGCCGGCCTAACGCGGAGCGCGCCGGCATTCGGCGACGAGGGCACATGCTGAAAGCCAATCTCGCCGACGCGCGCGGCCAACCGGTCGCCGCGGCCAATCCCGACAGCGTGCGCGGACTCGACGCCGCCGTCGACGCCTACCTTGGCGCGCGGAGCGATGCGCGCGACCGCCTCGACCACGTGCTGGCGGACGACCCGTCGTGCGTGCTCGCGCACTGCATGGACGGTTATCTCAATCTGCTGTCGAGCAAGCGCGCCGGATTCACGCGCGCCGAGTCCGCGTTGGAGAACGCGACGCGAGCGGCGGGGCGTCTGTCGAGTCTGGCGCCGCGCGAGCGGTCGCACGTCGCGGCGCTCGACGCCTGGTGCCACGGTGATCTGCGCGGCGCGGTTAGGCATTGGGACGCGGCCCTGGACCACGCGCCGCTCGACATCATCGCCCTCCGCGTCTCGCAGTTCGTGCTCTCCTACCTCGGCGAGAGCGCGCGCATGCGCGTCACCATCGAGCGCGCGCTGCCGGCGTGGGGACCGCACGTGCCCGGCTACGGGTACGTGCTGGGGTGTCACGCGTACGCGCTCGAGGAATCGGGCGACTACGCGCAGGCGGAGTCGACGGGACGCCGCGCGGTGGAAATCAATCCCAGCGACATCTGGGCGGCGCACGCCGTCGCCCACGTCGCCGAGATGCAGGGCCGGTTAGGCGACGGCCTCAGATGGATCCGCGACGTGGCGCCGCACTGGACGCTGTGCAACAACTTCACGCTCCACCTGCGTTGGCACGAGGCGCTCTATCACCTGGACCTGGACCGCACCGCGACGGTGCTCGACCTGTACGACGCCGTCGTGCGCCGTGTGCCCACGGACGAATATCTGGACGTGGCGAACGCGGTGTCGCTCCTGTGGCGTCTCGAGCAGGCGGGCGTCGACGTGGGCCGGCGCTGGCACGAGCTCGCCGACTGTGCGCGCGGCCATCAGCACGATCACGCACTGGTCTTCGTCGATTTGCACTACCTCATGGCGCTCGCGGCAGTGAGCGACGCGCGCGGCGTTGATGAATGCATCGAATCGTGCGAGCGATTTGCTCGGTTGGGCGGCGACACCGAAGCCACCGTGATGGCCGAAATCGGATTGCCGCTCGCGCACGCGGTGGTGGCGCATCGGCGCGGCGACTTCGGTGACGTCGTCGACATGTTGGCGCCGGTCCGCGATCGCATCAAGCGCATTGGCGGGAGCCACGCCCAGCGTGATCTGTTCGAGCAGCTGCTCATCGATGCGGCGGTGCGGGCGCGCCGCCTGCCGGTTGCCGATGAGATGCTCGCCGAGCGAACGTCCAAGCGGCCGCGCAACATCTGGGGCTGGAGCCAGTACGCGAAAGTGCTCGACGCGTTGGGCGCATCGGGTGCCGCGGCGGCGGCGCACCGTGCCGAGGCGCTGCGTGCGAGCTGAAGCACACTCGGCGCACGCATGATCGGAACCCAAGCATCTTCCGCGGACGCAACGCGTCCGTACTTTGAGGCATGAACACGCGACGCTCGATCGACACCGTGCTCGCACACTCTGGCGGCGAGCCGGAGGACCGGCAGGGCGCGGTGAATCCGCCCGTCTATCACGCCTCCACCATCCTGTTCCCGACGATGTCGGCATACGAGCGCTCGCGCGATCCGGCGACGCGCTTCGATGTCGTGCGGTACGGACAGTTGGGCACGCCGACGACATTCGCGCTCGAGCAAGCGATCGCCGCGGTCGAAGGCGGCTATCGATCCATGCTGCTGCCGTCGGGTCTCGCGGCGGTGACGACGGCGCTCGACGCGCTCACGAGGACCGGCGATCACATCTTGATGGTGGACACGGCGTACGCATCGACGCGCAAATTCTGCGACGCCGTGTTGCCGCGCCGCGGTGTACGGACGACGTACTACGACCCGCTCATCGGCGCCGGCATCGGCGCGTTGTTCGAGGCCAGCACGAAGGTCGTGTTCGTGGAATCGCCCGGATCGATCACCTTCGAGGTGCAGGACGTTCCCGCGATCGCGGCCGCGGCGCACGCGAAGGGCATCGTGGTTGTGATGGACAACACGTGGGCGAGTCCATACTTCTTTCCCGCGTTCGAGCGCGGCGTGGACGTCTCGATCCAGGCGGCCACGAAGTACATCGGCGGCCACAGCGATGTGATGATGGGGACGATCACCGCCACCGAGCCTCTCTACGAGCGCCTTCGCTCGACCGTCGCAGAGCTCGGCCATTGCGTGTCGGGCGACGACGCATACCTGGCGCTCCGCGGGCTGCGCACGTTAGGCGTGCGCCTCGAGCGGCACCAGCGCAATGCAGTGCACGTGGCCGAATGGTTGTGTACGCGGCCGGAGGTCGCGCGGGTACACTTTCCGGCGCTCGCTTCGGATCCCGGCTTCGCGCTCTGGTCGCGGGACTTCACGGGCGCGAGCGGATTGTTCGGCGTGACGCTCGCGCCCGCGCCCAAGTCGGCCGTCGCGGCGCTGTTGGATGAGTTGGAGTTGTTCGGCAAAGGTGTGAGCTTCGGCGGATTCGAGAGTCTCGCGATTCCGATGAATCCAGCGCCGTACCGCACCGCGACGCGATGGCAGCCGCCGGGCGGCGGCCCCTACATCCGCCTGCACATCGGTCTCGAGGATGCGGACGATCTCGTGGCCGACCTCGCGCGCGGGTTCGCTCGGATGCGCGATGCCGGCGCGGCGTAACGTGCGCCGGTTTGCGTTAGGCCTGTGCTGCGCGGCGCTCGCCGCCTGTGCGTCCGACCGCGCACCGGCCGGCTCGCCTAACGGAGCGGCCGGCGGCGCGACGCCCACCCTCACCGCCATCCGCGCCCGCGGCGCGGTGAAATGCGGGATTACCGAGGGCGCGGGGTTCGCCACGCCCGATGATGCGGGCCGATGGCGCGGATTCGACGTCGACTTCTGCCGCGCGCTGGCCGTCGCGTTGTTCAATGACCCGGAGAAAGTGCAGTTCATCCCTTACACGCAAGAACAGCGGTTCTCGGGACTGCAGTCCGGCGAAGTCGACCTCCTCGCGAACGGCACGACGATCACCAGCAGCCGCGCCTTACGGCAGTCGTTCCACTTCGGCCCCATCTATTTTTACGACGGACAAGGTTTTCTCGTCGCCAAGTCGTCGAAGGTGACAAACGCAAGCATGCTCGACGGCGCGACCATCTGCGTCCAACAAGGCACGACCACGGAGCTCAACCTCACCGACTTCGCGCGACGCAACAAGATCACGTTTCATCCGGTCGTCATGGAGGATCTCCGAGCCGCGGTGGGCGCGCTCGCCGGCGGACGATGCGACGCCATCAGCCAGGACGGCGCGGGACTCGCTACGACGCGCACGATGTTGCAGCACCCCGACGACTATGTCGTGCTCCCCGATCGCATCTCCAAGGAACCGATCGCCGCGGTTGTGCGCACCGGCGATGACGCGTGGCTCGAGATCGTGAATTGGGTGTTCCGCGCGCCCGTCCAAGCCGAAGAATTCGGGATCGATCAGAAGAATGCGGCGACGTTCCAGCACACGAGCGATCCGTCCATCCGCCGTTTTCTGGGACTCGAACCGGGCGCCACCGACGGCCTCGGTCTCGATCCGCAATGGACGCTCCACGTGATCGAGAAGGTCGGAAACTACAAGGACATCTTCGACCGCAACCTTGGGCCGGCGACGCCGCTCGCGATCGATCGCGGCCTCAACAAGTTGTGGACGGACGGAGGGCTGCTCTACTCACCGCCGTTCCGGTAGTGCGCGCCACACCGTCCGCCGCCCAACGCGCCATTCTCCTCCAGGGCATCGGACTGGGCCTCACGGGAGCGGTGCTGTGGTGGCTGGCGCGGAACACCGGCGCGAGCCTCGCCCAACGGGGCCTCGCGATCGGGTTCGGCTTCCTCCGGCACCCGGCCAACTTCGAGATCGGCGACACGTGGTGGATTCCATTCTCGCCGGCCGACAGCGTTGGGCGCGCGATCGTCGTCGGGCTTCTCAACACCGCGCTCGTGTCCGCATTGGGATGCGTGCTGGCAACGGCCGTCGGATTCGTCGCCGGCGTCCTGCGGTTGTCGCCCAACCCGGCGCTGCGGGGCCTCGTGCGCGCCGGGGTCGAGATCGTGCGCAACACGCCGCTCCTGCTGCTGCTCCTGTTTCTCGCCGCGAGCCTGCACGCTCTGCCCACACCGCAACACGCGCTCACGCCGATACGCGGCGTGTTCCTGTCCGATCGCGGCCTGGTGCTGCCGGCGGTCGCCGGCGGCGGGTGGACCGTTGGCCTGGCCGCGGCCGCAATCGCCGCGTACCTCGTGCGTCGCCGGTTAGGCGCGCAGGGCTGGCTCGTGGCTGCCGCGATCGCGGCGGCGGCAGTGGTGTCCGTCATCGTGCGGTCGCCAGTCGTCCAGCCGGCGCACTTCACCGGCTTCAATTTCGTGGGCGGCGTCACGCTCTCGCCCGAGCTGGCCGCGCTCCTGGCCGCTCTCGTGCTGCACCAGGCGGCGCACATCTCGGAAGTGGTGCGCGGTGCCGTGCTCGCCGTACCGCGCGGCCAGCGCGATGCGGCCATGGCGTTGGGCATGTCGCGCTTTCAATCGCTGCGCCTCGTCGTGATGCCGGTAGCGCTGCGCGCGATGGTGCCCCTCCTCGCCACCAACTGCGTGAGCCTCATCAAGAACTCGAGCCTCGCGGTCGCAATCGGATTCCCGGATGTCGTCAGCGTGCTGAACACGGCCGGCAACCAGACCGGCCACAGCATCGAGACGATGTTGATCATGATCGCGGTCTACCTCTCCTTGAGCCTGCTCGTGGCAGCGGGACTCGGCCGCTACAACGCGCACTTGCTGCACACGGGCACGGCGCTGTCGTGAGTGACCGACCGGTGCAACGCGCCCGCTGGTCCACCACGCGCAATCTGCTGCGCACGTGCTTCGCCACGCCGGCGGCGGCGATCGTCACCGTCATCGCGATAGCGTCGGCCGCCGTGATCGTCATCCCGATCATGCGATGGGCCTTCGTGAGCGCCACCTGGTCCGGCGACGCCACCGACTGCCGCCGAGCGGCGGCCGGCGCGTGTTGGGCGTTCGTGCGACACAAGGCCGGGTTCATCTTGTTCGGCTTGTATCCGGCCGCCCAACGCTGGCGACCCGGGATGGCGGCGGCCATACTGGTTGCGCTGGTGGTGTGCACGGCCATGCCGAAATGCTGGACTCGTTGGTTGGTGGCGGCCTGGGCGGCGGGCCTAACGATAGCGTTGGCCGTCATGCGCGGCGGCCTCGGGCTCGCGGTGGTGCCGACCCAGCAGTGGGGCGGCCTGCCTGTGACCATCATGCTCACGGCCATTGGACTCGCCGGCGGTTTCCCGTTAGGCATAGCGTTAGCGCTGGGCCGTCGCTCCCGGCGGGCCGTTCCGCGCGCCCTCGCGACCGCCATCGTCGAGATCGTTCGCGGCGTGCCGCTCATTGCCGTGCTGTACGTGGCCGTGCTCGTCTTTCCACTGGCGCTCCCCGCCGGCCTGAGCATCGACAAACTGTTCCTCGCCCAGGCCGCGGTGATCGTGTTCGCATCGGCGTACCTGGCGGAGGCCGTGCGATCGGGACTGCAGCTCGTGCCGCCCCGCCGGCTCGACGCGGGCCTTGCGTTAGGACTCGGCTGGTGGCAAACGATGCAGCGCATCGTGCTGCCCGAAGCGCTGCGCACCGTGCTGCCGTCGTTCAT
>DATEHK010000158.1:0-7350 GCA_035279625.1 Gemmatimonadaceae bacterium
ACGGCCCGCCTAACGCAGCCGCCGGCACGATCGAGGCCGCGCCGCCGGACGCCCACCGATCCCGCGCGCCGCGTCTGGCCGTCACCACGTCGTCGCCGATCGCCGCCCGGTTCTTCGACGCGGGTCTCCGCGCGTTATACGACCAGGGCGACGCACGCCTGGCGCGATCGCTGTTCCTCGATGCGTTAGGCGAAGACACCACGTTCGCCATGGCATCCTTCTACGCCGCCGAGTGCGCGACGGAGTTGGGATCGCCCGAGGGGCCGGCCTTGATGGTGCGCGCGATGCACCTGGCGCCTCGCGCCAGCGAGCGCGAACGCCTGCTCATCTCGTCAGCCTGGTCGTCCGCGACCAACGATCCCAACCGCATGGAGATCGCCGAGTCGTTGGCCACGCGGTATCCGTTGGAGCCGGAGGGCCACGTCGCGCTCGGCGACGCGCTGTCAGCGGCGGGCGACTTCCTCGGCGCTGTGCCGCATCTGCGGCATGCAATCGAAATGGACACCGATGCGGTGATCGCTGCACAGCCGCTCTGCGCGGCGTGTGTCGCGTTCGATAATCTCGTGAGCGCGTACTTGCTCGCTGACTCGCTCGACGCGGCGGAGCGAGTGGCGCGCGAGTGGGTGCGCAGACAGCCGCATTCGCCTGCGTCGTGGGGGTCGTTGGTGGGCGTCCTCGGGCGCCAAGGCCGGGAGCGCGATGCGGATTCGGCCGAGCGTGAGGTGGGAACCATCGATCCGACAGCCGACGTCTCTTTGATGATGGCGGTGAACGCGGTACACGCGGACGATTGGGAGAACGCGGACGAGCTGCTGTCGGCGCAGCTCAGGTCGGCCACGCCGGCCGAGGCGGCCCGCGTGCTGTGGTGGCTGGTGATCGTGCGCCGTAGCGAGGGTCGGTTAGGCGACGCGCTGGCCGCGGCGCGGGCCCTCATGAGGGATCCGACGCAGGCGGAACTGGCCGGCATTGCGCTGGCACAGGTGATGTTCGAGCAGGGGCACTACCTCGACGCGGCCGGCATCTTCGACTCGCTCGCCACGATCCTCCCCACGCCGGCGCCTAACGCACCGGGGTCGATGGCACGGCAGCGGAGCTGGATGCTGACCCACGCCGGTACGGCGTGGGCCGCTAGCGGAGACACGGTGCACTTGGGGCGCATGGCTGATTCGGTCGAAGGGTCGGCGCGTCTCAGCTCGTACGGCCGCGATTGGTCGCTGCCGCATTACTTGCGCGGGCTCCTGTGGAAGGCCCGCGGCGATTCACAGCGGTCGCTGAGGGAGTTGTCACGCTCGATCTACTCGCCGAGCGAGGGCTACTCGCGCGCCAACTTCGAGTTGGCGCGCGCCTGGTTAGGCGCTGGCCAGCCGCGGGCCGCCGTGGCGGTTCTCGCGCCGGCGCTGCGCGGACCGATCGAGGCCTCGGGCTACTATCTCACGCGCACGGAGATCCACGAGCTCTTGGCGCAGAGTTTCGAGGCGGCGGGGCAGGCCGACAGCGCGGCCGCGCACTACGCCATCGTCGCCCGCACGTGGAAGGACGGCGACCCGCCGTTTCGCCGCCGTGCCGCAGCGGCAGAAGCGGCGGCGCGTCGCCTCACCCGGGCCCGCGGCGGCGAGGCCCGCACCGCACTCGCGATACCGGGGCCCGCGCCCGCGCCGGTATTCCGTTAGGCGCCCCGAGGGCGCCTAACGGCGGCTCGCGCCCGATCGAGCGCCGGTAGTCGCCGCCCGGCCGCCGAGTGCGCGATGAGCGTCTCGAGACGAGACGCGCGCGTCGTCTCGCGCTTCGCGCTCGCCACCCAGAACGCCGCCGTGCGCCGATACCACGGTGCCTGCTCCGAGAAGAATGTCCACGCGGCGGCGTCCGACTTGAAACGCCGCGCCGCCTTGGCGTCGAATGTCGCGTGCTGCCGCGCCTCGTATGCATAGATGCCGGATCGCTTTGCGTCGCGCGCCGCGAACGCGGCGACCCCGGCGGCGTGTACCAAGCCCAACTCCGCGAGCTGGCCCATGCGCTTGACGTTGACCGTGCTCCACGTGCTGCGAGCTTGGCGCGGCGTGAAGCGGATCGTGTATCGCCTCTCGTCGATCGATCGGCGCACGCCGTCGATCCATCCGAAACACAGCGCCTGGTCCACGGACTCCGGCCACGTGATGCTCGGTCGTCCGGAGCCGCGCTTGTAGAAGCCCACCACCAGCTCGGCCTTCGAGGCGTGGTGCTGCTCGAGCCATGCGCGCCACGCGGCGGGCGAGGCGAAGTATGTCGGCTTGGGTTCAGGCATTGCCTAACGGTGAGGGGGTGGCGAAGACGACGGGGCCAGTCAACCAACATTTCACGTCTCGTGGTGCGACGTCAATCACGATCCACTCGCCGCTCCGCTCCCGCGCCGCCGGCCATGTGGCCCGTCAAGCGACGGGACTCCGTCCGGGTCGGGTCAAACCGGTCCAAGTCCCCCTGCCCGGGAATCGCTGGATGTCCGATATTGGTGGCGTCCATTCGCACCGGCCCAACGCCCAATAAGGACCTGCAGCCATGCTCAGAATCCGTGCGCTTTCCTTGGCGTCCACGTTGTTCGCGGCGGTCGCCACCGCGTCGTCGTCCGCCATCGCACAGTCGGCGCCACAGAGCGCCGGGACGCGACAGAATCCATTTCTCGAGCCGAGTCCGTTGTTCTTCCAGGCGCCGCCGTTCGACAAGATTCGCGACGGGGACTATCAGCCTGCGCTCGAGCGGGGCATGCAGGAACACCTGGCCGAGGTCAACCGCATCGCGAATCAGCCATCCGCGCCGACGTTCGACAACACGATCATCCCCATGGAACAGGCCGGTGCGCTCCTGACGCGCGTATCGAAGGTGTTCTTCGGTCTGACCACGGCGAACACCGACGACACAATCCAAAAGATTCAGGCCATCGAAGCACCCAAGCTCGCCGCGCACAGCGACGCGATTTATCTCAACGCCAAGTTGTTCAAGCGCGTGAAATCGCTGTACGATCGCCGCACGGCGCTCGGCCTCGACTCGGTGCAGCAATATCTCGTGCGGCGCTACTATCTCGATTTCGTACGCTCCGGCGCGCAACTGTCGGAAGCCGACAAGACGACCCTGCGCGCGTTGAACGCCGAAGAGTCGAAGCTCACCACGCAGTTCCAGAGCAAGCTGCTCGCGGCGACCAAGGCCGGCGCGCTGGTGATCGACGATCGCGCGCAGCTGGCAGGACTGAGCGATGCCGACATCGCGTCCGCGGCCCAGGACGCGAAAGATCGCGGCCTAACGGGCAAGTGGGTGCTGCCGCTGCAGAACACTACGCAGCAGCCGGCACAGGCGTCGCTCTCCGATCGCGCCGTGCGCCGCCGGCTCTTCGAGGCCAGCACCCAGCGCGCCGAGCACGGCGGCACCGACGACACGCGCGCGGTCATCGCGCGTCTCGCCCAACTTCGTGCCCAACGCGCCAAGCTCCTCGGCTATCCGACGTACGCGGCGTACAGCCTCGACGACCAGATGGCGAAGACGCCGGAGCACGCCATCAAGTTGCTGAGCGATCTCGTCCCGCCCGCCACCGACAAGGCGCACGCCGAAGCAGCCGAGATGCAGGCGTTGGTCGACAAGCAGCACGGCGGATTCACGCTCGAGCCGTGGGATTGGCAGTACTACGCTGAACAAGTGCGGAAAGCGGAATACGACCTCGATGAGTCGCAGCTCGAGCCGTACTTCGAGCTCGACACCGTGCTCGAGAATGGCGTCTTCTTCGCCGCCAACAAACTCTACGGCATCACGTTCAAGGAGCGCACGGACATTCCGGTGTGGCACCCCGACGTGCGCGTGTTCGAAGTGTTCGACGCCGACGGCTCGCCGCTCGCGCTCTGGTACTGCGACTACTTCAAGCGCGACAACAAAGGCGGCGGCGCCTGGGAAGACACGTGGGTCGACCAGTCCGGTCTGTTAGGCACACACGCCGTGGTGTACAACGTGGCCAACTTCACCAAGCCGGCGCCCGGGCAACCGGCGCTGCTCTCGTTCGACGACGTCACCACGATGTTCCACGAGTTCGGACACGCGCTCCACGCGATGTTCTCCAACGTGCGCTACCCGACGCTGGCCGGCACCAACGTGCCGCGCGACTTCGTCGAGTTCCCGTCGCAGTTCAACGAGCACTGGGCCCTCGACTCCACGGTATTCGCGAACTACGCGCACCACTATCAAACCGGCGCGCCGATGCCGCAGGCGCTCGTCGAAAAAATCGAGAAGGCGCGCACGTTCAATCAGGGATTCCTGACCACCGAGTATTTGTCCGCATCCCTGCTCGATCTCGCGTGGCACACGCTGCCCGCCAGTGCGCCGCTGCAGAAGGTGGACACGTTCGAGGCCGATGCCCTCAAGCGATTTCACGTCGACCTGCCGCTCGTGCCGCCGCGATACCGGTCCACGTATTTCTCGCATATCTGGGACCTCGGGTACTCCGCGGGCTACTACGCGTACCTGTGGAGCGAGGTGATCGACGACGACGCCTACGCGTGGTTCACGGAGCATGGCGGCCTCACGCGCGCCAATGGACAACGCTTCCGCGACATGTTGCTCTCGCGCGGCGGCACCGAAGACGCGGCGGCGATGTACCGCGCGTTCCGGGGCCGCGACCCGAGCATCGAGCCGCTGCTCGAGCAACGGGGCCTCAAGGCGACGACGACGAGCCAGTGACGGGCTGTATTCGGTGAGCGCGCCGGCACCAACGCGCGTGCGGCTCTGGAGTCTGGGCGCTCACACGGCGTGAAACAATTGCCAGCGGGCCCCGTCCCGTATAACGTGGAGTCGCTGCGCCCCGCGAGCGACAGACACCGAACGAAGGAGAGCACGATGCCGACGTCGTCACGCATGTCCCGATGGTTCCTGGTCGTTGCGTTAGGCGCAACACCGGCCGTCGCAGCCTGCTTCGGCGGAGAGGTCGGTGGACCCGTCTGGACCGGCCCGCCGTTCTCGGCCGATCTGGTGGATCCCAGTCATTCCGACAGCACACCGACGCACATTTATCTCTCGGATGGCAAACTGCGCATCGAGTCGACGGACACGTCGCAGTTAGGCGCGCTCGTGCTCGATCCCGCGCACGGCAGCACGCTGATCATCAACGATCGCAAGAAGGAGTACCTGGATGCCGGCATGATGACGTCGCTCGTCACGGCGACGTTCGGGCCCGTGCTCCGCTTCTTCCGCCCCGCCGGCGCCGGCGATCCGTGCACGCAGTGGAACACGACCACGGCGCCTTTCGCATCGCTCTCCCACAACAAATCGGATGCGCCGCCGCACTTCACGTGCAAGAGCCTCGGCTCCGAGAGCGTCGACGGCCGCTCCGCGCACAAGTGGCAGTGGACGAACGATGCGCAGGACGGCGGAAGCGGAATCGTGTGGATCGACGACAAGTTGCAAGTCGTGTCGAGAGCCGAAGACAAAGACGACCACATGGAGCTCCGCAACATCAAGGAAGGCACAGTGTCGGCGGCGATGTTCACGCCGCCCGCGGGCTACAAGAAGTTGAGCGTCGCCAGCATCATGGGCAGCCTCATGAGCTCCGACAAAGGCAAGGGCTCGCACTGAACGCACCGGCAGCACGGCGATGACTCGTGTGCGGCGATCTGGCGCGTAGTGGCGCCGGACGCCGCACATCGCCTTATTCATAGGTGCGCTCGCCAGAAGCGCCGGCTTCAGCTCTCCCACTCCACCCCACCCTTCGCCGGTATCATGTGACCATGTCTCTCACGCGCTTCTCCGCATGTCTCCTCCTCGCCGCCGCCCTGCCGACCGCGGCGCTCGCGCAGCAGCGCCGCTCGCCGCAACGCGGCGCGGAGCCGCAGCGCGATTCGGCCGCCAGCCCCAAGCCTAACGCAGACACGTCGCCATCGGATGACAAGGTGCAGCGCGTCACGACGCAGCACTCGGTGGTCATCGGCGGCCAGCGCATCGACTACGATGCCACGGTCGGCGACATCATTCTGCGCGACAGCGCCGACGAACCGATCGCCGCGCTCTACTTCACCGCGTACACCAGGCGCGGGGTCGCCGACGCGTCGCGCCGCCCGATCACGTTCGCGTACAACGGCGGGCCGGGCTCATCGTCGGTGTGGGTGCAGATGGGCGCCTTCGGCCCGCGCCGCGTCGTCACGCCCGACACGACGCACGCGCCGCCGCCGCCGTACCAACTGGTCGACAACGCCTACAGCCCGCTCGACAAAACGGACCTCGTGTTCATCGACCCGATCGGCACCGGCTTCAGCCATCCGTTAGGCAAAGCCACGGGCAAGATGTTCTGGGGCGTCGACGAAGACGTGCGCTCCCTGGCCCAGTTCATCAGCCGGTACCTCACCGAGCAAGACCGCTGGAACTCGCCGCGCTATCTGTTAGGCGAGAGCTACGGCACCACGCGCTCGGCGGCGCTGGTGAACTACCTGCAGCAGGCCGACAACATGGACTTCAACGGCGTCATCCTGATGTCGTCGGTGCTCGACTTTCAAACCATCACGTTCGACGCCGGCAACTTGATGCCGTACGTGATGTATCTGCCGTCGTACGCCGCGGTCGCATGGTATCACCATGCGCTGCCCGAGCAACCGGCGCAGCTCCGTCCGTTCTTGAAGGAGGTCGAGCACTTCGCGACCACCGATTACATGCACGCGCTCATGCAGGGCGACGAGCTCGCCCCCGACGAGCGCGCACGCGTCATCGCACAACTCCACAAGTACACCGGCCTCGACACGGCGTACATCGACCACGCCGATCTGCGGGTCGACTCGCCGGAGTTCGAGAAAGAGTTGCTGCGCGAACACGGCGAAGTGATCGGCCGACTCGATGCGCGCTTCACCGGCCCGACGTTCGACATGCTCGCCCAACGGTCGCCCTACGACCCACAGTCGTCATCCATCAGCTCGGCGTTCGTGTCGACGTTCGAGACGTACCTGCACACGGAGCTCAACTTCCCGCGCGACAAGCAGTATGCGATTAGCGGTCGCGTGAATCCGTGGGACTGGTCACACGGGCAGCGCGGCGGATGGCCCGGCCATACGAATGTCGCTGTCGATCTTGCCGAGGCATTGCAACTCAACCCGCATCTGCACGTGCTGCTCAACTCGGGGTTGTTCGATCTCGCGACGCCGTACTACGCGGCCGAGTGGACCATGGATCAGATGGATCTGCCCAAGGAGTTGCGCGGGCACGTCCAGTTCGCCGAATATGACGCAGGCCACATGATGTACGTGTACGAGCCGTCGCTGGCGAAGCTCAAGGAGAACATCGCGTCGTTCATCGATGCGACGTCGGGTGTGAGCGGCACGGCGGGCCGGGTGGCGACGGCCGGGTCGAAGTAGTCGC
>DATEHK010000159.1:0-38729 GCA_035279625.1 Gemmatimonadaceae bacterium
CCTGGCGCCCGGCAGCCGTGGTGTCGGGGTGTCCCGCGCCCGTTGTGTCCCGGCGCTCCGCGCCACGCCGGCGTGGCAGCGGGCTCTCGCCAGGCCGTTCGGCGAACACGCCGGGTGCCGCGCCCCCGCCGCCGCCTCCTCCGCGACGGAACAATTCGCCTAACCCTTCGCCGCTGGCGATCGCCTTCTTGATCCGGTCGATGGTCGCTTGCGGCGCCGTTTTGGCCGTGGCCAGCGAATCGAGCACGTGGTCCATTTTGCGCGCGGTCACGATGCTGTCGCGCTTTGCCGCGGGCGAGAGCGGCTTGCCCTTGGGCGCTTTGCCGCGCATGTCCCAGACGGCGTGCTGCAACCCTGCGCCGCCCGGGCCCCGCATCGATGCGACCGTGTCACCCCTGGCGTCGGTGACGACGATGTGCACCGTGTCGCCGCGCTTGCCGTTCGTTAGGCGGTAGGCGAAGTCGGCGCCGTACGGCGCGTCGCGCCCCTCGAACAACTGCTGGCCCGGGTTCAGATCCGGTCCCGGCGCCTCGCCGAACTGATACGCGGTGCCCGGCTTGAAGAAGTACTGCGACGCCGCGAGCACGCTGTCGGTCATCTGCTCGAGCGGGCCGATGTTCACGATCCAGATGCTGCGTCCGTGCGTCGCGGCAATGAGATCGTGATCGCGAGGTTGAATCTTGAGATCGTGCACCGGGACGGTGGGCAGTCCCGTCATGAAGCGCTGCCAGTGCGCGCCGCGGTCCATGGACATGTAGGCGGCGACATCGGTGCCGACGAACAACAGGTTCTGGTTTTCCGGATCCTCGCGGATCACGTGGAGGAACGCCGGACCATCCTTCGGCAGGTCGTTGACCAGCGAGTGGAAGGTCTTTCCGCCGTCGGTGGTGACGTACAAGTAGGGCGTGAAATCGTTCGTGCGATGGCCGTCGAATGCCACGTAGAACGTGAGCGTGTCGAAATGCGAGGGCTCGATGCGCACGACGTACGTGTGGGGCGGCACACCGGGGAACCGTGTCGTGATGTTCTCCCAGGTTCCGCCGTCGTTAGGCGAAAGCCACACATTGCCGTCATCGGTGCCGGCGTAGAGCAGGCCCGGCTTGATGTACGATTCGGCCAGCGTCGTGATCGTGCCGTAGGTCTCGGCACCCGTCGCATCGTTGGTGATGCCGCCGGTGGTCTTCGTGCTGATCCGGATCTTCACCGAGTCTTTCGTCGAGAGATCGGGCGAGATCGGATAAATGTGATCCCCGCGATCGGTGGACTTGAGCACCCGATTGCCGCCAATGTACAGCGTGGTCGCCGAGTGCGGCGAAATGAAGTAGGGCGTATCCCAGTTGTAGCGCAGGTCGAGGTCGATCGAGTCCGCCTTCTCCTTCATGCGCAGCTCGGCGATGTGTTTTCTCATCGCCGCCGTCTCGGGCTGCGTCGTATCGCCGCGCACCACGAGAATCGAATCCTCGTACGCGAGATGCGAGTCGCGGAACGTTGGCTTGTTGAGGAACGTGCGATCGCCAGTGCTGTAGTCGACGCGCCCGATAGCGCCTCCCTGCGATTCGGCGTAGATGATGTTGGGATTGGTGGGATCCTGCGCCGTGTAGAATCCGTCGCCTCCACCCACCGTGAACCAGTCGCGATTCATGATCGCGAGATCCTTCTTGGTGCTCGGTCCGCACCAGCTGCCGTTGTCTTGCAGACCGCCGCACACCCGATACGGCACGGCGAAGTCGTAACTCACTTCATAGAATTGCCCGATCGGAAACGTGTTCAGGAACACGAAATTGCCGCCGCGGTCCCACGTCTGCGACACGCCGCCATCGTCACCGACCACGAAGTGTTGTCCATCGTTCGGATCGATCCACATTGCGTGGTGGTCGACGTGAATGCCGACGGTCGCGTTGCGGACGGTCTTGCCGCCGTCATCGGAGAAGTTGACCGGCGTCGACGACCAGTACACGCGGTCCGGGTTCTCCGGATCGACGCGCACCTGCGAGTAGTAGAACGGACGCGTGTCCTTGTCGTTCATCCACTTCCACGTATCGCCGCCATCGTCGGAGCGATAGAGGCCGCTCAGGAGGCGCGTGTGCTGCGATGCGCTGGCGTTGGTGTCGCTCGCCGGTACGGGAAACGGCGCCTTGCCGCCGCGAATGGAATCGGCTTCGACCACCGCGTACACGATTTTCGGATTCGAGCGCGCGATCGCAATGTTGATGCGACCCAGCTCGGTGGTCGGCCAACCGTGGCCTTCGATTTTCTTCCAGGTGGCGCCGGCGTCGGTGGTTTTCCAGAGCGCGCTGCCGGGGCCGCCGCTCTTGAAGAACCATGGACCGCGGACGCGCTCGTAGCTGGACGCATAGAGCGTATTGGGATCCTTGGGGTCCATGGCGACGTCGATGAAGCCGGCGTTCTCGCTCACGAACTTGATGAGCGTCCACGTCTGGCCGCCGTCGGTGGTCTTGTAGAGGCCGCGGTCCTTGTTGGGCCCCCACGCGTGGCCTAACGCAGCGACGTAGACGACGTTCGGGTCGGTCGGGTGGACGACGATGCGTCCGATCTGCTGCGTGTTCTCGAGGCCCTTGAGGGTCCACGTCATGCCGCCGTCAGTGCTCTTGAAGATGCCGCCGCCGGGTGAGATGGAGTTGCGCGTGTTCTGCTCGCCGGTGCCGGCCCACACGATGTTGGTGTCCGACGGCGCGATCGCGAGGGCACCCATCGACACGACCTTCTCGTGCTCGAAAATGGGGCGGAACGTGATGCCGGCGTTGGTGGTCTTCCAGATACCGCCGCCGGCGGCCGCGACGTAGAACGTTTTGGACGGACTCGGTATGCCGGCGATATCGGCGACACGGCCGCCCATGTTGGCGGGTCCGATGGACCGCCAGCGGAATCCGGCGATGGTGGCGGAATCGAGCTGCGCGGTGTGCGCGGCTTGCGCTTGGGCCGCGGGAGCAAGGAGCAGCGAGCAGGCGGCGATACGAAGGAGAGAGCGCATACGACCAGGGAACAGGGAATGGGGAACGGGGAAGTGGCGCACGGCGGTCGTGGAGTGCGAGTTCGTTGGTGCCTAACGGGTAGTCGCGCTGTCGATGAACTTGGTGAGATCGGCTCTGAGGCGCGTCAGAGACGGCGTGTCGATGTACACCATGTGGCCGGCCGCGAAGTGGTCGGTGGTGATGTTGGCGCGGGCCTTGTCGCTCATCGACAAGTGGTCGATCGTGTATTCCACGGCGTAGTACGGCGTCGCGGTGTCGTAGTAGCCCATCGCCACAAAGAGCTTCATGTACGGATTCTTCGCGAACGCGCGCTCGAGGTACGGCGTGACGTCCAGGAATCCCTGCCGCTGCGGATAGCGCCAGCGGCCGATGCCGCCGCCCAGGATCCAGTACATCTCGTCGTCGGAGAAGCCGAGATCGCGCCTAACGTAGTCGTTGAGGACGGGCGTGAACGTGTTCTCGATGTTGGCGTCGCTCGGGTCGAACGCCCCGCCCTCGGCGCCATCATCGGTGGCGTACGCCGTGAAGCGGCCATCGAGCCGGCCCACCGTCTCGTGTTCGTCCCGCAACAGATCCTGGTCGAAGCGATCGAGCGGGATGCGCAGGTCGTTGTGGTCGATGACGGCCGGCGACAGCCCGGTGAACCGGGACAGCGTGTCGATCGCCGCCTTGCGTTGGGCCGCCGTTAGCCTTGCACCCCGCTCGAGCGCCAGCGTGTAGCCGGTGCCGGCGAACTGCTCCGCCTGAGCCGTGACCTGTTCCACGCTTTCCTGCTGGAGATCGGGCGGCAGTTTCTTGTGGAACCACGCGATCGCCGTGTACGACGGCAGGAATCCGACGAATCCCAGGTCGTTGCCCCGCCGGTCCGACAGCGTCTCGAAATTGAGCACCGTCGAGATGAGCACGATGCCGTTGAGCGCGATGCCGCGATCGGTGAGCACACCTGACAACCCGGCGGCGCGCGTGGTGCCGTAGCTCTCGCCGGCCAAGAACTTGGGCGACAACCAGCGTTCGTTGCGCGTGAGATAGAGCCGGATGAATTCGGCGACGGAGCGGAGATCTTCGGTGACGCCCCAGAAGTTAGGCCCGAGCGCCGGCTTGGACGGACGGCTGTATCCGGTGCCCACCGGATCGAGGAACACCAAGTCGGTTTGGTCGAGCAGGGTGTACGGGTTGTCCTCGAGAGTCGGCGGCGGTGCAGGTGGTCCGCCGTCGGCCAGTAGCCTCACGCGCTTCGGGCCGAACGCGCCCAAGTGCAGCCACACCGTGGATGATCCGGGTCCGCCGTTGAACACGAACGTGAGCGGCCGCTTGGCCGGATCGGTTGTCCCATCCTTAGTATAGGCGACGTAGAAGATGTATCCCTCGGCGGCGCCCGTCGTGTCGTTCCGAATGGGCAGCATGCCCGTCGTCGCCGTGTACGCGATGGTCGCACCCTTGAGCTGCATCGTGTGGTGCGTAATCACCGGCGCGCGCGTGGCGATCTCCGAAATGCGAATCGAGTCTTCGCCGGCGCGCGCGCTGTCGTGGGCGGAACGTGCCGATGGCGCGCCGGCGGCATGCGTCGTATCGGTGCCCCGTTCGGCGCGGGCGCGTCCGTGTTGCGCGTGTGCGTTAGGCGCGGCGAGAAAGACGAGGGCGGCCGCGAAGATCGCTACCGCGGTGCCCGAGTGCGCGCCGACGCGGCGTCGCGAAGGTCGTGTCGAATCCGGCGTACCAAGCATTGGTGCGTGCGCTCCACGTGCGGGTGCGCCTGCGGAAGCTTCCTCGCGCGGGAAGCGGGCAGGACGGACAGGATGCGTGTCAACCGCCATACGCGGCGGGTTGACCGAACGCTGACACATTCACCACGACGGCGTTGGTATTCAGGCTTGGGTTCAGTGTGTGAAGAACCAGGCGGCAGCAATGGCGACCGCAACGGCGAGGGCCGCCAACGCGACGCGAATCGTCCGCGGACCAAAAGAGAACAGCGGGAACGAGCGTCGTCGAGGGGTGCCAAAGGCCGTTGTGTTGGCGGTCTCGACGGCTGGCGCATCGAAGATTCGTTCGATGTCGTTGAACTGCGGAGCTTGCTGCGACGATTCGGTGGGAAACAGCGGAGGAGCGGCCGTCTTCGACTCAGCGCGTATCACATCGGCCGTGGTGCGATACGTTGGCCAGTCGATCACGCTGCGCACCGAATCGCCTTGGCCATTGTGATGCGCGGGCAAGAGCTCGTAGAACGGGACGGCGTAAGGGCGGAGCCGACTCGTCAGGCGAACGAGCGCGGCCTGCGAACGGGGCGTCGACGTATCGTGGAGTAACGCCACACACCATGGCTCGGGAAAGAGCGTTGCGTGCATCGCAGAGTCCGTCGGCGAAATCTGAAGTCCGGGGCTCACACCGGCGCGATACCATCCGAGCGCCTGCACTCCGCGGGCGTGAAGTCGCGCAATGACCTCTTCGAGCGCGAGGCGCAGATCGGCATTTGCATCCGCGTCGGCAGCGCCGCGCTCGACGCCTTCGATGAGTGCGTAATCCATTCGGAGGCGCGGACATCGATAGATGGCGCCGTACAGAACGCCGAACGCCAACGCCGGAGAGGTCGACACATGCGTCTCGACGCCGGCGAGCACCTGTTGATGAATGACCAGAGGCTCGACCGCGGCCACCGTGCCGAGCGGGGCAGAAAGCGCGGGGACGGTGTCGTGGAGCGGCACCCATCGCACGGTGTGTTCGAGCGCGAGCGTCCGCAGCTCCGGTTGTCCCGGTGGCGGCCGCGGTACAGGCGGCTCGAGGTCGTCGCGTGGAGACTGCGGAAAGGCGGGTGACACGAGCTCGAAGACGTCCGATCAGAATGGTGCGCGAGGGTTGGGGTCGTGCACCGAGCTTCCGCCTTGCGCCCAACTTTTACCTACCGCGGCGCTGGACGGTGCGCAAGCTGCTTCATATGATGCCCGTCTTTCCCCTCTCGTGCTGGCAATGATCATCATGAATCGGGCCGGGTGCCGTGTGTCGGGGTGGCAGAGGATGATGTTGCTGGCAGGAGCGTTGAGTGCGCTCGGCCTCCTCGCGCCCCCAGCGAGCTCCGCGCAACTGTTGCAGCGTTTGGCGGGCAGGAAGTCCGCATCGGATTCCGGCAAACAGGTCGCCGTGACGGCGCCGGACTCGCCGCGCGCCTCGTTGTCGGCGTTTCTCGAGTACACGGATGCGAGCGACTTTGCTCGAGCCTCGCAGTATCTCGACGTTCCCGAGGCCGAGCGTGGTCAGGCCAAACAGCTGGCCCATGAATTGGCGCTGGTGCTGGACCGATACGTGTACATCGATCTGGACGCCATCTCGGGCGCGTCGCTCGGGGACACGACCACCGGACTTGCGCCGGGCATCCAGCAGATCGGGAGCATCCCCGGTGCGCGCGGCCGGAACGACCCGGTGCGCATGGTGCGCACGACTCGGGCGGGTGCGGGCGAAGCGCGGTGGGTGTTCTCGCGCAGCACGGTGGCGAACATTCCCAAGTGGTACCAGCAGCTGCCGGATCGGTGGACGCTCGAGCACCTTTCGCCCTGGCTACTCGGCTCCGGTCCGTTAGGCATTCTCTGGTGGCAGTGGGGCGGCCTGCTGATCCTGATCGCGGTGTCGGCGGCAGCGGGTCTTGCGTTAGGCAGGCTGGCGCGCGGCGCGTTGGGCATTCTCGCCAAGCGGACCCAGACGCACTGGGACGAGAGCATCAGCAAGGAGCTCCGTGGGCCGTTCCGGTTGGCGGCGCTGCTCGTGGTGGCTCTCGCGCTGCTGCCGTGGCTGTCGCTCAATGCGAACGCGTCGCGTCGCATCGACACCATCCTGGCCGTGGGTTTCACCATCGCGCTTTTCTGGTCATTGTGGCGGCTGGTGGACATCTGGCGCCAGATCATGTCGGTGTCGGGTTGGGCCATGCACGGGACGTCGCGCGGCTTGCTCACGCTGGTGTCGCGGCTGGCGAAGATGGCAGTGGCGCTGCTCGGCATTGTCTCGTTGCTGGCGACGCTCGGCTATCCCGTGGCGGCGATCATCGGCGGATTGGGCATTGGCGGATTGGCCGTGGCGCTGGCCGCGCAGAAGACGCTGGAAAATTTGTTCGGTGCGTTCGCGATCGGAGCCGACCGGTTGTTCCGCGAAGGCGACACGGTGACGATCGACTCCGTGTCGGGCACGGTGGAGAGCATCGGGCTGCGTTCCATCCGCCTGCGCACGGCGGAGCGCAGCGTGGTGTCCATGCCTAACGGAAAGGTGGCCGACTCTCGCATCGAGACGTTCGCCCCGCGCGACCGGATCCGGTTCGCGTGTGTGCTGGCTCTGGTGTACGACACGACCGCCGATCAAATTCGCGTCGTGCTTTCCGGGACGGAGGGGGCGTTGCACGCGGAAAAGCGCGTGGCGCCGGAGTCGATCCAGGTGTTTTTCCTCCAACTCAACACGTCGTCGCTCGACATCCAGGTTGCAGCGCAGGTTCTCACCACCGACATGAGTGAGTTCCAACGGGTCCGGCAGGAATTGTTGCTGCGGATCATGGACGTCGTAGAGCGCTCGGGCACGTCCTTCGCGTTCCCAACGCAAACCGTGCAACTGGAAACACCACCCGCCGTGCCGGCCGCGACTGCGCCCGCGTCCGGCGACGCTCGACCGCACAAGCCCGCATCGTGAGCGGGCGAGTGATCATCGTGTCGAATCGCCTGCCGGTGACGGTGAGCGCTTCGGAAATGGGCGGTCGTCCGCAAGTTCGGGCCAGCGTTGGCGGCTTGGCGACGGGACTCCGGACGCCGCACGAGCACTCGAAGGGGCTCTGGTTAGGCTGGCCGGGCGACATGAGCGCGTTGGACGAGGCGGGCCGCGCCGAGGTGCAGCGGCAGCTCGAGTCGCGACGCTTGGTGAGCGTGGAGCTTTCGCCCGAGGAAGTGTCGTGGTACTACGATCGGATCGCGAACAGCGTGCTATGGCCGGTGTGTCACGACCGGCTCGACCAACTGCCGCTGCGCGTGGAAGGCTGGGAAGTCTACGAGCGCGTGAACGCGCGGTTTGCGGATGCGGTGGCGGCGGTCTGGCGTCCCGGCGATCGCGTGTGGGTGCACGACTATCATTTATTGCGCGTGCCGGCGCTGATTCGCGAGCGCATTCCGAACGCGCGCATCGGGTTCTTTCTGCACATTCCGTTTCCGACGCCGGAAATCTTTTTCGCGCTGGCGCGACGCCGGTGGCTGGTGACGGGCATGCTGGGCGCGGACCTGATCGGGTTTCATACGCGACGCCACCGCGGGCACTTCGCGGCGGCGGTCCATCGTCTGTTAGGCGCCGACGCGCACGGCAACGAGTTCGACTTTCGCGGGCGACGCGTACGCATCGGCGTTTTTCCGATGGGCATCGACGCCGCGGACTTTGCTCGGCGCTCGGAATCGGAACCGGTACGGACCGAAGCGGCGCGACTGCGCCGGAACGACACCGTACCGTTGCTGGTGGGCATCGACCGGCTCGACTACAGCAAAGGGATTCCGCGTCGCTTGTTGGCGGTGGAGCAGCTGTTAATCAAACATCCGGAATGGCGCGAGCGCATTCGGTTTTTGCAGATCGCGGTTCCATCACGCGAGGGCGTGCGTGCGTATCGACAGGTGCGAGACGAAGTCGAGTCGCTCGTTGGGCGCATCAACGGCATGTATGCGGTGCCAACCTGGGCGCCCATTCACTACGTGCATCGTGTCATTTCGCGTGCGTTGTTGATCGGCATGTATCGCGCGGCCGATGTGATGGTCGTCACACCGGTGCGGGATGGCATGAATCTCGTGGCGAAGGAATTCGTGGCCGCGCGAACGGACGATGGCGGTGTTCTCGTGCTGAGCGAGTTTGCCGGCGCCGCCGAAGAGCTGAGTGAGGCGTTGATCGTCAATCCGTACGATGTTGACGAGACAGCCGAGGCGTTGCACACGGCGCTGGTCATGCCGCCAAACGAGCGTGCGCAACGGATGCGCGCGCTTCGCGACCGTGTTACGACGCACGATGTTGCGCGCTGGGCCAATGAGTTCCTGGATGCGCTCGGGGCATGACGGCCAGATCGGCGTGGGCACGACGCGTGCAAATACATACCACCGTTCCGGAGCTGGCATGCCGGAACGACTCTTGGCATCCGATCGTTTACAAGGTGACGGGGTACGACTAGGCAGAGGGAGAGGGAAGAAGGGAGGGATGGGTCGCGATCAACGTGAACCGGGAAAGGGGTCTCGGCACGCGGGTCTTGACGGAAACCTTGCTTCCAGGAGGGCGCATGCCACGCTTTGAGTTTTCGCTCAGCGGTCCCGACGACACGCTGCGCCTCGCCGGCGCAGTCACGAGCCCGACGTTTGCGCAAGCGATGGAAGCCATTGTCGAGCAGGCGCGCGTGGGCAGTGGAGACATGCTGGAGATTGGCGTAACCGGTTTTCCGCCCGCGCATTTCGAAGCGTACATGGAAGGGCTGAACGACCAGGTGAGCTGGCAGCAGTCGGGGAAGAAGGCAGCGTAAGGGCAGGGAGGCGGCCGCGCGAAGCGCGACCTTAGGGAACGGGGGCGAGACCTCGGGGAAGGTGACGGGCGCGCGAGCGCTGGTTGCCTTCCTTTTTTCGTGGGCGCGGCCATCCGATCCGCCGCCGCCGTTGGGCGGCGAGTGCTGGTGGATCACGCCTGAGTCTTGTGATGGCAGAGAGGGCAGGAAGAGCGAAGCGACAGCTTCCCGCAGCGACAGTTTCCCGCAGCGAGCGAGCGCTTCCCTCTTCCCGCTTCTCTACTTCCAAACTCAGACGCGGTTCACTACGTGGGGTGTCTCGGCTCGGCGACCCGCATCTGCGGTTCTTCGCGCACGGCCAGCTCGCGCACGATCAGTCCGTAGATCCAGTTGCTAACGGTGCGATTCTCGGCTGCAGACACGCGTTCGATGCGCAGCTTCTCCGCGGGAGTCACGCGGACCTGCACCACCTTCTTCTTGGGGTTTCGTGTCCTGGCCACCGTTCGCTCGCCTGCCGCCTAGAGGAGGTCGTGGCGAGCGAACATACGGGGGCGTCACGCGTGATGCAGTATTACACTGTCATCGGTCGTCATACGAATGGGTGGAACGGGCGCGGCGCGCGCGAGACCCGGCGCGATGCGGTTGGGCCGCGCGGCGACAGAGCGCGTGCGCGCATGCGTCGAGCAGGTGGTCCTCGCTCCATGCTGCGAGGTCGAACGTCGATCCGACGTCGAGCAGCGTCCGGATCTGTCGGCCGAGCACGCGCGGATGGGCAGCGAGGCGTGCGGCGATTTGGCCTAACGAACGACGCTCGTGCTGCAGCATGCGGAACGTCGCGAGCGTGCGCGCGGTGATGAGCACGTCGCGGCACGACGTGAATCCGGCGCGTCGCGTCACGCGCTCCAGATGTCGGCGCGTGACGGCCGATGCGAGCGCCAAGTCCTCGACGGACCGAAAGCGGCGCGGCGATGCAAAGAGTGCGTGGATGCCACGCACGACTGACGCGGGGAGTTGCGCGAGATGGGGTTCGACCGACGCAAGGAAGCGTTGGGCAAGCGCATCCATCGTGATGCGGACCGCGAGCGCGCGCGTCGCTCCGGGCTGGTCTTCGACGCCGGCGATCAGCAGTTGGCGCGTCCCGTCTCGAAGCAGCTCGGCGGCGCGCGCGACGCCGGTGGTGGTGAGCGGCGTGTACAGCACGACAGGGATGGCAATGTATTGCGCGAGGAGAGTGGCGAGGGTTCGTGCGCGGTGCTCGAGGCGGCGATCGCTGGGGTCGAGCACGATGAGATCGACGTCACCGCGTTGGAGCGCGGCGGCGATGCCTTCGGGTTCGTCGACGCTGTTCGCGGGGACGATGGAGCTCTCGGCGCCGAGTGCGGTTCGGAGCCGGCCGAGGAGGAGATCGGGGAGGAGCGCGACGACGATCACGTGCCGCGGGGCGTGGAGAGCGGCGGACGATGTCTCATCCGTGCACTTTCATGTCGCGGTCGTGCGCAAGTGACGACAGGTGTGAGCGCGAACATGGCGGCGTCGCTTCACGACGCTGCGCCGCGATTGGAGACCGGCCGGTGGAGCGACGCAGCTCACACCGGGAGGTCGCATGCTTCGTCGTCACGCACTCATCCTCTTCCTAACGGCGGCACTGGTTGCCGCGTGTACGTCACCCACGGCGCCTCGGACGCCATCGTACGACGAGCAGATCACGATCGGGCCGCATCCGAACGTGATTGGTGGCGACGCGTTGCGCGGGCATTGAGTCTCGACGGTGTGTGCGCGTCGCATCGTTAGTCGTCGCCATGTGGATCGGAGTTGCGGAGCACGCTTTCGCGCATGCGTGCGAGTGCACCGGCGATGCCTGCCGTCGCGGGAGTGGGATCTCGCGCCGGCGGGGCATTGGGCGGTGCTGCTTCCGCCTCGAGGGCGCGGAGCGCCGCGGCGGCATCGCGGGCGAGCGGCCCCAGTCCGGCGCGCGTGGCGATGCCGAGTGCGCGTCGATATTCGTCGCGTGCCGAGACAGAGTCGCCGAAAACGTGTGCACCGCCGGCGGAATAGTAGTGGAAGTATCCGGCGAGCCTCGGCGGCAATCGCTCGGCGACCAACGCGCGACGGTATTGCTCGAATGCCGGGCGCACGCGATCGCCGGCCGCGAGCTCCATGAGATTGATGAGCGATGTCCAACGCACGTACGAGTCCTGCGTCGTCGCGGAGATGATCAGTTGGGCATCACGCGCCGCGCTGCGAACGCCAAGTTCCGCGAAGGCCGCGGCCACATCCGCGAGCGCGCGATCGCGCTCGCGCGGATCCGGCAGATGCTCCAACGCCTCGAACGCGAGACGTGCGGCGAGCTCCACGTTGCCTCGCAAGAACGCCACGTGCGCGCGGCCATGCCGGGCCAACGCAAGCACATCGAGCCGCCTAACTTCCGCTGCCTCGTGCTCCACCTCGGCCAGCTGTGCGTCCGCGTCGTCCAAGTCGCCGTGCTCGGCGGTCACCGACGCGCCATAGCACCGAGCGCGCAACGCCGCCGCGCGATCGCCCGCATTCACTGCCACGAGCGACGCCGTCGCGAAGGCCGCTTCCGCCAGCTCCCACTCCGCGCGATGCCGATGGCACTCGGCGATCCGGATGTTCGCTTCGATCTCGGTATGAATCGCGGTCGCGTCGATGCTGCTCCCGCGACGCAGCGCGAGCAGCAACGTGTACACGTCCAGCGCGAGCTCCCATCGCGCGCGCGCCTCGAGCGTCCGGGCGAACACCAACAGTCTGGTCTCGACTGCCTCGACAGCGTCGCGATTCCCAACCGCATCGATGAGTGTGCGAAGCGCGCTCCGCATTTCGTCGTCGTCGACCGCGTCGACCACCGGTAGGATGGTCGCGACGCGCAGCGCCAGCTCCTCGTCGGTCACGGCGCCGAGCTGCGCCCATGCGTCGACCACGCGCAGCGTGAGCAGCGCAGCGGACATTGTCGTCCAATCAGGATCTGCGTCGGACGACAGCGCGGACAACGCCTCGACAAACGCCAAGTGCGTTGACGCCGAGGACGAGGGTGCGCTCGTGGAGTCCTGGATGTGCACGTGACCACTCCTGCCGCTGATCAAAGCCCTGACACGTGCTGTGGCGAACGCAGCAGGACTCTGTGTGCAATCACGTCGCATGAGTCCGGTTCGTCAAGACGGGCGCTCGGAACCGTCGCGGCAGGAGCTCGACACGGACCAATCGGACAGGGAGGCCCACCAAGCATCAGGTCGGACACCAGTGGGGTGGACGCACCCGCGAACGGCGCCAACCCGGCGAAGGTCGTAGAGCCAGATCGCAGGAGCGTCCCGAATGAGCGTTTGCCACGCTTGCGAGGTCGCGAGACCGGCGGACATCGAATCGGTTGCCGACGCCGCGGCGTCCATGGCCGCGTCGAACGTGTCGCTGCGGTAGCGGCTGAAGTTGGAGGTTTCGTCGGATCCGTTGTTGGAGCCCCAAACCTGCCGCGCGCTCAGGGGATTCGGGTCCCAATCCAGTGCGATGAGTGCGGCGTCGAATTGATGCTCGGTCAGGCGCGCCGCGAGCGCCGCATCGTCGGCGATCTCGATCTGCATCTGGGCGCCGTGCCGGCGCAATTCATCTTGCATCAGCACGGCAACGCGCTGGGCAGCGAGGCCGGTGGACGGTACGAGGAGCGTGAATCGGAACGGTGTCGATCCGCGATGACGTACGCCGCCCGCGTGGTCCGCACGCCAGCCGCTGGAGTCGAGGAGAGCCGCGGCGGCGGCGGTGTCGAACGGCAGGAGGGTCGCGGGCGCGCCGCGCATCAGTGCCCACGGCAATGGTCCGCGAGCCGCCTCTGCGCCATCGCCCAACGCGGCAGCGGTGATGCGCCGGCGGTCGATGGCCATCGTCAGCGCCCGCCTAACGGAGCGATCGCCGAACACGGGATGCGCGTGGTTCGGGCGCGCGGGGTCGCGCAGGTCGAGCATCACAAGTCCGCTGGACAACGATGCCCAACGCACCACCGAGATCGCGCTGGACCGCGCCACGACCGGTACGTCGCTGCTGCGAAGATCGGGATCGACGTCCACATTGCCCGAGAGAGCGCGCGCGAGCGCGACCGACGGATCCGGCGCAATCGTGAATACCACGCGATCGACTCGTGCGCGCCCACGGCGAAACTCCGCGTTTGCGGCGAGCTCCACCAATTGGCCCGGCACCCATCGCGCGAAGCGGAACGGACCGCTGCCGGTGGGCGCGCGCGCGAACGCGCTGGACCGGAGCGATGCGGGCGACACGTCGCGCAGTACGTGCTCGGGCAAGATGCGCATGTGGTACGTGGCATCGAAGAATTGCCGAGCGCGGCGGTCGTGAAACCAGAACACCGCCACGCGCTCATCGCGCGCTTGCACCGAGTCGATGTTCGCCAACAACGGCGCCGCGGGCGAAGCGAGGGCCGTGTCGGTGTAGAGGGCGAAGGTAAAGCGCACATCGTGCGCGGTAACCGGGCGGCCGTCGTGCCATCGTGCATCCGCTGCGATGCGAAACGCGATCGACAACGAGTCCGGCGCCCAGGACCAGCCTTCGGCCAGGCGTGGCCGGTATGCGCGGTCGCCCAACACGTCGAGGGTCGAGTCCGGCTCGGCCAAGCGCTCGAGGATCTGATCGGCGACCACGAACCCCTGTGTCTCCGCGATGAGAGGCGGTGCGAGCAGGGTGGGTTCGGACGCGAGCGCAATGGCGAGCGTGCGATCCCGCGACGGATCGTGCGGTTTTGCGCACGCGACGGCCGACAGGAGCGCAGCGCAAATCAGTGTGCGCGCCACGTGGCGCGTTCGTTGGGCAAATGACATTGGCTGCCCTGTTCGGTGCGCGTCGCGCGATCGCGCTCCTCGCGTCGGGCCAACGTAGCGAATCGTGGCGAGCTCGTCCGTCCTTCGTTGTACGACGTTGTAGTCCGAGCGGTGCGCGACGGTGGTTGCGGCGTTGCTCCTGAACGCGGCTGATCGCACCGCGCTTCAGCGCGCGCTCGAGCGACGGACGCCGCTGCGCGTCTGCGAGCGAGTCGACGCCTTGCGTTCGTTAGTCGCGGCCGCGGAAGTGCGCGTGGTTGTGACCGAGCTGCGCGACCGGGTCGGGATGAGCGTGACGCCGGTCCTCGTTGCGCTGGCCGCGAACGCAGGCGCGCCGGCGATCGTGTTGCGTTCGTCGCTCTCCGATGCGGCAGCGGGCGACGTGCTCCGATTCGCGGCAACGCGAGTGGCGGCGCGGCTCAGTCTTCGCGAGCTGGAGGACATCGGCCATGCCGTGGCTCCATCGTTAGGCGCCGCGGCCGACGCGCGGGCGGGGCTCGCGATACTCGAGCGCGTTGGCCCGTTAGTCCCGCGACCGTTGCGGGCGTTCGTGGTGCTGTGTGCCGCGTCGTCCGCATCGCGTCTGCACGTCGCGCGGGCGGCGCAGTTGCTCGGCGTGGGCCGGCGAACGCTCGAGAACCGTTTGGCGCGCGCGTCGCTGCCGGCGGCACATCGCGTCATCGGGTGGTGCGTCGCGCTCGGCGCGGCATGGCAACTGGACGTGTTGGATCTCAGGCCCAAGCAGGTCGCCGCAAAGCTGGGCTTTGCGTCGGGTGCAGCGCTCGCTAACCTGCTCGCGCGATACGGCGACTGCACGCCCACGTCGCTCCGCGACCATGGGGGATTTCAAGCGCAGCTCGAGCGATTTGCCGCACTGTTCGAGTCGGCGCGCGAGTAGTGGGTCACCCTGGGCCGCCATCGCGGTGCGCATTTGGCAACACGCCGTCGCCCGGCGTGAAAACGTGGCGCGGACATATGCTGCCTCCGAGTCATCCGTTAGGCGAAGTTGTGGGGCCCCTCACGCGGAGCAGCCGGTGAACTGGCGTCGGCGTCGCAAGAGTCCGCCTACAGTCGATATCCAGAGTGCGCGGCTCGCGCGTGCACCGCACGTGCACACGGTAACGCAGGGCGACGAGACTGTCCTTCTCGACGCGGAGCGCGGCCAGTACTACACGCTCAACGAAGTCGGCGGCCGCATCTGGAGCCTCCTCGTGGACGGGACGTCGTTCGCCGAGATCGTCGATCGCCTGTGCGCCGAGTACGATGTCACGCGCGAGCGCGGCGAGCGCGACGCCGACATGCTGCTGCGCGAGCTCTTGGGCAAGTCCCTCCTTCGAGCCGAGCGTCGGGACTCCTGATCGATACGTACCCACGTGGGGGTCACGTCGCGGCCGATGCGGTGGCTCGCCCAATCCTTGCGCAAACGTAAGTCGAGCGACTCCATTTCCAGACATGGAGGTTGCATGGCCAGGTAATCCATTGCTGTGCGACCTGGCACACTTACCCGGAGGATGTCATGGCCTCGCCCGAGCAATGCTCGCACCTTGACCAGATCCGTGACGTCGAGCCCAAGACGCCGCAAGGTTGCGAAGAATGTCTCGCTACCAATGGATGGTGGGTCCACCTTCGACTCTGTCTCGAGTGCGGGCATGTCGGTTGCTGCGACCAGTCGCCGGGCAAGCACGCCACGAAGCACTTTCACAAGGCGCACCACCCGATCATGCGGAGCTTCGAGCCCGGTGAAGATTGGGGCTGGTGCTACGTGGACGAGCTCGAGCTGACGCCGGAAGAGCTGCAGCGCTGACTGCGCCCGGCGCGGCGGAGCGTCGGCCCGCGTCCAATCCTTGCGGGACGCAGACGATTGGCTCCATCGTCCGTTTGGAACGCCGTCCTCCCACGAGGTGATGTCATGGCCGACGCGAGACAACCGGAATCGTACGAGGAGCACGAAGAAGCGCTCGACCCGCATCGTCGCGAGGAGCGACTGCGCGTGCGGCAGGAAACCATTGCCCACCTGGAGTCGCACGGTGTGCGGGTGACCGGCGCCGAGAGCGACAGCGAGATCGGCGATCTCGAGGACGCGGTGGAGCGCTTCGAGCACGAGGTCGAGACGCACGGCGGCGATCTGTTCGTGGACAGCGGCGCGGCGCGCGAGCCGGATGATCCCGTGTTCGTTCTGCCGAAGCGGCACGGACACGAACCGGTGGCGGAATATCTCGGGCGCATCGACGAGGCGACGATGCGCGTGCAGCGTCGCGGTCGCGAGGGTGGAGGGAGGGCGGACACGCACCGTTAGGCACGCGTGACCCATCTGCTCACGATCACGCGCCGTCCGCCGCCGCCTAACGTTCCGGCGGTGGAGACGTTCCCGTTCACCGTGCCCGCGATCCGGTCGCTGCCGGTGCTCGACATGTCGGCCCCGGTCACGTTCTTCGTGGGCGAGAACGGCTCCGGCAAATCGACGTTGCTCGAGGGCATCGCCGCGGCGGCGGCGCTGCCCTCGGTGGGCAGCGAAGATGTGCAACGCGACACGACGCTCGATGCCCAACGAAAGCTGGCGCGCGCGCTCAGGCTCTCGTGGGCGCAGCGCACGGCGCGCGGATTCTTCTTGCGCGCCGAAGACTTCTTCGGTTACACGCGGCGCCTGTCTCGCGAACGCGCCGAGCTGCTGGCGCGGCTGGAGGAGATCGAGGTCGAGTACGAAGGTCGCTCCGCGTACGCCAAGGGCCTCGCGTCCGGTCCGGTGCGGAATTCGCTCGCCGAGATGGAGCGGCGGTACGGTGTCGACCTCGATGCGAACTCACACGGCCAGAGTTTTCTCAAACTCTTTCAAGCGCGCTTCGTGCCGGCCGGCTTGTACCTGCTCGACGAGCCCGAGGCGCCGCTTTCACCGCAGAGCCAGCTGGCGCTGCTCGCGATGATGCTCGACATGGTGCGACAGGAGGCTCAGTTCATCGTGGCGACGCACTCGCCGATTCTGCTCGCGTTTCCCGGCGCGCGGATTTACAGCTTCGATGAGAGCCCCGTGGCGGCGGTCGAGTACGAGCGATTGGAGCACGTCTCGCTCACGCGCGAGTTTCTCGCCAGCCCGGAGCGATTTCTCCGGCATCTCGAGTGAGCGACGGATTCACGATCACGTTAGGCCCGCTGGGCGCGGCGACGCCGTCGATCCGTTGGGCGTTGAGCAGATCGCTGCGTCCGTTCCACGTTTCGGCGCCGTGGGGCTCGTGTCGCGTGTCCCAGTAGATCTCGAGTCCGTTGCCATCGGGATCGGCGAAGTACATTGCCCAGCTGATGCCGTGATCGACGGCTGCGACCGGGATGCCGCCCTCATCGAGCGCGTGATACGCGGCGGCGAAAGTCCGTCGGTCGGGCACCTCGAACGCGAGATGGAACAAGCCGACCGCGTGCCGCGGTGTGCCTGGTGCCGCGGAGCCCAATGCCTGCAGCGCGAGATCGTGGTGGAGTTTACCGCCGGAAAGAAAAGCGAACTGGCTTCCGACGCGTTCCGTAAGGCGAAGCCCGAGGAATTGCGTGTAGAACGCAATGGCACGCTCGAGGTCCCGAACCTTCAGGTGTGCGTGGCCGAGCGTCACGTGGAAATCGTTCATTGGTGCACCACCGCGCGAGGGTCACCAGTGCGTGCGGGGAATATAATGAGAACTGGTCGCCCTTTCGCCAGTGCCGGGCGTGGAACCGCAGGCGCCGCGTCATGAGCCGCGTCACGCGGCCCGGTCTCAATCGCGCCGGCATGCTCGCCATTTCGTTCGCCGGATTCTGCACATTTCTCGACCTGTACGCGACGCAGCCGGTGCTGCCGCTCTTCGAGACGTTGTTTCACGCGACCAAAGCAGAGGCTGGTCTGACGGTGAGCGCGTCGACGATCGCGGTGGCGATGGTCGCGCCGTTTGTTGGTGCGCTGGGCGATCGGGCGCGGCGGAAGAGCGTGATCGTGTTGGCCATCGTCGCCCTTGCGATTCCGACGCTGCTCGCGGCCACGTCGCCGGGACTCGGCGCGCTCATCGTCTGGCGATTTTTGCAGGGCGCGACGACGCCGGGCGTGTACGTGATCGCGCTCGCGTACGTGACCGAGGAAGCCGGGCCCGGTCGCGTGGGCTCGGTGATGGCGGCGTTCGTGACGGGCACTGTGTTAGGCGGATTGAGCGGTCGGATCCTCACCGGATTGGTCACGGCGCACGCCGGGTGGCGCGAGGCGTTCGTCGTGTTAGGCCTGATCAATCTCGCCGGCGCGGCGGCGGTGTGGCGGTGGCTGCCGGCGTCGCGCCACCATACGCCGCGCGCCGGTGCCGGGCCCCCGGCGCCGCTCGCGGGCTTGCGCGACCGGCGGCTCGTGGCCACCTACGCGATCGGATTCAACGTGCTGTTCACGCTGGTGGCGCTGTTCACGTACGTGACGTTCTACTTGAGCGCGCCGCCCTTTTCGTTAGGCACAGCGGCCGTGAGCGGCGTGTTCGTCGTGTATCTCGTGGGTGCCGTGGCCACGCCGATCGCCGGCCGCTTCATCGATCGCGTGGGTCCGCGCGTGGTGCTCGTGGGCGCGCTCGCTACCGGGGCGGTCGGCGCGCTGCTCACGCTCGGCCGTGCGCTCCCGCTCGTGATCGTAGGGCTCGCGATCGCGTGCTCCGCCATCTTCATCTGTCAGGCGGCGGCCACGAGTTACTTGCGCGTGGCATCGTCGCCGGCCCTCCGCGCGCTCGCATCGGGTGCGTACGTGACGGTGTACTACCTGGGTGGCAGCGTGGGCGGTGTGGTGCCTGGGCTCGTGTGGGAACGCGGCGGCTGGGCCGGGTGTGTCGCGCTCGTCGTCGCGTCGCAGTTGGTGGCGGCGACGCTCGCGCTGTGGTTTTGGGATGGGCCGTCCACGCCACTGGAGGTCGTGCAGGCCGCCACCTGACGCCGATCGGGGCTGGCATTGGAGTGGGACGGCCGTCACATTCGCCTGATGACGTTCGACGTTCGAGAGGAGACATCATGACATCGACGCTTCCCGTGTCCAACCTGTCGCCGGCGCAGCACGCGGCGAGGCTGCGCGACACCGTGGTCGGTTGGCGGCGGCACCTGCATATGCATCCCGAGCTCTCGTATCACGAGGAGCAGACTGCCCGGTTCGTGTACGACACGATCCATGCGATGGGCGGCTTCGAGTTGTCGCGTCCCACGAAGACGAGCGTCGTGGCGAGGCTGCGCGGGCTGCACGACGGGCCGGTGCTGGCCGTGCGGGCCGACATGGACGCGCTGCCGATTCTGGAGAAGAGCGACGCGGAGTACGCGTCGCGCGCGCCCGGCGTGATGCATGCGTGCGGACACGATGGACACACCGCCATGCTGTTAGGCGCCGCCACTGCGTTAGGCCAACTGCGCGAGCGGCTGCACGGAGAGGTGCGGTTTCTGTTCCAGCACGCCGAGGAGCTGTATCCGGGCGGCGCCGAGGAGTTGGTTGCCGCCGGCGTCATGGACGGCGTGGACATGGTGATCGGCACGCACCTGTGGCTTCCGTTGGAATTCGGCAAAGTGGGCGTGGCGTCGGGTCCACTCATGGCGTCGCCGGACGTGTTCGATTTGGTGATCCAGGGGCAGGGAGGGCACGCGGCCGCGCCGCACGAAACCGTGGACGCGATCGCGGTCGCGGCGCAGGTCGTGACCAACCTGCAGCACATCGTGTCGCGCAACGTCGATCCGATCGAGCGGGCCGTGGTTTCGGTGACGCGCATTGCCGGCGGCACGACGTACAACGTGCTGCCGGGTTCGGTGGAGCTCGCCGGGACGATCCGGACGTTCGACCGCGGACTGCGTGAGCAGATTCCGGCGTTGCTCGAGCGGATCGTGAAGGGCGTGACCGCGGCGCACGGCGCCACGTACAGTCTCAAGTTCGACCGCGGTTATCGGCCGGTGGTGAACGAGGCGCGGGCGACGGCGTTCATGCAGCGCGTGGTCGAACATACGTTAGGCGCGGCCGCGTTGGCCGACGCGCGGCCGACGATGGGCGGCGAAGACTTTTCGGCGTATCTGCAGAAGACGCCGGGGTGTTTCTTTTTCATCGGCGCACGAAACGAGGCGCGCGGCATCGTGCATCCGCATCATCACGAGCGGTTCGACATCGATGAGCGCGCGCTCGAATCTGGCGTGGCGATTTTCATCGGTGCGGCGCTCGAGTATCTGGGCGAGGTTCGCGCGGCGTGAGATGGTACCGGTGGCTGGCCGTCGTGCCGGCCATCGGCATGTTGGGCGGAGTGCCGTTCGCCAATCGGGTCACGCCGTTCGTCTTCGGGCTGCCCTTCCTGCTGTTCTGGGTCACGGCGTGGGTCGTGCTGACGTCGGTGATCATGGGCATCATCTACGCGCTCGACCGGGCGCGCGAGCGGGACTCGGGGCGCGCCGGGCCGTGAATCCCGCGCTGTTTCTCATCGCCGCCTCGTTCGCGATCGCGCTTGCGTTAGGCATCCGCGCCCGTCGCGGCCACGCGATGACGCTCGAGCAATGGAGCGTGGGCGGCCGCGGCTTCGGCACGATCTTCGTGTTCGTGTTGATGGCCGGAGAGATCTACACCACGTTCACGTTCCTGGGCGGCAGCGGCTGGGCGTACGGCAAGGGTGCGCCGGCATTCTATATCCTGTGCTACGGCACGCTCGCGTACGCGATGTCGTATTTTCTGTTGCCCGTAGTGTGGCGCTATGCCAACGCGCACGCGCTGGTGTCCCAGGCCGACTTCTTCGTCCGGAAATACGACAGCGAAGCGTTAGGCATCGCCGTGTCGCTGGTGAGCGTGGCGGCGATGATCCCGTACCTCGTGCTCCAGCTCAAGGGACTCGGCATCATCGTATCCGAGGCGTCAGCCGGCGCGATCACGGCCACGCAGGCCGTCTGGGCGGGGAGCGCGGTGCTGGTGATTTACGTGGTCGTGTCCGGGGTGCGTGGATCGGCATGGACCGCCGTGCTCAAGGACGTCATGATCCTCGGCGTGGCGATGCTGTTGGGCATCTACCTGCCCGCGCACCTGCACGGCGGCTTCGGCCAGATGTTCGCCGACATAAACCGGGCGCATCCCGGGTTTCTCGCGCTCCCGCGGACGGGCATGAGTCCGGCCTGGTTCATTTCTACGGTGCTGCTCACCACGTTGGGCTTCTATATGTGGCCGCACACGTTCGGATCGTGCTACACCGCGCGCAACGAGAACGTGTTCCGCCGCAACGCGGTGCTCATGCCGCTCTACCAGCTCGTGCTCTTGTTCGTCTTTTTCACCGGGTTTGCGGCGTTGGTCGAGGTCCCGGGCCTAACGGGAGCGTCGGTCGACTTGTCGTTGCTGCGGGTGACCGACCACGCGTTCGGGCCGTGGATGCTGGGTGTGGTGGGCGCGGCGGGTTTGCTCACGGCGCTGGTGCCGGGGTCGATGCTGCTCATGTCGGCGTGCACGATTCTGTCGAAGAACGTGTACGCCAAGCTCGCGTGGCGCGAGGTGCCCGACTCGCAGGTCTCGTGGTTGGCGCGCGCACTCGTTCCCGTCGTGGCGCTCGTGTCGGTGGTGCTCACGCTGCGCGGCGGGTCGACGCTCGTGCTGCTGCTGCTCGCCGCATACAACGTGGTGACGCAGCTCTTTCCGGCGCTGGTGCTGAGCCTGCCTAACCGCCCGATCGCGACGCGTCAGGGTGCGATGGCTGGAATCCTGGCGGGCGAGGCGACGGTGCTGGCGCTCACGCTCACCGGCGCGACGATGGGATCGCTGTTTCCCTCGTGGCCCGCCATGATCACCGACCTCAACGTCGGGATCGTGGCCATGCTCGTGAACGTGGCGGTGTTGCTCGTGGTCAGTTGGGCGACGGTTCGTCGCCCCAGATCTCCGCAAACAGCGCTCTGAGGTCGAGCTCGAGCGCGTCGGCGCCGGGCACGGCCTCGCGGGTGAGTCTCTCCCCGAGAATCGCAGGGCGTTCGTCGTCCGGCCGCCACCGCTCGATCACGCGCCCATCCAAGTCGACAATCCAATATTCGGGGACACGAGCGCGTTGATAGCGACGCCGCTTGAGGTTCCGATCGTATCGAGCGGACGAGGGTGACAGCACCTCGATGACCAGCAGGAGGGCCGCAATATCGCTCCAATCACGCAACTGCCTTCCGCTTGCGGTCCGGTAGATGAAGAGGTCCGGTTGCAGCACCTCGTCTTCGCCTAACGAAATATCGGCCGGTGAAAAGAGGAGGTGTCCGGCACGGCTCTCCTTCAACCATGCGCCGAGACGGCTGGCGAGCTCGACGACCGCCACCTGATGGATGCCGCGCGGCGACGGCGTCGCGACGAGCTGTCCGGAGATGAGCTCGTAGCGATTTCCGTCGTTGGGCAGGGCCCGCACGTCTTCCGCGGTCCACCGATGTGCAGCGGCTGGCATACCCATAACGCTCGGCTCGGCTGTGCGAGAAAACAAGGGCTCACGCGCGCACGATGTCATCGCGCGGCGTAAAGATCGTGATCGAATCCTTCCGGCCATCATCGCTTCCGCGCACATTGCTGAGCCATGACGGATTTCGGCGGCCTCTTTGATGTAACGGCGCATGGCGCCGCCACCGGCGCATCAGGCGACATATCGGCCGCGCTCGTTGCGCTCGCGAAGGTGATTCCGACGACGGGCGGCACGATGTACTTCCCGCCGGGAGATTACGCGCTCGCCGCCGACCTCGAGATTCCGCGCCACGTCGCCATGTGGTTCGTGAACGGAGCGCGACTCGTCGCACGCGGCGGCGCCGCACCAACGATCACGATTCGCGGCGGGATCCAGGCCGGCGCCCATCAGGTGTTCGGCGCCGGCCTAACGGTGCGGTTCATCGCGCCGAACGTAACGGGCGCCAATACGCGTGCCGCGCTGCTGCCCGATGTCCTTCCCGAATGGTGGGGTGCGCGCGGCGACGGCACCGCCGACGACACGCCGGCGCTCCAAGCGTGCATCGACGCATGCTGCGGCTCGCCCTACGAGGCGTTCACGGCCCCGCCGCCGCGCGGTGCGGCGCTCCCGACCACCAAGGGGCCGCCGCGTTGGGCCACGGCGCGCATCCGGTTAGGCGCGGGCGCCGTCTACCGCGTCACGCAGCCGCTCCGCATCGTGAGCGTCGAGGGATTCTCCATCACCGGCGCGGGCATGGAGAACTCCGTGATTCGCTCGTACGGAAAGGCCACGCTGCACGCGACGGGCGGCACGACGCTCACGATCGCGCGATCGGGCCCGCCGTGGAAAGACGACGAGCTGCGCGACATGTGGGCGTGCATGACGGCCGGTACGGGCGCCGGCCAGACGGCAAAGGTTGCGCGCAACACCGCCGATACGATCGCGTTCACGCGCGCGGTGCAGATTGCCCCCGACGCGACGACGACGTTCGTCGTGCTGCCGGAATCCATTCTCGACCTGGACGGTTGCTTCGAGGGCTCGTTCGACCGCTTCAGCGTCGATGGCGCGGCGGACGCCGGCGCGTACACCGGCATCTATTATCACCGCAACCCGGAGCTCACGGCGCGCGGCTCGTCCTCCACCAGCTTCGCGTTCGTCAAGGTCGGCGGCCTAACGTGGGAGGCCGCCTGGCAGATCGGCGGCCTCGACGATCGTTACGACAACTTTCAGGAAGACATTACGGAGTTCTTGAACTGCCGAGCGCGCGGCGCCGGCGGCTTGGGCTACGCGGGGCCGTGGTACAAGAACGGGTGGGTGTTCGGCACCGGCACGTTCGCCAACAATCTCAATCACACCGTGCACGGCATCGACGCCGTGCGCTACGGGTACAACGTCTCGGTGCGCGCGACCAACGTGGCGATCTATGGCGGCACGCTGCAGACCGCCGGGCGCGCCGACATCCAGATCGTGAACGGATTGCAGGGATACTTCACCGTGTCCGGCATCCGATCCGAGAACAGCCGTGCGTTCCTCGAGTACGCGTACAACCCGTACAGCGTCTTCTGGTCGATTCGCGCCGCCGACATCGAAATCGATTCGCCGGCGCTTTTGCCGAACGCAAGTCGATCCGAGTCCGGCGGCGACGTGATCACCACGGCGGCGCACTACACGGACCTGTCCGGCATTCGCGTGCTGAATCCGCCCACCGTGCTCAAGCAATCCACGACGTCGGCCACGCGCACGTCGGTCACGCGCGCGGGCGCCGGTTGGGCGCCGCACCGCTTTGCCGGATGGACATGGGTCGCGACCGCCGGAGCAGGGCAGGGGCAAACGGCAGAGGTGAGCGACAATACCGCGGACATGCTCGCGTTTCGCGAGCCCCTCGCGACTGCGCCCGACGCGACGACCCAATGGGACGTATTCCTGCGGCCGCTCATCCGGGTGGCCAAAGATGGTGCGACGCTGCGGATCAGCGGGCTGGCATTGGCGGGCGGCACGATCGATCGCTCGTTGGTCGTGGCGCAGCACGCGTCGAATGCTCACGCCACGGTGGAGGGCTTCTACGAGCTCACCTACGCGGGCGCGACGGTGTCGGCCATGTGGCCCGGCCCGATCGTGCTCGCGCCGCCGGGCGCGGCCGCTGGACCGTCGGTATCGTTAGGCGAGTTCGGTGCGCGTCCGGATGCGTCGCTCGCGCGCGCGGCCGACGGGACCATCCAGATGCCGGGTTCCTTGGGCATCGGAGCCCGTGCGGGTGCACGGCTGGGCTTCTTCGGTGCGGCGCCCGTCGTGAAACCGCGCGTGACAGGCGGCTCGACGGCCGACTCGCTCCGGAGCCTCATTGACGCGCTGGCCGCGCTCGGCTTGATCAGCGACGGCACTCGTTAGGCTGAGCCGCGCACGGCTTCGCTGCTACGCCCGCCACCATGCGACTACCAGACCGCCCGCCACGATCAGCGTGCCGCCCACGAGAATCGGCAGCGCCGGCGTCGTCCGAAAGAACACGACGTCGATCATCTGCCACACCACGAACAGCGTCGCGATGTGCAGGCACGACCACGTGCGGGAACTCGAGCGCCGAGCGGTTGACGAAGCTATCGTAGCCGAACGGCAACGCCGCGCCTAACGCAAACAGTGCGACGCGAACGGCCGTGACACCGGGGTGCGGTGCAACGCGATCCGGACGACCGCATCGCCGGTGACTTCCAGCGTCCATCACGCTAAGCGGCCGCGAGAGCCGTGTGCGCACGGGTCGTCACGAAGTCAGACTGTCTCGGTGGGGGCGACCGTTCGTTTTCATGGGCGAGCCGTTCATGGCTCGCATTCGACCGTTCATGAAACGCCGTTGCCCCGACGCCGTACGCCGGGCTAGCCTTCCATGGACACAGCCAACGACACGCCGCGCGATGATCCCGACCGACGCCACGCTGCTCATCCACCTCGTCGGCTTCATGACCGGCATCGTGCTCTACGCGATGCTCGGGGTGATGACCTTGCGCGCGCATCGCTGGCGGGACGTCTCGACGCTTGCGCTGCGAGGGGACCGCATTCCTGTCGCGACAGCCCTCCTGGGCCTAGCGTGGAACTCGGGCGCGCTCGTGATCTATGGATTGCGAGACCTGGGCGTCGCTGCGCCGGCACCCGTGCTCACGGCATTCGCATTCGCTGCACTCGGCTTCCTCCCCGCGGTCGTCGTGCACTCCGCGTTTCCGAGCGCGGCCCGCGCGCGCGGCGGGTGGTCGGTCGTGTGGGCGGCCTACGTCCTCAGCACTATGGCGAGCGTCATGCAACTGCGTGCGGCGCTCCACCACGACACGCTCCCGTGGCGTCCCGCGATGGTGCTGCTCACGGTCGGCTATTTGGCGATCATCGGATTGCTCGTCGTGTACTCGTCGCGCCAGCCCACGGTGCGACGCGCGTTGTCCGCGGTCGCGCTCGCGGCGTTCGCCGTCATGGCGCTCCACCTGAGCCAGCACGCGACGTCGTCCGACACGTGGCCGATCGAGCTCGTTGGGCATCACGCCTCGTTACCACTCGCGCTGGTAATTCTCTACCAGGATTATCGGTTCGCGCTCGCTGACCTGTTTCTCAAGCGGGCGCTCACCCTGCTCGCGCTCATCGGCGTCTGGATGGCGTTGTACGTCGGCGTCGCGGTTCCCTTCGTGTTGCCCCGCATGGCCGGCGACTGGACGCAGCCCCTGGGCGTCGGGGCGCTGCTCGGAATGGGTGTGATGACGGCCATTGCCTACCCCACGCTGCGGGTGGCGGTTGGTCGATTCGTGGATCGCGTCGTACTGCGCCGTGCCGACTACCGGCACGTTCGTATCCAGTTCGCCGCCACCGCCGGCACACTCGGCGCGCCTAACGAAGTGTTGGGCGCCGCGTGCGATGTGCTGGGGCCCGCACTGTGGGCGTCCAGCGTGTCGTGGCGTCCGGCAGGCGACGACTCGGTTCCCGCCGAGTGGCAGGCGCCGAGCGGCGGACGCGCGCCGGGTACGAGCGTGCGCGTGCCGACTACCGAGGCGCCGGCCTACCTCATCGACATCGGCCCGTTGACCGGCGGACGCCGCCTGATGTCGGACGACATCGCGCTGCTCGAGCGCGTCGCCCTCACGGCCGCGCGCCGCATCGATTCGATTCGCGTGAGCGACGAGCGATACATGCGCGATGCGCGGGAGCGCGAGATGCAGCAGCTCGCCACCCAAGCCGAGCTCAAGGCATTGCGCGCGCAGCTCAACCCGCACTTTCTGTTCAACGCGCTCACGACGATCGGCCAGCTCATCCAGGAAGCCCCCGACCGCGCCGTCACCACGCTGTTCCGCCTGACGGCGCTCTTGCGCGCCGTGCTGCGCCGTGCCGAAGGCGAGTTCACCACCGTGGCCGACGAAATCCAGATCGTCCGCGCGTACCTCGATATCGAGCGCGCGCGATTCGAGGATGCGCTCCGCGTGTCGATCGAAGTGGACGACGCGGTCCGTGCGTGGCGCATCCCGTCGCTGCTACTGCAGCCGCTGGCTGAAAACGCCGTGAAGCACGGCATCGCGCCGCGACTTGGCGGCGGCGCGGTAACCGTGCGCGCCGGAATCGACCTGCCTAACGGTACGAGCCGTGTGCAGGCGATGCTCGTGTTCACCGTGCACGATACGGGTGTCGGCGTCTCCCCGCGCGACCTCGCGCACGGCCGCGCGAACGGCATTGGACTCTCCACCGTCGCACGACGCCTCGAGCGGTGCTACGGGTCGGACGCGTCGCTCGAGATAGAGAGCACGCCTGACGTCGGCACCGCCGTCACGATCCGCGTGCCGCTTCCCGGCATCGTTGCCGCCGGCGCGGCATGACCGACGTCCTGCGCGTCGTCATCGCGGATGATGAACGCCCCGCCCGCGCATTCCTGGCGGCGGCGCTCGGGACGTGTCGCGACGTGGATCTCGTAGGAGAGGCGGACGGAGGCGCGACCGCCGTGCGGCTCATCGAAGCCACGCGGCCCGACCTCGCATTGCTCGACCTCCAAATGCCGGAAGTGGACGGCTTGAGCGTCACGCGACTCGTGCACAAGTCGGCCCTGCCCCTCTTCGCCTTCGTCACGGCGTACGATGAGTACGCCGTGCGCGCCTTCGAGGTGAACGCGGTCGACTACGTGTTGAAACCGGTCGATCCCGAGCGCCTCGCACGCACCATCGAGCGCGCACGCGGCCGTCTCGAGCGCGACGACGTGCGCGTCACTGATGCCGAGCGTGCCCGTAAGGCGATCGTGGCCGCGGGGGCAACCGCGATCGAATACCTGCGTCGCATCCCGGTGCGGGAGGGCGATGACATTGTGCTGGTCTCGGTCGGCGACATCGCGTCCATCGTGGCACACGGCGAGCTCCTGTACTTGTTCACGATCAAAGGGACGCGCCACGTGATCAACTATCGCCTCAAAGATCTCGAGGCGCGCCTGGATCCCGCGCTATTCGTGCGTCTCTCTCGGAGTGCGCTCGCTAATCTCTCGATGGTGCAGCGCATCACGCCCATGCCCGGTGGCGCCTATCTCGTCTCGCTCACCACGCGCCAGCAATTACCGGTGAGCCGTCAGCGGGGTCGCATTCTCCGCGAGCACGTGCTCCGGCTGTAGCGCACGTCGCCCGTTGCTCCAGATCGCCCGGTCGTGCGCCTTGAACGACCATCCGTGAAAAACCGTTAGGCCAATACTCCGCCGGGTTGTAGGCTCAACGCCTTGTGGGCCGGACGTGGTGCCGCGCGCGTTGCGTGTGCCGCGCCCGGCTGGCTTGGGGCTCGCGTGCCCGCCCGAGCCCAACCCAGCGTGGAGTGTGCATCTCATGGCGTATCGCGTGAAGGCCGCGGTCATCGCGGCGTTGGTGGTCTTGGCACCCGGCCGGGCGTTCGCGACACCGGTCGCTCGACACGGCCTAACGATGAGCGGCGATCTCGCCGGCACCGTTGCCGATAGCGCAACGGGCGAGCCGCTCTACGGAGCCGAAATCACGGTGAGCCGCGGCGGCCAGGCCGTGTCCGCCACCGGTAGCGATCAGTTCGGCGCGTTCCGCCTGCACGGACTCGCGTCCGGCGCGTATCGCGTGGAAGCGCGCTTCATCGGCTACCGTCCCGCCGTGCGCGATGTCGTCATGCCGGCATCAGGTGCGGATGTCTCGATCGCTTTTCGGTTAGTCCCGGCTCCAATGAACTTGGAAGCGATCACGGTGACGGCATCGACGCCGATCGCCGTCGACACACGCACCGGCGACCAGGTGTTCGATCAGAATCGCTACCACGGTACGCCGACGAACACGACGTCGCAGATCCTGCAACAGTCGATTGCTGGTGCGGCGCGCGCGCCAACAGGTGAAGTACACATCCGCGGGCAGCACGCCGAATACACCTACTACATAGATGGCGTGCCCGTCCCCGCAGGTATCTCCGGCAGCCTAAACGAGCTCTTCGACCCGGCGGTCGCGAATCGCATCGATTTCCAAACCGGAGGTTGGGACGCCGAGTACGGAAACAAGAACACGGCGGTGATCAACGTCGAAACGAAGATTCCGACGGGTGGATTTCACGCGACCGCGAGCGCATACGCAGGTTCGTACCAGACCGATGGCCAGTCGCTCTCGATGAGCACCAACGCGGGACGCTGGGGTTTTTTCCTCTCGGGAACGCGCCAGGAGTCCGGCATGCGACAAGAGCCCGTCGTGGCCGACTCGCTCACCGACCGTCCGATCAACTTTCACAACAGCGGTCAGGACCTGTTCGGGTTCGGCAAGATTCAATTCGCGCCGACGAACCACGACATCATCTCACTGGACCTGAACTGGGCGCGCACCCATTTCCTGACGCCGTTCGATTCATCGGCGGCGCACATCGACGATCGCCAGCAGGACATCAACGCGTTCGCCAATCTGGCGTGGCATCACCAATTCTCCGGCGACAGCGCGTCCGATGAATCCGGTTCTGAGCTGTTCGTAGGCGCTTTCGCGCGGCATGGCAGCCTCACCTACTCACCGAGTCCTGACGACGAGCCCTCGTTCGTGTTCTTCCCCGACACGGCGCACTACAATGTGAGTGAGGATCGCGGGTTCGACACGTATGGACTCAAGACCGACTACACGATGCGGCTGAGCCATGCGTTAGGCTTCAAGTTCGGCGCGCTGCCATCGGCCACGACCGGGCACGAGGTGTTCCATACGGTGGCCGCCGACGGGCGCTCGGGTCCCGAGTCCAGCTCCGGCCTAACTGGTCACGACATCGGCGTGTATGCGCAGACGTCGGTGACGCCCGTCGAGTGGTTCGAGCTGCGAACCGGTGTGCGCTACGACTCGCACGTCGCGCCGTTCGCGGGGGACCAGCACCAGGTGAGTCCGCGCGTGCGGCTCAACTTCTATCCCGATCCCGCCAACACGGTCTACCTGTACTATGGGCGGCTGTTCGTTCCGACGAACATCGAGGACCTGCGCGCGATCACGAGCGCCGGCGACTCGGGCGTCGTGACGGCGCCGACGTTGCCCGAGCGTGACAACTTCTACGAGGTCGGCTACATCCACCGGTTCCCGTTCGGCGTCGTCGCCAAGCTCTCGGGATATCACAAGGAGAGCAGCCCTGGGATCGACGATAACACCGTTCCCGGATCGGCGATCACCACGTCGGTGAACATCCAGCAGGTGCGGATCACGGGCGTCGAGGCGGCGGTGGAGGTGCGGCCTAACGGGCCGCTCTCCGGATACCTCAACTTCGCGCTCAACCACGCCTATGGATTCGGCGCGATCACCGGCGGCTTCTTCCCGGCGGCCCCGCCCTCCGGCGCGTTCGATCTGGACCACGACCAGCGCATCTCGGCGCTCGCGTCGGCGGTGTATTCCGCCCACGGCTTCTACCTGGGCTCGACTGGGACGTTCGGCTCTGGTCTGACCAACGGCCTCACGCCCGACCCGTCCGACCCGTCGCTTCCTTCGTACGGCACCGGGCTCTTCGATTTCAATCGCGGCTACAAGGTGAAACCGAGCTTCATTCTCGATCTGAGCGCCGGGTATGCCATGGTGGTCGGCGGGACCGCCGTGCGGCCGGAGGTCCACATCAACAACGTCTTCGACAATTGGTATCTGCTGAAGGGCGCGTTCTTCAGCGGCGCGTCGGTGGGGAGGCCGAGAACGGTGCAGGTCCAGGTCAGCGTGTCGTACTGACGACGGGCATCGACAGGGGCTCGGCTAGGAGCGGTAGTCGAGCCCGAGATCCAGCGCCGGCGTCGAATGCGTTAGGCCGCCCACCGAAATCCGGTCGACCCCCGTCTCCGCGATCGCGCGCACCCGTTCGAGCGTCACCCCGCCCGACGCCTCGAGCGGTACGCGCCCCGCGACGCGCGCCACGCACGCGCGCATCGCCTCCAACGACATGTTGTCCAGGAGGATGACATCCGCGCCCGCCGCGAGCGCCGCATCCACCTGCGCCGCGTCATCGGACTCCACTTCCACGCAGATCCCAGGGCGAGCTGCCTCGCGCCCCCGGCGGACCGCGGTCGCGATATCGCCGCCTAACGCAGCCAGGTGATTGTCCTTGATCAGCACGGCGTCCGCCAGGTCGGCGCGGTGGTTCACACCGCCGCCGCACCGCACCGCATACTTTTCGAGGGCGCGGAACAACGGCGTCGTCTTACGCGTGTCGTAGATGCGCGCTGACGTACCGCGCACCGCGTCCACGTACCGCGCCGTGAGCGACGCCACACCCGACAGCCGCTGCATGAAATTGAGCGCCACCCGCTCGGCGCTCAGCAGCGCGCGCCACGGCCCCGCCACCTCGGCTACCACACCGCCGGCGTTCACGTGTTCGCCATCGCCCGAGACGACCCGCACCCGCACGCTCTCGCTCATCGCCTCGAAGGCCGCGACGCCCAACGGCAATCCGGCGACCACGCCCGGCGACCGCGCGACGATCGCCGCGCGCCCCGCTGCATCCGCCGGCACCGTGGCCAGCGCGGTCACATCCTCGAACGCGCGATCCTCATCGAGGGCGGCGCGCACGAGCGCCCGGGTCTCGGCCGCCGACTTGGGAAAGCCTAACGCAGCGTCGGTCCCCAACAGCACGAAGCCGGTCACTCGCCCACCATCGCCGCCGGCGCCGACAACGACGGCGCCGCGCCGCCGATCGCCACCATCCGGTCGATCGCGCCCCGGGCGCGATCGGCGATCTCGCGCGGTACCGTGATGTGATGCTCCATGGCCTCGAGCGAATGCTTCACCTTGGGCAGCGTCGTCACCTTCATGTACTGGCACGACGCGCGATCGTCCGCCGCGAGAAACGTGCGATCCGGATACGCGCGCTCCAGCCGATGCAGTATCCCGACCTCGGTCGCGACGATGAACATCTCGGCGTTCGACTGCGACGGCCGCCGGATCATTCCCTCGGTGGACAACACCTGTACGCCCGCCGGATCGATGTCGCCGGCGGACATCGCTTCGATCAAGCTCGTCGAGCACCCGCATTCGGGGTGCACGAGAAACTCGGCGTCGGGATGCGCCGCGCGCTGCTCGGCCACGCGCGCCGGCGTGATGCCCGCGTGCACATGACACTCGCCCATCCACACGTGCATGTTGGCGCGACCCGTCACGCGCCTAACGTGCGCGCCAAGGAACATGTCGGGGAGGAACAGGATGTCGCGATCGGCGGGAACCGACTGCACCACTTCCACGGCGTTGCCCGACGTGCAGCAGTAGTCGCTCTCGGCCTTCACCTCCGCCGTCGTGTTCACGTAGCTCACCACCACAGCACCCGGATGCTCGGCCTTCCACGCGCGCAGCTGCGTCGCATCGATAGTGGCCGAGAGCGAACAGCCGGCGCCCAGGTCGGGGAGGAGCACCGTTTTCGTCGGCGAAAGAATCGCGGCCGTCTCGGCCATGAAATGCACGCCGCAGAAGACGATGACTTGGGCATCCGTGCGCGCCGCTTCGCGCGACAGGCCTAACGAATCGCCGACCACGTCGGCCACGTCCTGGACCTCGGGGCGCTGGTAGTTGTGCGCGAGAATGATCGCGTTGCGCTGTCGCGCGAGCGCGCGAATCTCATCCTGGAGCATCGAATATCCTTCACGAGTATGCATGTTGACTCCGGGTTACGTCGTCACGAGCGCACCGCCGCCGCGCCACAGCACGTGCCGGTGTTCCCAGCTCGGTTGTGCGTACGGAAAGTCGGTGCGGTAGTGGCCGCCGCGCGATTCTTCGCGCAGCAGCGCGGCCCGCGCGATGAGCCGCGCGGTGTCGATCAAGTTTGCTTCTTCGGTGGCGCCTTCGGGCAGGCGGCGCTCGATGTCGTCGAGCGTCGTGAGGCACGTGCGCAGTCCGTCCGCGGACCGCACGATGCCCGCATGGCGCCACATCGTATCGCGCACCGTGTTCGCCGCCACCTGCGCCGCACCGCGGTCGGTGAGCGGCGGAACCACCCAATCGAGTGCCGGTGGCGTTCCCTCGAGCGGCGGCACGGTTTCGAGGTCGCGCGCCACGCGCTCGGCGAACACGAGTCCTTCGAGCAGCGAGTTGGACGCGAGTCGGTTGGCGCCGTGGACGCCCGTTCGCGCGACCTCGCCGCAGGCATAGAGCCGGCGCAGCGTCGAGCGACCCGCGAGGTCCGTCACGATGCCGCCCATCGCGTAGTGCGCCGCCGGTGTCACCGGGATCGGCTGCACGCGCGGGTCCACGCCGCGCGCCATGCAGAGCGCGAAGATACCCGGGAACCGTTGGGCGAAGCCTACGCCTAACGCAGTGGCGTCGAGCGTCACGCCGCCCGTCGCCTGCTGCTCGCGGAACACCTCGCGGGCCACCACGTCGCGCGGCGCGAGCTCGGCGTCGGGATGACGCCCCGGCATGAATCGTTCGCCTAACGCATTGACGAGAATCGCGCCCTCGCCCCGCACCGCTTCCGAGATGAGCGCCAGCGGCGTCTCGGGCGTGTCCAGCGCCGTCGGATGAAACTGGACGAACTCCATGTCCTCGAGCTCGGCGCCGGCGCGGTGCGCAAGGGCCAGCCCGTCGCCGGTGGCGACGGCCGGATTCGTGGTGTAGCGATAGACCTGGCCGCACCCGCCCGTCGCGAGTACGGTGGCATCGGCGTGGATCTCGAGCGGCACACCCGCCTGGCTCGCGCGAACGCCGAAACACATCCCGTCTTCGACGATCAGCTCGAGCGCCCGCGTGCGCTCGAGCACCCGCACGCCTTGGGTGGCCCGCACGCGCTCGACCAGCGCCCGGACCACTTCGGCCCCCGTCTGGTCGCCGTGCGCGTGCACGATGCGACGCTCCGAGTGCGCGGCCTCTTTGCCTAACAGAAACTCGCCGCGCGGGTCGAGATCGAAGTGCACGCCCGCGGAACGCAGCTCGCGCACCCGCGCCGGGCCTTCGTGCACGAGCACGTCGACGGCCGCGCGATCGCACATCGCCGCGCCGGCCGCGAGCGTGTCCCGCTGATGGAGCTCGGGCGAATCACCGGCGCCGATCGCCGCCGCGATGCCGCCCTGTGCGTACGCCGTCGCGCTGTCGAAGAGCGAACGCTTGGTGAGAAGCACCACGTCGCCCGAGAGCGACGCGCGCCACGCGGTGTGCAGTCCGGCAACCCCGCTGCCGATGACCAGATAGCGGCACCTGAGTGCACGCCGTTCCGCCGTATGACCGAGCGCCATAATTCGACCGACCGGGACAATCGTCCCGTCGGACATTATGTGTTCGGGTTAGTCGAGCGGAAGTTTGCAGCTGGTGTGTTCATCTGATCTCCCATTGGTCATGAGTGAAACCGAGCTGGGGGGCCGGTTGGGAAACGCCTTGGCTCCGCGAGGCTGCGGAGCCCTCCCAGCATCTACAAATATAGCTAACTCGCGGAGAAGCGGCGCCCTGGCGGCGCCTTGGGGAAGCGCTTCGCTTAGGGAACCGGCGGCTGGCGCCGCCTCGGGGACCGGGGCCGAGGGACACATCCTGGCGACCTTTTCCCCCGAGGCGGCGCAAGCCGCCCGCTCCCCCATTCCCAAAGGCGCCGCCAGGCGCCGCTTCCCTCTATAATTTTGTAATGGCTTCCGACATCCTCACCACCACTGCCCTCGACTCCCTCAACGCACGCGTGCGGAGCGAAAGTTCCTTCGTCGACCGCATGAGGGAGGAGCTTGCCGGCGTGGTGATCGGACAGCGCGCGATGATCGATCGGCTGCTCGTTGGGCTCTTGGCCGACGGACACGTGTTGCTCGAGGGCGTGCCCGGCCTCGCGAAAACGTTAGCCGTTCGCGCGCTCGCGGCGTCGATCGATGCGTCGTTCCGTCGCGTGCAGTTCACGCCCGATCTGCTGCCCGCGGATCTCGTGGGCACGATGATCTATGACCAACGGAGCGGCGGCTTCACGGTGCAGCAGGGGCCGATCTTCGCCAACATCATCCTTGCCGACGAGATCAATCGCGCGCCCGCGAAAGTGCAGAGTGCGTTGCTCGAGGCGATGCAGGAGAAGCAGGTTACGATCGGCGGCGTCACGTATCCGCTCGAGGAGCCGTTCCTCGTGTTGGCCACGCAGAATCCGATCGAGCAGGAAGGCACGTATCCGCTGCCCGAGGCGCAGGTCGACCGCTTCATGATGAAGCTCCTCGTGACCTATCCGGCGCGCGACGAAGAGAGTGCGATGCTCGATCGCATGACCGGTGGCGCTGTTCCTGTCGTGCGACCGGTCGTCGATGCGGCGCGCATCCTCGTTGCGCGCCGGATGGTGAACGAGATCTATCTCGATCCGCGCGCCCGCGAATACGCGCTCGACGTGGTGCGCGCCACGCGCGATCCGAAGGCCGCCGGCCTCGCTCCGTTAGCACCGTTGGTCGCGTACGGCGCGAGTCCGCGCGCGGCGATCGCGTTGGTGCGCGCCGCCAAGGCCCAGGCCTTTCTCGACGGACGCGGCTACGTCGCGCCGTCGGATTTGAAGACGCTCGCGCACGACGTGTTGCGCCACCGCGTGATCCTCACCTATGAGGCGGACGCCGAGAACGTGACGGCCGATCAAGTCCTCGACCGCATTCTCGACGCCCTGCGCGTGCCGTGAACCTCCCCGACATCCTGCGCCAGGTTCGCCAGCTCGAAATCCGGAGCCGGCGACTGGTGCAGGACGTGCTGGCCGGAGAATACTCGAGCGTGTTCAAGGGGCGCGGCGTGGAGTTCGCCGACGTGCGCCCCTATTTGCCGGGCGACGACGTCCGCACCATCGACTGGCGCGTCACCGCGCGCACCGGCGCGCCTTACGTTAGGCGGTACACCGAGGAGCGCGAGCTCACCGTGCTCTTCCTCATCGACCACAGCGCGTCCGACGCCTTCGGCACCCGGCGCCGCACCAAGGCCGAGTTGGCCACGGAAGTCAGTGCTGTGCTCGCCCTCGCGGCCGTCCGCAACAACGATCGCGTCGGCGCGATCCTGTTCTCGGATGCCGTCGAACAATTCGTTGCTCCGGCCAAGGGCAAGCGCCACGTGCTGCGCGTGATTCGCGAGATGGTGTCGTTCGAGCCGCGCGGCAGGGGCACCGATCTCGTCTCGGCGTTCGAATTCGCGATGCGCGTGCTCAAACGCCGCGGCGTCGTGTTCGTATTCTCCGATTGGATGGCCGGCGACTACGATCGCGCGCTCGAGATGGTCGCACGGCGCCACGATACCATTGGCGTTCATCTGATCGACGAACGCGACGCGGAGCTGCCCGATGTCGGCCTCGTCGCGCTTCGCGATCCGGAGCGCGACACCTGGCGTTGGGTCGACAGCGCGCGCACCGACGTTCGCGACGCATTCGGTCGCGCCGCCGCCGCGCGTGACGAGGCCATTGCACGCCGATTGCGAACGGCCGGCGCCGATCTCATCCGCCTGCGCACCGCTCAAGGCTACGTCGCTCCATTGTTAGGCTTCTTCCGGCGCCGCGAGCGCCGCATGCGGCACTAAGCGTGCGCGCGCGACTCGCATGTGCGCTGCTGGCGGCAACGCTGCTCTCGCCCCGGGCGGCGTGGGCACAGCGCCTCGAGGCGTCCGGAGGCGGCACGGTCACGGTAGGCGACACGGTGACCATCGTTCTGCGGGCCACGCTCCCCGCGGGCGCGACGATCGCCGCCGATCCGCATCCACGGGACTCCCTGCCTAACAGCGTGCACCTGCTGGCGCTGGACACCTTGCCCCGCGCAGCCGACGGCGCGCGCCGCTACCGCGCGCGCATCGCGTTCTTTCAAACCGGCAGCCTCACGAGCCCGGCATTCGCACTCGGCTTTCGCCGCGCCGGCCAGGAGTCGGCGGACTCGGTCGTGAGCGGCGCCGTGCTCGTCACCGTCACGCCGACCCTGCCCGACACGGCCGTCGCAATGCGCGACATTCGCCCGATTGCATCGTTAGGCGGGAGTGCCCGGGGCACGTCGCAGTGGTGGATCGTCGCCGTCGCCGCGCTCGTCCTGGCCGCCGTCGCCGCGGTGGTGCTCCGCCGCCGCCCTCGGCGGCGCGCCCCGATGCCGGTCGCCCCGGCCGCGACTCCGTTAGGCGCCTTCGAGTCCGCCCGGCAGCGCCTGGTCGCGCTTGCGCCATCGGCCGTGACCGCGCTCAACGTCGCCGCGTTCTATGACGATGTCACCGACGTGCTCCGCCGCTACCTGGAAGCGGAGTTCGGCGTTCCGGCAGTGCACCGCACCACGCCCGAGCTGCTCCACGCGCTCCCGCCCTTCCTTGCCCACACGGACCTCGCCACGAAATCCGTGTTAGGCGAAGCCGACTTCGTCAAGTTTGCGCGCTTGAGGCCTGGCGCGCAAACAGCGCACGCGTTTCTCGCCGGCGCGTTGACCCTGCTCGACGAGTGGCACGATGCGGCCCAGCCCGGGCCTAACGCAGAGGCCGCCGATGCGCTTCGCTGACCCCTGGGCGTTGGCGCTCCTGGCAGTGGTGGCTGCCGACCTCTGGTTCGCCTGGCCTCGGCGCCGCCGTCCGCCCGCGGCGGCCCTCGGCTTGCCGGCGCTCACGCTCCTCGACCACACACCGCGCTCGCCCCGCGAACGCGCGCTCTGGTGGCCGGTCGCCTTGCGCGCGGCCGCGCTCGCTGCGCTCGTGATCGCCCTCGCGCGCCCCCGATCGCCGGGCGACGTGCGCGACGTCTCGACCAAAGGCCGCAACATCGTCATCGCGCTCGACATCTCGAGCTCCATGAAAGCGCTCGACTTCGCGCCCGACAATCGCATCACGGCGGCCAAACGCGTGCTCGCGCGGTTCATCGACGAGCGTCGCGGCGACTTCATGGGCCTCGTCATTTTCGCCAGCCGGCCGTTCACACAGGCGCCGCTCACCGATGACCACGGCGTCCTGACGGAATTGCTGGGACGTGTCGACATCGGATTGCTGCCCGATGGCACCGCCATCGGGACTGCCCTCGCGATGGCCGAGAACCACCTCAAGGACCTGCCGCCCAAGAGCGGCGTGATCGTGCTCATCACCGACGGCGGCAACAACACCGGTACGCCGGACCCGCTCGTGGCCGCACAGATCGCGCGCGCGATCGGGGTCCGCATCTACGTGATCGGCATGAGCGCGCGCCCCGGCTCGCGTCTGCCCACCGACGCCTGGGTCCGTGGCATGGGACAGCAGTACCGCCAACGCGAGCTCGCGTACGGCGAAGAGCCCGCCGTCCTCAGCGCGCGCGACGAACAGTTGCTCCGTTCCGTGGCCGCGACCTCGGGCGGCACCTACTATCGCGCTACTGACGAGCACGCGCTCGCCGACATCGTGCAGCAGATCGACCATGTCGAGAAGAGCACCCTCGAGGAGCGCGACGTGCTCACGTGGAACGAGCACGCGGCGTGGTTGCTCGTGCCCGCGCTGGTGTTGCTCTCGATCGAGCTCGCGTTGCGCACCACGTGGCTCCGGACGGTGCCGTAGCCATGCGGCTCGACGCCCCCCTGTGGCTCGCCGCGCTCGCCGCGCTGCTCCCGTTAGGCGTGTTCGCCCTCGCACGCCGCGAGCGCCGCCGCCGCGCCGATCGCGCGCGCTACGGCGACGCGTCGCTGGTCGCGCGCGCGTCG
>DATEHK010000160.1:0-18319 GCA_035279625.1 Gemmatimonadaceae bacterium
TGCACGGGCGTCGCGCACGCGTACGCGAGCGGCGGCCACGCCTGTCGCCCGCGCGTCTCGTGCACACACGCCGGATCCGCCGCTACGCGGCGCGCGACTTCGTCGGCGTCGCCCGCGGCGGCCGCGGTGAAAATACTGTGGTTAGGCAGATCTGGATGCGCCTTGAGCATCCGCGACACGATACCCGTCCGGCCGTGCTCGACGGCATCGAGGAAGCGGCCCGCCTGTTCGTCCTGGGGTAGCGCCGCTTCAATGTGCGCCTTGAGCTTGGGCCAGCTCTCGAAGCCGCGCTCGCGCGCAATCACGTACTGCGCGTCGGCGAGCTTGAGCGAGGCTAACGGCCCGGCCAGTCGCGGGAGTTGCGCTACGACGCGCGCGATCGCATCGCGATCTCCGGCGCGGCAGTCGCGGAGCAGCGCCTTGGCGCGCTTCCGCTCGTAGGCAAAATCCGGGGTTGGGGGGAGCGCGGACATACGACCTCCTTCATGAGCGCCCGAGTGTCCGCCAAAGCCGGGCATGAAAGAGGTAATGGATGTGCACGACCACTCTCCAGGTGGGACGATCCCTTTCCGCGGACGGGGCGCGCCCTGGAGCGCGACCCCGAATCATACAACAGCCTCCGCCGTCGTGCCACCGAATGCATCGAATTCGCGTCCCGCCGTTTCCGTAGTTCCGCCTTTCTCTTAGAACAAGAGCGAGGAAGCTCGCCACGCGGGCCCGCCGGCGCGCTGGACCTCGTGCACAGCCATGGAGTTGATCCTACTACATCGTTTCAATCACGTGCCGTGAGGACACGCGTGGAAGGCTTCCTTGCTCTGGTTCTAAAGGGAAAGGCGGAACCCAAGGAAACGGCGGTTCGCTAGGCTGCCTCGGGAAGATCGTAACCGCGCGTCAGTTCCTTTTTCTTTTCAGGTTCTTCCGGGAATTTCGGGAAGCGGCGACGTCGCTCGAGTCGGCGTCATGCACGCTCGACGAGCGCGTCGTGGGATGCGACCCGCGTCGTGAGGCAGGCATCGACACCGCTGTGCTGTTTTTCCAAACAACAACAAGCTGCTCTCACCACAGTGATCGCACTTAGCCTCGCGGCGCCGAGCGATCCCTCAGTTTCCTTTTCGTTATCCTTTGACCCAGAGCGAGGAAGCCCTCCACGCGGGATAGCGATCAGCCCAAAGCAGAACTTCTATCGAAGCGCGACATGAGGGCTCACGATGGCGCCCGTGGAGGGATTCCTCGCTCTGGTTCAAAGGATAACAAAAAGGAAACTGAAGGATCGCTCGGCGTCGCAGAACCACGCGCGGCTGCTCGTGGCGAGATGAGCGTTGTTCTTTTTGAAAAACACAACGGCCAGACGGTCACCGACCGATGCGCGTGCCAGGCCTCGGATCCATCGCTTCGATCCGGCAGTGTTCGCCGTTGTCCGCGTGCAATGTCGTAGGCACTCGGCTCTCGCCGTTACTCACGCACGCGGAGCGATCCCGCCGATTGTCGCGCCGAATCCCGAAATTCGCGGAAGACCCGTTTTTCAAAAGGGCGCCACGATTGGCAACGCGCTCGGCATCGCACCGTCGAGTGATCCGAACGGTCCCTGCAGTCATCGAATCTCATCCGGGTCCACGCGGGCGTTCCTAACGGCTCAAACTAGACCACGCCTCGTGCCCTCGCAGCGCCGCCGGAGGCCCTCGGCCTCGAGGCCGATGTAGCGTTGGGCAAGGCGGCAGAACCTCCAGCCGACCGCGCCGCTCAACATTCCGGCAACCCGAATCGACAACGTCACCCGGGGTTTGCCGCCGAGCGACTCGAGCACGTGATCGCGTTCGGTCGTGATGCCGGGCGCGCGACTCACCCACGTGAAGCCGCGCCCCTCATCTAGGCGGGTGACCTCGTACACCGCGGGCCGCACGTGCGGCTGTCGCACGCACGCGGCGCTTCCCGCGGCGAGCGGTCCGCGATCGAGACGCCTAACGTCCTGCATGGTCGGCGTCCACGCCGGCCAGCGCTCCACATCGGTCAACACCGTCCACACATCGTTAGGCGTGGCGTCGATGTCGACGGTGGTCGTGATCTCCGTCATCGTGTCCCCTCCCTGCTCACAAGCGGGTTTTCTTCGACGAAGGGCTCTGCGGGCAACTACGGGGCCCGAAGGATGGCCACCGCACCCTTGACAGCTACGCTCCGCGACGCAACCTTCCACTCACCTGGTGACTGGAAGAGACCCGTGGCCCGTACGCCCTCCGAGCTCCTGCAAGGGACGGTCGACATTCTCATCCTCCGCGCGCTGGCGTGGGAACCGATGCACGGCTACGCCATCTCGCGCTGGCTCGACGCGCGCAGCGGCGGCGTCCTCGCGGTAGACGGCGCCGCGCTCTATCAAGCGCTCCACCGCCTCGAGGAACACCGGCTGGTCTCGCCATCGTGGGGCCTCTCGGAAAACAACCGCAAGGCCAAGTACTACACGCTCACCGCAGCGGGCCGTACCCGCCTTCGTGCAGAGTCGGTCGTATGGAAGACGTACGCCGACGCCGTCACCAAAGTTCTCAAGCCAGCCTGAGGAGCGTCGCTCCATGGCACGCCCGCCGATCCGCTCGTTCCGGTTTCCGTGGCGCTCGCGCGCCGAGATCGCGCGCGACGTGGATGCGGAGTTGGGCTTTCACCTCGACATGCGCATCGGCGAGCTCGAGGCACAGGGCATGGATGCGGACGCGGCCCGCCGCGCCGCGAGCGCCGAGTTCGGGGATTTGGAGGGGACGCGCGCGTATTGCCGGGCCGCCGACGCGCGCGGCGACCGCGTCGTCCGCGTCGCCGACCGCCTAACGGAATGGCGGCACGATGCGCACTATGCGTGGCGCACCATGCGCCGCACGCCGACCTTCACCGTCGTCGCGCTGCTCACGCTTGCGCTCGCCATCGGCGCCAACACCGCGATCTTCAGCGTCGTCCGCGCGGTGTTGCTTCGCCCGCTGCCGTACGCCGATCCGGCGCGTCTCATGGTGGCCTTCGAGTCGTGGCCCGACAATCCGGGCAACCGCTCGCCGATGTCGCCGCCCGATTACGTCGACTACCGCGCCCAACAGCGCGCGTTCACCGACCTCGGCGCGTATTCCACCGCGATGGGCCCGGTGGTGTGGCAGCCCGACGGCGCCGACCCGACCACGCTCACCGGCATCTCCGCGGACGCCCATCTCTTCCGCGTCCTTGGCGTCAGGCCGCTGTTAGGCAGAGTGTTCGATGCCGACGCCGACGTGACGGGTGACAGCGCGAGCGCCATCATCTCGTACGGCTTCTGGCAGCGCGCGCTCGGCGCCGATCCGCACGCCATCGGGCGGCGGCTCACGCTCAACGGCCGCTCGACCGAGATCATCGGCGTCATGCCGCGCGGGTTCGTGCTCGACCGCAACGAGGAGGTGTGGCTGCCGCTGGACATTCGCGACGATCTCGCGAACGCCGCCATCACCCGCAAACAACACTGGATGATCGTGATCGGCCGGCTGCGACCCGGCGTCACCATCGATGCGGCCCGCGCCGACCTGCGCGTCATTGCCCAACGGCTCGCGGCGCAATACCCCGACGCCGATGGCGGCCGCATGGCCATCGTGACGCCCCTGCACGAGTTGGCCGCCGGCAACTTTCGTACGCCACTGTTGTTGCTGCAGGCCGCCGCCGCGATGGTGCTGCTCATCGCCTGCGCGAATTTGATGAACCTGACGTTGTCGAGGACCATCGGCCGCCGGCAGGAGCTGGCGCTCCGCGCCGCGCTGGGCGCCGGCCGCGGCCGCCTGGTGCGGCAGCTGCTCACGGAATCGGTGCTGCTGGCGCTCGCCGGCGGTGCGTTAGGCATCGGCCTCGCCATCGTGGCCACGCGCGCCCTCCTGGCGATCCATCCGACCGCGCTGCCGCCGCTCTTCCCCGTGCGCGCCGACCGCCAGGTGCTCGGATTCAGCGTGTTGGTTTCGCTGGTGGCCGGCGCGCTGTTCGGCATCGTGCCCGCGCTCCACGCGATGCACGCCGGCGTGCACGATGCGCTCAAGGAAGGCGGCCGCGGAAGCAACGCGACGCGGAGCGGCCGCTTTGTTAGGCGGGCGCTCGTGATGACGCAGGTCGCGCTGGCCGTGATGCTCCTCGTGGGCGCAGGCCTCCTCACCCGCAGCTTCGCCGAGCTCACGCGCGTGCGGCTCGGATTCGAGCCCGACCACGTGATCGCCGCGCAGCTGCGCGTGAGCGGCCCGCGGTACGACTCGATTCCGATGGTGAACGGATTTTACGATGCCGTGTTGGACAACGTCGCGCACGCACCCGGCGTGACCGCGGCCGGCGCGGCGACGATGCTCCCCATGCAGGGATCGATGAGCACGTCGCTGCGCATCGAAGGGCAGCCGGTGGATGAGTCGCACTTGCCCGACATGGCGTACGTGGCCATCCGCGGAGCCTTTCTCGAGGCGTTGCGGATCCCGCTCATCGCCGGCCGGCGCTTCGACGCCTCCGACACGCCCAACGGCCCCAAGCAGGTGCTCATCAATGCGATCGCCGCGCGCCGTTTTTTCCGCAACGGCGACGCCGTGGGCAAGCGCATCCGCATCGGGCCTAACCCGAACGGCGAGTGGATGACCGTCGTCGGCGTCGTGGGCGATGTGCGGAGCGATGGCATCGACCTGCCGCCCACGCCGACGCTCTATGTCGACCACGCGCAGGAAGCGTGGGACCATACCCTCACGGTCGTGATGCGGACCGCAGATTCGCGCGAAGCCGTCGAGGCGCTGCGGCGCGCGGTGAAGGACGCCGACCCCGCGCTGCCGCTGCGCGATGTCCAGAGTATGAACGAGGTCGTGGGATCGAGCCTCGCCGCGCGGCGCTTCGCGCTCGGCCTGGCGGGGAGCTTTGCCGGCTTGGCGCTGGTGCTCGCCACGTTAGGAATCTACGGCGTGCTGGCGTACGAGGTGTCCACGCGGACCCGCGAGTTTGGCGTCCGGTTGGCGTTGGGCGCCAGTCCGGGCAGCGTCCTCGGGCTCGTCGCCCGGCGCGGACTCGCCTGGTCCGTGGCCGGTTTGGCGTTAGGCATGGGCGGCGCGGTGGCCGGTGCGCGCCTGCTCGCGGGAGCGCTCTTCGGCGTTGGACCGCTCGATGCCGACACGTATCTGCTCGTCGCGGCCGGGTCCCTCGCGGTCGTGACCGCCGCCTGCCTGATCCCCGCTCGGCGGGCCACACGCGTGGACCCGCTCTCGAGCATGCGGGCCGATTAGCCCGCCGCGGAGGCGATCGACGCGTCGCGCCTCCTGCGCGGCACGCGTCAGGCGGCGCTTCGCCTCATCGCTGCCCACGGCGGCCACGCCTAACTGACGGGGCGGCGGTCGGTGCGCGCGGCGTCGAGCCGCGCGCGCACCGACCGCCGCCGCAGCCAGATGCTCGTCGCGTACCCGATGTGCGCCACCGCCACGATGATGTAGGCGGCGTGATAGTAGCCCGCGTTGTTCGGAATCATCGCGCTTCCTCCGTCTCGAGCGCCGCCCGGTCCGTCGCCAGGCGATAGCGCGCCCGGAGCAGCGCTACGTACAGCACCGTGAACGAGAAGAACGCCATCAGAAACGTCTCCAGCATGTCGTTAGGCAGCGAGGGCTTGCTGGGCTTCCCGATGATGGGCATGGGATGCAGCGTACGGAACAGGTACACGCTCAAGTGGATGAACGGGATGAGCAGCGACCCCAAAATGCCTAACACAGCCGAGTAGCGCGCGCGCATGCCGGGGTCCTCGATCGCGCCCCGGAGAATGAGATAGCCCACGTAGATGAACCACAGGAACAACGTCGACGTGAGCCGCGCGTCCCAGGTCCACCATGTGCCCCAGATCGGCTTGCCCCACAGCGAGCCGGTCATGAGCGTGATCGTCGTGAACACCACGCCCACTTCCGCCGAGCTCTCGGCTAACCGGTCGAGGCGCAGGTCCTTCATCCACAAGTAGCCGATGCTGGCCACCGCGACGACGCCGAACGCGAGAAACGCCACCCACGCCGACGGCGGATGCACGTAGTAGATCTTCTGCGCCGGCCCCTGCAGCGCTTCGATCGGCGTGAAGTAGATCGCACGGATGAAGGTCGCGATCACCAGGAGCGCCGCCACCACGAACAGCCAATCGAAGGTGGCGCGCACGGGCGGTGGTGCGGCGTTAGGCGAGATGGGTGTGTTCACGGGCTCACGAGCGGCAGTCTGTGTCATGCGTCGGTTTGTCTGCGCGGTGGAAGGTCACGTGCATCGCCCTGGTAATGAGCTTCCTCGCCGTATTGGTGTTTTTTCCAAAGGTGTGCTGTTTCCTGCCGTGTCCGTTCGTGTTCGGCCTTGTCCGCGATCGACTCGTTGAAGGCCGCGTGTGCATTTGAATGGGCCACGTGCGATGGATCAACAGCCCTCATCCCTCATTCCGCTCCCCTGTCGTCTCAGCTTTCCACGAGTTGGCAGCGGACGAGGCCGGACAAGAACGGACACGGCAGGAAACAGCAAGAGCTTCAGGAAAACATCAGGAGAGCGAGGGAAGCTCACCATTCGGGGGTGCCGCCTACACACGTTCACCGCAAAAGATGACGCCCTTGAACGTCGCGGCCAAGGTCAATCCTCGATGGTGTAGGGGAACGCCATGGTACATGCCGCGACGAACACGAGATCGAAGGCCAACAGAATCTTGATCCAACCGATCGACTCCGCCACAGGCCGCCCAGCCAGGAGACGAGCGGTCGTCTGTGCCGCCGGAATGACGATGGGCACGAAGAACGGCAGCGACAGCATGGGCAGCAACAATTCGCCCAACCGCGTATTCACCGACATCGCCGCGAACAGCGTCCCGACGGCGACGAGTCCGATCGCCGCCAGAATCAGGAGCGCCGCCAGGGCCGCCACGCCTTTGGCTCCGCCTAACGGCATGTCGTAGAACAGCGCCACCGCCGGCACCGCGATCACCTCGATGGCGAGCACGAACACGAGATTCGCCATCGCCTTCCCTAGGTAGATCGCATGCCGGGGCACCGGGGCGCCAAGCAAGCCATCGAGCGCGCGATCGGCCAGCTCCACGCCGAACGACCGATGCAAGCCCAACAATCCGGAAAACGTGAAGATCACCCACAACACACCGGGCGCGAGATCGGACGCGGCCACGGCGGTCGGGTCCCAGGCGAAGAAAAAGATCACGATCGCGAGCAGCGCGAACACCACCGCCGAAAAGAATGCCGTGCGCGTGCGAAATTCGATCGCGAGGTCCTTGCGCGCGATGAGCAGCGCCGCGCCGAACGTGTCAGGCATCGAGCGCCACCAGACTCCGATACGACTCGGCGTAGCCGCGCGGATCGATCGGGCCGCGCGGTTCGTAGCGCACGAACGCGCCGCCCGTCATGATCGCCGCGTGCGTGGCGAGCGACAGCCCTTCGTCCAGGTTGTGCGTCACCAGCACCAGCGCGGCGCCCGACGCGCGCAGCACGCCTAACGCGGTGGACAGCGCCGCCGCGCCCGACGCATCGAGCCCGGTGAACGGTTCGTCGAGCAGCACCACGCTCGGCGCGTGCACCATGGCGCGCGCGATGCTCACGCGCTGCTGCATGCCGCGGCTCAGCGCGCGCACCGGCGTGTCGACGTGCGGCGTCATGCGCATCACGTCCAACGCGCGCGCCGCCGCGTTGCGCGGATCGGGCACACCGAACAATCGCGCCGCCAAATCGACGTTCTCGCGCGCCGTGAGCGCCGCGTACAACATGCTGGCGTGCGAGATGAAGCCGATCCGGCGACGCGCCTCGGGGCCGCCCGGGAGCGCCACGCCGGCGACGAACGCGCGGCCGCGCGTCGGCCGCAGCAATCCGGCGAGGACGCGCAAGAGCGTCGTCTTCCCCGCTCCGTTAGGCCCGAACACCGCCAGACACTCCCCGGCGTCGATGGCGAAGGACACACCATTTACCGCGCGCCGCGGACCGAACGCGCGCACCAACGCCTCGACCTCCACGGCGTGTCGCGCGGATGTCGATTGGCCGGCGGTCACGACGCGCGCACCCCGCGCCAACACCCGAAGGCGCTGCGCCTCACGGCCGCGGTCGTGTCGTGCCACTCATGACTCAACAGTAGCGCCAAGCGCCGGCGCGCGGAACGCGCTATGAAGAGGATTTCGCTCTGGACGCCCGCCCGAGCGGCGGATAAGGTACGCCCTGACACTCTCACTCCAACCATCGTTCGTGACATGACCGACATCGACGTGCTGCTCAAGGAAACGCGAACATTCGCGCCCCCGGCCGGCTTCTCACGCACTGCCAACGTGTCACGCGATGTCTACGATCGCGCCGCGCGCGATCCGGAAGCATTTTGGGCCGAGATGGCGCGCGAGTTGGAGTGGTCGAAGCCGTTCGATAAAGTGCTCGAGTGGACTCCGCCCTGGGCCAAGTGGTTCTTGGGCGGAAAACTCAACGCGTCCGTCAATTGCCTCGATCGTCAACTGCGTGGAGCTCGCCGCAACAAGGCGGCGCTCATCTGGGAAGGCGAACCCGGCGACACGCGTACGTACACGTACTGGGATCTCTACCGCGAAGTGTGCAAGTTCGGCAATGTGCTGCGCCGGTTGGGCGTGAAGCGTGGCGATCGCGTCGCGATCTACTTGCCGATGATTCCCGAAGCGGCCATCGCGATGCTCGCCTGCGCGCGCATCGGTGCGCCGCACTCCGTTGTATTCGGCGGCTTCTCCGCCGAGTCGCTCCGCGATCGCATCAACGATGCGGAGGCGAAAGTGCTCATCACCGCCGACGGCGGCTATCGCCGCGGACAAATCGTCCCGCTCAAACGCAACGCCGACAAAGCGCTCGAGGAAACACCGAGCATCGAGCACGTGGTGGTCGTCCAACGACGCGCCGGCGGACAAGGCGATGAATCGGCCGCCTCGATGCACGCGGAGCGCGATCACTGGTGGCACGACGTGATGCGAGACGTAGACGCCAACTGCCCACCCGAAGAGATGGACGCCGAGGATGTGCTCTACATTTTGTACACGTCGGGGACGACGGGAAAACCGAAAGGCATCGTGCACACCACGGGCGGATATCTCACGGGCTGCGTGGCCACCACGAAGTGGGTGTTCGATCTCAAGGAAGACGACGTCTACTGGTGCACCGCCGATGTCGGCTGGGTGACGGGTCATTCGTACATCGTGTACGGCCCGCTGGCCTGCGGCGCCACGTGCGTGATGTACGAGGGCGCGCCCGACTGGCCCGAGAAGGATCGCTTCTGGGAGCTGTGCGAGAAGTACGGCGTCACGATTTTCTACACGGCGCCCACGGCCATCCGCGCGTTCATGAAGTGGGGCGACCAGTGGCCCGCGCGCCATGACCTGTCGCGGCTCCGTCTGTTAGGCTCGGTGGGCGAGCCGATCAATCCAGAAGCATGGATCTGGTATCACTTCAAGATCGGGCACGAGCGGTGTCCCATCGTCGACACATGGTGGCAAACGGAGACGGGCGCGATCATGATCACCCCGCTCCCGGGCGTCACGTCCACCAAGCCGGGCAGCGCGACGGTTCCCTTCCCCGGCGTGTCGGCCGATCTGCTCGACGCGGACGGCACATCGATTCCGTTAGGCGGCGGCTTGCTGGCCCTCACGCGCCCCTGGCCCTCCATGCTGCGCACGATCTGGGGCGACCCCGATCGCTACGTGCAAACGTACTTCTCCAAGTGGCCCAACCGGCCCGATGTGTATTTCCCCGGCGACGGCGCCAAGCGCGATGAAGACGGCTACTACGTGATCCTGGGACGCGTCGACGATGTGCTCAATGTGGCAGGTCACCGCATCGGCACGATGGAAGTCGAATCGGCGCTCGTGTCACATCCGGCGGTAGCCGAGTCGGCCGTCGTTGGGCGGCAGCACGATCTCAAGGGCCAGGCCCTCGCCGCGTTCGTCACGCTGCGCGAGGGATTCAAGTCGTCGCCCGCGCTCCGTGATGAGCTGCGCGACCACGTGGCGGAAAAGATCGGCGCGCTGGCCAAGCCTGACGACATCCTGTTCAGCGCCGATCTGCCTAAAACGCGGTCGGGCAAGATCATGCGCCGACTCTTGCGCGACATCGCCGAAGGCCGTGCGTTGGGCGATACCACCACCTTGGCCGACCCGGCCGTGGTCGCCAAGCTCAAGGAGCAGTACGAGGCGCAGGAGTCGTAGCCTCGGCCTCGCGTTGGTCGTCACATCCGGAGACAGGTCTTCAATCTCCGGAGCGACACAATGCGCGGCACACTCGCGTTCATCGGCACGACGATCGGTGGCGCCATCGGCTGGTGGATCGGGGCCAAGGTCGGGATTACCACCGCAGTCGTAGTGAGCGCGGTGGGAAGCGGAGTCGGCCTCTACTACTCGCGTCGCGTCGCGGACAACGTCATCCCCTGACCCTTCCCGACTGGCATCCGCGAGCGGGACCGCCCATCATGCATCGGACCGGCGCCCTGGGTTAAACCGGGCGCCATTCTTTTCCCGCCCGAGGAGCTCCGATGCCCCGCGTTCGTATCGCGCGTCCCGACAAGACGGAATACATCGAGTACTTCCACCGCTACATCTCGCAAGTCCCCGACGGCGACTTGCTCGAGGTGCTCGACAAGCAGGCCGCTGAAACACGCACAATGCTGGGCCCGCTGTCCGAAACCGATGCGCAGTTCCGCTACGCCCCCGACAAGTGGAGCATCAAAGAGGTTGTCGGACACCTCGCCGACACCGAACGCGTAATGTCCTATCGAGCGATGTGCTTCGCGCGCGGCGACGAGACCGTGCTGCCGTCGTTCGACGAAAACGCGTACGTGAAATCGTCGCGTTTCAACGAGCGCCAGTTGTCGAGTTTGCTCGCCGAGCTCGGCATCGTGCGCGCGGCAACGATTGCGCTGTTCGAAGGGCTGAGCGAGGACGTGCTTCTCCGCCGTGGACGGACGCCGGCCGGCGAGAACTCGGCGCGCGCGCAGGCATACATGATCGCCGGACACGAGCGGCACCATCAACAGATTCTCCGCGAGCGGTATCTCACGGCACTGCGCGCCGGCTCGGCCGCCGGATCGCGCTGACAAGGGAGGACGGCATGTCCGGGCAAGGGTCGACTGGAAACGTGATTGCCGCGTTGGCCAGCTTCTTCATTCCGGGTTTGGGCCAGCTCATTCAGGGCCGCCTCGGCATGGCGATCGTGATGTTCGTGCTGGCCGCCGTGTTGTGGTTTTTCCTTTTGGGATGGGTGATTCACATCTGGGCGATTCTGGACGCGGCGCTTTGGAAGCCCAAGGTGGCCTGAGGTTGGCGTCGAGGGTCGTATTCTGACCCATCGCCTGTGAGATTGCGGAATGACGAAAAAACAACCACAGGACACGCCGGAGCCGCAGTCCGGCGCCAAACGCAAGCCAGAGCCCGACACGGTGGACGAGTCCTCGAGGGAAAGCTTTCCGGCGAGCGATCCACCCAGCTGGGCGCCGCTCAAGATAGGTCCGCCGGATTCCGGAGCCGAGTGATTCATGGCGCGCCGCGCCGCGTCGGATTCGCACCAGCGGATCTACGCCGTGGTCCGGCGGATTCCGCGCGGACGCGTCGCGACGTACGGCCAGGTGGCGGCGCTGGCGGGATTGCCGCGCCAGCCGCGTCTCGTGGGCTACGCCATGCATTCATTGCCTAACGGGACCGCGGTGCCCTGGCACCGCGTGATCAACGCACGGGGCCGGGTGAGCTCGCGGTCCGGCGACGGCGGGGGCAGTCTGACGCAGCGGATGTTGTTGGAGGCGGAGGGCGTGCGGTTCGATGCGGCAGGACGGGTCTCGTTGGCGCGCCAGGGGTGGAAGCCCAGACGGCGCGGCCGCAGGGTCACGCCGCGAGGCCGCGGCGGAGCTGCCTAACGAACAACGGGCCCGATGCACCACGGGGCGCTCGGTGGAGCGCCCCGGATGTGTCTAACCTGACGCCTGGCGCCTTACTTGCCGACGCCCGCTTCGCGCAGCTGCGGAACCGACTGCGGCGGAATCGACACCATGTGGTCGCACTCGGTGCACACGTCGACCAACACGTCCGGCACGCACAGGCGGGAGCGCGCCAACCGCACAGTACGGAACTCGAATCGCGTTCGGACTACTTTATGACAGCGCTTGCATTCGTTTGCGGCGTAGTCGCCGGGGTTCCAGGCGAGCTTCATACGGACCTCGTTATCTAGGCGTCGGCGCCCGCCTGTGCGAGCGCATGGAATCTTCGATCTGCACCATACCGTACGGAGTGTTGCAGTGAAGGTTTCGAGATCGCGCGTTGCATCGTGTGTGTGTTTCCTCTATGGTACAACACGAGAACGCGGTGCTGCACATTCTTTGACACTGCGCGAGGTTGCAGTGACCGATCTGAGCTATCCAGTCGGCAAATTCGCGCCTCCGGCGAGCATGTCGGCGTCCCAGCGCACGGCGTTCATCGACGACGTCGCGCGAACGCCGGCTGCGATGCGGGCAGCGGTCGCCGGCCTTACGGCCGGCCAACTCGATACCCCGTACCGTCCTGGCGGTTGGACTGTTCGGCAACTCGTCCATCACGTGCCGGACAGCCACATCAACGCCTATCTGCGATTCAAGCAGGCGTTGACCGAAGACACGCCCACGATCAAACCGTACGATCAAGATGTGTGGGTGACGCTGCCCGATACGCCCGCAACTCCAGTAGACGTATCCCTGGCGCTACTCGACGCGCTACACACGCGCTGGGTCACACTCTTGCGCGGGATGCAGCCGTCGGATTTCGAGCGCGGCTATCGACATCCGGAGCAGAAGCGCTTCGTGCCCTTGTCGGAGGCGCTGGCACAGTACGCCTGGCACGGACGGCATCACGTGGCGCACATTACATCGCTTCGCCAGCGAAGCGGTTGGTAAGACCACCGCGTTAGGAGAGGCCATGCAGCAAGGCACAAACACGCAGACGCCCGACGCGGCCGCGCTGCGCAACCAGATCCGGGATCAAGTGCGCGCGCAGGTGGAGGCGGCGCGCGAGCAAGCGCGTTTGGCGCGCAACCAGGCTCGGCAAGCGGCACAACAGGCCGAGCATGCTGGGCAGGCGCCACCGCCTCCGCCGCCTATCGAGCTGCCGGGCGGGATCGAAATCCCGCAGGCCCCGACGACCGGCACGAGCGTGCCGCCCTTCATCTTCGACCCGGGCATGGGCGCGCGCGTCGAACACATCGCGATCGAGTTCTTCGTCGCGATCGTCGCGATCTTTTTCGTGGTGCCCATCGCGCGTGCGTTCGCGCGCCGCATCGACAAGAAGCCCGTGGCTACTCCGTTAGACCGATCGCTCGGCGAACAGTTGCAGCGGATCGAGAATTCGGTCGATTCGATGGCCATCGAAATCGAGCGGATTTCCGAGGCGCAGCGCTACATGGCGCGGCTGCAGTCGGACCGGTCGGCTTCGCCCGCGCTCCCGTCGCAACAAGCCGCGTCGCGTTAGCGCGCGCGCGTCTTCACGCCGCACGCCGCGAGCATCCGTCGCGGCGCCGGCGCAGACGGAAAGAGCGCGTGCGCGGCGCCCGCACGGTCGCGCACCGCATCGCACCGCGCGCGCCGCGCATCGAGCGTCGCCAACTTCATCAGGATCGGATAGCTTCCCGGATCGAGCGACGCAGCACGCTCGATCGAGGCCGTGCGGCCGTCGCGCTCGACCAATCCCATCGCCACCGACTGTGCCGCGCTCCGGCCCGCGGCCGCCGCACCGGCCAAGAGCACGACGAGCATCGCGGCAACGCGCCGGCCTGATGTGAGCGCGATGGTCGCGCGCGCGCGCGTGGACACGGACAATGCCCCGAGCATTCCCCAGACAATCAACGCCGGCGCCGGCAGTAACAGCAGCGCATCGAACGCTCCGGTGACCACGGTGATGACCGCGGTCGCCACGAGCACCAATCCTTGTGCGAACTGGTCGGCGCCGGCGCGCGGCGACATCGCGAGCAGGCCGGTGATGCCGAGCCCCAGGAACGCGACGACGAGACACGCTGTCGCCGGTGCACCTCGCTCCGCGAGCATGGCCATCCAGTCGCTGCTCGGCCACGGGTTGGCCGTCATCCCGTCGTCCTGATCGATGGACGGGTCGTTAGGCGTGGCCACCGATGGATAACGGACCGACCAGTTGCCGGGCCCGACGCCCAACACCGGATGTTGAGACGCGAGCCGCAGCGAGTTGCGATACTGCAGGAGGCGGCCCTTGCCGCTGCCGCCCCGGTAGTCGACGACGCCGCGCACCGAGTCGAGATACGGCGAGTCGCTCTTCCAGTTGAGTCTGTTAGGCACAAACATGGCGGCCAGCACGGCCACCGCGATACCGGCGGCGAGCCGGCCGCCGCGCACGGCGGGCGTGCTGTGCCGCCACGTACGATGCCCGGCGATCACTCCGATCACGGCGATCGGTACGCACACGGCGAGCGCCAGCCACGCCGCGCGCGATCGCGACAGCGTGAGGACGGCGGCCAGCACCACGATGCCGGCTGCGCCGGCCCGCGCGCCCCACGCCGAGCGCGCGCCGAGCGTCCGCCAGAGGAGCACCGGCGTCGCGATCGCCGCCAGATGCGCCACGAAATTGCGGTTGCCTAACGTTCCGCCGGGCGCGCGGTTGAGGCTCACGAAGTCGCTCTGTACGCCGTACGTCTGGAGGAGCGCCGTCACGGCCGCCGCCACGGCGCCCAGCGCGAGGCACGACAGCAGTGCATCGCGCCAACCCGCGTGGGCGACGGATCGCGCACACCAGAACACGGCGATGCCGGACAGCGAGACCGCCAGGGCGCGCCAGCTCAGCCACCAGTTGGTGGCGAGCGCCGCCGACACGAGCGACAGCGCCAGGAACGCCGCGAGCAGCGTATCGACGCGGGTGAGCTCGAGCCGGGGCGCGCGCGACAACAACACCAGCGTCGCGAGCGCCGCCACGACGTGCAGCACCAACTCCTTCGGCACGAAGAACCGATCGAGGTCGAACGTCTTGTACGGCAGCACCACGAGGGCGACCGCGAGCGCGCCGGCAGCGAGCAGCGCCAGCGCCGCCGCGTGCGTCCAGGTCCGGCGCGCGTCCTCCATGGTCCCTTGTCGCCGCCTAACGGAGCATCACGCCGTCCGCGGATGCCCGTCCATCGGGACGTCGGCCGTCGGCGCGAACGTGGGCGGGCGGCGTAGCTTCGTCGCCTGCTCGAACGCGTAGGCCAGCTTGATGAGCGTCGCCTCCGACCAGGCGCCGCCGATGAACGACATGCCGACCGGGAGTCCGAACGCGTAGCCCGCCGGCACCGTAATGCTCCCGTACCCGGCCACCGCTGCCAACTCGGAGCTTCCGCCGCCACCCGAGTCGCCATTCACGAGATCGATGTGCCAGGGCGGCCCCTGCGTGGGCGCGACTAACGCATCGAGCTTGTGCTTGGCCAGCACCGCGTCGATGCCCTGCACCCGCGCCAACTGGTGACACTTGGCCAACGCCTTCGTGTACCCCGGCGACGTGAGCGGCCCCTTCTTCTGCGATTCGATCATCGTCTCCTGCGCGAAGTAGGCGAGCTCCGTGGCCGCATGCGCGTCGTTGAAGGCGATCACATCGGCCAGTGACTTGACGCGCGACACCGTGAGCGCGCCCAGATACGCATTCAAGTCCGCCTTGAACTCGTACAGCAGCACTTCGTTCTCGGCGTCGCCGAACTTGCCGGCGGTCGGGAACGCGACAGGGTCGATGAGCACCGCGCCGCGGTCGCGCATCGCGTGGAGCGCATCTTCGATGAGGGCGTCGGTGACGCGGCTGTATCCCATGAAGCGCCCGCGCAGCACGCCGATTCGCGCCCCCTTGAGTCCGTCGGCGTCGAGAAACTTCGTGTAGTCCGTATGCGACTTGCCTGCGCTGGCCGCCGTTGCTTTGTCGAGCGAGTCGATTCCCGTTAGGACACCGAGCAGCGCCGCCGCATCGGCCACCGTCCGGCACATCGGGCCCGGCGTGTCCTGCGAATGCGAGATCGGCACGATGCCCGAGCGGCTCAAGAGACCGATGGTCGGTTTGATGCCGACCAGCGAGTTCGCCGCGCTCGGCGATACGATCGAGCCGTCGGTCTCGGTGCCGATTGCCGCCGCCGCATAGCTGGACGCGGATGCGCCGCCCGATCCCGAGCTGGATCCGGACGGCGTGCGGTCGAGTGCGTACGGATTGTGGCTCTGTCCGCCGCGGCCGCTCCAGCCACTGGTGGAGTGGTCGCCGCGGAAGTTGGCCCACTCCGACAGATTCGTTTTGCCGAGTATGATCGCGCCGGCCGCGCGCAATCGCGCGGCGATGAACGAGTCGCGCGGCACCTTGGCTCCAACGAGCGCGAGCGAGCCGGCGGTGGTCATCATCTTGTCGTCGGTCGCGATGTTGTCCTTGATCAGAATCGGAATGCCGTGCAACGGACCGCGCGGACCTTTGGTCTTTCGCTCCGCGTCGAGCGCATCGGCGATGGCGAGCGCATCCGGATTGAGCTCGATGACCTCGTTGAGCTTGGGTCCCTGGTGATCGAGCTCGTCGATGCGGCCCAGGTAGAGCTCGGCGATCTGGTGCGCCGTGTATTTCCCCGACGTCATGCCCTGTTGGAGCTCGGCGATGGTCACATCTTGGAGCTCGAACGACGATGCGACGTAGCGGTCGGCGGGCGCCTTTCCGTTAGGCGGCGCGGCGCGGCGGTCGAGCCAGGGTAGTTTCGCGCGGGCCAACGCCAGCGCACTCCCGGCCAACCCGGTCCCGACAAATCCCCGCCGGCTGATTCCTCCCGCGCGCGCGGCGGGATCGTCGTGCTGCGTCATCGCTCCTCCTCGTTGAGATCGTGATCGGCGCGCGATAAGCATGCGGCGCGGCGCGGTGTCACACAATGGTTGCGCGTGGCGATATTGAACGCGGTACTCTCCCGGAGGAACCCTGAGCGCACGTCCGAAGTTCGATCGCGCGTACTTCGATCGGTGGTACCGGCATCCGCGGCATTGTGTTGCGACGCCGGCTGAGGTCGCGCGCCGCGTGGCGCTGGCGCTGGGCGTGGCCGAGTGGGTGTTGACGCGCAGCGTGCGCCATGTGCTCGACGTGGGCTGCGGCGAGGCGCTGTGGCGCGCGCCCTTCGTGGCGCGGCGGCCGGGCATGTCGTACGACGGCGTGGATCCGAGCGCGTACGTGGTGGCGCGATACGGGCGGCGTCGCAACATTCGACAGGGGACATTCGGCACGTTCGGCACCCTTGGACTCCGCGAGCGGTACGACCTCATCGTGTGCGCGGACATGCTGCACTACCTTGGCGCGGCCGAGGTGCGCGCCGGGCTCGCTGAGGTCGCCGCGCGGTTAGGCGGCGTCGCGTACCTGCCGGTGGCGACGTCGTCGGATGACGTGGCCGGCGACGTCCGGTCCCTCGTGCGCCGTGCGCCGGCGTGGTATCGCGCGCGATTTCGCGAAGCCGGTCTCGCCGCGGTGGGGCTCGAGTGTTACGTGCGACGCGACACGCTGCACGGTCTCGCCGCCCTCGAGCGCGCCTAACCGGGCGCCGCCGCGCGCAGGTGCGATGCGAGGAGCGCGCGCAGCGCGTCGTGCATCGCGAAATACTGCCGGCCCTCGTCGGACCCTTGCACCCGGGCGGGCGGCAGCGCGCCGTGCTCCGCCACCCACCGCACCACATCGCCTAACGCAACGATCTGCGCCTCGTCCACCCGGTGGCGGAGCGCGTCGATCCCGTCCGCGCCCCCGGCGTCAACGGCGCGGAACATGATGATGCCGCCGGTGTCGACGCCGGGATCCACGACGTGAACGGTGCATCCCACTGGAGCCCCAGTGAACACACTCCACTCGGCCACGTTCATTCCACGCATCGGCGGCAGGAGTCCCATGTGGACGTTGAGGGTGCCGATTCGCGGCAGCGAAAGCATAGCCGGGCGCACGATGCCGAAGCCGGCGCAGACGAAGACGTCGGCATCCAGCGCGCGCAGCGCCGCCATGCTGGCCGGGTCATCGAGCGAGGCGAATCGAACGGTGGGGATGCCGTGCGCCGCGCAGAATTCCGCCGTATTTGGGATCGGCGCCTGCGGTCCGCTCGGCGGTACCGCGCTCGGCGCCCGCGGTGATCCGCCCAGGGCGCGACGCGCGAGGCCGGCCACGCCGTGCTCGCGCACGAACGACGCGAGTCGCGCCGCGCGCGACTCGCTTGGTGTCGCGTGGATCACGACCGCGTGCGGCTTGAACCCCCACGCCGCCCACGATTCGCAGACCTGTGCCACCTTGCGGCTGTGTTCGACAGCCAGGAGCACCACGCGCGGCCGCCCGGCGGTAGCGTTAGGCGGAACGGCCGGCAGCGACACCGGGACG
>DATEHK010000161.1:0-10555 GCA_035279625.1 Gemmatimonadaceae bacterium
CCACTTCGCCGAGCTGCGCGGCGCCGCCGCGCGCGCGCCCCACGCGCCGGTCTGGACGCGCGAGCCGGTGATGGTGCGCGAGTCGCGCGACAAGGCGCAAACCGCGATGGCGATGGCGTTCCCGTCGGCCGACCGCGGCGACGATGCGCGGTTCGCCATGCACCTCCTGGCGGGTGTCGGCAGCGGGTTAGGCGGGCGATTCTTCGAGGAGCTTCGGGACAAGCAGTCGCTCGCGTACACGGTGAGCGCCGGCGTGGTCGAGCATCGGCGCGCCGGCGTGTTCCGCACCTTCATGGCGGTGTCGCCGGATCGCGAGGACGAAGCGCGGCACGCGATGCTCCGCGAGCTGGCGAAGTTGGGCGAGGCGCGCGTGACGGACGCTGAGCTGGCGCGGGCCAAGGCCTACGCCATCGGCATGCACGCCATTCGCGAGCAGAGCGGGGCATCGGTGCTGGGCGACGTGCTCGACGCCTGGATGTTCGGCCGCTCGCTGGCCGAGCTCGACGCGCACGACGCGCGCGTGCGCGCGGTGACCGCCGGCGAGATGCAGCAATTGGCCCAACGGTATCTGGATGCGAACCGGCGCGTCGAAGCCGTGGTCGCGGGCGCATCGGGCTCGGCGCCTAACGTAGTGCGAGGCGACTGACGGACGGTCTCACGTGCGGCCTGATGGTGGCCTGACGGTGGCCTGGCGGGCGCCGGCGCGGCGTCCTAACTGCCGCCGCGCTGCAGCTGGGACGCGGCGCGTCGGAGCACCGCCGCCGCGGGACGCAGGCGGCCGGCCGACGTCCTGAGACCCATCGGCACGCGATAGTCCGACGCCTGATACGCGATCAACCCCTTGATCGCGCTGCGGCTCGTCGCCCAAGCCAGCACGCCCCACAGCGCCCGCGCCTGACTCTCTTCACCGTGCGCAAGCGGGAATGCGCCCGCCTCCAGCACCCACAGCGGCTTGGACGAGCGCGCGGCCCGCGCCCACTCGTCCACCGCGCGCATGCGCGCGTCCAACGTCGCCGCGCCGCTCAACCACGGATACAACGACACCGAGACCGCATCCACGGGCGATGCGCTCGACGCGCTCCACGCATAGAGCGCGCTGTCGGCGGCACCGAATCCGCCCACGTGCGCGAGCACGCGCACCTCCGCGCTATCGGTGCTGTCGCTATGCGCGACGGCCGACGACGCACGCAGGTACGCTTCCCACATCGCAACCGGAACGGCGCCGATCGCGCGCACCGCCGCGCCGTTCGGGTCGATCACCGGAACCACGAAGTCGGGGTGTAGCCGGCGCGCGATGCGCTCGACATCGGCCACGCGCTCGCGCAGGTACGACTCGCGCTCCACCGCACGAACGGGCCGCTCGCCCGACAAGTCGAGCACCGCGATCACGCGACGCGTCCCGCGCACGTCATCCATGACGTGCGCGACGCTGTCGAGCGTTGCCGCGCTCGCGCCCTTCGGCGTGAAATAAATGGTGAGCGCTCCGGCGCCGATCGAGTCGGCGAGCCCCAAGTCGCTCGTGAGCGACACAGGCGTCGGCGGCTCCGACAGCGTAGGGAACACCTTCACGCCCACCACGAAGTCGCTGTCCGGATGTTCTTGCAGTCGCTCGCGCGCGTATCGGTCGTAGCTGTGGACCGCGCGCGCGGCCGACGGAATTTGCAGCACGATCAGCGCCGTCCACGCCGCCGCGAGGAACGCCATCGCGCCGCGCACGAGCATCCGTGCGTTAGGCCGACCCGGCGTGACCGGCGCAAAGATGGGCAGGTACAGGAACCACGGCATTACCAGCGCCATCGGCTGCGCCGAAATCGCGATCGCCGACCGATCCGCTGCGAGCACCGTGAGCAGCGGCGTCCCCGGTGCGGCACCCACGAAGTCGAGCCAGTGCGCGAGCGCGATGAGCGTGAGCACGAAATCGTATATGACGATCGCCACGCCCACGGGCACCGACGCGCGCCTCCGGCCGAGCGAGTACGCGGCCTGCGCCGTCACGAGCGCCACGGTCGCGGGCCAGATCCACGCGACCGAAAAAAGCGCGCCGCCGGTGAGCAGCGACGTGGACACGAGCAGCACCACGAGGGCCGGCAACAAGAGGAGTCCGCCTAACGCACTGAGGAAGGCGAGTGCTTGCGGTAGTCCCTGGACCCGTGCCGCGCGTCCCGCGACCCACAGATTCCAGATCAACACCAACGCGCACAGCACCACGTGCGCCGTCGCCAAGTGGTGCCATGCGGTGAGGCGGCTCATCCCTTTCGGGACGCGGAACGGTGCGCCGCGGTCACGCTTTGTCGACCCCCCTGCGCGCTCAGAACATCGACATCGCGAGCACCGACCGCAACGAGTCGTTGGTGGCGCGCAACCGCCCGCTCAATACGCGCACGACCGACCACAACACCTTGTAGGCAATGTCACGATGAAAATCCAACAACATCTCGAACTCGGCGCGACTGATCGTGATGACGCGCGTGCCGCCGTGCGAGATCGCGTCGGTCGACCGCTCACTGCGATCGAACACCGCCATCTCGCCGAACATCGATCCGGCCTTGAGGACGGCCAGCGCCTCCTCGCCCGCACCGGGTATCTGTCGGCTGATGCGCACCTCGCCTTCCACCACGATGAACAACCGGTTGCCCGGCTCACCCTCGCGGAAAATCTGCTCGGATGAGACGTAGGTCTTTTCCTCGCAGAGCTCGGCCACACGCTCGAGCTCGTCGTTCGACAGTCCGCTGAAGATCTGCAATGTGCGCAACACGTCGATCGTCGCAGCCATCTCTGCCCTCGCGCAGTGAGCCGCTCCAACCTACACACGGGTTGACGCGGCGAAACCCCCAATGCCCAGGTCTCGTCGTGAAGGCGTCGCGTGAGAGCAGCCAGTCCGCTGGTAGCAGCATCGTTTCGTCCCTATGTTCTGTCAGTGACCAACTCGCGCGTCCTCACCGTCCCCAATTTGCTGTCACTCACGCGGCTGCCGCTGGCAGCTGCGTTTCTGCTCGTGGACGGACGCACCGCGCGCGTTGCGGTGGTTGGACTCGCGTCGCTCACCGACGTTCTCGACGGCTGGCTTGCCCGGCGCGGCCAGACGTCGCAGTTGGGCGCTCTGCTCGATCCGATCGCCGACAAGACGTTCGTCCTCGTCGCCATCGCGGCGTTCTTGATCGATGGTGTCGTGACCGCGGGCGAGTTCTTCGTCGTGATTTCGCGCGATTTAGCGACCGCCGTCGGCTTCATCGTCGCGTACACGCTGCCGGGACTGGATCCACGTGCATTCAAGGCGCGGTGGCCCGGAAAGGTGGTCACCGTACTGCAACTCGCCGCGCTATTTGCCTTGGTGCTCGAGCCCCGGGTTTTCCCGTGGCTGGTCCCGCTCATCGCGATCGCATCCGCGGCGGCAATTGCCGACTACACGCTCGTGCTGCACCGCCAGCGCGTCCGGTCGTGAATGCGACGATACGTCGCATTCTTGGTCGTTGTCGCGTGTCTGGCAGTCGTAGCGCCTCGGGCGTCGGCACAACTCGAGTCGCGCATCCAGACCGGCGCGCGACTCGACGTGATGGCGTCGACGACCTCAGCGGTGCAGGCGGGACTCGAGCTCAGCACGGCGGCCTCGACCAACGTTCGCGTAGCGCTCACGACGGCGGTCGGCGAATCGTGGTCCCATGGGCGCGACGGCTTGAGCGCGCGCGTCGATCTCGTCGGCCGATTCTTGCTCGATCCAGATTTTTCGATGCGTTGGGCGCCCTACGCCGGGGGCGGGCTTGGACTTCGCTACGACCGAATCAGCAATTGGCGCGGGACGATCATCGCCGTCCTCGGCGTCGAAGGGCCGAATTGGACCGGCGTGGTGCCGTTCGTCGAAGGCGGATTTGGCGGCGGTGTGCGGCTCGGCGTTGGGTTCCGGGCGACTCGACGCGCCGGCCGGTAACCGTAGCGTCGAGCCTCGAACTCAGGCCGCGGAAACTGCGTCAGCGGGTTCTGCTGCTTCGGTTTCGCTCTTGGCCTTGGGAGGCCGGCAGAACCGCGTTCCGAGCGTGCGCAACTCGGTGAGCTCGGCGTCGGTCAACTCGGGATACCGGTCCTGCAAATAGGGCATCGTGTCGTTGAACCACTCTTCCTGATGCTCCGGCACTGCCTGTATCACGCCACACCGCATGATGTGTTGGAATAACTCGTCACGTGCCTGCTCGAACGGCGTTGGTGCAGGGGTCTCACGGCGACGATTGCGCTGTTTGCCCATTCAATCCTGTTGGCTGAAGTAACACAAATATATCGCGACACGCACGGGGATTGTAGCTCTGGCGTGTATCAGTCGAATTCATTGGGCTCCCCATACGAATACGTCACGGCGACGTCGAACGTTGGCGATCCAATAACTCGAGGATCACGTGTGCCAGCGCATCTGGGTGTTCCTCTGGAACCAGCGCCCCGACGCCATGAAAACGCACCAAGCTGCTCCCGTTGATCGCGCCCTGCAGGCGCTCCGGCAGCCCGCTGTCCAACCATTGTTGTTCTTCGCCCCACACGATCGCGACGGGCGCTCGGATGAGGGACAAGTCGAGCTCTTCGACGTCGTCTGCTTTGAGCGCACGCGCAATCGTGAGCAAGTGCGTTACGCCATCCGGGCCCACGTACGGCGCGAGATAGCGGGCAACGAGCCGCGCCGGCATGGTGTCCTTGCGTGACACGCTGTCCTCGAGGACGCGTCGCAAGAGCGGTGCTGCGCCCAATACGCCGTGTGCCACGCGCAGCGCAAAGCGCGCCGTGCCGAGTTGCACGGTACGCACGTCGCGACCCGGGCAGTCGTTGAACGCGACGCTGTTCACCAACACCAGTCCATCCACGCGCGCTGGATGTCTGAGTGTGAGTCGCTGCACAATCCCGCCGCCCACGCCGAGTCCGACGACGGTGGCCCGCGGAACGCGGAGCGCGGCGAGCGCCCGGTCCAGACATTCCGCCTGCGCCGCGATCGAATAGTTCGCTTCGATTGGCCGGTCGGACTCCCCGTAGCCAAGAAGATCCACCGCGTACGCCGTGTGCCCCGCGGCTGCTATCGAAGGTCCAACGGCGCGCCACACGAAGCTCGATGTCGCAAAGCCGTGGACCAATAGCACGGCGCGTCCGCCATGGCCGTAGCGCTCGACGTGCAGTGCACCCGCGCCGGCGGGCACGCGCATGACATCGGGGTCGATTGGAGCTCCTCGCTTGGTCGGTTGCGGTGAACGCAGAGCGGGACAAGATATCCAGACCTGACCGTCGCTGGCCACGGCTTTCGGGCAACGCCAGTACCTGCGATCCAAGCCCGACGCTAGTTTTCAGCCCATCCCACCGAGTTGACCGGTCCATGTCCCAGAAAAGCGCCCGCGCCCAGCGGTCGAATGTCGTTCGCGCCCAGCGCGCGGCCTCGCTCAAACCGTTCTACTACGGCTTGGTTGTCGTTGCGCTGATCGGCGTGGCGTTGATCATCAGGACCGCGCAGCATAGTGACGCGTCGCGGCCGGCTATCGCAAACGTCTCGCTCACGCCGGTCAAGGCCGAAGGCCACCTGCTCGGCAACCCGAACGCGCCGGTTCAGATCCTCGAATTCGCCGACTTCGAGTGTCCGCACTGCGCCGAGTTCGCCACGATCACCGAGCCCGATGTGCGCAAACGCATCGTCGATGCAGGCTTGGCGAGCTATCGCTACTTCGATTTCCCGCTCGAGCATTTCACGAACTCGGTTCCGGCGAGCAATGCAGCCGCGTGCGCGGGCGACCAGAACAAGTTCTGGGAGATGCACGACAAATTGTTTGAAGGACAGCCCGATTGGAGCGGCGAGAGCAATCCCAAAGGCGTGTTCGAGACCTACGCCAAGGCGTTGGGCCTCGACGTGAGTGCATGGGACGCGTGCTATGACTCGCAGAAACACATTCCGGAAATCAACGCAAATCGCGATGAGGGGTTGAGACGTCACGTCGAGTCGACGCCGACCTTCGTGATCGGCACCAAGCAGATTCCGGGCGCGATTCCATACGACGTGTTCAAAGCCTACGTCGACACCGCGGCCATGGAGGCGATGAAGAACGGGAAGCAGGCCGGTGGCGACAGCACGGCAGGGAAGGGAACGAGCGTAAAGCCGTGACTCGCGGTGCGCGCATGCTGATCGCGGTCCTCGCACTCGTGGGCGCGCTCGTGGCCGTGTACCTCACGCTGTTCAAAGTGGGCGTGATCGGCGAGCTCGTTTGCAACATCGGCTCGTGTGAGCGCGTGAACACGTCACGGTGGGCGGTGTTCCTCGGAGTTCCCGTTGCGGCGTGGGGTTTGGCCACGTACCTCGTGCTGCTGGTGCTGGCGCTGATGTCGGTGCAGCGCGAAGGACTTGAGCGACGGATCGCGTGGATGCTCGTCGTGTTGTCGGGGTGGAGCGTGCTGTTTTCGGCGTGGCTTACCTCGAAGGAATTGTTCGTGATTCACGCGATCTGTATCTGGTGTGTCACGTCCGCCACGATCATGACGCTGATCCTTTTGGCCAGCCTCGTCGAATTGTGGCGCGTTCGGCGCGCGCAACGTGCGGAGTCTTTCGATACGCAGAGTGCGGTGCCGGCGCGGGCCTCCGGGAGCGGATCAATGCGCGGTAGCGCGCGGGGATGAATCCCGCGGGGCCTCCCATACGTCATATTTTGACAGGGGGAGCCTTGGTACGATCTCTGCTTGAGTGGGGGGTCGAGGTCTCCCGGGCCGCCCGAGTCGGCGGTCTCCACTCCACCGTCGGAGCTTTCCAATGTTGGGCAAGCTGTTTCCTGAACGCATATTCGCGCGCAAGCTCAATGCGGCGGCTGAAAAGCGGCTGCGGTTGGCACAGGCGCGTGCTGAAGAGTTGGTGATTCGCGCGCACGTCGACAACGCGATGATGTTCGTCGACACGTTGGCTGAAGATCTTCCGTTCGACCGCGCGATCGAGAGCTACGTGCGCGTGATGGGAATCCCGGAGCCGCTCGCGAGCACGGTTGTGACGCGTGCGCTGGTGACGTTGGGCGAAGACTTGGTGCAGTATCGCCGCCGTCCGGCGGAAGCGGTGCGCGACGAGGAGCCGGCGCGTCCGGCGCTGCGCCTGGACGACGCTTCGGATGGACGGCTGCGCGCGATGCGGCGTGCATGAGCGCTGCTCGCTAGCGGCACGTGCAACACCGACGGCCCGCCCTCCGGCGGGCCGTCGTGCATCCGGCCATCGTGTTAGGCGGGAACTATTTCTTGGGCGGGAGGACCTCGCGCAGCATGCGCTGGAGCACGGGGTCGGAGAGCGACACGTCCTCGAGCCGCGGGACCACGTGCATTTGCAGCCGCGGATTTCGGTACTGCTCGGAGTGCGGGTCGCCGCCGCGCTCCTCGACGCGGAGTGCCGGCGCCGCTTCCCAGATCGCGAGCAAGTCGGGCTGCCGTGCCGCCAGTCGCAAGAGCAGTTGACGCGCCTGCTCGGGCAGCACCATGAGCAGGCGCTCGAACGCCTCGAAATCGAGGTCCGGCCTCAATCGCTCTCGCATGTCGGGCGAGAGGACGAAGGGCGGTGTCCGGCGGGCGTCGGGCATGGGGTCAGCTGGTGGGTGCCACCTGGTACTGCTCGAGCTGTCCATTGGGCATCTCGTACGTCCAGACGCGGAGCACGCGGCCGGCGAACGAGACGCGATACACGCGCTCGATCATGCCGCCGCGACTCGTCTGGCCGATTTGCACGAACGAGGCCGGTGTGCCTAACGGAGCGAGTCCGGCCCCGAAGTCCTGCAGCGCCTGGGCGCTGAAGTACGCGTTGGCATCGGCGGTGAAATACGACCGGTCCACCGTGCCCTTTTGCAGGCCGTCGAAGATGGCGCGCGCCCGCGCGGTGCGGCTCGCGGTGAGCGTGTCTGGCGCGGTGAACATCACCCGCGCGATTTGCTGCGCGATGGCGCCCGATGCCGGCGCGGCGTCCTGATTGGTGAGCACCACGATTGCCGCGCTGTCGTCGGGGAAGACGATGTTTTCGGCGGTGAAGCCCGAGACTTCGCCCGAATGCGAAATCACCCGACGGCCGCCGAGTTGTCCGACGTCTACGCCTAACCCATAGTTCGAGCTGACGCCGTTCTTCAGCAGCACCGTCGTCTCCATCGTTTTGTACGACGACGGTGCGAGCAGCGACTGGTCGATCATCGCGATGTCCCACTTCGCGAGATCGGTGGGCGTCATGGCCAGTTCGCCGGCGCCGAACATCCAGCCCGGACCGGTGGGCGTGGCCGGGCGCAAGGGTCCGAGCCCGTAGCGCATGTAGCCGATCGGTTGGGCGGCCGACGGCCCCAACGCGTCGAAATCCACCGCGCTCTTCATGCCTAACGCATCGAGGATCTTGGCGTGAATGAAGCGCGTGAACGGCGTGCCGCTCGCCTTCTCGACGATGAGGCCGGCGATGATGTAGTTGGTGTTGCTGTACTGCCATTGCGTGCCCGGCTCGAAGTCGAGCGGCTGCTTGGCCCACCGGTCGATGATGTGCTGCGGCGTCGTGGGCTGCTCCATGCTCGGCGGCACATAGTCTTGCGGCCAGAAGTCCTGATAGCCCGACGTGTGCGAGAGCAGCATGCGCACCGTGACGTCGTTCCCGCGCGCCAGGCCGGGCACGAATTTCGACACGGGATCGTCCAGCGAAAGTTTGTGATCTTGGACCAGCAGCAGGATGGCCGCGGCCGTGAACTGCTTGCTGATCGACCCGATGGCGTACCGCATCGTGGTGTCGGACGGCGTGCGCGGGTCGAGCTTGGCCATCCCATAGGCGTGCGTGTACGCGAGCGCCCCATGCCTAACGACGGCCACCGACGCGCTCGGGACGCCGGTCGCGTCGAGCACCGCCGCGGCGATCGAATCGACTTGCGCCGGCAAATGGTCGGCGTCCTGTGCGTGGGCGCGCGGCGCGCCGATCGCGCCAACGAACGCGAGGATCGTAGCGAGAGCGAGCAGACGAGATCGCATGGGTATCGCAGGTCTCGAGGATGGTTGATGGGTCGCCACGCTACCGCGACCCGGTGAGCGCCTTCGCGTCCGGCGGCCCGGACGCCGCTGGAGCATTCTTGACGTATTTGTCCAACCACGCAACCCACCGCGCCCATTGGTCGAGCACCGTCTCGCGCGTGAGCGGGCCGTGATCCTCGTACGGATACATGTAGAGGGCGGCCGTCTTGCCCAGGCCCTGAAGCGCGTGCAGCATGCGCACCGAGCTCTCGAGCGCCGTGCCCACGTTCTGGTCTTCGAGCGAGTGATACATGAGCAGCGCGCCGCTCAATTTGTCGGCGTACATGAACGGCGACATGTCGAGGTAGGCCTTCTGCCCGTCCCAGAAGTCGCGGCGCTCGTTCTGGAATCCGTTAGGCGTGAGCGAGCGGTTGTACATCCCGTCGCCGGCGATGCCGGCCTTGAAGAACGGCGTGTGCACCATCGCGTTCACGGTGCTGAACGCGCCGTAGCTGTGGCCGCCGATGGCCAGCTTCGTCCGGTCGATGTAGCCGTCGCGATCCAGTTGGTCGATCACGGCGTAGAGATCGGATTGGAGGTCGGACACGTAGTTGTCGTTCATGCGGCCCGCTGCGCCGACGATCGGCGGATCGAAATCAGCCACCGCGTAGCCCTGCGTGATCATGTACTCGATCGTGCGCGGCTGCGATCGAGGGAACTGCTCGATGTTCTCGGTGCGCAGCGTGCGCAGATAGCCCCCCTGATCGGTGTACTCGTACGGGTAGAACCAGAACAACGTCGGCAGGCGCGTCCGATCTTTGTAGTCGGCGGGCAAAGTGAGGTTGACGAGGAACCGATAGCCGTCGGCGCGCGTCACCCACACGCGCTTGTGGAGCGCGTGCGTCAGCTCCGGCGTGTAGTCGACGTTGTTCGTGAGCTTGCGAACCGTTTGTCCGGACGCGATGTCGCGCAAATACGCGTCGGGCACGCTGGTCGGCGACTGCCGCTCGACGATCACCTTGGACAGGCTGTCGTCGAGCACGGCGGTCACGGTCTCGAAGGCGTCGGTCGCTCCCTCGAACACCGGCGTCTTTTTCCCGGTGCGGATGTCGACGCGATCGACGAACCCGCGCGGCGCGTGGCGCTCCCAGTCGCGATCGTAGCGCGTGCCCTCGAGGTAGGCCGACGAGCCGTCGGGCGAGAGCAGCGCGACGTCGCCGCCTAACCGGCCGCGCGCGAGGATGATCGAGCCAGGGTTCTCGTAGAACGTCACCGAATCGGCGCCCGAGCCGCCGCGCCCGCCGTCGAAGAAGCCGCGGCGGTTGGGGCCGACGCTCGCGTTGAGTCCGCGTAGGCGCCAGATCGTGTAGCGCTTGTCGGGTTCGGCGAAGTACACCGCGTACACGTGGCCCGTGCCCGCGGCGTTCTCGGCGACGAAGGCCATTTTGGCATCGTCGGAAAAGAGCACGCTGCTCATGCGCGCGTCGCTCGTGAGGAGCTCGCGGCGGCTGGCGTCGGTGAAGGGCGGCGCCCAGGCATAGAGGTGATCCTTGCGCCGCGCGGCCCGGACGCCGCCGCCGGCACGCTCGGCGCCCGCGGGCGCCGC
>DATEHK010000162.1:0-45099 GCA_035279625.1 Gemmatimonadaceae bacterium
GCGCGTCCGCCGGACGCGCCCGCTCCGGTGGCGCCGAGCACGTGGGACAGCGTGAGCGTCCGGGTGCGCGCGAGCGGCACGAGGCTCACCAGGAACGCCGCCAGGGCCGCGGCGGCCACCGCCACGACGATCACCAGCACGTCCACCCGCACGTCGCCTAACCGTGGCACGCTGCTCGCCGCCCCCGCGACCGCCAGCACGCGCACCGACGCCAGGGCGCAGGCAATGCCTAACGCGGCACCCACCGCCGCCACGAGGCCCGCCTCCGCCAGGAACTCGCCGAGCACGCTCAGCCGCCCCGCGCCTAACGCACGCCGCACCGCGAGCTCCCGCTGGCGGCCCTCGGCGCGCGCGAGAAACAAGTTCGCCACGTTGGCGCACGCGATCGCCAGCAACACCACCGCCGCGCCCAACACCACCCACAACACCTTCCCCACGTCCCCCACGACGACATCGCGCAGCGGACGCACCACGGGCTGCATGTGCGTCAGCCGGATCCCATCCGCGGTCAGCCGCCCCGGATACACCACCGGAACCGTCGGCAACAGGCGCGCGAGATCCGCCCGCGCCGCGTCGAGCGTGACGCCGTCGCGGAGCCGCGCGATGCCGCGGAAGTCGAACGCCGCCGACGCCGTGTGCGCGGGATCGATGACTAACGGAATCCACATCGCCGTCGCCGCCTCGGGGAACCGGAAGCCGGCCGGCATCACGCCCACAATCGTGCGCTCCACGCCGTCCACCATTACTTGACGGCCGATCACCGATGGGTCGCCGCCGAATTTCCGCTTCCACAGCGATTCCCCAATGAGCGCGACCGGAGCCGCTCCCGGCTGTCCGTCGGCATCGCTCAGTCCGCGGCCGGATCGCGGGCCGGTCTCGAGCACCCGGAACACTCCCGATGTGACGAGCGCGGCCGGCACCCGCTCGGCTTCACCGCTTCCGGCGCCGGCGCCCGCACCCGACGACGCCAAAACGTTCGCCGACGTCGCCTCGTACGCCCCGACGTCGGTGAAGACGCGATTGCTCGCGCGATAGACGAGATACGTGGCGTCCGATTGATCGACGTGCAGGATGCCCGCCACCGCGAGCGTGTGCGACAAGTCGACCAACCGATCGGCGTGCGCGTACGGCAGCGGACGCAGCAGCACTCCGTTCACGACCGTGAAGACGGCCGTCGTGCCGCCGATGCCCAACATCAACGTCAGCGTGGCCGAGAGCGTGAATCCGGGCGCGCGAGCCAGCCGCCGCGCCGACTGGCGCAATCGAACGAGGGAGAGCATCCGAGCGCGATCGCTGAAAGGGTCAACGGACAAGCTACGATGAGGTTCAGCGTTGGGCATGTCAGGTTTGTCAGCGTTACGCAAGTGATCCCTGACCGAATGCATCGCCCCGATCTTGCCGGCGATCGGCCTCGCATAGGCCCGGGTGCGCATCGAAGGGCGGACGCCCACGAGCGAGGCCCTGGGTACGGAAGCCAATCATCTATTGACAGTAGACGGACCCGGTGGGAGTATCACGACCGACTCGAGCGAATCCGCCGGATCGCTCGAGCGCCGCCAGTGATCGAGCTCGGCCCGGAGGAAGCACGATGGCCCACGCGCAGCTCCCAGTTCTCGATCAACCCCGCGCACTCACCATGAGGCAGGACGCATGGTGGGTTCAGCCAGCGGTCGTTGCCGTGGTGTTGACGTCGTTCGTCGTGTACGCAACCTGGGCCGCGTTTCAAAACGCGCACTACACGTTCGGGCCGTACCTCTCTCCGTTCTATTCGCCGGAATTATTCGGGAGCTCTCCCCACGCGCTGTTCGGACCCAAGCCGGGATGGTGGCCCTTTTGGCTCCCGTTCTCGCCCGCTCTGATCATCTTACCTTTTCCCGGACTGTTTCGGGTCACGTGCTACTACTATCGAGGCGCGTACTATAAGGCGATGTGGGCCGATCCACCATCCTGCACGGTGCGCGAGCCGCGTCACACCTACCTCGGCGAGCATTCGTTCCCGCTGATTCTCCAGAACGTCCACCGGTACTTCCTGTACATCGCATTCATCTTCTTGGTGATACTCGCGCACGACGCATGGAACGCGCTGTGGTTCACCGACCCGGCGACCGGAGGCACGCATTTCGGCATCGGCGTGGGCACGCTCGTGTTGACGCTCAACGTCGTGCTCTTGAGCTGCTACACGTTCGGATGTCACTCGTTTCGGCACATCGTGGGCGGATACCTGGATCGTCTCGCGAATCGCCCCGTGCGCCGCACCGCGTACGCGTGCGCGAGCTGCTTCAATCGATGGCACATGCGTTGGGCGTGGATGAGTCTCTTCGGCGTCGCACTCACCGATCTTTACGTGCGGTTGTGCTCGATGGGCGTTCTCCACGACATCCGCCTTCTGTGATCTCCGTTAGGCACGCAGCGCATGGCTGAATTCGAGACGGTTTCGCACGACGTGCTGGTGATCGGCGCCGGCGGCGCCGGGTTGCGCGCCGCGATCGCCGCGGTCGCCCAAGGCGGCGGCCTCACCGTGGGCGTGGTCTGCAAGTCGCTCCTCGGGAAGGCGCACACCGTGATGGCCGAGGGCGGCATCGCGGCGTCGCTCGCCAACGTCGACGATCGCGACAACTGGAAGGTGCACTTCAGCGACACCATGCGCGGCGGCCAATACATCAACAACTGGCGCATGGCCGAGCTCCACGCCAAGGAAGCACCCGCGCGCGTGCGCGAGCTCGAGGCGTGGGGCGCGCTGTTCGATCGCACGCCCGACGGTCGCATCCTCCAGCGCAACTTCGGCGGACACAAGTATCCGCGCCTCGCGCACGTGGGCGATCGTACGGGACTCGAGATGATCCGCACGCTGCAGGACCATGCGATTCATTTAGGCATCGACGTGCACATGGAGTGCACCGTGCTCACGCTGCTCACGGATGGCGATCGCGTGGCCGGCGCATTCGCATACGATCGCGAACGCGGACGCTTCCGGCTCTTTCGCGCCAAGGCAGTCGTGTTGGCCACAGGTGGCATCGGTCGGGCATTCCGCATCACGAGCAACAGCTGGGAGTACACGGGCGACGGTCAGTCGCTGGCGTATCACGCCGGCGCGGCGTTGCAGGACATGGAGTTCGTGCAGTTTCATCCCACCGGCATGGTGTGGCCGCCGAGCGTGCGCGGCATACTCGTGACCGAGGGCGTCCGCGGCGAGGGCGGCGTGCTGCGCAACAGCGAGGGCCGCCGTTTCATGTTCGACGACGTGCCCGAGAACTATCGCGCGCAGACGGCCACCGATCCCGACGAAGGATGGCGCTACACGCAGGGCGACAAGTCCGCCAAGCGTCCGCCGGAACTGCTCACGCGGGACCACGTGGCCCGCTGCATCATGCGCGAAGTGCGCGAAGGACGCGGCAGCCCGCACGGCGGCGTCTACCTCGACATCGCCTGGATCAAGGAGCGCCTGCCTAACGCAGCCGACCACATCAAGAAAAAGTTGCCGAGTATGTACCACCAGTTCAAGCAGCTGGCGGACATCGACATCACGAAGGAAGCGATGGAAGTCGGGCCCACCACGCACTACGTGATGGGTGGCATCCGCGTCGACGGCGACAGCCAGATGTCCACGGTGCCCGGCCTGTTCGCCGCTGGCGAGTGCGCGGCGGGCCTGCACGGCGCCAATCGGTTAGGCGGCAATTCGTTGTCTGATCTCTTGGTGTTCGGCAAACGCGCCGGCGAGCACGCGGCCGCGTTCGCGCGCGGCCACGGCGCGGCCGCCGTGAACGATGCCGCGGCCAACGACGCGGCGCGGAGCGCACTCGAGCCGTTCGACCGCCAGGGTGGCGAAGGCCCGTACCACATTCAGCAGGCGCTCCAGGAAGCCATGCAGGATCTGGTCGGCATCGTCCGGCGCGAGGACGACATGCGCCAAGCGTTAGGCAAGATCGCCGACCTGCGCGCCCGCGCCCAACGCGTGACCGTCGCCGGCAATCGCGAGTACAATCCGGGATGGCACACCGCGCTCGACCTGGGCAACCTGCTCACGATCGCCGAGGCCATCACGCGCTCGGCGATCGAACGGAAGGAAAGCCGTGGCGGTCATTTCCGCGACGACTTTCCCGCAAAGGACGCGAGCTACGGTACCTTCAACATCGTGATCCGGCAGGGCGCCGACGGCACCATGCAGCTGACCCGCGAGCCCATTGCGCCCATGCCGGATGAATTGCGCACCGTGATCGCCGAGATGGGATGATCAAGGGAGACTGACGAGCATGGCCACGACGATTGTCGAAAAAAATATCAGCCCCGCGCGAACCGCCAACGCGCCGCCCGGCTCCGCGGCGCGCTCGGCGACGTTTCGCGTGTGGCGCGGCGATGCGAGTGGCGGCGCGTTCCGCGACTATACCATTGATGTGACGCCCGGCATGGTCGTGCTCGACGCCATTCATCAGATTCAGGCCGAGCAAGCAAACGATCTCGCCGTCCGTTGGAACTGTAAGGCCGGCAAATGCGGATCGTGCTCGGCGGAGATCAATGGAAAGCCGCGGCTCATGTGCATGACGCGCCTCAACGAGCTGCCGCTCGAGAAGCCGGTGACTGTCGAGCCGATGCACACGTTCCCGCGAATCAAGGATCTCGTCACGGACGTGTCGTGGAATTTCCGCGTCAAGAAAGGGATCACGAAATTCACGCCGCGGCCGCCCGATGCGCCCGACGGCACGTGGCGCATGCAGCAGAGCGACGTCGATCGCGTCCAGGAATTTCGGAAATGCATCGAGTGCTTCTTGTGCCAGGACGTGTGCCACGTGCTGCGCGAGCACGAGAAAGAGGACGAGTTCATCGGGCCGCGCTTCTTGGTGTACGTGGCGGCACTCGAGATGCATCCGTTGGACGTCGCCGATCGCGTGCCCGAGCTCCAGAAGTCGCACGGCATCGGCTACTGCAACATCACCAAGTGTTGCACCAAGGTGTGTCCCGAAGGGATCACCATCACGGACAACGCGATCATCCCGCTCAAGGAGCGGGTGGTGGACGAGTTCTACGATCCGATCGGGAAGCTGGTGAAGATCTTTTCGCGGACGCGCCACAGTTAGGCGCAGGAGGTCCCAGGTGTATTCACTCAAGCCGATGACTGCCGCCGGCATCCCCGCCGCGCTCGAGAAGGCCGAGCGGTATCGCCTGCTGAACGATTGGACAGCGGCCGAGAGCATCTGCCAGGATGTGATCGACATCGACCCGACCAATCAGGACGCGCTCACGTCGTTGCTGCTGGCCATCACCGATGGATTTGCCGACAATACGGCCGAGGCGACGGCGCGCGCGCGCGACGTGCTGCCCCGCCTAACCGACGAGTACCAGCGCCACTACTACGCCGGCATCATCTGCGAACGCCGGGGGACGGCGCACCTGCGCCGCGGCGGCCCCCGGGCGCACGAAGTCGCGGAGGGATGGCTGCGCGAAGCGATGCCGCACTACGAACGCGCGGAGCGCCTGCGGCCCGCAGGCAACGACGATGCGATTTTGCGGTGGAACGCGTGCGCAAGGCTGCTCAACCGGAGCGAACGGCTGCACCCTCGGGTGCACGAGGAGTTCGAGCCGGCGCTCGAGTAAGTTCCGAAGCCGCCGCATGACGAATGGCGTCGCGGCAACCTTTCATTCCTCAGGAGAACACGATGCGCGGTTTGGTTTCTTTCGTCGCGTTGGCAACTGTCGGATTCGCCGCGGCGGCCGGCGCCCAGGACCCGGGCACGTCGGTCAAGCCCTTCGATCAGAAGCGCGGCGGCAGTCCCAACGTGCACATGCTGTCGCACGTCGTCACGCACAAGGGCGCGTGGAAGCTCGCCGACGTCGAGATGGAGCAGGACCCCAACCGGCCGTACGTGTACGCGTGCGGGTTCACCAACTTCGACGTCCAGATCTACGACGTGAAGGATCCGGCGCATCCGAAAATGGTCTACTCGTGGACCATCGAGAATCCGGAGTTGCACCGCGGCATCGGCGCCATGGATGGCAAGTACTTCAAGATCGGGAAGAAATACTACTACGCCCAGTCGTACCAGTTCATGCAAGGCACGCCCGATGCGGACCTGGGCGCGGTGATTTTCGACGTCACGGGCCTGCCCGACTCGTCCAAGGTGAAGGTGGTGGCTCGCATCCGGTATCCGCAGGCACCAGGGGGATTCCACAATACGTTCGCGTACAAGCATTCCGACGGACGCGTGCTCTATTTCGCCACGGTGAACGAGGGGCACGCGCTGATCTACGATCTCGACAAGGTGGTGAGCGGCGCCGATAGCAGCACGTGGCTGATTGGTGCGGTGCCGAACCCGACACCGTTCAAGCAATTCGGCACCGCCAGCTATCACGACTTCTACGTCGGCTACGACGCGGGGACGCACCAAGACAAGTTCTACGGCGCTGGGTTAGGCGGCTACTCGGTGTGGGACGTCTCGAAACCGGAAGCACCCAAGCAGGTCTTCACTATAACCGGACTCGGCCTCGACATCGCGCACACCTTCACGCCGTCGCCCGATGGCAAGTACGCGGTCACGGAAACCGAGTACCAGTTCACGCCCCTTCGCGTGTGGGACTTGACCGATGGCCAAGACGGGAAGACGCAGAACATCGACACGCCCATCAGCGCCTGGACGGCCGACTGGCGCGACCTGTCGCACAACCATGAAGTCCGGTGGCCGTACGTGTTCGTCTCGGCGTACGAGGATGGTTTGCAGATTTTCGATCTGAAGACGCCGACGGCGCCGAAGACGGACGGCCACTATTTCACGTGCGAGTGCACCCACCGTCACGGGTTCGGCGGCACACCCGACAACGGATGGGAAAGCACGATCAGCGTCGAGCAAGGCGCGTTCGGCGTCGACGTTCGCAACTACGACGGCCTGATCGCACTGTCGGACATGCGCACGGGTCTTTGGCTCTTCCGCATGGACGGTTTCAAGGGATGGAACGGACATTCGGTAGGTATGCCTAACATTTCGAGCGTCCAGGACTACGATCACGGTCCTGATGGCGCGCCCAAGACGGCTGCATCCGGGGCATCGGGGCATCGATGATCGGGCGATTCGGATCGGCTGCGCTCGCGCTGGCACTGTTGGCCGTGCCCGCGCGGGCGGCCGGCCCGTTCGACATTCCGCTCTTCGCGACGCCGAGCGCGCCCGCCGCCACCGGCAGCGCGAAGCTGGTGTTCGCGGATTCGCCGTTCGGCGTGGCGGTGACCGCCGACGGGCACGCGCGGTACGACGTGCAGATCACCGCCGTCAACCTGCCCGCCCCGTCGTCGTTAGGCGCGTATCGGGCGTATGTGGCCTGGGCCGTCAGCTCCGACCTCGCGCGCTGGCGGCGACTCGGCGCCGTGACCAACGGGACATCCACGGTCGGCCATATCGAGCAAGACAAGTTCCTGTTGGTCATCGCGGCGGAGGCCGATTCGGCATCCACGACGCATCGCGGACCATCGGTGCTGCACGGGAACTCACCGAGTAGCTGGTTGCAGACCTTCCTCGCGCACTCTGCATTTTTCCACGGAGTGACGGATTGAATCGCGGCCTCTGGATGGCGGCGCTGCTCGTGGCCGCGATCGCGGCCACGAGCAGCGCCCAGCAGCACGACACGACGACCATGCCGCCCGGCATGCCCATGCCGGGCATGCCGGCGGGCGGGATGGCGATGCCCATCCCCATGCCCAAAGGCATGGTGATGATGCCCGGCCTCGTGGGGCTCACACCCCCCGGCGGCACCTTCCTGCCCGGCGCGGGCGTGGATCCCGCCACCGTGCCTAACGTTAGGCCGAGTGCCGTGGTGCAGATGCGGGATGGCGATACGCTGGATCTCTCGGCGACGCTCGTCCGGCGGACCATCGCCGGCCGCCCGTACGTGATGTACGGCTTCAACGGCGAAGTGCCCGGCCCGCTCATTCGCGTTCCGCAGAACGCCACGATCACGGTGCGCTTCCACAACCGCATCGACCTGCCGAGCTCCGTGCACTGGCACGGTGTGCGGCTCGACAACCGATTCGACGGCGCCGTCGGCATCACGCAGCAGGCCGTTGCGCCGGGCGACAGCTTTGTCTATCGCGTCCACTTTCCCGACGCGGGCGTCTACTGGTACCACCCGCACGTCCGCGAGGACATCGAACAGGCGCTCGGTCTGTTCGGAAACATGATCGTCGACTCGCCCGATTCGGCGTACTACTCGCCGGCGAATCGCGAGCAAGTGTTGGTGTTCGACGATTTGCTGGTGAACGCGGACTCTCTCATCCCGTACGGCAAAGCGGGCCCAGATTTCGCGCTCATGGGCCGCGTCGGCAATTTGTTGCTCGTGAACGGCGAGCCGCGCTACGCGCTCACGGTGCATCGAGGCGAGGTCGTCCGCTTCTTTCTCACGAATGCGGCGAGCTCGCGCACGTACAACATCTCGTTCGGCGGAGCGCCGATGAAGGTGCTGGCGTCGGATGTCAGCCGGTTCGAGCACGAGGAGCGCGTGCCGAGCGTGGTTCTGGCGCCCGCCGAGCGCTACATCGTGGAAGCGCGGTTCGACACGCCGGGGCAGTATGCGGTGGTCAACGCGGTGCAAGCGATCAATCACTACCGCGGCGAGTTCGACGCCGAAGTCGATACGTTAGGCATGGTGACAGTGGACTCGACGCCGGCTACGCCGAGCTACGCCGGCGCGTTCGACGCGCTGCGCGCCAACGCCGCCGTCACGCGCGACATCGACCGCTATCGGCCCTACTTCGACAAGCCGCCCGACAAGCGCTTCACGCTCACCGTGCACGGCAGCGGCCTACCGGTGGCAACCGTACAGTTCATGAACGTCGACACGGCGTACTACGCGCCGGTAGAGTGGGTGGACGGCATGCCCGACATGAACTGGCTGTCGACTAACGAGCAGGTGAAGTGGATCGTGCGCGACGATGCGACGGGCAAGGAAGACATGGACATCGACTGGCACGTCAAAGCCGGGTCGCTGGTGAAGTTGGAGTTGTACAACGATCCCAAGTCGTTCCATCCGATGCAGCACCCGATCCATCTGCACGGCCAGCGGATGCTCGTCGTGTCGCGCAACGGCGTGCGCACCAGGAACCTCGTATGGAAGGACACGGTACTCATTCCGGTCGGCTCGACGGTGGACGTGCTCATCGACGCGTCGAATCCCGGCGCGTGGATGCTGCATTGCCACATCGCGGAGCATCTCGGCTCCGGGATGATGACGGTGCTGCACGTCGATCCGTCGGGCCTAACGGGCAGCGGCGCTGTCCGTTAGGCGCGCCCGCGCGGCGCGAACATCCGCCGCCATGTGTTGGCGAGACGCGTCAGCGAAAACCGATAGGCGACCTTCAATTCGCTGGCGAGGCGCGCATGCTCGTCGTACAGGTGCGCGATGATGACGTTGCGCTCCATGATCTCGTCCACGAACCGCTCCAGGCCGATCGACCGGCCGGTCCCGGCTGCGTCCTCCGGCCACCTCGACGGATCATAGCCAAAGGCCGAGAAGTCGCGCTCGTAAATCGCGCGCACGCGGGCCACGATCGACTCGGTATACGTGGCGCCGAGCACCAGCGCCGCGCCGTTTTCGCGCGGGATCGCCGCCGGCGGATCGCGCCTAACGTGAGCGTAGAGTCGCGCCATAGTGGGCACCAGATGCTCCGTCTGCCCAACGTGCGTGAACCCGACCGCCTTGGGGTAGGTGAGATCCACCTGCCGTCGCCAATGCGCGTCGCTCGACGGTCCGATGGTACGCTCGACGTGCGACACGAACTCCGGGAATTCGACCGGCCGCTTGGCGCCCAGGTCCGGCGCCCCGCCGCGCACGGCGCGATAGACATCCTCGACCGTCGGCTCGCACAAGTAGACCTTGTCGCGCCACGCAGAAACACATCGCGTGTAGGGATTGCGAACCACTGTGAACCGGAGCACGTCCGGCTCCTCGAGCAACTCGCGTTGGGCAGCGTCGTCCAATTCGGTGAGGGCCGGCAGCGGCGCGTTCGCGCGAGCGTGCACGAACATGCGGCGCCTGGTCTGACGGCTCTGGTGCGGAAAAAGAGTCAGCGGCGTCGAGCTGTATAGCTCGCGCAGCGTCATCTTGACCACCGTGCACGCCGCCTTCGGCACTTCGAGGTAGACGACGCGATCGTTCAGGTGCGCGAACGATCCGTAGGCAAGACGTTTCTCCACCGTCCTGGAATCCAGCTCCGGATATGTATCGAGGATGCGCGACACCGCGTACCCAAGTCCCATGCGAACCTCCGTCGCTGCGACGACTACACATGAACTTGCTTTCATCGCGAGATCGCTGCAAGTCTGAGGCCGCTTGGAGCGCGATCTTTGGCGGCGGCGAATGAGCGCGCGCAGAGCAGCACTTTACCGCGTTCGTGTGTCCAACCATCTATCTCGCTGGCCGGCCCCCATGCACCGAGTGCACTCATGACGACAGACGTGTCCTCACACTCACCTTGGTCTCACGACGCGAGACCCGAGCGTTGGAACGCGCTCTTGCAAGACGTCCGGTACACGCTCCGCGGTCTGCGTAACACACCCGCCTTTACCGCCGCCGTCGTGATCACGTTGGCACTCGGCATCGGAGCGAACGCGGCGATGTTTTCCATCGTCGATCGCCTGCTGTTCCGCGCGCCTGCCATGCTGCGCAACCCGGGGCTCGTGCACCGCGTGTATCTCGCGAACACGTACCGGAACAAGGAAAACATCGGCGACGGCGTGCAGTACGTGCGCTACCTGGACTTCACCAAGTGGACGACGTCGTTCAGCCGCCTGGCGGAGGTCACGGAGAACAAGCTGGCCATCGGCACCGGCGCCGAGGCGCGCGAGATGAACGTGGGGATCGTGAGCGCGACCTTCTTCGGATTCTTCGACGCACCGCCCGTGCTGGGCCGCTATTTCGGGCCGGCCGAGGACCGGGTGCCTAACGGAACGCCCGTGGCGGTGCTGACGTACACGATGTGGCAAACCCGCTTTGCAGGGGCGCGCGACGTGCTGGGCAAGCCCATCCAGATCGGCGCGACCACGTACTCGATCATCGGCGTCGCGCCGGCGGGTTTCGCCGGCATCTGGGACGACGATCCGCCGGCTGCGTTCATTCCGATCACCGCGTACGGCCACGAGCTCGGCGCGAGCTTCTTGATCAAGGGCGAAGAGTGGTGGAACACGTACCACTGGACCTGGGCATCGATGATCGTCGAGCGAAAGCCCGGCGTGAGCGAGACCGTGGCCGACGCCGACCTGACGCGCGCCGACGTGCGCAGCTATCTGGCCGACAAGGCGACATCGCCGCACCTGCAGCCGCTCGGCCTCGATCGGCCGCACGCGATGATCGCATCGATCCTGAGCGAGCGCGGGCCTAACGAATCGAATACGGCCAAGGTGGCCGCGTGGATCACCGGCGTCGCCATCGTCGTGTGGCTCATCGCGTGCGCCAACGTCGCCAACCTGCTGCTGGCGCGCGCGCTCCGCCGCCGCCGCGAAATCGCCGTGCGCGTGGCGCTCGGCGTGAGCGCGTCGCGGCTGGCGTCGCAACTCGTGAGCGAGAGTCTGGTGCTGGCGTTAGGCGGTGGCGTGATCGGCGTCGCCATCGCGCAGTGGGGCGGCGCCCTGCTCCGCTCGCAATTGCTGTCCGCGAACTCCAATGCGACCGTCGTGACCGACGTGCGCACGCTGCTGTACGCCGGCATGGCCGCGCTGTTCGCGGGAGTCCTGGCTGGTCTCGCGCCGATCGCCCAAATACGGCATGGCAACCTGGCCGCCGACCTCAAGGCGGGCGTGCGCGAGGGCACGTACCAACGCTCGCGCCTCCGCATCGGCTTGCTCGTGTTCCAAGGCACGTTGTCGGTGGTGCTGCTCGTGGGCGCCGGCTTGTTCGTGCGCAGCCTGCGCCAGGTGAAGAACATGCCGTTGGGCTACGACCCGTCGCACGTGGTGTCCGTCGACCCGTCCATGCGCGGCGTGAAGTTGGACAGCGCGCAGAACGTCGCGCTCCGCCGGCGCCTGCTCGACGCAGCCACGCAGATTCCGGGAGTGACGAGCGCCACGCGACAGCTGACGATGCCGTTCTGGAGCCGATGGGACATGACGTTGACCGTCGCCGGCATCGATTCCGTCGATCGGTTAGGCGAGTTCGATCTGAACGCCGTGTCGCCGGACTACTTCAAGACCATGGGCACGCGCATCATCGCCGGACGCGGCATCAGCGACGTCGATCGCGACGGCGCGCCGCGCGCCATGGTGGTGAGCCAGGCCATGGCCAACACGCTCTGGCCGGGTCGCAACGCGATCGGCCAGTGCGTGAAGGTCGGCGCCGATACTGTGCCGTGTACGTACGTGGTCGGGGTCGCCGAGAACATCAAGGAACGCCAGCTCGACGACGATCCGGGGCTTTACTATTACATGTCGATCGCGCAGTACCATCCCGACATGGGCGGTCTGTTCGTGCGCACCAGCGGCCCGGCGGAGCACTACGAGGAAACGATCCGCCGCCAGCTCCAGACCGTGATGCCAGGGGCATCGTACGTCACGGTCACCCCGCTGACCAAAGTGTTAGGCAGCGAAACACAGTCGTGGCAGTTGGGCGCGACGATGTTCGTGGTGTTCGGCACGCTCGCGCTGGTGCTCGCGGCCATCGGCCTCTACAGTGTGATCGCCTACAACGTCGCCCAACGGACGCACGAGCTGGGCGTCCGCGCTGCGTTAGGCGCGGGCATGCGCGACCTGGCGCGCCTCGTGGTGCGCGAAGCGCTGCAACTGACGGTGATCGGCGTCGCGATCGGTGCCGGTATCGCGCTGTTCGTCGCGCGATGGGTCGAGCCCCTTCTCTTCCGGGAGTCGCCGCGCGATCCCTGGGTGTTCGCGTGCGTCGCGACCGTCCTCGTGTCTGTCGCCGCGCTCGCAAGCTTCCTCCCGGCCCGTCGCGCCGCGCGCGCCGATCCCATGCAAGCCCTGCGGTCGGACTGACAAAATCGGAGGGCGGCGGGCGGAAGCCGGCGTTTCTTCACGCGTACCGCCCGGTGACTAACGAACACGCCGCTACGCCAGAGCTTGCCTCGACAGCCTGAGAGGGCCATCCATGCGAGAGTGATCGCCGGCGTCCACCTGCCGGACGATCGCGGCGCGTAGACTCTCGTGGCGCGGAGGTCACCGTGTACTGCTGCAGGCACTCGAGCTACTGATGCCGGCACGCCGGTCGCCGATGCGCCGCGTCGCATCGCGCATGCGGCGCGCTGCGCGAGCATGGGCGGATGGATCGCGCACGCTCGCGCGCCGCGCCTTCTACGCCGGCACGCGACGTCAGTGCCCGGTATGCGGACACTCGGCGCGCCGCTTCCTCGCGTACGGCCTCGTGCCGCGCGACGATGCGCGCTGCCCGTCGTGCGGCTCCCTCGAGCGGCATCGGTTTGCGTGGTTGTATCTCGCCCAACGCACCGACCTGTTCGACACCCGGCCCAAGCGCGTGCTGCACATCGCACCCGAATCCTGCTTCGCCGGCCGATTCGCCAAACGCATCGGCGCCGGCTACATCACCGCCGATCTCCGCCCGCAATCCGTTGCCGAGTCGATCGACCTCGAGCGTATTCCGCATCGCGACGACTCGTTCGACGTGGTGTACTGCAGCCACGTGCTCGAACACGTGCCGGACGACCGCCGAGCCATGGCCGAGATGCGCCGCATCCTCAGAGGCGACGGCTGGGCGATGATCCTCGTGCCCATCACATCGGAGCACACGATCGAAGATCCGTCCATCACCGACCCGCGCGAGCGCGAGCGACTGTTCGGCCAACACGATCACGTGCGGCGCTACGGTCCGGACTTCGTCGAGCGCCTCGAGGAAGCGAGACTCGACGTGACGGTCGCGACCGTGTCGCAGCTCGTTGGCGCGGGGGACGCGACGCGCATGGGCCTCACCGCGAGCGCGGGCGACATCTATCACTGTCACAGAACGTAGCGAGCGCGGGCACCCGAGGTCGTTCGATCCCGGCTGCGATGCCGGTTGCGCGTCTGCTCAATGTCTCGTGCGGGTTGCGACCGCCGCGTGACGCAGGATATGGTATGGCCGACGAGTTCTCTTTCCGTTGACCACGACCAATCGAGGTTGTCCATGATGTACCGCCGGTGGTTGACCGCGCTCGCGATCGCCGCGGCCGCGGCCGGATCCGCGACTGCCCAGTCCGCGCCTAACACGCTAACGCCGACGGAAAAGGCCCACGGCTGGTCGCTCCTGTTCGACGGACAAACGACAAGCGGGTGGCGCGGGTACAAGCAGCAGTCGATGCCCGCCGGTTGGTCGGTGGTGGACGGCACACTCACCAAAAGCACCGAGACCGGGGACATCGTGACTACCGGCGAATATGGCGACTTCGAGCTCGACGTCGACTGGAAGATCGGCACCGGCGGCAACAGCGGCATTTTCTATCGCGGCACGGAAGAGTACGACCACGTGTATTGGAGCGCGCCCGAGTTCCAGCTCCTGGATGACGCGAACGCGCCGGACGGAAGGAGCCGTCTAACGGCAGCCGGATCGGACTACGCGCTCTATCCGGCGCCGGCCGGCATCGTGAAGCCAGCCGGCGAGTGGAACACGACACGCATCATCGTGAAGGGCGCGCACGTGGAGCACTGGCTCAACGGCACCAAGATGGTGAGTTACGAGCTCTGGAGTCCCGAGTGGAGGGCGAAGGTGAAGCAGAGCAAGTTCTCGCCTTACCCGCACTACGGGATGGCGAGGCGCGGCCTGATCGCGATCCAAGGCGATCATCCCGGACTGCTGGCGTTGCGCAACATCAAGATTCGCGAACTGCACTGAGCGACCCGCGTATAGTGCGATCTTGATGGAGTCGAGCCATCTCGAGGCGACGGGCACGGGATTCGAAGGTCTTTCGGCGCTCGCGCGCGGCGGACTAACGGACCGGCGGCAAATGTTTCTTCACGCGCCCGTGCCCGAACTTCTCCTATGGACGGCGCACGATGTGGTGGATGCACCTGTTGGGCTGGGTGGCGATGCTGGCCGCGGCGTTTCACGCCGTGCGGATGTGGCGGCTCGACTACAGGCTTCAATCTTTTCGCCGACCCGACGTCCCGGCGTCGGCGTATTTCATCGTGCCGTTTCGCTGGCGCCGGCGGCTCTATCGCGAGACTGCGTGGCCGGTGATTGCGCAGGCGTGGCAGTCCGTCGCCTGGATGTACGCGTTCGGCGTGCTCGGTGCCGTGCTCATCGCGCGACGCTAGGCGGTGGTGTGGGCCTCTCGCGTACCCGGGGCGTCGCGCGTTGCGTTGGGCGGGCGTTTCGCCACGCCCAACGGGACGCGATGCAGTTTTTTCGGAGCCCGATGGCATTTTGGGGACGAGGAACACCTGGTCGCGTTTGAAGCCGGCCACTCTCGGGACACGCGCGCGGGACACGCGTGAGGCCCACCGTTGGGCGAACGATTGCCGACGCGACCGTCCCGTTAGGGATGTGTCGGAATGCCGTTTGCACTCTCCCTCTCGACATCCTAAGGAAAGATGTTATACTGCGCGAGCGCAATGTGACGCATCGATGCGAGGCGCGTTGCGACGTATCACCCGCGTGGTCGGCGGCAGGCCTGATGATGGGCATCGAAACGAGCCGGTCAGTTAGGCAGTGGCGGCGCCGGACCGCCCCTTGCGCAGAACTGCGAGCGCCGGAGCCGGAACGGTGCTGACGCTTCGGCGAGACGATTACACGGCGGCGTCGAGTTGGCGGATCCTCGAGTGGTGTATGACGCGCGGCGCCGATGAGTTCACGCTGGGCTTTCTGGGACCGCCGTACGTGACGGACACGACATGGGCCGAGTTGGACGAGCTGCTGGCGCCGTTCCGCCGGCGCGTAGCGAGCGCGGGCGACCGGTGGATGCTCACCGGTGAATCGGCCGCCGTTCTGCAGGCGAGTCTGCCGAATGGATTGTTGGGCAGACCCGATGGTGCAGCGGCCGTGCGCGATCCAGCGGTTTACCGTGGTGGCACGTTGATGCTGGCGATCGAGTCGGATGCGGGAGTCGGTACGCTCTCGCTGCAGGACGATGACGAGATGAGCCTCGCACGCTCAGGGCTTCCCGTTCATCGCGGAGGGACGGCGCGCTAACGCAGTCGGCGCGATTGGACCTCGAGCTTGGATGTTCAGGCGCTGGGCGGTCGTCGTCGACGCACCGCGAAGCGGCTGGTTTATCATTTCACCCTTACACCGAGGGGTTCATTCATGCCCACGCGGGATCGCTATCGTGAGTATCGGGAGGACCAGACCACGATCTGGGTGAGCAAGGCGGCACGCGCCTTCCTCGATCGCGAGAAGAAACACTCGCGCGAATCAACCACGAGCGTTATGGACCGGCTCCTTCGCGAGCTCCGCTCCACGCGGAAAGGGTCGAAGAAGTAAGCTGGGATTTCGCACGACCAGGGGGGAAGAGAACAGGCGCAACGCACCGCGTTGCTCCTGTACTCTTCCCCCCTTCGCGTTCCACCTAGTATTTCTCAGTCTCACCGCCCTTCAGCTCTCTTTACTCGCACGGCGATCATGTCACACCGTCTGGAACCCGCCGACCCGCCGCCCGAATCACCGCGGCGCGGTTTCCTCGCCCAACTGGCGACGGCCGCCGTCGCGTTCGCGGCGGGCGGCCTCGTGCGCCCGTCGCACGCCGCCGCGGGCGAGCTGCCCAACGGACGCCCGGATGTCAGCGCCCGCGCCGACACGACACCGGCGCCGCGCGGACCGTGGGACCTGTCGTGGGTCGACAAGCTCACCGCACAGCACCGACAGGTGTTCGACTCGCCGGCTGTCGCCGACGGTGAGGCCTTGAACAAAGCCGGTCTGTACCTCGACAACTTTCACCAGGTGTACGGCACCAAAGATTCGGATATCAACGCCGTGATCGTTATACGGCACAAGGGCGTCCCGATCGCGCTCGGCAACGATGTCTGGGCACGCTACGATTATCTCGCCGACCGGACGAAGCTCAAAGATCCCACCACCGGCAAGAAGGCCGCGCGGAATCCGTTCGTCGGCGTCAAGCCCAACGACCCGTATGCGCTCACCGATGCGACGTCGGCGCTCGACGCGCTCATCGCGCGCGGCGCGATCGTGCTCTGCTGCAACCTGGCGCTCGGCGGAGTCGCTCAAGAGCTGGCCGAGAAGACCAAACAATCCGTGGACACGGTGGAGGCCCAGCTCAAGCGATCGCTCGTGCCGGGCGTAACGCTGGTCCCGTCGGGGATCTTCGGCGTCACACGGGCCGAGGAAGCCGGATGCCACTACTTGGGACTCGCGTGAGCGCGGATCCCTCGTCAGGAGGCGTGCCTCGCGGAGACGTCGCGCCCGCCGGCGGCATGTCGCGCAAGGCCCTCGCGTACTGGCCGCTCGCCGCGTTCGTGGTGGTGGCCGACTTCGTCACGAAATTGCTGGCTGTGTCGTACCTCGAGCCGGCGCACATCGCCCATCCGCTAATCGGCACCATCGTGCAGTTGACGCTGACGTACAATCCGGGCACCGCATTTGGAATTGAAATCGGTCGCGGGCTCGCCGCGCGCGGCGCGCTGGTAGCGGTGGTGCTGATCGCGCTGGTGGTGCTGTACGGGATGTACCGCCGCGCCGCCGCGTCGGATGTGTGGCTGGCGACCGCGTTGGGCCTGGTGTCGGGCGGTGCGTTAGGCAATCTCATCGACCGGTTGCGGTCGGCGCGCGGCGTCGTGGACTTCATCGACGTCCGATTCGGCGCCTGGCATTTCTGGACGTTCAACGTGGCCGATGCGGGCGTCTCGGTGGGCGCGATCCTGCTCGCGATCGTGCTCTGGCACCACGACAAAACCCGCGCGGCCGGGAGGACCTCATGATTCGCAAACTCAAATCCGGCGAATACCGTCTCTACTCGCGCAAGAAAAACCCGAGCACGGGCAAGCGCCGCAACTTGGGCACGTTCAAGTCGCGCGCCGCAGCGGAACGACACGAGCGCGCCGTGCAATACTTCAAGAGCAGGTAGGCGCGCGGCGGCGCGCGCTGAGGGAAGCGCTGCGCCTGGGGAACGGGGAAAGGGGCGGGAAAGGGTTTCGCCGTGGCTTTTTGGGTTGCCTAACGAAAGCAAGCTTGGTGCACTGAACTCACCTCCGTGGTTCGCCGATGTTCTTCCATCCCGTTTCCCCGTTCCCCGAGCGCCAGCGCGTCCCCAAGCGCGCGCACGCGCGCGCTTCCCTGCCGCCATGACCATTGGCTCCGCCACCGACCTCACCGGCCTCCAACGCGCCGGGCATCTCGTCGCGCGCACGCTCGAGACCATGCGCGCGGCGGTGCGACCCGGTATCACGACCGGCGCGCTCGACGACATCGGCGCGCGGTTCGCGCGCGCGGAGCGCGCGCGATCGGCGCCGCAGCTCGCGTACGATTTTCCGGGTTTCACGTGCATCAGCGTGAACGATGAGATCGTGCACGGCGTCCCGGGGCCGCGCGTCCTCACGGGCGGCGACGTCGTGAAGTTGGACGTGACGCTCGAGCTCGATGGATACATTGCCGACTCCGCCGTCACGGTGATCGTGACGCCGGCCGCCGCGCAGGCTCGCGATCTGCAACGCTGTGCACGACAGGCCTTCAACGCGGCGCTGCGCACGGCGCGCGCCGGTACGCGCCTCACCGAGTTGGGCGGCGCCGTCGAGCGCGAAGTGAAGCGACACGGGTTCGCTGTCGTGCGCGAGTTGGCCGGCCACGGCGTCGGCCGCCGCATACACGAGGACCCGGCCGTGCCTAACTGGTCCGATCCGGACACGCACGGCGTACTCACGCCGGGCCTCGTGATCGCCCTCGAACCGATGGTCACACCGCGACCCACGCGCCCCGTCGACGGTCGCGACGGATGGACCCTCCGCACCCGCGACGGCGCCATCGCCGTCCATCACGAGCACACCATTGTGATAAGGAACGGCGCGCCATTGGTGGTGACGATGTAGAGGGAAGCGCGCGTGCGCGCTGGGGGAAGCGCTGCGCCTGTGGGAAGGGGCGGCTGGCGCCGCCTTGGGGAAGCGTACCATCCTTACCGATCATCGGTGCCCGCGTTCGTGTCCTGTTCCCTCAGCGTAGCGATTCCCCCAGCGCGCACAAGCGCGCGCTTCCCTCATTCCATGTTTTCAGTTTCTGTAGGCCGGCGTGCCAGCCGCAGCCTCACGATTGGGCCCGATCAAGTCCGCACGTTCGCCGAGCTCACCGGCGACTACAATCCGCTGCACTTCGACGAGGCCTTCGCGGCGCGCACCCGGTTCGGACGCTTGGTCGCGCAAGGCGGCCTGACCACGGGCGTGCTGCACGCGCTCGTCGCCATGGACATGCCCGGACCGGGCACCGTGTTCTTGAGCCAGAACTGGAAGTTCACCGCACCCGTCTACATCGGCGACACTGTCACGGCCGAAGCCGAGGTGCTGAGTGTGCACGCAACCAAACCTGTCACGCAGCTGCGCATCGTTGTCCGGCGGCAGACGGGTGAGATCGTGCTCGATGGCGAGGCATGGTGTTACACGTTCTCCGGCGACGCATGACCGCCCTCGTGCAGTCCGTGTAGATTGTCAGCAGCCTGTCGCCGCGGCTCAAGCGGCGGCAGTGGCTCTGGTCTTCACGGCGCCCGCTCGAATGGCGGTGCGCACCGATCGCGAGTGCACATGTCCTCTCTCGATTCGTTCGGTAGTCGCTCGACGTTGAACGTCGGCGGCACCGGCTACACCATCTACCGCCTCGACGCCTCACAGCTCACCTCGCTTCCCGGCGCGCGCATCGATCGCCTCCCGATTTCCCTGCGCGTGCTGCTCGAAAACCTGCTGCGCAACGAAGACGGCGCCTTCGTGAAGCGAGACGACATCGTCTCGCTCGCCACCTGGGACGTGAAAGCGGGGCGCGAGCAGGAAATCGCGTTCCGCCCCGCGCGCGTGTTGCTGCAGGACTTCACCGGTGTCCCGGCGGTGGTCGACCTGGCGGCGATGCGCGACGCGATCGCCCGGTTGGGCGGCGATCCCACACAGATCAATCCGCTGCAGCCGGCCGACCTCGTCATCGATCACTCGGTGCAAGTCGATGAGTACGGCACCGAAGCGGCGCTGCTCATCAACACCACGAAAGAATACGAGCGCAACGGCGAGCGCTACGCGTTCCTGCGCTGGGGGCAGCGCGCGTTCCGCAACTTCAGCGTCGTGCCGCCGGGCACGGGCATCTGCCACCAGGTGAACCTCGAGTATCTGGGCCGCTCGGTGTTCAGCGCCGAGCAGGACGGCGGGCGCGCGGCGTACCCCGATTCGTTAGTCGGCACCGACTCGCACACCACGATGATCAACGGGTTAGGCGTGGTGGGATGGGGCGTCGGCGGGATCGAGGCCGAGGCGGCCATGTTAGGCCAACCGCTCTCGATGCTGGTGCCGGAGGTGGTGGGCTTCAAGTTGCACGGCCGGTTGCCGGCCGGCTCGACCGCCACCGACCTCGTGCTCGTGGTCACGCAGATGCTCCGCAAGAAGAAGGTCGTGGGCAAGTTCGTCGAGTTCTACGGCGCGGGCCTATCGTCGCTGTCGCTGGCCGACCGCGCGACGATCGGCAACATGGCGCCCGAGTACGGCGCGACGATCGGGTTCTTTCCGGTCGACGACGAGACGCTCCGGTATCTGCGGTTCACCGGACGCGGCGTACAGCAGACCAAGCTGGTCGAAGCGTACTGCAAGGAACAGGGCATGTTCCGCACGGACGATGCGCCGGATCCGGTATTCAGCGACACGATCGAACTGGACTTGGCCACGGTCGAGCCGTCGCTCGCCGGTCCCAAGCGGCCGCAGGATCGCGTGCCGCTTCCCAAAGCGAAGGCGATGTTCGGCGAGGCGCTCGAGGGCGAGCTCGAGCGGTTAGGCACAGCCGCCGCGGCATCGGGCGGCGGCGTCGCGGCCGCGACCGCCACGGGCGCGGCCACCGCCGTCACCGTGCGCATGCGCGGGCAGACGTTCACGATCAACCATGGCTCGGTCGTGATTGCCGCGATCACCAGCTGCACCAACACCTCGAATCCCTCGGTGATGATCGGCGCCGGGCTCCTCGCCAAGAAGGCCGTGGAGAAAGGCCTAACGGTAAAGCCCTGGGTCAAGACGAGCCTGGCACCGGGCTCCAAGGTGGTGTCGGACTACTACGAGAAGTCCGGCCTCATGGCGCCGCTCGAGAAGCTTGGCTTCTACCTGGCGGGGTACGGCTGCACCACCTGCATCGGCAATTCCGGCCCGCTGCCGCAGGAAATCGCCGATGCGGTCGAGGCACACAAGCTCGTGGTGGCTGCGGTGTTGTCCGGCAACCGCAACTTCGAGGGACGCGTGAACGCGCTCACGCGGTTCAACTACCTCGGCTCGCCGCCGCTCGTGGTGGCGTATGCGCTCGCCGGCCGCATGGACATCGATCTCGCCACCGAGCCGTTAGGCGTCGGGACCGACGGCCCCGTGTTCCTGCGCGACATCTGGCCGTCGTCCACGGAAGTGCAGGACACCATGCTGTCGTCGGTGAAGAGCGAGATGTTCACCAAGGAATACGCCAACGTCTTCGACGGCGACGACCGCTGGAAGGCGCTGCCGGTGCCGACGGGCGACCGCTACGCCTGGTCGGACGATTCGACGTACGTGAAGAATCCGCCGTTCTTCCAGGACGTGACGTTGGACCCGCCGCTCGTTAGGCCGATCGCGGGCGCGCGTGTGCTGGCGATGCTCGGCGACTCGATCACCACCGATCACATTTCGCCCGCCGGCTCGATCCCGGCCAAGAGCCCCGCAGGCCAGTGGCTGATCGCGCACGGCGTCAAACCGTCGGACTTCAACTCGTACGGCGCGCGTCGCGGCAATCACGAGGTGATGATGCGCGGCACGTTCGCCAACATTCGCCTCCGCAACGAGCTGGCGCCGGGCACCGAAGGCGGGTGGACCGCGCTCGAAGCCGGCGCGAAGCCGGTGACGATCTACGACGCCTCTGTAGCGTACCGCGCGAAGGGCACGCCGCTCGTGATCATTGCCGGGAAAGAGTACGGCACCGGTTCGTCACGCGACTGGGCCGCCAAGGGCACGTTGCTCCTGGGCGTCTCGGCGGTGATCGCCGAATCGTTCGAACGCATCCACCGCTCGAATCTGGTGGGCATGGGCGTGATCCCGCTCGAGTTCGTGGATGGCGCGACGCGCCAATCGTTGGGCCTGACGGGATTCGAGAGCTACGATCTCGACGGCCTCTCGAACGCGCTCGCCCCGCGCGCGCTGCTCACCGTGCGGGCGACTCCGCCTAACGGCGCGCCCACGACATTCCAGGTGCGCTCGCGTATCGACACGCCGGAAGAAGCAACGTACTACAGAAACGGGGGAATCCTGCCGTACGTGCTGAGATCGTTGGCGGGGAAAAGGGGAAGCGCGCGCTAGCGCGCGCTTGGGGAACAGGGAACGGGGAACCGGGACCCCGCCGCCACCGCCGCATTCAGTTAGGCGAGCCGAGGGCGTGCGGAGCCCCGTTCCCCGTTCCCTAGTTCCCGACGCGCGCGCCGGCGACGCGCTTCCCTCACACGATGTGTTTGCCTTCGCCCGTCTCCCGTTCCCGCCGCCTAAGCTCGCGGGCGACGAAGACCGTGCGATACACCGCCGTCCCGATCGAACCGGCCCCGATCAGCACGATCACCGTGAGCAGGATCGCGCCGTTGTGCCAGTGGAGCGCGCGCGTAAGCGGGCTGTCGACGATCGACGCCAGGCCCAACAACACCAGCCGTTCGGCCCGCTGCATCACGCCGCCGCGACAGTCGACCCGCACGCCCTCGCCCTTGGCCCGCGCGTAGCTCACCATCAGCGATCCGCCTAACGCAAGGATCGTCGCCGTCATCGCCAGCGGCACGGCCTCGAAATACACCGCCAGACCAATGAACGCGAACATCTCGGCGAACCGGTCGAGCATCGAATCCAGGAACTCGCCGTAGTCGGACGCGACCCGCCGCGCGCGGGCGATCCGGCCGTCGATGATGTCCGCCACACCGCCCACCAGCACCAACCAGCCGCCGAGTGCTAACGATTCCTTGGCGTAGGCAATGCCGGCCACCAATCCCATGAGGCCGCCGAAGTAGTTGAACACGTCCGGGGACACACCCCAAGCCACGAACGCACGTTCGGCAGGCGAAATGAGCCACATGAGCCAGTCGCGCACCCATGTGCCCAACAGAAAGGTCGTGGGGCGCCGCGCCACATCCGCGTCCACCGGACGGTTGCGCGACACCAGGGCGAACACAGGCATGGTCAAAACGAACATTCCGGCGAGTATCAGGGCAGCGTACGTCGTTGGCGTCATTTCAGCTTTTTCGTTGTGGTCGAGATCTGAGGTATCGAATGGCCTTGGGCCAAAGAAAAATGAGCGGCCAGCGCCGTTCGCGCTCGGTCAGCTCGACCGAGACCCCGCTTCGGCGCGCAATCTTCTTAAGGATGTACTCCAGCCAGTCGTCGTACAATGCGACGTACTTGAGCCAACGCGTCGTCGCACGAAGTTTACTACGGCGGAAATACATGGCGGCACGGAACTTGGCCCACTTTCCAACCGGTACCACCATGGTGTAGACTTTACCATCCCGTGCAAGTATCCTTTGCTGGACAAACTGGTCCAATACTTCCGAATACACCGGAATCAACGTCTCGCGTTGCGCGGCGAGTAGCATATCGACGCGCTCATTCCCTTCGGGCCGAATCTCTGCGGCAAAAGACGTCTCGAGTAGCGTCCGGCAGTACGCATCCACATCGAATTGTCGGGGCACGTACCACCTGCCCCACGCGAACGTCGCGATGCGCGCGCCGACCAGTGCGTCGATAATTCGGACACGGCTCTCCTGGTCACGCGTCCACGCGATTTGTACGTGTTGAAATAGACGGCCCAACGCGAAGTGATCCTTCGCGTGGACCGATGCAGCAAGGCGAAAATCGGACCACGAATACACGGCGCACTTTGCTTCCAGCGCCGGCGCGACGCCGGGCACCGTGACACGTATGACGTTTGGCGCGAGCACGTGATTGAGCATCGTGGCCACGCGCGGCCGAAACCGTGCGACGCCATGCGCGGCTAGTGAACGGTAGGCATCCCGATAGCGGTCCACGATGACAAAGAAATCGTGCGCGCTCTCGGGTCGAGCATCGGACAGTTGGGCGTGAGATCCGTAGTGCACGAGCGCGATCGTGGTGTCGCCACACGCGTTCGCCAGAAATGCAGCAAGCTCGTCGGTGCGCGCGGATCGCGCACTGTCCAGTCCAGTTGCGAGTTGGGCGCGTCGCGCCGGATCAGTCGGCGCGGGCAGATGGAACCGATTGTGAAGGAGGGGCATCACCAGGCGACGGCGCTCGATCGGCCTGCCGCATGGCATCGAGCTCCAGCGTCATACGCTCGTGAAGCATGTCGATGAACGCGTCGACGTGCGCATCATCTGAGGGTGGAGGGAACGGTCCCAGCACGACGACTCGAATGTGGGTGTCGGCAAATCGCGAAAATGCGTCCGCGAACGTGCGGGCGTGCGACATGCCGTCAGCCACTACACAATAGACAGGTCGGGACGCGCGCGCGAGCGTGATCCGAAGACCGTTGCGCATGAAGCGGCCAATGCGGCCGTCGTCGGTGCGATGTCCTTCGGGAAAAATCAGCAGCGATTGCTCGCCGCGCCCAACTTGGTCAGCAGCATCAGTGAGTGCAGCAAGCTCGGGCCGTGACAGCGCGCGCTTCTGAGAGAGGAACGGGAATCGCGCGAGACGACTGAGCGGTGAGATGCCGGGAATACCGCGCCGATATCGGTCGCGGGTGGGGATCAAAGGATACGGACCGGGTACGAGTGTAAGGCCGAGGGGGATGTCGAGCACAGACTGGTGATTCATCACCACGATGCAACTCTCGGCGGCCACTGATCCGGACGTCGTAAGGCGCACGCCGGCCAAGACGCGCGCCATGCGTACGGTGGCAGTCGCATGAAAGCGAAGCCAGGCACGCACCATGGCCCGGCGACGCCGCGGGAACAGAAAAATCGCGGGCCACAGCAGCAGACGCTGCCCAAGGCCCATGATCAGTGTCAGGTAGCAGAAGTAGATGACGAAGAAAATGCCGCTGCGCAGCGCGCGCCCGATGCGTGCAAGTCGGGTGCTGAGAGAGGGGGATGCACGAACTTGGGTCGGGGGAGGAACGTGCTGCGGAGACAAGCCGGCGCTCTCGGCATTCACTTGGAGGTCACCCATGGCAACACGAGTCGAAGCGCAGACGAGCATGAGCGTCTCCGACTACGATTACAGTAGCTTCTTCTATTCGTCGAGCGATGACCCGTTCGCGATACTGGAGCCATACAACGAGTGGTACACCCGCGCCGTGCAGCAGGGTTACTATCTGTTCGCACAGGCGATGTCAACGCCGCCGCAAGGATGGGTGCACCTCACTGAAGGATTGCATCACCGGCACGTCAAGCTCCTCAATCTGTCGTCGTACAACTACCTCGGACTGTCGTATCGTCCCGAGGTGATCGCGGCCGCGAAAGCGGCGCTCGATCAGTACGGATTGGGCGCAGCCGGCTCGCCGATTTTGAGCGGGACGATGGACGTGCACGTCCAGCTCGAAGAAGCCATCGCGCGATTCAAGCGCAAAGAAGCAGCGATGGTATTCCCTACGGGCTACAGCACCAACGTGGGCATGATCTCGGGTCTCATGCGACCCGGCGACTGGGTCATCGCCGACCAGAACGCACATGCGAGCATCGTGGACGGCGCCATTCTGTCCAAGGCAAACGTCCAGTTCTTCCGGCACAACAGCCCCGCGCACCTCGAAAAGAAACTTCGCTCGACCACGGGCAAAAAGCTCGTGGCTATCGAGGGCGTGTACTCGATGGACGGCGATGTATGTCCGCTGCCCGAGCTCGTCGAGGTCGCGAAGAAGTACGGCGCGCGCATCATGCTCGACGAAGCACACTCCGCGTTCCTCTACGGCGACAACGGTCGCGGCGTCGCCGAGAAGTTCGGCCTCGAGGATGAGGTCGACATTCACATCGGCACGTTCTCGAAGGCACTCGGCGGACAGGGCGGCTACGTGGCCGGCTCGAAGAATCTCTACAACTACCTCAAGGGTTTCGCGCGGTCGCGCGTGTTCTCGTGCGCACTCTCACCCGTCGTGACGGCCGGCGTGCTTCGTTCGCTGGAAATCGCGCAGGCAGAGCCCGAGCTTCGCACCAAGTTGTGGGAAAACGTGAAGCACATCCGTAAGGCGCTCGAGGATGAAGGCGTGGATGTGGGTGATTCCACGTCGCAGATCATTCCGATCATGGTGCGGAACGACCGTCGCATCTTCGAGTTGTGCCACCAGTTGTTCCGTGCCGGATTGTATCTGCAGCCTGTGATTTATCCCGCCGTCGCCAAGCATCGCTCCCGGTTCCGCGTGTCGATCTCGGCCTCGCACACCTTCGACCAACTCGACGAGGGCGTGGCCATCCTCGTCCGCGTCCTTCGTGAAGAGGGGATCCTCGTATGAGCAGCAGAAATGACGGGTTCGTCCAGTATCACTTCCGCGACGCGATCGGCGGCTTCTTCGAGTTTCCGACGGAGAATGCGCGCGCCATCCTGCCGCCGGATCTTCAGCCCATCGAGCCGCACCACGGCTCGAGCGTCTTGAGCGTGATGGCGTTCGATTTCCATCAGAGCCCGGTGGGCGAGTACGGCGAGTTGATTCTTTCGATTCTCGTCTCGCCGCGCATCGAGCAGGGGCAGCCGTGGCCCCGGTCGGCGTTCTATCCGTTCCGGTTAGGCACCACGACACGCGAGTCGCGCGAGCACGCCATCGAGCGGTGGCACCTGCCGCACTACATGCAGGACATTTCGATCGCGTGGGAGCGCGGCGACGGACACATCACCATCCACGCCACCGATCGCGGCCAGTCGATCGTCGACATGACGGTGACGGAGCACGAGTGGTCCAACGTCGAGCATCGCTACCAAGCGTTCATGAACGACGATGATGGCGCCTACTCGTCCACGATCGTAATGCAGGGTCAGTTCAGCGAGAACGAAGAAGAGCGCGGCGGCATCCAGATCCACTCGCAAGCAATGACCGATCTGCTCGAGGATTGGGAAGTGGACGTGACGCCGTTCCGCGAGCTGTGGATGAAGGGCGGCAAGCAGACCTTCCACCCGTTGCAGCAGCTGGCCAGCTACGCGCGGCGATGACGGACGTATGCGTCATCGTGAACCCCGCCTCGGGGAAGGGGCGGGGCGCGAAGGCGGCGGAGAAAGTTAGGCAGGCGTTCGCCGCCGTTGGCGTCACCGACATTCGAAGCACGAAGGCGAAGGGCGACGAGAGAACCGTCGCCCTTCGCGCCATCCAGGATGGCGTGCGCACGATCGTCGCGGTGGGCGGCGACGGGACGTGGAGCAACGTGGCCAACGCCATCCTGCGCGCCGGCGCTCCCGTTAGGCTGGCGCTCGCGGCCGCCGGCACGGGCAACGACTTCGCGAAGACCGTCGGCGCACCCGCATCGGACTTCGCGGCCACGGCGCGGCTGGCGGTGGACGGGCCCGACGTGCGCGTCGACGTGGGGCGCATCGAAGACCGGTTTTTCCTGAACGTGGCCGGATTCGGCTTCGACATCGCGGTGCTCGAGCAGGTCGAGATCGTGAACTGGCTCAAGGGCGACGCGCTCTATCTCTACTGCGCGCTGCGCCAGTTGTTCGGGTATCGCGGCATCACCATCGACGTGGCGCCGCGCGGGCCAGAGCCGCACCTCATGCTGGTGATCGCCAACGGCAAGAACTTCGGCGGTGCGTTCCGCATCGCGCCGGGCGCGAGCGTGACCGATGGATTGTTGGACGCGGTGGCGATCGGCGCGGCGTCGCCGATGCGGCGCATCGCGCTGTTCGGCGCCGCCACCAAAGGCACGCACGTGGGGAAACCCGAAGTGCGCACCACGCAGGCGGCGCGTTTCACGCTTTCATTCGGCGCGCCGCCGGCCTACGAGACCGACGGCGAATACAACCGCGCCGGCTCGGCGACGCTCGAGGTGACGTGCGTGCCGAGCGCGTTGCGCGTGGTGACGCCGGCGTTAGGCGTGGAGCCAAAGGCAGGCGCGTGAAGGCGATCACGTTCGCGGCGCCGATTCCGCGTTACGTCGCCACGTTGGCCGCGGGGAAAGTCTCCGACCGCTTCTACGTGGGTGCACTGGCGTGCACGCGCTACGGCGACGTCGGCGAGCCGGCGCTGCCCTCCGAGCACTGGGTGCGCATCCGGACTCGGTTAGGCGGGATCTGCGGCAGCGACCTCAATGTCATCCGTCTCAAGGCGAGCCCCTCCACGTCGCCGTTCTCGTCCTTTCCGTTCGTGATCGGGCACGAGAACGTGGGCGACGTGGTGGAGGTGGGCCGGGCGGTGCGAACCGCGGCCGCCGGCGCGCGGGTGACGGTGAATCCCCTGCTCTGCTGCGAGCCCCGCGAGATCGCCCCGGCGTGCGGCGCCTGCACCGCCGGCGATCACTCGCGCTGCGCGCATTTCACCGACGGCCTGGTGGCGCCGGGGATGTTGTTAGGCACGACGCGCGGGTTGGGCGGGAGTTGGGGCGAGACGTTCGTGGCGCACGAGTCGCAGGTGGTGCCCGTCCCCGATGCGATGCGCGACGAGGAGGCGGTGCTCGTCGAGCCGTTCGCCTGCTCTGTCCACGCGGTGCGCGCGAACCTGCCCGCGGACGGCGCGCGCGTGCTGGTGATCGGCGGCGGGTCCATCGGGCTCCTCACGATCGCGGCGCTGCGCGCACTCGCGCCGCGCGCCCGCCTCACGCTGCTCGCCCGCCACGCCTTCCAGCGCGAGCGCGCCCAACAGTTAGGCGTCGAGAGCGGCATCGACGCCCACGGCGAGTACCTGCCCGTGCTCGCCGACGCGGGCGGCGCGCGGCTGTTGACGCCGATCATCGGGAAGCCGGTGGGCGTGGGCGGATTCGACCAGACCTTCGTGTGCGTGGGCGGCGCCGCGGCCATGGACGACGCGATGCGGGTCACGCGCGCCGGCGGCACGATCGTTCTGTTAGGCAACTCGACGACGATGAACTTCATCGACTGGACGCCGCTCTGGCTCAAGGAGCTGACGGTGCGCGGAAGTCTGTGCTACGGCGCGCACGCGCACGCGAGCCCGGCCCGCTCGGCGTTCGACGAGGCCGCGCAGCTCATTGCGTTAGGCAGAGCGCCCATCGGCGACTTCGTCACGCACGTGTTCCCGCTGGCGCAGTATCGCCGGGCGATCGACGCGGCGCTGAGCAAGCGCGCGGAACGCAGCATCAAGGTCGCATTCCGGTTGTCGCCCTAAGCAAGCGCTTCGTTCGCCACCGCACACCTTGCATGCGGCTGGATGCATTTTGATGTCTCCTCGGCGACCCTGTACAGGTACGCTGGCGCATGTGCACTTGCGCCCACCGCGCCGAGGAGATGAGGTTATGGTCATGGCATCCGAACAGGGGCGATGGACCACCGAGATGGTGCACGAGCTGCCCGACGACGGCAACCGCTACGAAGTCGTCGGCGGAGCTTTGCTCGTGAGCCCCGCGCCAACGTGGCCGCACCAGGCCGCGTGCCGAAAACTCTTCTTGCGCATCTACCAATACCTCGCGGCGCATGCGATCGGCGAAGCCATCTTGGCGCCAGCCGATGTGGAGTTCGACGACAGGAACATGGTCGAACCGGATCTGTTCGTTGCGCCGCTCGTCGAAGGCCGCGCACCACAATCCTGGCAAGAGGCGGAGCGCTTGATCTTGGCGGTCGAGGTTGTCTCGCCAAGCACGAAGCGTCGTGATCGAGGCGTAAAGCGGCGCCTGTACCAAAACCAGGGGGTGCCGGACTACTGGATCGTTGACCTCGACGCCCGGGCCATCGAGTGCTGGCGCCCAACGAACGAGCGTCCAACGATTCTCAATAGGCTATTGCGGTGGCAGCCCAACGCCGGCGTGCCCCCGCTCGAGATTCGCCTGTCCGCGTACTTCGCCGACGTGCTGGGTGCATAGCGTTAGGCGTCGGCTCATTCGTCGTACATCTCGGTGATGAGCCACCGCAATGCACCGGCCTGGCGCGGCGACAGCGCGCCGATTCCCTTGTCCCTGGTCCCGGTTCCCTGTTCCCTATTCCCTTGTTCCCGGAGTCTTCATGCCCTTCCCCGCTCGTGCCGTTGGTCTCCTGGCTCTGCCCGCTTTGGCCGTGTCCCTGGTCGCCGCTCCCGCGCGCGCGCAGGACACCACCAAGGCCGTCAACGTTGGGCAGCAAGCGCCTGACTTCACCGCGCCCGGCGCCACCCGATTCGGCGTACTCAAGGATCCGATCAAGTTGTCCGGCCTGCGCGGACAAACGGTGGTGCTCGCCTTCTTCTTCAAGGCACGCACGAAGGGCTGAACCGTTCAAATGGAGGCGTACCGTGATCAGTACGCCAAGCTCTTCAACGGTGGCAAGAAGGTCGTCGTGCTCGCGATGAGCGTGGATCCCGATACCACGTTGGCCGCCTGGGCGCACGAGGAAAGTTTCCCGGTGTTGTTCGCGAGCGACTCGACCGGCGACATCGGCAGGCAGTACGGCATTTACAACGACAAGTACAAGCTCGACACGCGCGTCCTGTACGTGATCGACCCGACAGGCAAGGTGACGTACCGGGCGATGCCGTTTCAAGAGCTCTCGACCAAGGCGTACGCCGAGCTTGGTGACGCGGTGGCGAAAGCCGATGGCGGGCAGTCATCCGGCGCAGGAAGCGGGGCTGGGACAGGGAAAGGGACCCCGTAGTCGACCGCGCCAGCAACTGGCATCCACGATCGGCGGATGTTGTCCGAATCGCCTTGACGAACCGGGCCAGTGAGGGCGAGGATGGGAGACGATGTCTTCCGCCTCGCCCTCGTCGTCTTCGCGCCGTGGCCGTGCCGCGCGCGCTGCGGCTCGTCCGCGGCGCGCGTCGGTGGCGGCGCGCGGTCTCCTGGCGGCAGCCGAGCGGGATCTGCAGCAGATCATCCTCGACATCCACGACGGTCCGGTGCAAGACATCTTCGGCGCGCTGTCGCAAATCCAGACGCTCCGCCACCGGCCGGAGCTCCAAGCGGGCGACGCGTCGGTCGCGTTGGCGCGCGTGGCGGCATCGCTCGAGCGAGCGTTAGGCGAGATCCGCAGCTTCATCGGCGCCTTCCGGCCGCCGGAATTCGAGCGTCGTCCGTTAGGCGCGATCTTGGAGCAGCTGGTGGTGCAGCACGAGTCGCTCACCGGCGCCACGGTCGACTTTTCGCTCGCCTCGCCGCTGCCCGACGAGGTGCCGCTCTCCCTCAAGATCTCGCTCTACCGCATCCTGCAGGAAGCACTCGCCAACGCCACCCGGCACGCCGGCGTGACGAGCTTCGAGGTGCTGGCGCGGGCGGACCGTCGCCACATCGTCGTGCGCGTGCGCGACCGCGGACGGGGCTTCAATGTGGCCAAGGTGCTCAAGAAAGAGGTGGACGTCGGCGTGGCCGGCGGGCACTTCGGCCTGCGCGGGATGCGCGATCGTGTAGCGATCATGAACGGCAAGCTGTCGATCAGCTCCGGCCGCGCCGGTACCGTGGTCACGATTCGTCTCCCGCTGTCATGAGCCGGGCGCCCGCATGATCAAGGTGCTGTTGGTGGACGACCATCCGTTGGTCCTCGAGGGCCTCCGCGGGCTCATGGAGTCCGAGCCCGGCATCGAGGTGGTGGCAACGACTACCGACGGCGCGCGCGTGGCCGACCTGGCGCGCCTGCACCGGCCCGACGTGGTGGTGCTCGATCTCGAGTTAGGCGCGACCAACGGATACGACGTGCTCACCAAACTGCGCGCCGAGCAGGTGCCGGCGCGCGTGCTGGTGCTCACGGCCTACGGCGATGGCGAGTCGCTGCGCGCGGCGCTCGAGCATCACGCGGACGGCATCGCGCTCAAGACCGACAGTCCGGCCCGGACGGTCGACGCGATTCGCGCGGTGCATGCGGGCGTGCTCGTGTTTCCGCAGGCGGCGCGACGATGGATGCGCAAACCGGCGGAGCGCGCGGTGGCGGGCCCTGGCGCACTTTCGGACCGGGAGCGTGAAGTGTGGGGGCACCTCGCATCGGGGCTCTCCAACGCGGCCATCGCCCGCAAGTTAGGCGTGAGCCAGAGCACCGTGAAATTCCACACGCAGAACCTGTATCAGAAGTTGGGCGTGGGGAACCGAACGGCGGCGGCGGTGGAGTACGAGAAGCAGATCCCCGCCGCGGCGCGAACACGAGACCGCGGCTGAGGAGGTGCCTTACGGAGCGGCCGTGTGCACGCCGCGAATGTGCTCCGGGTGCGCGTACACGTTGGCCGTCGAGCCACGCAGCAAACCGACCAGCGTGACGTCGGCCGCCATAGCCAGGCGAATGGCCAGTCCCGTCGGGCGAGACACGGCGGCGAGCAGCGGCACGCCGGCGACCGCGGCCTTCTGCACCATCTCGTAGCTCGCGCGGCTCGTCACGATGAGAAAGCCGCCGCTGGCATCCACGTGCTCGCGCGCCAACGCACCGATCACCTTGTCGAGCGCATTGTGGCGCCCCACATCCTCGCGCACGACGCGAATGGCGCCGTCGAACGTGCACCACGCCGCGGCGTGCATCGCGCCGGTGACCCGATTGTATTCCTGCCTCGTGCCTAACTCAGCTTCCGCGCGCCAGAGGGCCGCTGGATCCATGGGTTGGCGCCACGTCACGGTGCGCGGCTCGCGCAGCGCCTCCGCGATGGTCTCGACGCCGCACAAGCCGCACCCGGTGCGCCCAGCGAGCTGTCGCCCGCGCGCCGCGAGGCGGTCGCCGGCGTCGGCAGGGACGGTGATCTGGAGCTCCACGCCCTGGCCGTGCCGCACGACCTCCACGCGTTGCACGTCGTCAGGCGAACGGACGACCTCTTCCGAAATGCTGAAGCCGGTCGCGAAGTCCTCGAAGTCGTCGGGTGTCGCCATCATCACGACGTGCGGCCGTTGGTTGTACACGAACGCCACCGGCACTTCCTCGGCGACGGGCGCGTCGCCAGACGAAACGACCGCGCCATCGAGTCGCTCGAAGGCGCGGTCGCGGACGGGCCGGCTGTAGCCCAACCCGAACAGCGGATGGTCGGGCCGCAAGCCCGGCGGCGGCTGGTCGCTCACGGCACGCGCCTAACCGTGATCATCTCCGGCTCCGTTCCCGCCGGCGCGGCCGCCGTCGCTCGTCGCGCGGCCTCCGCCCGGACCGTGGCCGTCCCCGTTGCCCGGACCGGCCATCGGACTTGGGGCCCGATTCTGCACGAACCGCCACCCGAACCGCCCCTTGATGCAGAGATTGCCGCGCGTGATGTCGTGGTCGAGCGGCGACGTGACCCGCACGATCTCGTTGTCCTGCACGTGGAGCTCGAGCGTGCAGCCCACGCCGCAATACGGACAGATCGTGCTCACCTGGGTCTGCTTCGACTCGTTCCACGTGCCGGCCTCGCGGTGGTCGTGCTCGCTCTTGAACATGAGCGCGCCCGTTGGGCACACGGCGATGCAGTTGCCGCAGTAGACGCACGCCGATTGGGGCAGCTCGACCGCAAGCTCGGTCGAGATGCGCGCGTCGAATCCGCGCCCGGCGACGGCGATCGCGAACGTATTCTGATAGTCGGTGCCGCAGGCTTCGACGCACTTGTAGCACAGAATGCACTTGCCGTAGTCGCGCACGTAGAGGTCGTTGTCGACTTTCACCGGCTGGCCCACGGTGGCGGCATAGTCTGCGTTAGGCGGCTCGTGATGGCCCGCGGGCATGGCATCGCGTTCGCCCGCGGCGGCGTCGGGCGCCGGCGGGCCGTAGCGCTCCGGTTCGCATGCGTACGACTCGAGCCATCCGGCGACATCCGGTGTCGTCGACAAATCGACGGACGACGCGAGAAATTCGAGCACCATCTTGCGGCTGTGCCGCACGCGCTCGGTGTTGGTCGATACCACCATGTCGGCTTCGACCTTGCGGGAGCATGCGGGCACGAGCGCGCGCGCGTTCTGCACCTCCACCACGCACACGCGGCACGCGTTCACCGGGTGCAGCGTGTCGAGGTAGCAGAGCGTCGGGATCTCGGTGCCTAACGATTTGCAGGCATCGAGGATGGTGGTGCCCTCCGGGGCCTTGACCGTCTGCCCGTCGATGGTCAGCTCGACGGTGCGCCTGGGCCGCGTGATCTCGACGAGATGCGTCATGGCGTCTTCCCGTTGAACAATCCGCATCGCTTGATGGCCGACTCCACCGCACTGTACGCGGTCTGGCCGAGTCCACAGATCGAGGCATCTTTCATGGCGAGGCCGATCTCGTCGAGCAACGCGAGCTCGTCGGCGACGCTGCCGCGCGGCTTGTTCAGGGCCAGCCGGTGCAGCGCTTCCTCCTGCCTCACGGTGCCGACGCGGCACGGGACACACTGCCCGCAGGACTCGTCGCGGAAGAACGCCGCGACGCGGCGCAGCACGTCGCCCATGTCGGCGGTCTCGTCGAACACCATGATGACACCCGAGCCCAATGTGGCCTTGGCGGCGCGCGCGCCCTCGAACGTCAACGCGATGTCGAGCTCGTCGGGGCGGATGAACAACCCGGCGGCTCCGCCTAACAGAATGCTCTGCGCGGTGCGGCCCGGCGTGATGCCGCCCGCCATCGCGATCAAGTCACGGAGCGTGGCGCCGAACGTCACCTCATACACGCCCGGCTTCACCACCGATCCGCACAAGCAAAACAACTTGGACCCGCTCGACTGTTCGGTGCCGCGTGCGGCGAACGCCGGTCCGCCCTCGAGCATGATGAGCGGGACGTTGGCCAGCGTCTCGACATTGTTGATGACGGTCGGCTTGCCGAACAACCCCGCCTGCACCGGAAACGGCGGCTTGTTGCGCGGCTCGCCGCGGAATCCTTCGATCGAGTTGAACACGGCCGTCTCTTCGCCGCAGATGTACGCGCCGGCTCCTTTCCGCACCTCGAGGTCGAACCGGAACGGCTGCCCCAGGATCGAATCGCCGAGGTAGCCGCGCGCGCGCGCCTGATCGATGGCGTGTTGTACGCGGGCGATGGCTAACGGATACTCGCCGCGGATGTACACGAATCCCTGCTCACACCCGGTGGCGTACGCCGCAATCGTCATCGCTTCGACGATCGCGAACGGGTCCCCCTCCATGAGCACGCGGTCCTTGAACGTGCCCGGCTCCGATTCGTCGGCGTTGCAGATGAGGTAGTGCGGACGTTCGGGCTGGCGCGCCACCGCGTCCCATTTGCGGCCCGCCGGGAACGCCGCGCCGCCGCGGCCTAACAACTTGGAGTCGAGCACTTCGCGAATCACGCCTTCGCGTCCGAGCGCGAACGCACGTCTGAGCGCGACATAGCCATCGGCGCCCCGATAGGCATCGAGATTGGCGGGGTCGACGACGCCCACCCGCTTGAGCAAGCGCAGCCCGGGGTCACCCCGCTGCGGCAACGGGATGCGCGTCGCCTCGGTGCCATCTTCGCGTCCGTCGAGCAGGCCTAACGCGCGCTCGGGCGTCACGCCGCCCACGAGCCGCTCGACGGGCTCGGGTCCGGCCACGGTGAGCAGTACGGCCGGTGCCTCGTCGCACATGCCGAGGCACGGGCTGGGCAGCCACATCACGTCGTCGTCGCCGACTTCCACGTGCCCCACGCCTAACGCGCGCGGGTGCGCCACGCCGTGCGCGGCCTCGAGTGCGTCGAGCACGGCGCGGGCGCCGCGCGTGCGGCAGCAGATGTCATCGCACACGTGGACGACGCGCGTGGGACGCGGCGTGGTGGCGAGCAGCGCGTAGAACGTCGCCACGCCCCAAGCCTCGGCCGGTGGCACGTCGAGGCGTGCGCAGATGTAGTTGATCGCGCCTTCGCTGATCCATCCGATGCGGGACTGGACGGCGTGGAGCGCCGGCAAGAGCTCGTGTCTGCGTGCGCGCGCCGTCTGTCCGCCGAACGCGACGTGTGCATCGCGCGATGCGACGCGCTCGCCGCCGTCCCATCCGGAAGCCGGAGGACCGAGCCGGGCGTCGATCGCCTCGCGTTCCTCGTCGGTGGGTCCGACGTCGAGTAGTTTCAGGTCCATCAGTCGCCTAACACAGGGTCCGAGCGGCGGTGGTGAGCGCCGGTGCGGGCTTCATCGGCCGCGCGCACCGGCTCGACCTTCACCGCGCACGCCTTGAACTCGGCCGTCCCGGAGCGGGGATCGGTGGCGTCGATCGTGAGCAAGTTGACGCGCACCTGATCCTGGAAATGGAGCGTCATGAACACGAGTCCGGCGCGCAGGCCGGCGTCCATGCGCGCCGGCGCGACGATGCTGCCGCGGCGCGACGTGATGCGCACCAGATCGCCGGTGCGAATATCCTGTCGGCGGGCATCTTCGGGAGACATGTCCAACGTTTCGCCGCGCCGGAGCGGCGACGTGTAGCCGGCCGTCTGCACGCCGGTGTTGTACGAGTCGAGCCGGCGCCCCGTGGTGAGCGTGAACGGATATTCATCGTCCGGCATCTCCACCGGCGGATCGTACTCGGTGAGCGAGAACGCGGCTAACGGGCCGCCCACCGGCTCGGCCCACAACCGGCCGTGCAGGAACTGCGCGCCGGGGTCCTGCTCGTTGGGGCACGGCCACTGGATGCCGTCGAGCTCCTCGAGGCGCCGGTACGACATGCCGCCGAACATCTCCGGCGCCAGCGTTCGGATCTCCTCCCACACCTGCTCCGCGTCAGGCGTGCCCCAGTCTTTGCCTAACCGGCGGGCCACCTGCGAAATGATCCACAGCTCGTCGCGCGCGTCGCCGGGCGGCTCGAGCGCCTTGCGTACGCGTTGCACGCGGCGCTCGCTGTTGGTCACGGTGCCCTCGGCCTCGCACCAGCTCGCGGTGGCCGGCAGCACGACGTCGGCGAGCTGCGCCGTCTTGGTGAGGAAGATGTCCTGTACGACGAGATGATCGAGCTCGCTCAGGATTTTTTCGGCGTGGTGCTGATCTGCCTCCGACTGCGCGGGATTCTCGCCGATCACGAACAGCGACGTGAGCTCGCCGCGGTCCATCGCCTGCATCATCTCGGTGACCGTCCAGCCATAGCTCGCCGGGAGTGTCACGTTCCACGCGCGATCGAAGCGGCCGCGGACCTCGGGATCGAGGGTGTCCTGGAATCCAACCAACCGGTTCGGAATCGCGCCCATGTCGCCGCCGCCCTGCACGTTGTTCTGTCCGCGGAGGGGGTTCAAGCCGGAGCCGTAGCGTCCGACGTGTCCGGTGACGAGCGAGAGATTGATCAAGGCCAGGACGTTGTCCGTCGCATTGTGGTGTTCGGTAATGCCTAACGTCCAACAAATGATCGCGCGGTCGGCGCGCGCATACGTGTGCGCGGCCTCGCGAATGACCTCGGCCGGCACGCCGGTAATCCGTTCGGCTACCTCGAGCGTGTACGACTCGACGAGAGCGCGATACGCCTCGAAGCCTGTGGTCGCGCGCTCGATGAATTCCGTATTCGCCAGACCGGCGTGAATGATCTCGCGGGCCATGGCGTTGGCGAGCGCGATGTCGCTCCCCACGTTCAGGCCCATCCACACGTCGCCCCACTGCGCCGACGAGGTGCGGCGTGGGTCGACGACATATAACCGCGTCCCGTGGTTGATGCCTTTCAGGACGTGATGAAAGAAGATCGGATGGTTTTCGCGGGCATTCGCCCCCCACAGGAAGATCACATCGGTTTCTTCGATCTCCCTGTACGAGCTCGTGCCCCCGCCCGCTCCAAAGATCGTCGCCAGACCGACGACGCTCGGAGCGTGTCAGGTCCGATTACAACTGTCGACGTTGTGCGTGCCGAACGCGACCCGGGCCAGCTTCTGCGCCAAGTAGTTCATCTCGTTGGTCGACTTGGAGCAGCTGAAGATCCCCAGTGCGTTAGGCCCGTGCGCGGCAATGTTGCGGCGGAAACCCTGGGCGGCGCGGTCGAGCGCTTCGTCCCATGAGGCGGGACGGAACGCGCCCGAGTCGCGCACCAAAGGTTGGGTCAGCCGCGCATAGCCGAGCTCGGCACTGCCGTTGCCTCGCATAGTCCCCCGAAATTGGGAAGGAACACGAAATGGCGATTCACCTGCTAAAGAAATGAATCGCACGCGGCAACGGACAATTCAAGGCGAAAACTGGGCTGAAAGACCCCTTCCCGATGGTCAGCCGACGGTCCCGAAACAGGCCGCTATGCAATTGATGGAGAGGAGCAGGCTCGGGAGCCAGCGAGCCTTCTCGTCCGCCTCGCGCACCCGGCGGAGAAGCTCGATTTGTTGGTTGTGGGCCCCCTCGAGGAGCGGGACGCGCCTCGCAAACCGGCCGCGGAACTGCGGAAACCGCTCGGCCAAGCGCGTTTCGCCGGTGATGCGAAGCACGGTCTTCACCGTGCGGCCGTACTCGGCACCGACGAGGTCGAGGATGGCGGCGCGCGCTTCCACGTTAGGCACGAGGCCGGCGTACGCGGCGGCCACGGCGAGGTCCACCTGCAGGAGCGTTTTTTCGGTTTCGTCGATCACCAGCCGGAACACGGGCGATCCGGCGAACATGCGCCGAAGGAGCGACTCGCCGCGCACACCGCGGATGGTGAGAAAGGCGTCGAGCGCGCTTCCGACACCGTACCAGCCGGGAATCAGATGCCGGCTTTGCGTCCAGGCGAACACCCACGGAATGGCGCGCAGGTCAGCGAGGTCGCGCGTGTGCGATCGACGCGGCGGGCGAGAGCCGAAATTGAGCAGGCCCATCTCATCCACGGGTGTCGCGGCGCCGAAATACTCGAGGAAGTGCGGATGGTGCACGAGGGCGCGATAGGCCGCGTGCGCCGCCCCCGACAGCGCCTCCATGGCTTCGTCGGCACCGGGCACCGGCACCGCCGGTGCGCCGGGCAGCGAGCATTCCATGACGCTCGACGCGAGCAGCTCGAGCTGATACGCAGCCGCGTCGGGATGCGCGTACTTGAATGAGACCACCTCGCCCTGTTCCGTTAGGCGGAGACGGCCGCCGATGGAATCCGGGGGCTGGGCGGCGATCGCACGATGCGTTGGCGCGCCGCCGCGGCTCACCGATCCGCCGCGGCCGTGGAAGAACGCGATGCGCACGCCGTTCTCGGCGGCAACGCGCGAGAGGCGGGCCTGCGCCTTGTAGAGCTCCCAGTTGGACGTGAGGAACCCGCCATCCTTGTTGGAGTCGGAGTAGCCGATCATCACTTCCTGCAATCCGCCTGACGCACGGACACTCCGCTTCACTACCGGGACGGCGAGCAGCTCCTGCATCACGGCCGGGGCGCGGCGCAAGTCGTCGATCGTCTCGAAGAGCGGCACGATGGGAACGGTGCAGCTCTCGAGTCCCGCGTCGTCCACGAACAGGCCGGCTTCCTTGGCCAGGAGATACGCGGCGAGCACATCTGCCGCGCTTTCGGTGCCGCTGACGACGTAGCTCCCGAACGCGCGCCGGTCAACGTGCGCCCGCGTGGCGCGCATCTCGCGCAGCACCTCGAGCGCGTCGTTAGGCGGCTCCGGGTCGCCGGCGCCGGGCGCGCGTCGCGGCAGCACGAGCGCGCCGCGGAGCCAGGCCGCGTCATCTCCGGCCGCAGTTGGGCTCCCGTCTTCCAGACGCGGCCGCAGCGCCGCGGTCGCGGCACGCAGGCGACGCGCGTGATCACGCACATCCAGACGGACGAGCGAGAACCGGAACGCCTCCACTTCGCGACGGATCGGCGCCACGACGCGACGGGCGATGCGCTCGCATCGTGCCTCGCCCAGCGCGCGCTCGAGCTGCCGGACCTCGGCGACCATCTCGTCGGCGGACGCATAGGGCGGCGCGTGCGTCGCCGCCCCGGCGGTCGCCGCCAGCCGATCCTGCATGCAGGCCACCCATTGGCGGAACAGCTCGCCCGGATTGCGGGCGGCGACGCGCGCCGCATCAGCCGATCGCGCAACCGCTCTGCCTAACGCAACGCGAAACCACTCCGGCACGGCGACCGACCGCTCGGCGATGCTGAGCGTTTGGACCAGGGTGGCCAACCGCGTTTGGTAGCGGCGCAGACACGCGCGCCGGTATTCCAGGACGGCGTGTCGCGTGACGGCCGGCGTGACGTTCGGGTTGCCATCGCGATCGCCTCCGATCCATGAGCCGAACTCGAGCACCAGCGGGATGTCGATCGATGCCCCAGGAAATGCGGCGGCGGCCGCCTGCTCGAGCGCACGGTGCACCGCGCCGAACGCGTCGAGGATGGCCTCGTCGAAAAAGTGAATCCCCCAGGACACCTCCTGCGCGACCGTCGGGCGCTCCAGGTGAAGTTCGCCCGTCATCCAGAGCAGATCGATCTCGTCGCGCAATGCCTCGATGCGCCGCGCCTGCTCGGCGGCGGAGCACGCCATGCCGTCGAGCTCGCCTAACGCGCGATAGATGGCGCGATGCTTTTCCAGCACCGTGACCCGCTTGGCTTCGGTGGGGTGCGCCGTGACAGTCGGCGTGACGCGGAGTGTCTCCAGGACGCGAGCGACCTGGGACGCCTCGACGCCGCGTTCGCGCCAGGTCGCGAACACGTGCGCGAACGTGCCGGCGAGCCGAGCGCCGTCCTCCTCGAGCTCGACGCACCGCCGCGCACGCATGGCTTGGTGGAGCTCGGCGATGCTCACCATCGTTGCCCACATGCCTAACGCCTGCAGCGAACGGCCGATGGCCGCGGGCGAGCCGGCGCAGTCGATCCGCGCGCCGGCCAGCGCGGCGGCGGCATCGGGCGCGCGGCTTCGCACCACCTCCGTGAGCAACCCGACGAGCACCGACTCGGCGTCTAACGGTAGGGCTAACGAGGGGCCTGACGCGGAGACGGACGACGTGCCGGCGTGCGACGCCGATGGCGCGCCCTCCTGGGCGGGCGCGCGCTGCGCCATCAGTGGATGGGCGGGCGCCGACATCACGCCACCCGGTCGGGCGGCGAGCCGCCGCCGAAAAACGCGGCCAGGTTGTCGACCGCGCGATTGCCCATCGCCACGCGCGTCTCGTCGGTCGCGCTGCCCAAGTGCGGCAACAACACGACGTTGTCCATGGCGAGCAAGGCGCGCGACACGGACGGCTCGCGCTCGTACACATCGAGGGCGGCGCCTTTGATGGTCTTGTCGCCCAGCGCACGGACGAGGGCGGCCTCGTCCACGACGTCCCCGCGCGACGTGTTGATGAGAAAGCCGCCCGGGCGCATGGCCGCGAGCCGCGCGGCATTCATCAAGTGGTGCGTATCCGGCGTGGCCGGGCAATGGAGCGAGACGAAATCGCTCTCCGCCAGCACGGCCTCGATGGTGTCGCGGCGCTCCGCGCCTAACGCGGCACCATCGCGCTCGGACGCAAACGGGTCGTGCCAGAGGACGCGCATGCCGAAGCCGCCGCGCGCCCGGGCGGCCACGGCGCGTCCGATCCGCCCAAAGCCGATCAGGCCGAGGGTCTTGCCGGTGACGCGGCTGCCTAACATGTGCGTCGGCCGCCAGCCGGCCCACTGGCCGGCGCGCACGAGGCGCTCGCCCTCGCCCGTGCGGCGGGCGACCATCAACAGGAGCGTCATTGTCAGGTCCGCGGTGTCATCGGTGAGCACGTCCGGCGTGTTGGTCACCACCACGCCATGCATTTTCGCGGCGGCCACGTCGATGTTGTTGAACCCGACGCCGAAGTTGGACACGATCCGCACACGGCGGCCCGGTGCGCCCAACAGGTCGGCCGTGATGCGGTCGGTCACGGTGGGCACGAGCGCGTCGGCATCGCGCATCGCGCCGGCCAGCGCCGCGTCGTCGAGCGGTGTGTCGGCGGTGTTGAGCCGCGCGTCGAACAGGGTGCGCAGGCGATTTTCCACCGGCGCAGGCAGCCGACGCGTGACGACCACCGTTGGGCGGTTGCTCATGCCTCTACCGCCATCGCCGACGTGCCGTGCCGCGTGAGCGCCAGCGCCATGGCCGCGCCTAACTCAGCCGGGCTCGCCGCCACCACGAGACCGGACGCGCGCATGATCTCGGCCTTCTCGGCGGCGCTGTCGCCGAAGGCGCTGATGATCGCGCCGGCGTGTCCCATCCGGCGCCCCGCGGGCGCGGTGAGTCCGGCGACGTACCCGACGACCGGCTTCGACATGTGATCGCGCACGAACAGCGACGCCTCGGCCTCCTGTGGACCGCCGATCTCGCCGATCATCATCACGGCGTCCGTATCGTCATCCTCCTCGAATCGGGCGAGGATGTCGACGAACGAGCTGCCGTTGATCGGATCGCCGCCGATCCCGACGCTGGTCGTGACGCCGAGCCCCAGGGACTGCATTTGGGACGCGGCCTCGTAGCCTAACGTGCCGGACCGCGACACGATGCCGATGCGGCCGCGCGTGTAGATGTGGCCCGGCATGATGCCGATCATCGCGCGCCCGGCACTGATGACGCCGGCGCAGTTAGGCCCGATGAGCACGGGCTTCCGTTCGCGCGGATAGCGCCGCATGTAGCGCTTGACGCGAATCATGTCCTGCGCCGGGATGCCGTCGGTGATGCAGACGATGAGGCGAATGCCCGCGTCTGCGGCTTCCATGATCGCGTCGGCGCAGAACGGTGCCGGGACGAAGATGCCGCTCGCGACCGCTCCCGTGGCGCGCACCGCGGACTTCACGGTGTCGAACACCGGCAGGCCCAGGTGTCGCGTGCCGCCTTTGCCCGGCGTCACCCCGCCCACCAGACGCGTGCCGTAGGCGAGCGCCTCGCGGGCGTGGAAGGTCGCCTTGTCGCCCGTGAATCCCTGGAAGATCACGGCGGTCGTTTCATCGATGAGGATGCTCATCAGGCCGCTCCCCTGGTCACTCCGTTAGACAGCGCCATTCGGCCGCGCTCGAGCGCGGCCACGGCCTTCTGCGCCGCGTCGGCGAGATCGTCGGCGGCCACGATGTGCAGCCCGCTCTCGCGCAGGAGGCGCCGCCCCTCCTCGACGTTGGTCCCCGCCAGCCGGGCGACGATCGGGACGGGCACGCCCAACGAACCGGCGGCCTGGACGATTCCCTGCGCCACCCAATCGCACCGATTGATGCCGGCGAAGATGTTGACGAGCACCACGCGCACGCGCGGATCCGACAGCACGAGTCGAAACGCCGCGGCCACGCGCTCCGGCGACGCACCGCCGCCGATGTCGAGAAAGTTCGCCGGCTCGCCGCCCGCGTGCTTGATCATGTCCATCGTCGCCATCGCCAGGCCGGCGCCGTTCACGATGCAGCCGATCGACCCGTCGAGCGCGATGTAGCTCAGCCCGTGCTTCGACGCCTCGGCGTCCCGCGGATCTTCTTCGGCATAATCGCGCAGCTCGCTCACGTTAGGCCGCCGGAAGAGCGCGTTGTCGTCGAACGTCATCTTGGCGTCGAGCGCCAGTACCTTGCCCGCGGCGGTCACGGCGAGCGGGTTGATCTCGACCATCGTCGCATCGAGATCGCGAAACGCCTTGTACGCGCCCATGATCGCCTTCACCGCCTGATTCACCTCCGACGGGCGAAAGCCGAGCTCGAAGGCGACGTGCCGCGCCTGAAACGGCTGCATGCCGACGGCGGGCTCGATCACCTCGCGCATGATGGTATCGGGTTTGTCGCGCGCGATGTCTTCGATTTCCACACCGCCCTGCGGCGCGGCGACCACGCACACACGCTCCTCGCGCCGGTCGAGTACGAGCCCCAGATAGATTTCGCGGGCGATGGTCACCGCTTCCTCGACGTACAACCGATGCACGACCTTGCCCAACGGTCCGGTCTGGTGCGTCACGAGGCACTTGCCTAACAACTCGCCGGCGGCCACGCGCACCTCGTGCTCGCTCTCGCACACTTTGACGCCGCCGGCACGTCCGCGGGCGCCAGAGTGAATCTGCGCCTTCACCACCCATCGCGAGCCTCCGATTTCTTCGGCGCGGAACATGGCCTGTTCCGCGGTATACGCCACGCCGCCTTTGGGCACGGGAACGCCGAAATTGGCGAGCAACTCCTTGGCTTGATACTCGTGTATGTCCATGGCACCGCCGCGATGAATAAGATGAGTGGAACGCCTGTGTCCAAGGCCGCTCGGTCAGCCGGGCACTCCTTCAGGCCTTTCCGTCCCGCGCATTGATTCGGCGAGGGCTACGATATTCTGCGCCATTCGAGCCGACGCGGCGTCGATCATCCTGCCATCCAGTTGCGCGGCGCCCCGCCCCAGCGCCTCGGCCTCGACGATCGCGAGAAGGATGCGCTGTGCCCGCTCGACTTCGGCGTCCGACGGCGTGAACACCGCGTTGGCCGTGTCGATCTGGCCGGGATGAATGGCCCACTTCCCTTCGCAGCCTAACGCAGCAGCGCGCCGGGCCGCGGCCGCGTAGCCGTCCGGATCCTTGAAATCGCCGAAGGGGCCGTCGATGGCGCGGAGGCCGTGGGCGCGGCAGGCGACGACCATGCGGGAGATGCCATAGTGCCACTGGTCGCCCGGATAGTCGGCATTGAGTCCGCCGATGCTCGTCGTGCGGGCGCGAACGCTGGCGGCGTAGTCGGCCACGCCGAAGTGCATCGCCTCGAGCCGCGGGCTGGCGGCGGCGATCGCCTCGACGTTGGACATGCCTAACGCAGTCTCGATGAGCACTTCGATCCCGATGCGGCGCGGAATACGCACCGCATGCTCGATCTGCGTCAGGAGCGCATCCACCAGATACACGTCGGATGGGACGCCGGCTTTCGGAACGAGCACGGTGTCGAGGCGATGCCCGGCGCGCTCGACGACGTCGACGACATCGCGATACATATAGTGCGTATCGATCGCGTTGATGCGCACCGAGACCGTTTTGCCGAGCGCGTGCCAATCGATGCCTAACAGGCCGGCGATCACGTGGTCGCGCGCACGTTCCTTGTCGGGCGGCGCGACGGCGTCCTCGAGGTCGAGAAAAACGTAGTCCGCCGGACCGGCGGCCGCTTTGTCGAACAGCTCGGGTCGCGAGCCGGGGACCGCGAGCTCGCTGCGTTGGAGGCGCACGGGAGGGGCATCGTGGCGGGTGTGGTTCATCGCGCCACCGCCACGCGCTCGCGCGCCGGCCTGGGCGGCAGCGCCGGCGCATCGGGCGACGCAGCGGCGC
>DATEHK010000163.1:0-7141 GCA_035279625.1 Gemmatimonadaceae bacterium
GCCGGGCCGGACAGTCCCGAGACTAACGACTCGATGTAGCGGGCGAGGAGCAGGAACGCGACCGCGCCGATCACCACACCGGTGCCGGCGAGCATGGCGCCCTGTCGCGTCACGAACATGGCTACTCGCGCGGGAATCGCGCCCATCGCGATGCGAATGCTCATTTCCTTCGTGCGGGCGTTCACGATGTACGAGAGCACGCCGTACAAGCCGATGGCCGCGAGAAGCAGCGCGATCGTGGCCGTCGTCGTGAGGATGGTCACCATGAACCAAAGGCGCGCGGTGGAATCGCGGAGGACGTCGGCCATGGGCTTCACGCGGAACGGCGGCACCGACGCATCGACCTCGGCAATCGCGCGCTCGACGAACGGACGAATGGCGCGTGGGTCGCCTGTGGAGCGAACAGTGAGCGCCATGACGCGCGACACGACCGAGCGGTTGCTGTCGGGCGATACGACGTTAGGCAAATAGATGACGCCGACGCCCGGGCCGCTGAGCGACGTGTCCGCCACCGAGGCGACGACGCCGACGATGGTGTACCACGAGTCGCTGGCGGGGTCCTTCGACAGGCGAATGCGGCGCCCAACGGCGCGCGCGCCGGTCGAGTCGCCCCAATACAGGCGCGCCAGCGATCGATCGACGATCGCCTCGTACGCCGATTGTCGTTCGGTCGGATAGAAGTCGCGGCCGGCCACCAGGGGGATGCCGAGCGCGCCGAGGAAGCCGCCGCTGGATATGACGACGAGGTCGGACGGCGGCAGCGTGGTGGACGTGCCCGGATCGGCATCGCTCCACACCGGCGTGTACGTCTGGCCGAGCCCGAAGAGCGGAATGTTGTTGCTCACGCCGGCCGCCGTGACGCCCGGGATCTGACTCACGCGGGACACGAGGCGCGACATGTAGCGGACGACGTCGCTGTCGTGCGGGTAGGCGACCGTGGGCAGGGACACCCACGCCGTGAGCGCGTGCGCCGCGTCGAATCCCGGATCGGCGCGGCGGAGCCGGTAGGCGTTCTGCAGCAGGAACGCGGCGCCGCTCACGAGCACCGTGGCGAACGCGACCTGCGTCACGACTAACGTGCGGCGCGCGCGCTGGCGGTCGCGCGCCGCGGTGCCGCCGCGTGTGCCCTCGCGGAGCCGGACGCCCAGGTTGCGCACGTTGAGGCGCAGGGCGGCGATGGCGCTGCAGGCGAAGGCCATGAGGACCGCGACGGCGATGGCGAACACGATCGCGGCGGGGTGGAGTGCGATTTCGGACAGGCGCGGAATTCCTTGCGGGGCGGCGCGCACGAGCTGCTCGATGCCGACGATGGCGATCGCGAGGCCGGCGAGTCCGCCCAGCGTGCCTAACAGGAGCGATTCGGCGAGGAATTGGGCCAGCACGCGGCCCGTGCTCGCGCCTAACACCACGCGGAGCGCCAGCTCGCGCCGGCGCCCTTCGGCGCGCGTGAGCAGCAGGCTCGCGGCGTTGGCGAGCGCGATGATGAAGAGGAGCGCGCCCGCGGCGGCGGCGATGAACGCGACGCCGCCGAACCCGCCGATGATGTCGTCGCGCATCGGGCGGACCACGATGCCGGCGTGCGCCTGCTGGAGGAACGGCGTGAGCGGCATCGCGGGCGCGATGTTCGGATAGAGCTCGCCCATGCGCGGGATCAATCGCGTGAGCTCGCGTTGGGCATCGTCCGGTGTGACGCCGGGCTCGAGGCGCGCGAACGCCTGGTGCCCGAACGCGCCGCCGAACGCGGCGGCCGAATCGAGCGCGATGGGCGTCCAGACTTCGGTGACGTGGTCGGGGAAGTGGAACGACGCGCGCGCGACACCGACGATCGTGCGCGCCTGGCCGTCGATGCGGACCTGGGTGCCCACGATGTGCGGGTCGGCGCCGAAGCGGCGTCGCCAGAAGCCCTCGCCGATCACCACCACCGGCGTCGCGTTAGGCACATCTTCGGCGGTCGTGAACGGCCGCCCAACGACGAACGGCGCGCCGAGCAGCGTGAACAGGCTCGCGGTGGCAGAGACGGCGTTGACACGCTCGGCGTGCTCGTCGCCGGCGTGGGTGGCGACGTTGACGGCGGTGCGGTCGAAGACCGCGACGCCGTCGAAGGAATGCGAAAGACGGCGAATGGCGAAGTAGGTGCTGGCCGATTGCGGGGCGCGTAGGAAGCCCATGCCCGGGAGCGACCACCACACGCCGACGAGGCGGTTCGCATCGCGGTAGGGCAACGGGCGGAGCAGCACCGAGTCGAGGACGGCGAATACCGCCGTCGTGGCGCCGATTCCGATGGCGAGCGTGAGCGCCATGCTCGCCGTGAACGCCGGCGTGCGGCGCAGCTGTCGGAGCGCGAACTTGGCGTCGCGTACGAAGTGGTCGAGCGCGCGGAATCCGCGCGCGTCGCCGACCTGTTCGCGTACGGTTTGCCGGCCGCCCAACGCGAGCTTGGCCGCGCGCGCCGCCTCCGCCGCCGGCATGCCGTGCCTAACGTTGTACGCCGTCTCGAGCTCGAGGTGCGTCTCGAGCTCGTCGTCCAGCTCCGTCATGATGCGGCGACGATGCAGGGATTCCCGGGCCCGCGCGGCGAACGCCCGGACGCGGTCCCATCGTGTGATGTTCACGTGGCATCCATGACGAGTGTGACGGCGGCGACGAAGCGTTGCCAGCTGGCGTGTTCCTGCCCCATCGCGCGACGGCCGGCGGCGGTGATGGCGTAGTATTTCGCGCGCCGATTGTTCTCGGTGGTGCGCCAATGCGTGGACACCCATCCGCGCTGTTCGAGCCGGACCACCGCTGGGTAGATCGACCCCTGTCCAACTTGGAGCGCGTCGCGCGACAATTCCTGGATACGGTGGGCGAGACCCCAGCCGTGCATCGGCTCGAGGGAGAGGGTCTTGAGAATCAACAAGTCGAGCGTGCCCTGGAGGACCTGCTCCGTGGACTCGGTGCGGGACATATACAATGAGTGTCGGAAAAGAATGCCGGGAACGGCGCGGTCGGCAAACATGCGGTTGCCGGCCGCGGCCTCTTCTGTCGGATGCCGGGAGAAGGTGGGTTCGCTTCTCCCGAATGTCAATAGGAGCGCCGAGTTGTCCTGCAGCGTGTGCGCGGCCCGCATGCGCCGCGCGCGGCGGACGTTGACGGAATGCTGACACATCGCGGCGCCCGCGGCCGCGCGCGTGCGTTGACAGTGCACGCGCCGGAAACAATCTTCCGCAGTCAGTTAGGCTTGCCTCTCACATTGATGTCGGAGTGCGTTGCATGCTCACGATGCGTCGAGCCACGACCGTCTTTGTCTCGCTGGCGATGCTTGGCGCCGCGATTCCATCGCTCCCCGCGCAACCGCTGTCGCGGGAGCGACCGGCACCGATGTGCGCGCCGCCCACTGGCGGACATCACGCGTCCACGCCGAATGCGCCCGACTGGCCCGACTGGCTCTTGAGCGAACACCGATACGTGGATCTCGCGGCGTGGGTGGCCGGCCCGCACGGCGCGACGCCTGCCGCGACGCTCGCGTACTTTCGCGGCGTGCTCGCCAACAAGCAAAACCAGAACCTGGCATCGATCAGCCAGCTCGAGCCGCTCCTCACGCATCTCGATCCGAACGCGGACTCGGCGCGTTTCACCGTGGTCCTGAAGACGCTCGCCGACGACTACATGAAGACGTATCGCTACGGCGATGCGGCCAACGCGTTCGAGCGCTTGGATCGCGCGCACGGCGCGGCGATGGCGCATGACGACCGGGCGGATTTGCGCAACGATCTCGCACTCCGGCGCGCACTCAGCCAGGCGCCGGCACAGCAGACCACCATACCGGCGCCGTTCAGAGTCGCGTTGCGCCGCGATGCACTCGGGCTGCGCGAGGTCGTGGTGCGCGTTGGCAGCGACTCGTCGGGCTGGATCTTCGATACCGGCGCCAATCTTTCGACGATCACGGACGGGATGGCCCGCCGGTTAGGCCTGACCGTGATGACGACGACCGCGAAAACGACCGGCGTTACCGGTGCCAAGGTGCCGACGCGCGTTGCGGTGATTCCCGACATGCGCGTGGGCGGCGCGACGGTGCGCAACGCGATCGTCATCGTGCTGCCCGACAGTACGCTCGCCATCCCCCAGGCGCACTTTCAGATCACCGCCATCCTCGGTTATCCGGTACTCGAAGCGTTAGGCCGCCTCGCCATCGGGACCGACAGCCTCGGGGTCGACGTTGGTGCGGGGGAGAGCGTGAGCGACTCGTCGAACCTGTTTCTGGACGAGTTGTCGCCGTTGGTCGCCGCGACCGTGGGCGACACGACGCGACTCTTTCATTTCGACAGCGGCGCCGACGCGACGTTACTCACGGTCCGATTCTGTCGCGCGTATCCGGCGCTCCTAACGGGCCTGCCGCTCAAGCACATCGAGATCGGCGGCGCGGGTGGCGCGGAGCGGTACGACGGGTACGAGATCGCGCACGTGCCGATGATGATCGGCGGAACGCGGGCCGTGTTGGACAGCGTGTTCGTGTTCCGAGACGCGTCCAAGTCGCCGTTCGAGTCGTACTATGGCAACATGGCGGGCACGATGGCGGCCAAGTTCGGCGGCTACACCATCGACTTTCGAGCGATGACGTTTCGCTTGGGCGCGAAGCCGAAGTAGAGTGACCGCGCCTCGATTTGCTGTGTAACGGCGTGTCTCTCTTTTGTTTTTCCGGGTCTTCCGCGAATTTCGGGATTCGGCGTGACAGGCGGCGGGATCGCTCCGCGTGCGTGAGTAAAGGCAGGGGCCGAGTGACTACGCCATTGTACGCGGACAACGGCGAACACTGCCGGATCGAATCGATCTCTCCGAGGCCTGGCGTGCGCATCGGTCGATGACCAGCTGCCCGTTTTGTTTTCCGCCAACAACAACATGTCGCGCTTCCATCGGAGTTTTGATTCGAGGCTGATCGCCGTCCCGCGTGGAGAGCTTCCTCGCTCTGTCAGAAGAAGGATAACGAAAAGGAAGCTGAAGGATCGCTCGGCTGCGCGAAGCTGAGCACGATCACTGTGGTGAGAGTGGTTTGTTGTTTGTTGAGGACAGCACAGCGGTGTCGATGCCTGATGCGCGATGCGGGTCGTATCGCGACACCGCTCGACTGGCGTGCATGACACCGAGACGAGTGACGTCGCCGCATTCCCGGGGACGTACCGGGGCGAATCCGCTTCAATCATTCCGCCGCGACTCCCCATAGAGATCTACGAGGCGATAGCGGGCACAGGCGGAGGCAAGGTGGCAGCCGGGTGGCTGTGCGCCAGGCTCGCCATAGCCGCGATCGACCCGCCCAGTAGGCCGGCGCCGAGTGCCGTCAGCCATCCCGAAAGGTGTCGCTGGGGGGCGAAGCGGCGCAGCGTCCCGAGCACGGTCGTCATGGCGGACCCAATCGGGAGCCTCTCACCCGGTGGCGCAACGCCGCGCACCGTATGGGTGGATGACCACGGTGCTGGGGTTGGCGGTCAACACTTGACAGTCAAGATGAAAGAGCGCATCGTGGGGTCGAGACCCAACGCGGCGAGCGTTCTGTGACCGAGCCCAACACCGACGTGATCCAAGGCACGCTGGACCTGCTCATCCTCAAGACGTTGAGCCTCGAGCCCATGCACGGCTTCGGCATCGCGCGGCGGATCGAGCAAATTTCGCGCGGCGTATTTCGCATCAATCCCGGATCGCTGCTCACGGCGCTGCAGCGTCTCGAGCGCGCGGGCTGGTTGGACGCCGAGTGGCGGCGCACCGAGCACGCGCGCCGGGCGCGGTACTACTCGCTCACTCGTGCGGGGCGCAGGCAGCTCGAGGTGGAGGCGTCCACCTGGAACCAGCGCGCGTCGGCGATCGCGCGGCTGCTCAAGGCGGGGGCCTAACGATATGTCGATCTGGCGGCAGGTGTCGCGGGGCGTGCGCGTGTTGGTGCGCCGCGCGGACGCGGATCGCGACGTCGACGACGAGGTGCAGCACTACGTCGACCAGGCCACGGCGGCGCACGTGGCGCAGGGGCTTTCGTCCGCGGCGGCGCGCCGCGCGGCGATGATCGAGGTGGGCAATCCAACGGCCGCCCGTGAGCAGGTGCGCGACTACGGGTGGGAGAACCTGGCGGCGAGCACGGCCGGCGACATCGCGCTGGCGCTCCGCCGGCTGCGCAACAACCCGAGCTTCACCCTTGTCGCGGTGCTGACGCTGGCGTTAGGCATCGGCGCGGCGACGGCTATCTTCGGCGCCGTCAATCCAATTCTGTTCGAGCCGCTGGCGTACCCGCACGCGGACCGCGTCGTGATGGTGTCCGACGTACGCGCCGACGGGTCGCGTCTCGAGACCACGTACGGAACCTTCGTCGAGATCTCGCACCGGAGCCGCGACTTCGAGGCGCTCGCCGCGAGCGACGCCTGGCAGCCGGCCTTGTCCGGCGACGGCGACCCGGAGCGTCTGGTGGGCCAGCGCGTGAGCGCGAGCTACTTTCGCACGTTAGGCATTTCTCCGATGCTCGGCCGCGCCTTTACCGCCGCCGAGGACCAACCGGGGGGTCCGAACGTGGTCATCGTGAGCGCGGGATTGGCTGCCCGGCGCTTTGGCCGCGACCCGAACATCGTCGGGCGGGTGATCCATCTGCAGGGGGACCCGTACACCGTGATCGGCGTCATGCCGGCGAGTTTCGACAACGTGCTGTCGCCGCGGGCGGATGTGTGGGCGCCGCTCAGGCTCAACGCGCACGCCACGTTCGAGAGCCGCGAGTGGGGGCATCATCAGTCGATCGTTGGGCGGCTGGCGCCGGGAGTCACGGTGGAGCAGGCGAACCGCGATCTCGACGCGATCGCGCGGACGCCGGTGGCCGATTACCCGCGTCCCGAATGGGCCAAGCTCGGGAGCGGATTCTTGGTGCACTCGCTGCAGTACGACGTGACGAGCGGCGTCCGTCCGGCGCTCCTGGCGATTCTGGGCGCGGTGGCGTTGCTGCTCGCCATCGCGTGCGTGAACGTGACCAATCTGTTGCTGGCCCGCGGCGCCCAACGGAGCGAGGAGTTCGCGATGCGGGTGGCGTTAGGCGCGGGGCGTTCGCGGCTGGTGCGGCAGCTGCTCACCGAGAGCGTGGTGCTCGCGGTGTGCGGCGGCGCGCTGGCGTTCGGCGTCGCGGCGGCCGGGGTGC
>DATEHK010000164.1:0-13378 GCA_035279625.1 Gemmatimonadaceae bacterium
CGTCGAGCACCGCACGTTGGTCGCCGAGCGTCCGCGAACCCCCGCGACGCAGCCGCCTAACGCAGTCCCGCACGTCGCGCCGAGCTCCGCCGGTACGATCCCCGCGGCAACCACCGGTGCGGCGACGTCGCCCGCCCAACAAACGCCCGGCCAGTCGGTCCCCACAGCCGTGTCCCAAGCCGCCACCACCGCCGCGGCGCCAGCTCCGCCGGCAGCTGCGCCCATCATCCACGACTCCGCCGCCGCGACGAACGCCCAGGTGCTCGAGGAGCTACGCTCCATCCGCAGCGAAATCGAAGCCCGAAAAAAGCACGTCGACTCGCTCACACACGCACTCGACTCCTTGAAAAAAGTCGACCAGCCGTGACCCGATGGTTTTAGTAGCGTTGAAGGTGGCACCACGAGAGTGCAGGGGCACGACCATCAGAATTGACGCGTTCGTCGCGATGAACCGGGCTTGACCCGACTCACGCGATCGGGGTAACAGTTCATGTACCTCTTGGCACCCGCTCCGAGCGGGTGCACTGGTTCCTCGAACGGCGGAGCGGCGGATGAGCTGGATACGACGCGCAGCGGCGGTTGCCGCGGTGGGAATGGGCCTAACGATTGTGGTGGCGGCACGCGCCGCTCGCGGACACGGCGCGGGGGTGTACCCGGCGTCGGCGGACAGCTCGACCTTCATGACCGTGAATGCCGCCGCCAAGAAGGTGTCGATCAACCTCTACGCGGCGTACGGATCGGCGAACGGCGGCATGAACTTCAACGGAGGGTCGAAGGGCGACCAGACCATCACCGTCCCGTTAGGCTGGTCGGTCCATATCGCCTTCCAGAACAAGGACGCCATTCCGCACTCGGCGATCCTGCTCCCGGATCGTATGCCGTTGCCCGCGCAGCCCGGCAACCCGGCCATCGCGCGCGCCTACACGAAAGACCTGACCGCCGGCATCCCCACCGGCGGCACCGACACCATGGATTTCACGGCGACACCCGCCGGCAACTACCTTATTGTGTGCGGCGTCCCGGGACACGGGCCGAGCGGCATGTACATCAAGTTCGTCGTCTCGGCGGACGCGAAAGAGCCGCAGTACTCGAAGTGACCGGGTCGTCGTCCACGGCCTAACGCAAAAAACGCCGGGGACGTGGAATCCCCGGCGTTCGTGCACCATGGGAGCGAGATGCGCCTCAGTTAGGACGACCCGGAATCGTCATGGCGTGAAACGACGACGGCACGACAAACTCGGAGGCGTCGACCGACTTTGCCTGGATCGACGTCGCTTCCATGGTGTCCTGCACTTTGCCGTTCTTGGTCGACGTCATCTTGAGCGGGAAGAATCCGCCGGACCTGGAGGCGAAGAGCTGCTTCCAGAACGACATGCCGCCGCCACCGCCGCCCCGCGCCGGCGCATCGAACATCGCAAAGGTGCCCATATCGGACGCGATGCAGGCGTCGCCCTCCGTGCTGTCGGCGGCGTTGACCACATGGTAGTACGTGCACTGATGACCGGCCACGACGTCCGTCTTCCCCGTCGCCGTGATCTTGGTCTCGGCCAAGTGCTTCTGGACTTCCGCCTGGGTCTCGCTGAGCGGCATCGTCATGTACATCTGCTGCTTCGCCATGACGACGGTGGCCGTATTCGCGCTCTTGCTGAAGATTACGGACATCGGACCTTGTTCTCTGTCGTGGATGACCATCTTCGCGACGCCCGGCGGACCCTGGACGTAGTCGAAGTCCTGCGCGACCGGATGGTCGGAGACGTCTCGCTGGTTGTGGAAGGTGACCACGCCCTGCCACTGGGCGCCTAACGGAGCGGCGGCGATGAGCGCGGCCAGCACGGCCGTCAACGGCGCGCGCGTGAAACGGTGTGCCATCTGGGGACTCTCCATGAGGGTGAAGGGCGTGCGTGTTCGAACTGATGCACCGAGACTACCAAGGTCGGCCGGTCCGCGCCACGTCAGATGTCACAGAGTCGTGCTAACGGATGCCGGGCTCTGCTGTTGGCGTGGTGCGCCGTCGGGGCCGATCCCGTTCGAACCACCATCATGAAACGGATGTATTGGCCGGTTCCTCTCACCCCGGCTGCGTAGCCAAGTGATGCGGTTTGCCCGGAAGGCCGAGATCGTTCTCGCGTGCGCGCTCGTACCGTGCGCGCTCGAGCTGCTACCGGCCTCGACCGTCCTTCGCTGGCTCGATCGCGTCCCGCGCCGACACGGCGAGGCATTCGGGCCCTCGCGTATCGCGCATCACGTCGACCGGCTGCTCATGCGGGCGCCGTGGGTTTGGCACTATACGTGTCTCAGACGGGCCACCGTGTTGGCGTTCTTGCTGCGACGCGACGGGCGCGACGCCAGTGTGGTGTTTGGCGCGCGCCGTCGTGTCGATGGCCGGCTCGAGGCGCACGCATGGCTGCGCTGCGGTGGAGAAGATCCGTTCCTCGAGCACGGCGACGTGCGCAGCTACGAACCGCTGCGCACGTCCTCACATCAGGAACCTCACGAACCCTGACAGTCGCTCACCTGGTGCGTCTCGAGATCCAGCGTGCAGGTGAGACCGCCAACCTGCAGCGTGACATCCTGCGTGCCGTTGAACGTGATCTGTGCGCGGCGCGTCACTGTTTTCGTTTGCGTGCGCGTGGCGCGGTCGGCCTCGAAGTGCACGGTCACGTTGTGCACGATCGATCCACTCACGGGCCAGATGTTCGCCGAGCGCGGCATGTCGAACGTCACGTTGGTCGCGGTGTCGTACGACAGGTAGTGCCAGTGCCGCGTGAGGTTCTGCCCAACGAACATCGTGCTGTCCTGCCGCACGCCCACCCTGTTCCACACGTGCGTCACCGGCGTGGTGGTGCGGACCACGCTCAGGTTCGCGGTGTCGTGCCGGTTCACCCACACCGTGCGGAAGGGGAACCAGCCCTGCGTGTACGAGCCCGTGACTGTGTGCACGTGATTCACCGAATCGGTGGCCGACGTGAAGCTGAGCGCGAAGGTGGTGCCATCCCAGAAGCGCCGCATCGTCGTTAGGCTCAAGCCGTGCCACGTGCTCGTGCAGGTGAACCATCCCTGGCCGTCGGGGCCGCTGCAATCCGTCGATCCGTTTGGCGTCACATCCAGGTGCAGGCCGGGCGAGCTGACGACGCCGGATTCGGTCACGCCGTCCGACTGTTCGTCGCTGCCCATGAGCTCGAGTGACGTGGCCATGGCATCGCCGACATCGTTAGCGATGCCTGAGGTGATCGTGGAGTCCGGTACCAGTTGGGCCGACGGCGACGTCGCCGAATCCCCGCTACAAGCTGCGAGCGCGGCTGCGAAGGCCGCGGCTCCAATGCACATAACACGGTGTGTCGGGTTCATACGCTCCTCGTCTGAGTGTGCCTGTGCTCGTAAGACGCAGGGCAGACCGCGATGTTAATGCGCGCTTCCTTTTCTTTATGCCGGTCTTACGATTCACTGCACCATGCCGCGATCCCCTTTTGCCCGGACGAAGGTCGTCTGCACGCTCGGGCCGGCGAGTTGCTCGCCTGACGTGTTGCGTTCTCTGATGGATGCGGGGCTCAACGTTGCCCGCATCAATTTTTCCCACGGCACGCACGACGAGCATGCCCAGACGATCGCGACGGTGCGCCGCTTGGCCCGCGAGCTCGATCGTCCCGTGGCCATCCTCGGCGACCTGCAGGGGCCGCGCATCCGCGTGGGCGACTTGGCGGCGCCCATCGACCTCGTGCCCGGCGCCGACGTGGTGCTGGTGCCCGACGATGAGGCGCGCGACGGCGAGATTCCCGTCACCTATCGCGGGCTGGCCGATGATGTGAGCGTGGGTGATCGCGTGCTGATGGACGACGGGTTGATCGATCTCGTGGCGCTGGACGTGAGCAAGCCGCGGGTGCGCGTGCGCGTGGTGCACGGCGGCCAACTGCGCAGCCACAAGGGCATCAATCTTCCCGGCGTGGAGGTGTCGGCTCCCTCGATCACCGAGAAAGATCGCGCCGACATCACGTTTGCCATCGAGCAGGGCCTCGACTATCTGGCGCTCAGCTTCGTTAGGCGCGCGGACGACATCGCGTCGCTGCGCGCGCTGATTCCCAAGGACGTGCTGATCGTCGCCAAGATCGAAAAGGACACGGCGCTCGCGAACATCCGTGCGATTCTCGAGGCGTCGGACGCGGTGATGGTGGCGCGAGGCGACCTGGGCGTGGAGCTCCCGTTCGAGGAAGTCCCGTTCGCGCAAAAGCGCATCATTGCCCTCGCCAACGCGTTAGGCCGCCCGGTCATCACCGCGACGCAGATGCTCGAATCCATGATCACGCATCCCCGCCCAACGCGCGCCGAGGCGAGCGACGTGGCGAATGCCATCCTCGACGGCACCGATGCGGTGATGCTCTCGGCCGAGACGGCGGCGGGCCAGTACCCGCAGCTCGCGGTGCATGCGATGACGCGCATCATTCTCGAGATCGAGCGGCGGCCGATCGCGCAGTCCACCAAGGTGCTCGCGCGCCGCGAGTCCGACGCCGCGGTGTCCACGGAAGATGCGATCGCAGCGGCGACGACGGCGGCAGCGAGCTCGCTCGACGCGCCCGTGGTGATGGTGTTCACCAAGAGTGGATTCACCGCGCGCATCGTGTCGGCGCATCGGCCGAGCGTGCCGATCTTCGCGATCACCGACGTCGAGCGCACGTATCGTCAGTTAGCGCTCGTGTGGGGCGTACACCCCGAGCTCGTGCCGACAGCCGCGACCTACGAAGAGATGTTCGAGCACGGCAGCCGCGCCGTGAAGGATTCCGAGTTCGCCAAGCCGGGCGACCGGATTCTCGTCACCGCCGGCGTTCCGTTCGACGTACCTGGCACCACGAACCTGCTGCGCGTGGAACACGTGTGAAGCTGACGTTTTTAGGCACGGGGACGAGTTTCGGAGTACCGCAGATCGGGTGCAGCTGCGCGGTGTGCCGCTCGCCCGATCCGCGCGACCGGCGCACGCGGACCAGTGCGATGATCGAGACGGAGAGCGGAACGCGCCTTCTCATCGATACGGCACCCGAGCTCCGCTTGCAGCTCATCGCCAACGACATCGATCGCGTGGATGCGGTGTTGTTCACGCACGAGCACGCGGATCACACGCACGGTATCGACGATTTGCGCGCCGTGTCGGTGCGACGCGGCGCGCCGCTCCCGCTCTATGGCGCGCCTCGCACGCTCAACCAGCTCGCCCAACGGTTCCCGTACATCTTCGACGACGCCGTGCGTCCGCCTCCGGGCACGTCGAAGCCGGAAGGCCACGCCCATCCACTGCGCGAAGGCGAGGCCGTGCACATCGGAGACGCCGTGGTGCTGCCCGTGGCGGTCCCGCACGGCGATGCATCGGTGCTCGCGTATCGCGTTGGGCCCATCGGGTATGTCACCGATGCGAAGCGGATTCCACCCGACGCGATCGACGCGTTTCGCGGCGTCGAAGTGCTGGTGTTGAACGCGCTCTTGCGCACGTCGCATCCGACGCACCTAAGCCTCGCGGAAGCCGTGGAAGCCGCACGTGCGATCGGGGCTGCGCGCACGTACTTCACGCATCTCACGCATCAGAATCGCCACGCCGATCTCGAGGCGGAACTTCCGCAGGGAATCGCTCCGGCGTTCGATGGGCTTACGGTGCGGGTCGGCGGGTGATGACGCCCCTTGCGGGCGTTGGTCCGGCCGGGCAGAGTTCTCCTCATGCCGCGCTCACGAGCGGCGTGACCGTGTTGTCCTTCGCGATTGGGAGGCTGGGTGCATCAGTTCGGCAATGACGTAAAGGTCGAACATGGCCGTGTGACGCTTTCGAACGAGGCCGTGCTCCAAACCGACGCGATGGATGAGTTGGTGCGTGAGGCGGTGTTTGGGCAGGGGCAAACGAAGGACCACGCGCAGTGGCTGCTATGGGAGATCGGCCAGGCCGCAGGCGTCCGGTCCGCGAGCATCCACGATCTCTACCTCGCGCGGGGTCGCGGAGAGACGCACGGCTTCACGGTGCCGGCGATCAACGTTCGCGGCATGGCGTACGACACCGCTCGCGCCGTGTTCCGCACGGCTGTGAAACAGCGCGCGGGCGCATTCGTCGTCGAGATCGCACGATCCGAAATCGCGTACACCGACCAACGACCCCGTGAATACGTCGCGGTGATGCTGGCGGCGGCGCTGCGTGAAGGATTCCGCGGTCCGCTGTTCGTGCAGGGCGATCACTTCCAGGTCAACGCGAAAAAGTTCGCGGTTGACCGGCGTGGCGAGGTGGCCGCGGTCAAGCAGCTGGCGCAGGAAGCAATCGCATCGGGATTCTTCAATATCGACGTCGACACGTCGACGTTAGTCGACATCTCGCTCGCCACACTCGACGAGCAGCAGCGGCTCAACTATCAAACCGCGGTCGACATTGCGCGCTATGTGCGCGAAGTCGAACCCGACGGCGTGACGATCTCCGTGGGCGGCGAGATCGGTGAAGTGGGCGCGCACAACAGCACCGTGCCCGAGCTGCGCGCCTTCATGGATGGCTTCAACACGACGCTCAAGGAACGGAGTGGCTCGTCCGCCGAGGGGCTGTCGAAGATCAGCGTGCAGACGGGGACGTCGCACGGAGGCGTGGTCCTGCCCGATGGGTCGATCGCAGCGGTCAAATTAGACCTGAAGGCGCTCGAGGAGTTGTCCAAGGTCGCGCGCGACGAATACAAGTTGGCCGGCGCCGTGCAACACGGTGCGTCGACGCTGCCGGACAACGCGTTCAACAATTTCCCGCGCGTCGAGGCCTGTGAGATCCACCTGGCCACCAACTTCCAGAATATCCTCTACGACCACATGCCGGATGCCTTACGCAACCGGATCTATAAGTGGCTGGACGAGAACGCCAAGGACGAGCGCAAGGCAAACGACTCGGACGAACAGTTCTACTACAAGACGCGCAAGAAGGCCCTGGGCCCGTTCAAGCGGGACATCTGGCACATGCCGGAGTCGGTGAAGCGCGAGCTGGCCAGGCAATACGATCAGACATTCGGATTCCTGTTCGAACAGCTTCGTGTCTCGAACACGGCCGACACCGTCGCGCGCTTCGTGAAGGCGCCTGCGATGCACCGTGCGCCCGGGGCGCCGGTTGCCGTGCATACGGCGCCGGACGACGCGGAGGCGGGCGAATAAGCAGCGCCGTCGAAGCTCGGTGGCACGCGGCGCTCGAACGGTTGGCCGAGCGCGCGGCACACGAGCTCAAGAATCCGCTCAATGGACTCGCCTTGAACCTCGAGGTGTTGCGCGCGAGGTTGGCGCGCGGCGCCGATGCGGCCAGCGTCACCCGCTTTGCTGACGCGGCCTACTTCGAGCTCGAGGCACTGTCCGAGCGTCTCGACGCGCTGCTGGTATTGGCGCGTCCGGCTCATGAGCCGGTAGATTTGCACGCCATGCTCAAGAGGTTCGTCGCGCTGTACGGTGCCGCTGCCGCGTCCGAGGGCGGATCGCTCTCATTGTGGTCGGCACCAGACCTGCCTCTCGTAACCACCGCCAATCCGGATGCCGTGCGTCTGGTGCTGAGTGCCGCAGTCGACATGGCGACGCTTCCGGCAGGTGAGGCGGAGTGCGGCGTTCGCCCCGGCGAGCAGGCGGGAGACATTGCGGTTACCATCCGGAGGACGGGATCGAGTGGCGACGCGCGGCCGGGAGGAGAGAACGGTCTGCGTTTGGGCGCCGGCGTTAAGGACGCGGCTCTCGAGGCTGGGATTCGGGTGATGGATGACCTGGACGGAGTTACTATCATCTTCCCGAGCGCCCCAACCCGGCGCGAGGAGTCGCAGATTTAGCACATGGACAAGCCCAAGATTCTCATCGCCGACGACGAGCGCAGCATCGCCCAAGGTCTGAGCGCTGTGCTCGAGGAAGAGGGCTACGCGGTCGACGTGGCGACTGACGGACAGAAGGCGCTCGAAAGTCTGCTCGGCGGGACGTTCGGGGTGATCCTCGCCGACCTCAAGATGCCAAAGCTCGACGGGCTCGCCCTGCTGCAAGAGATGCAAGCGCGCGAAGTCACGAGCGAGTGCATCATCATTACCGGACAGGCGACCGTCGATTCCGCCGTGCAGGCGATGCGGCAGGGTGCGTACGACTACATCGAGAAACCGCTCACCGCCGAGAAACTGAATCGTCTCAAAGCGCTCATTCCGAAAGCGCTCGAGAAATTTCAGGTGAAGCAGACGAACCGCGCGCTCGCGTCGGAGCTGCAGGCCCTCACGCACTACGGTGAACTGACCGGCCAGTCGGATGCGATGCGGGGCGTATATCAGGTGATCGACGCGGTTGCGCCGTCGACGGCGAGCGTACTGATTCTCGGCGAGTCGGGAACGGGCAAGGAGCTCGTGGCGCGAGCGATTCATCAGAAGAGCGAGCGCGCGCGGGGACCGTTCCTGGCCTTGAATTGTGCGGCGCTGCCCAAGGACATCCTCGAGAACGAGTTGTTTGGGCACGAAAAAGGCGCCTTCACCGGTTCGACCAACGAAAAACCGGGCGCATTCGAGATGGCGCACGAGGGCACGCTGTTCCTGGACGAGGTCGCGGAAATGGCGCCCGATATCCAGGTCAAGCTGTTGCGCGCGCTGGAGTCGCGTCAGGTTCGCCGGTTGGGCGGAAAGAAGGAAATCGACGTCGACATCCGTGTGGTCGCGGCGACGAACAGGGACCTACAGCAGGCTCTCGCGGAAGCCGAATTGCGCGAGGATCTGTACTATCGATTGGCGGTGGTCGAGCTCTATCTGCCGCCGCTGCGCGAGCGGATGGGCGATCTGAAATTGTTGGCCACCGAGTTTTTGGCGCGATTTTCTCAACAGAACAACAAAAAGCTGACGGGATTCGACGACGCGGCCATGGATTGGATTCTCTCGTATCAATGGCCGGGGAACGTGCGCGAGCTGAAAAACGCAGTCGAGCGCGCCGTGATCATGTCGCGGAGTCCCAGTATCTCGCTGGGCGATGTCGTTCCACGTCATCTGCGCAATTCGACCGACGTGCAGTCGCCGGTGTCGCTTCCTGTGGGATCGACATTCGCGGAGGCGCGGCGCCAACTTACGCTCAAGACCTTTTCGATGACCGGCGGCGATATCGAACGCACCGCGCACATGCTCGGGACCACGTCCGCCGATGTGCGTGCAGAGCTGGCTGTATTGGTGTCGGCGACGGAAGCCCACGCTAAGCCTGAGGCGGCGGCGCGAAACGTGAAGAGCTACGGATCCGTCAAGGAAAAGGACGCGGTCCGACAGAAATCGAAGGGACGCCGGTGACGAGACGAGGAGATGAGGACATGAAGCACAGGCCCGACGACGATGAGGACGAGCCGTATGTAGTGATCGAGCGTCGCGGAAGCGGGGCGACATCGTTCCTCGTGGGGCTCGCCGTGGGAGTCGGCGTCGCGTTGTTGTTCGCGCCGCAGAGCGGCGAGGAGACGCGACGGCAGCTCAAGCGCCGCGCCCGTCGTGCGGCGGACGTCGCGCGCGAGGCCGCGGGCGATTTGTCGGAGAACATGGTCGACCGGTACGAGCAAGCGAAGCGGACGGTCGAGGACCGCCTCGATTCGGCGCGTCAATCGCTCGAGATTCGCAAGCATCAGGCAGCGGAAGCATTTCGCGCCGGCCGCGAGGCGGCGCAGCAAGCGCGGCTGGACCTCGAGGCGCGCATCGCGCAGTCCAAGGCCAACTATCGCGCCGCGCCCACCCCGGCGCGGGTGACACGCCGCTCCACCATCGCGCCTAACGAAGCCCCGAACGACACGGCGGACGGGGAGACCGAGTAAGCGCTCCTCACTCTTCCTTCGTTGGGCCGACGACCTCGGCCCCTGCCATGCCCAACCACCCGCTGTCACTGCCCCGACGCGTCTGGGCGGCCACGAAGGATTACGCCAAGCGAATCTGGGACAACGCCGGCGACGACAACATCTTCTTTCTCGCCGGCGGCATTGCGTTCAACATCTTGTTGGCCGCCGTGCCGTTCGTGTTGCTCCTGCTCTCCGGGTTGGGCTACCTGCTCAATCAGTCGGAAGCGCAGTCGGCCGCGAATCTGTGGACGTTCATCGATCAGCTCCTGCCGCCGCATAGCCAGTCGGTCGACTCGCCGCTCTACAAGATCATCAACGATGTGATTCAGGCGCGCCGGTCCGTGGGGATCTACAGCCTCATTGGCTTCGTGTGGTTCTCGACGCGGTTGTTCGGCACCCTGCGCACCGTGCTCGCGGAAGTGTTCGACATCGAGCACGAGCGCAGCATCATCGCCGGCAAGGTGTTCGACATTCAGATCACGGTGGTGAGCACGGTCTTGTTCGTGGCATACACGGCGGCCAACGCGTACCTCAAGCTCGCCACGACGCACGGCATCGCGATTCTCCAGCGCATCGGACTGCAGAAGGACGTGATGGGCCGGCTCGAATACGCGATCGGCTCGGTGGTCGCATCGGCGTTCATGGTGCTGCTGTTTTTTTCGCTCTACAAGTTCTTGCCCAACCGAAAAATCCGGTGGCAGTACGCGCTCCTCGCGGCGATCGTGACGAGCGGGCTGTTCGAGGTCGCCAAGGTGATGTTCACGTCGTACGTTGGGCGCTTCAATCCGGGTAGCCTCTACACGGGCACGTTGACGGCCATAGTCGTGATCGTGTTCTGGGTCTATTATGCGGCGGTTATTTTCATACTCGGCGGCGAAGTAGGCCGGGTGTACGAGCTGCGCCGCGTGCGGCGTCTCCAGCGCGAGACGCTCGAGGAATAACTGTCGCGCGACGCACCGCCAAAGTTTCTCATTCATTCTCATGTCGATCGATCTTCGTAGCGATACCGTCACGCGTCCCACCGCCGCGATGCGGCAAGCCATTGCCACCGCCGAAATCGGCGATGACGTGTTGGACGGCGATCCCACCGTGAAACGTCTCGAGGAACGCATCGCGGCCATGCTTGGCAAAGAGGCCGCGCTGTTTTTCCCGAGCGGCACGATGGCCAACCAGACCGGTGTATGGCTCATGTCGCGTCCGGGTACCGAAGTGCTGCTCGGTACCGGCTCGCATGTGATGATGTACGAAGCGGCTGGAGCAGCGGCGTTGTGCGGGGTCCAGGTGCGACCGGTTCAAGGGAAGGGCCCGGTGATGGACGCCGAGTCGTTGCGCGCGGCGATCCGGCCCGCATCGCCGTACACGCTGTCGGCCAGTTTGGTGTGCATCGAGAACACCCACAACGGCGCGGGCGGCGTGATCACGCCGCTCGCCGAGATGCGGGCGATCAGCGAGGTGGCCCGCGAGTTCTCGTTAGGCGTGCACCTGGACGGCGCGCGCCTCTGGAACGCGCAGGTGGCGTCGGGCACACCGGTGGCGGACTTCGCGTCCTGCGCCGACACGGTGATGGTGTCGTTCTCGAAAGGACTCGGATGTCCGGTGGGCGCAGCGCTTGCGGGACCGGCCGCGCTCATGCGTGAGGGATGGCTCGTGCGCAAGCGATTCGGCGGCGGCATGCGGCAGTCGGGCTTCCTCGCCGCGGCGGTGCTCTACGCGCTCGACGCGCACATGGACCGGTTGAAGGACGACCACGAGCGCGCTCGACGGTTTGCCAAGGCCGTTGATGGCGTGAATGGCATGTGCGTGGTGCCGCCGGACACGAACATCGTGATGATCGACCTCGGTCCGGGATGTGATGCGAACGCCGTGGAGGAGCGCGCTGCGGCGCAGGGCGTGCTGGTGAGCGCGTGGACGCGCACGCGACTTCGCGCCTGTTTTCATCTCGATGTGGATGATGCGGGGACCGACGAAGCGGCGCGCGTGATCTGCGCGAGTTGACGTTGTGACTGTTTGCCAGGCGGGATATATTTCTCACGTCCCAGGTCCCGAAGGGCGTCAGCCCACCAACTCCGTCAGGACCGAAAGGTAGCAGCGGTACGTGGTGTCGAGCGCAGCTTCGTCAGGCCTGGGGCACTGGGGGAAGCAGATGAAATCGGGGAAGCGCGACCTACGGTCGCTTTGGGAAGTTGGGATGCGCGACCTGTCGGTCGCTTTCGGGACAAGTAGTCCCCGCCATGCTCCCCGTTCCCGAAGCACAGCGCTTCCCCAAGCGACCGCCAGGTCGCACTTCCCCCAGCGCAGCGCTTCCCTGTAGCCATGTATCTGTCGCTCGCCCGCAAGTATCGTCCTCGCACGTTTGCCGACGTGGCGGTGCAGACGCACGTGTCCAACACGCTGCGAGGCGCCATCGCGCGCGGTCGTGTGGCGCACGGGTATTTGTTGTGCGGGCCGCGCGGCGTGGGAAAGACGACGCTCGCGCGCGTGCTCGCGATGGCGCTCAACTGCGAGACCCGCTCTCCCGATGGAGAGCCCTGCGGCGTGTGCGCATCGTGCACGCGCATCTGGGGCGGATCGGCGAGCCTCGATGTGATCGAGATCGATGCTGCATCGAACCGCGGCGTGGACGACGCGCGCGAGCTGCGCGAGCGCGCGATGTACGCGCCGTCGGGCGACGAGCGCTACAAAGTGTACATCGTCGACGAAGCACACATGCTGACGCGCGAGGCATGGAACGCGCTGCTCAAGATTCTCGAGGAGCCGCCGCCACGTGTGGTATTCGTGTTCGCGACGACGGAACCGCAGAAGATCACGCAGACCGCGGCGCCGGTGATGAGCCGTCTGCAGCGGTTCGACTTCAAGCGCATCGGGACCGCCGACGTGCGCGCGCGGCTCGCCACCGTGATGGCGGCGGAGGGGATCGAGGCCGAGGCGGACGCGTTGACGCTCCTGGCGCGGGCGGCGGACGGCTCGATGCGCGACGCGCTGAGCCTGGCCGACCAGTCGCTTTCGTTAGGCGACGGCACGCTCACGGCGCAGCGGGTGAGCGACGCGTTGGGGCTGGTCCCCGAGGACGAGGTGCTGGCGCTGATCGACGTGGTGGCGGAGCGCCGGGCGGGCGACGTGTTTCCGGCCGTAGCGCGCCTGGCCGATGCCGGCGCGGACCTGGGCCTCTTTCTCGGTGCGTTCGGCGAAGCCCTGCGGGCCGCACTGGCCATGTCGTTAGGCGGCAGCGGCGGCGACCTGTCGGACACGCTGCGCGAGGGCCTGGCGGCGCGGGTGCCCAAATTCACGCCCGGCGATCTCGTCCGCATGCTCACGGCGATCACCGACCTCGAGCCCAAGTTCCGGCGCAGCGGCCAGCAGCAGATTCTCCTCGAGACGCTGCTCGTCCGGTTCGCGCTGCTCGACCGCACGGTGTCGATCGAAGATCTGCTGCGCGAGATGGGTCCCGGAGGTCCGTCGGACGACGGCACGCCGGCATCGCGTCCGCCCGCGCCGCAGGGCCCGCGCCCGACTCCGTTAGGCGGCGCGCCGCCCAGCCGCGAGCGGGGCAGTGCCCCGGCGCGCGGACCGGTCGTCGCCGAT
>DATEHK010000165.1:0-109211 GCA_035279625.1 Gemmatimonadaceae bacterium
GGCGATGGTGACCGCATGCGCTTCGGCGACGGCGCGCTCCGCCGACCCGCCGGGCGCGAGATCGATGCTCACGCGCGGATCGACCACGGGCCCGTGGGCACGAGGTGGCTCGAGCGCGACGAGCGTCGCGCGCGCGCCGCGCACGGTGCCGGCGCACGCACAACCGGCGGCGATCGAGACGTCGATCAGCGCGTGCTGCCGCGTGACGAGTCGTTGTGCCAACTCGACCAGGTAATCCTCGCCCTCGAGCTCGACGAGCGCACGGCGCGGATCATCGGCGGCGAGCTGCTCGGCCGACGGCGCGCCGCCGGGCAGCGACCGGTACCGTCGCCGGTCCGGCGGCAGCACGGACTCGAAGAACTCGGGGAGGTCGGCGAGCACGATGCCGCGCTCGGCCAGCGCATCGAGGAATGCGCCCGGCGCAAGGTGCGCATCGATGCTCGGATCATCCGCGGAAGGGCACGATCCGATGTACGTGATGTGCACCGTGCGTTGGGCGAACGCCGCGCGGAGGTATCGCGCGGCGGCGACGGGCGGAGCCGCGAGGACGATCATGTGCGGAACGAGCTCGCCTCCGGCTCGCGTTAGGCGGTCGATGACGTGCGGACACGCGGCGAGGATAGCGGGATCTTCTTCGGTGCTCGCGAGGTGTCGCAAGCACCCTTCGGCGACGAGCTCGTCGCCCCACGTGGCGGGAAACGCCATGTCGTAGCCGAGTGCCTGACATGCGTGCGCCAACTGGACCGATGTCGCGGGGAGCGCCGCGAGCACCGCGTCAGCACCGAGAATCACGACTGATGTGGGACTGGCTTGCGACGTTGTGCGACGCGACATTAGCGAGACATTCGACGGGAATTAGGTATGTCTAATATTCACTCGTTCAGTTCGCTAGAACGGGTCGCGGCCCATTCATTGCTGACCTGTGACGTGAAAGTGCGCTCTGCCGACGTCGTTTTACCATTGGCGGGTGTGGAGCGCGACCTCCAAGTCCAGGTTGTCTGCGATGCAGCGGCTGCGCACATGAAAGAAATCACACGATTGTCACGCGAGCAACGGGAGTCGATTGCGAAGTACGGGGCCCGCACGTTTTGGCCCGCTGGATTCGCGATCTACGAGCAAGGCGCGATTGCGGACGGCGTATTCATCGTCGTTCGCGGGCAAGTCGCGCTCCGGAATCCTGTTGCGTCCGGTCGGAGTTTTGTGCCGTGGGTTGCCACACCTGGCGAAACGTTCGGGGGTGAGGGTCTGGAGACCGAGGCGCGCTACGCCAGCCAGGCGCGGGCAGAGGATGAGACGGAGACCCTGCACCTGAGCACGGCGCGCTTCAGCGCACTGATGCGGGAGCAGCCGGCGTACGCCTTGGCGTTAGTCCGTCAGCTGATGGCGGAGCGCACCGAGATCCTCGACAAATTCGGACAGTATGCGACGCTGACGGTGGAGCAGCGGTTGGTGGCGGCGCTGGTGCGGATGGCGCAGAGCCGCGAGGTGCCGGCCGATGTCGCGCCGCAGGAGAGCGTGGTGGTATCGCGTCGCCTGTTAGGCGAATTGGTGGGCGCCACCCGAGAGTCGATTTCGCTAGTGTTAGGCAGGTTGTCAGCGGAAGGCCTCATCCAGCGTGCCGGCAACGGCCTGGTGATCGCGGACCTGGACGGGCTCGTTGGGCGCGTGGCGCGGCAGGGCACCGCGGCGCAGCCGTCGATCACACTCTACGACGAACGCGCGGCAAGCGGGGCGGACGCCCGGGAGTGATCCCGTACGTCTTGCTGGCGATCCTGGTGCTTGCCGCCGTGACGCGTGCCGCGTCGAGGCGGCGTGTGGAGCGCACGGTTGCATCGCGTCTTCCGGTGGGCGCCGACGGGATCGTGCCGGGCGCCGGGCCCATCGAGCTACTTGTATCCGGTTCGCGCGACGTCGTCCTCCTCATCCACGGTTTCGGAGATTCACCCGACACCCTGCGCTTTCTCGCGGCCGATTTGCACGGACGCGGATTCTCGGTGTATGCGCCGTTGTTGCCTGGTCACGGGCGCACGCTCGAGGCATTCCGTTCGTCGGCGCGCGGCGCGTGGCTGAACGCGGCGCGCGATGCGTACGCGAACGTGTCGGCGCGATTCGACCGCGTGGGTGTGGTGGGATTGTCCATGGGCGGCGCTTTGGCCGTGCTCATCGCGGCGGACCAGCCGCACGTGGCGGCGCTCGCGTTATTGGCGCCCTACATCGAGGCGCCGCGCAGCCTGCGATGGTTCGCGCGCGCGGCGCCGGCGGCGGGTGTGGTGATGCCGTATTTCGGGCGCGGTGTGGGCAATCCGCGTTCGATTCTCGATCCCGCGGAGCGGGCGCGATCATTGGGATATGGCACCTCGACGCCGCGCCTGCTCGCCGAGCTCGACGCGCTCGCGGCGGAGGCCCGCGCGGAGCTCGGCCGGGTGCACGCACCGACGCTGTACGTCCAGTCGCGCGAAGACAACCGCCTAACGGTGAAGGCCGCCGAGGAGACGTTCGCGGCGATCGGCGCGCCGGTCAAGCGGCTGGAATGGGTGAGGGGCAGCGGTCACGTGATCACGGTCGACTACGCGCGCGAGCGCGTAGGCGAGCTCGTCACGTCGTGGATGACCGAACATCTGCGCACGCCGAGCCGCGCACCGATCCAGTCCTAACGGAGGCGAGCGGCCTCACGCGCCGGAGTGGAGGTGTTCGGCTGTCTCCCATGCGCGGAGCAGGTCCACGTCGGCGGCGAGCGTCTTGGCATCTTCGGACACGACCGCGCGCCGCACATGTCCGCGGTCGTCGCGGAAGAACACGAAGAGGCGCCGCTCGCGTACGTTGCCTCGACGCATGAGCTGCGCGCGTTCATGCTGAAACTCGACCGTCCACCATTCGCCATCCGACATGCAAATGCGACGCGGAGGTTCCGTCTGTTGCGTCATGCGAGCAGCATGCATCGAAGACGCGGTCACATCAACGGGCTGACGGCGCCCACGCGCGGCCGTATATTGGCAACACCAACGTCCACTTCAGCAAGCGAGGAGCAGTGCGTACCACCACTTGGACTCTGACGGTGCTCGCATTTCTGGCCGCGGCGTGCGCGAAGACCAGCGATGCGAGCAAGACCGGCGGCGATTCAGCGAGCGCACCCGCTGCGACCGCCGCTCGAGACACGTCGAAGGGAATGGCGGGCATGGCGGACTCGGACAAAGCCGCGCCCGGCACGGGCATACCGGCGGGGTTTCAGGCGATGACGGACCACGCCGATGCGAGCATGTCGGGTGCGAAGTACACGTCGAACGGAACAAAATGGGAGGTGCAGACCGGACCGGCGCACATCCTCTATGCCGCGAAGGACTCTGGTTCCGGCATCTATCAGGTGACGGGGGAGATCGATCAACTGGAGAAGCCCAGGCATCCTGAAGCGTACGGAATTTTCTTCGGCGGGCAGCACCTGGATGATCGCGCGCAGCAGACGTACGGCTATTTCGTGGTGCGCGGTACGGGCGAGTTCCTCATCAAGCGTCGCGACGGTGCGAAGACGACAACGGTGGTGGATTGGACCGCGAACCCGAATGTGCCGAAGGAGGACGCGTCCGGCAAAGCGACCTACGTGCTCAAGGTGCACTTCGCGAAGGACACGGCGCACTTTCTCGTGAACGACAAACTGGTGGATGCGGTGCCGCGGAGCAAACTTCCGACGGAGGGTGTGGCCGGACTCCGCATCAACCACAACTTGCACGTGCTCGTCACGCCGGTCGCGATCGAGAAGTAGTGGGCTCAGCTGTCGTTAGGCGAGACGCGCCGCGTCTCGCCTAACGACAGAATCCAGAGCTGGTCGGGGTCCAACCCCATGCTGGCCCAGGCCGCTGTCGCGCGCCGGGGCGGCTCGTCCATTGGCTCATCGGCGAGCGAGAACGCACCCCAGTGGACGGCGAGCGCGACGGGCGGCGCGTGGCGGGGGTGCGCAGCGGCCAGATCGGAATAGGCGCGCACGGCTTCCTCCGGATTCACGTGCACCGGTCGCATGAACCAGCGTGGTTCATACGCGCCGATGGGAAGCAGGCACAAATTGAACGGTCCGTAGCGTCGCGCGATCTCGCTGAATTCAGGGTGGTAGGCGGTGTCGCCGGCAAAGTAAATCGCGTGCGGCCCGGCGCGCAGCGTCCAGCCGCACCAGAGCGTGCGCATGCGATCGAACGGCGTACGTCCGCTCGCGTGCTGCGCCGGCGTGCAGGCCACACGGATTCCATCGGCGTCGGCCGCGTTCCACCAGTCCATCTCGTGGACAGCGCGCGCGCCCCACTGCCTAACGTTACGCGTCACGCCGAGCGGCGCGAACCAGCGCGCCGACGGGTGCCGGCGGACGAGGGTGCGCACGGTGTGTCCATCGAGATGATCGTAGTGGTTGTGCGAGAGCAGCACGACGTCGATGGGGGGCAGCGCGTCGAGCGCGAGACCGGGCTTCGTACGGCGCTTGGGGCCGGCCCATTGCACGGGCGAGGCGCGGTCGCTCCACATGGGGTCGGTGAGCACGTTGAGCGCTCCTACCTGGAGCAGCACGGTCGAGTGCCCGACCCAGGTGGCGGAGAGCGTCCCGGGTTCTGCACGCGGATGGGCGATGCCCGACGGCACAGGTGCGGGTAACACGGGCTGCGGGCGCGGCGCGGCGGTGCGCGTGCGTCGCCACGCGATTACATCGCGGAAGGTCGGCGGCGTAGCGTTAGGCCACGGATTTCGGAAGCGGCCATCCCCGCGATGGCTCGACGTCTCGGACGCGACTCCGTCCGGAGCGATCTGTTCGGGCGAGTGCGGTCTATCCACGCCGCGCGGCGGCGAGGTTCTCGTGCAGGTGGCGAACGGATTTCATTCCGACGAGCGCCGCGGTGACCATGGGCAGCGAGCGGACGAACGCGATCGCCCGTTGGGCATCGGTCGAGAACCCGGGCAGTGCGTCGTGTACAGTGGAAGGAAGATCACGGGCCAGCTTGCCCTGGAGGAGGGCGGCGCTGGCAACCACCGCCACACCCAACTCCGCGGCGGCTTCGAGCAGCGGAACGGTGTGCGTGCCTAACGGTTGCGTCGGCAGGCGCACTGCCTCGGTGCAGGCCAGGTTGATCGGCAGCTGTACGGCGGCGAAGTGGTGCGTGTCGCCACACACCTCGCGCGCGAGCGACACCAGATCGGCGAGGCTCACATGGCCGCGTGTACCGGGCGTCACGCGCAGCCCGTTCCAGGTGGCGCAGCCGTAGGCCGCAATCGCCCCGCCGTCGCATTGCCGCTCGAGCATCTCGAACGCGGACCGGAGTCGCGCCGAAAGCTCGGCCGGTGTCACGGCGTCGAGCTGCTGCTCGGGATTGTGCACGTAGTACATGTCGATAGTATCGACGCCCAGGTTCGCGCGGCTGCGCGCGATCTGCGACTCGAGGTACGCCGGAGCGATGCAGTGGCCGCCGGCCACGATGTCTTCGGGCCGCGCGAGGCCGGTGGCGATATACTCGCGTTCGACATACGCCTGGTATTCCTCGCGCGTCGCAGGCGGAGTGTCATCGAGCGGGATGTAGCCGCCTTTCGTGCACAAGACGACCTCATCTCTAGCAATCGTGTTTTCCCGAACAGCACGCGAAAGCGCACGCCCAACGGCGCGCTCCGACCGTTGGCAGCGGTAGTTGATCGCCGTGTCGATGAACGACACACCCGAGGCGAGTGCATGGTGCGCGGCGTCGGCGTAGTCGCGATCGTCATCGGCGTTGCATTCGCCGAGGTATGTGCCCAATCCTATGGACGAGACGAGAAGCTGATTGCCGGTGAACGAACGGAAATAGTCGGGTGCAAAGCGCGCGGAGTTTCGCTCGGCAAAGCGCTTTGTTCCGTCGGCGGTGGCTCGGTCGACTGTACCGGAAGTGGTCGGTTGCGACGGCACCGTGCGGCGCTGGTTCTTTGTCACGGTTCGACGCTACGACGCATCGAGTGCGGCGGCAAGTCGAGCGGTCGTTACCGGTGGCAAGCTCACCAGTCGACTGAAGACGGGTAGGCGGCACCTGTTTCGAATGTTGGCAGCGGGCGCCGCTATGCTTAGATTGGCACAGGAGTCCCGGTTGTCGCCGAGTTCGTGGCCGGCCGGGTTGCACGCGTCGTCCCACCGTCGCACGAGCGACATCGTCACTACTCCTCAGCAGGAGCGAGGATAAGCATGCCAGGGTTCGCGGCTCTGGCTTCCCATTGGTGGAAGCCCGTTCTATTCATCATCCTCGCTGGTCACATCACGAACGTGTGCGTTACGCTCTTTTTGCACCGTTCGCAGACGCATCGCGGGGTCACGTTCAGCAAGATCGCCGAAGTACCGATGCGGATTTGGCTGTGGCTCTCGACGTCGATCGTAACGAAAGAGTGGGTGGCGTGCCACCGCAAGCACCACGCGTTCGCGGACCGGGAGGGCGATCCCCACAGTCCGCTCCTCGAGGGACTGCGCAACATCATCATCAAGGGCGCGTTCTACTATCGAACGGCGATCAAGCAGCCCGGAATGCTCGAGAAGTATGGCAAGGGGACGACTAACGATTGGCTCGAGCGTTACGTTCTCGCCCGCCTGCCCTGGCTTGGCATCGTGTTGATGTTGGGCATCGACATCTATTTGTTCGGCTTTTTCATTGGCCCGCTCGTGTGGGGCGCCCAGATGCTGTGGATCCCGTTCTGGGCCGCGGGCATCATCAATGGCGTTGGTCACGCGTTGGGCTACCGCAATTTCAACGTCAAGGATGAGAGCCGGAACATCTCGCCCATCGCTATCTGGTTGGGCGGCGAAGAGCTCCACAACAACCACCACGCCGATCCGCATTCCGCCAAGTTCAAGGCGAAGTGGTACGAGTTCGATGTGGGCTGGGCGTACATTCGCGTGCTCGAGTTGTTCGGACTCGCGAAAGTAACGTACGCGCGGGCGTAGCTCTCCGGCGCCTCGTAGGTGGGCGCGAGCGCTCCTCGAGAGGGTCTCGGAACCGGCAGGAAAAGATCGCTATCTTTCCGCAGACTCTCTCGAGGCGTTGATCAATGGACATCACTTGCACCCGCTGCGGGTCGACGCGCGCGGGATTCGAGCGCCCACCATTCCCTGGTGCGATCGGCACGCGCATTCAGGCGGAGATCTGCACGGAATGTTGGGCGCTATGGTTGAAACAGCAGACGATGCTCATCAACCACTACGGGTTGAACCTCATGGACCCGCAGGCGCGGACGTTCCTCACGCGCAACATGGAAGCGTTCTTGTTCAAGAGCGGCGCGCAGCAGTCGGTCGACACCACCAAGCAAGGGACCATCGCCTGGTGACGCGCGTGCGCGGGCCGGCATCGTGGTGGGCATTGTTGATCGTCGCGTGCGCCGCGTGCGCCACGGTAAAGCCTGCGTCGGGTCCGCTCGCGCCTCGAGAATCCATCGCACACACGTGCGCGTCCCAGACCACATCGGATGGCTGGGTGAATTGCGCGCTCTCGCACATGACGCTGCGCGACAAAGTCGCGCAGATGGTGTGGCCGCAACTGTACGGCGATTACGTGGCGGCCGATGCGCCCGCATGGCGGCGATTGAGCGGGTTGGTACGCGACGATCACGTGGGCGGGTTGATCATGTCCGTCGGCTCGCCGCTCGAGATCGCGGCCAAGCTGAACGCGCTCCAGTCCATGAGCGATCTCCCGCTTCTGGTGAGCGCGGACCTCGAAGCCGGCGCCGGCTTCCGCGTGCGCGGCGGCTACTTCCTGCCTAACGCAATCGACCTGGGCGGCGCCGTGTTGTTCCCGCCGGAAATGGCGTTAGGCGCGACCGGTGACACGACGCTGGCCCGCGAACAAGGTCGCGCCACGGCCGCCGAGGGCCGCGCGATCGGCATCACGATCGACTTTTCGCCGGTGCTGGACGTGAACAACAATCCGGCGAACCCGGTGATCAACGTGCGGTCGTTCGGTGAAACGCCGGAGTCGGTGGCGGCGATGGGCGTGGCGTATTTGCACGGCATCGAAGCAGGCGGCATGATTGCCACGGGGAAACATTTCCCGGGCCACGGCGATACCGGAGTCAACTCGCACCTTGCGTTGCCGGTCGTGAACGCGTCGCGCGCGCGGCTCGACACCGTGGAGCTGGTGCCCTTCCGCGCAGCGATCGACGCCGGCGTGGGCGGCATCATGACGTTCCACGGCGCGATGCCGTCCCTCGATTCGAGCGGCGTGCCCGGCACCTTGTCGCCACTCGTGTTGACCGGATTGCTGCGGGATCAGTTGCACTTCAACGGACTGATCGTGACCGACGCGATGGACATGCGCGGCGTGCTCGATCTCTTCGGCGCGCCGGAGGCGATGCAGCGCGCGGTGGCAGCGGGCGCCGACGTGCTGCTCATGCCCGCGGACGTGCCCCACGCCATCGACGCGGTCGTGCATGGCGTCGAGCAAAAGCGATACGACGAGGCGCGAATCACAGAGTCGGCGCGACGCATTTTGGCGCTCAAGTGGCGACTGGGCCTCGAGCGGCGCCGCCTGACGAACCTGGACAGCGCACGGGCCGTCGTCGGCGATTCGGCGCACCTGGCCCTGGCGGCGGAGATCGCCGAGCGGGCGGTGACGCTGGTGAAAGACTCGTTGAACCAGATTCCGTTAGGCCGGTTGTCGCACGCCGCCCGGGTGCTGTCGGTGTCTTACGCGCACCGGTCGGATCTGGGCGCCGGCGTGACGTTCGACGCCGAGCTCCGTCGAACCTTCCCTTCTCTCCGGAGCGAGTTCGTGAGCGCCGATGCCTCGGCGCCGGACTATTGGCGCATTTTGTCGCTGGCGGACTCGGCGGATGTCGTGGTCGTGAGCTCATATCTTGCGGCTGGATCGACGGTGTCGGACCTCTCGGCGCCGCAGGGGTTTCTGGAGTTCGTGAGCACGTTGGCGCAGCGCGGTGCGCATCCGATCGTGGTGGCGCTCGGCAATCCGTACTTGCTGCAACAGGTGAGCGAAGTGCCGGCGTATCTCATCGCGTGGAGCGGCGCCCCAGTGTCGCAGCGCGCGGCAGCGCGCGCGCTGGTGGGCGTGGCGCCGATCGGTGGTCACCTGCCGATCAGCATTCCGCCGCTCGCCGTGGTCGGAGACGGTTTGACGCGTCCTGCGCTCTCGGGTGCAACGGTTTCTTCGGGCGCACCGTAATTCGCGCACGCAATCGGGTTGACGCTGCGCAGGGGCGCCGGTATCGTCGCGGTCATCGGGATTAGCGGAATTTAGTCTCCGGTCGCCACGATTTAGCGGCCTTGACATTAGTCACAATTCGTGACTAATTCGTCAGGCCATGCCTGAACGTCTTTCCTCTTCGTCCGGTCGAGGGTCCGCGCGCCTGCGCGCGCTTTCGGTGGACATCGTCTCGATGACGCCGCACGGCCGGCGTCTCGCGGTGCTGTTGGTGCGCGCCGGAGATGCGCGGGCGAAGGTGCGCTGGGAGCTGCCGAACGATGCTCCGCGCACCGACGAAACCATCGACGAGGCCGCGGCGCGCGTGGTGCGGGCGACGCTCGGCGCGCAGCCGGCAATGTTGGAGCAGGTGTCGGCTTTCGGCGACCGTCGGAGGCATCCGTCGGACGCAGTGGTGTCGATTGGATACGTGGCGCTCGTGGCGTCCGGCGCGAGCGCGCCGCTCGGCGGCGAAGCATCATGGTTTCCGGCGGACGAGCTGCCGCCGATCGCGCCGCGACAGCGTGCGATCGTGGATGGTGCCATGCTCGCGGTGCGCGCGCGACTGGATCAATCGCCGATCGCGTTTCGGCTCCTGCCATCGACGTTCACGCTGAGCCAGCTACAGGAGGTTTACGAGCTGTTGCTCGGTCGTCGTCTGCACAAGGCGAGTTTCCGGCGGGCGCTGCACGCGTCATGGTTGGTCGAGCCGACGGACGAGTGGCGCAGCGAGGGACGCGGGCGTCCGGCACAACTTTTCCGGTATGCGCCTCGGAAGCGCCGCGGGAGCCGGCGCGGGGTGCGGTTCGAGGGAGTGAGTGGGACCTGAGGCGTAAGGTGCTCGTGACCGAACCATGACGGGATCGCGACCGGCGCGCGACGGTCGCTCGCGAGGTTTTAGTTGCAAAATGTGTCTAAGGACAAAGGAGTCCACCGTGGGCCTGGAGACGCGTCACATCACGCTCCGTGATGGTGCCCGCTCGCAAGTCACCGTCATCGCCCGTCTGGTGTCGGACGACGGCGAGGCCGGACAGGAGAGCGCATGCCTCGTGCTGCGTTTCGAGTGTGCGGTATCGCGTCGCCGGCCGGCGCGGGTCGTGACGGTGCGTGCGCGGTCGCTACACGCGGTAGATGAACACGCGCTCCGCAGGTTGGCCGAGGGGGTGGGTAGGCCGGCCGCTCCGACGGCTCGCGTGGCGATGGGGCCACGACAGCGTGTAGTGACGCGGCGGTAGATGGTAAGTGCCTAACGGGGAGTGGCGGCGTCCCGCGGGGGGCGTCGCCACTCGTGGCATCAAGGCGCCGCGCCGGGTGCGGTGTCGCGTTTGAGGCGCCGCGCCTGCCAGATGAGGAGGCCGCGCGCCACGGCGACGTTGTCCGCGGCAATTTCATAGAGCGTGCGGAACGCCGCCGACTGGGTTGGCGCGCTGACTTCGGCGATCACGGGCGGCGTGTGGCCTTCGCGGCGCCGCGAGTCGCTTCGCCGCTCGACCGCGAGCCGGCACGATATGGCCGACCCATCGCCGCTCGTGGCTTCGATCGTCACCAAGCCGCCGCCAGGCAGCTCACGCAGATACAGAAACACGGCACTCGACCATCAAGGAAAGGATGCGGGGATCGTTGCCTAACGCGTTAGCGGGTACCGGCTGCGATCCGCAGTCGTTGGTCCGCGTGTGCCGAGGCGTCGCGAACGGCAGACGCGGAATTGCGTTGCTTGAGTCCGGCGCGCCAGAGATCGCCCACGCGATCGAGACGGTCGGGCATCGTGGATGTGGTGAACTCGCGTGGATCGAGCGAATCGTCGACTTCATCCCAGGTCAGCGGAGCTGACACAGTCGCATCGGGTTTGGCGCGAACCGAGTACGCTGCCGCCACGCTCTTGCCGCGCGCGTTCTGCAAGCAGTCGAGATACACCGCACCGCGCGGGCGGTTCTCCAGAGCACGCTCCACCGTGGTTTGTCGCGCGTGTTGCTCGACGAGGCGCGCCGCGACGGCCTGCGACGTGGCGATCGCGAGGTGAAACGATGTCGAGCGCGGCAGTGGAATCGCGATGTGGATTCCACGCGAGCCCGATGTCTTGGGGACCGAGTGGAGACCAAGGTCCGAGAGCGTTTCTTCGAGCCATCGTGCGACGCGCACGATGAGCTTGAACGGTGCCAAGGGTCCTGGATCGAGATCGATGATCGCGTAGTCTGGCGTGTCGAGTGAACCAAAGCGTGACATCCAAGGGTCGATCGAGATGCATCCCAGTTGAACCACATGCAGCACCGTGTCGAGGCCGCCGCCCACGAATCGGCGCTGCGCTTCGCCGCGCGCGGCGACATTCTCGATACGAACGCCGTGAGGCACCGACTCGGGAGCGTTCTGCTGAAAGAACAGCTCGCCGCCAACACCGTCGGGCGTGCGCTTGAGCACGAGCGGGCGATCGGCGACCGTGGGCAGGACAAACGGCGCAGCGCGAACGTAGTAACGCATCACGTCACCCTTGGTGACGCCTACGTCGGGGAAGAAGACTTTGTCGAGGTGGGACACCTCGAGCGAACGCCCCGGTGCAATGTCGATCGAGCCGGAGCCGCCATCGTGCTCTATGGCGTCGAGGGCCGAGAGAATGGATGAACTACCCGCTCTGGCACGGGGCGCACGACGCACAGCGTGTCGCGGGCGGACCGAGGGTGAGCGGCGAGCGGGCATGCGGTCTCCAACCAGGAAAGGGCGTGCTCGGTCATGCGTAGCATCCCAAGGTTCGTTGCACAAGATGTGCTAACGAATCGAGACGGTTTCAAAACGAAAAGCTCCGGCGGGTGGCCGGAGCTTTTCGCGTTGGGGCGCATGGGAGCGGGATCAGAGCTTCTGCACCTCAGCTGCCTGCGGGCCCTTCTGGCCCTGCACGATTTCGAATTCGACTTGGTCGCCTTCGGCTAGCGACTTGAAGCCGTTGCCTTGAATCGCGCTGAAATGGACGAAGACGTCTGGGCCGCCTTCACGCGAGATGAAGCCGTACCCTTTTGCGTCATTGAACCACTTCACGGTGCCCGTAATGCGAGACATGGTACCTTACCTCTCCCCCTGTATGGGGCGAAACTGTGATGCGTGATCCCGCTCGAGAGACTGAAACCAACGCGTGATTTCAGAGTCTGCCCAACGGTGATCGGAGGACGAGCCGCAATCTAAACATCCGATTTTGCGGATGCCACGGCGGTTATGCCCAAATACTTCATGAATCGGGCCACGCATCGGATTGATGCGACGTAAAATAGGTCGACAGTCATCCGCGCGGCCGTCGAGTTGCGGCACGCAGCGACGAAGGCGAGAGTGATTTTCGGGGCGAGCTAAGCGGCGCCGGCGATGTAACGCGCGATGCGGCCGCAGTTCGCGCAGCGGAGCGTCACGTGTGAGCGCGGAGGAGGAGGGCTGGAATCCGGGTCGCGCACGATGTCGCCGGAGCAAGACGGACAACTGAGCGGCATTCCGCTACGATCGTGGGAGATGAGCTGAAGCGCTTGGGCGGGGTTATACGTGGCCGGGCGTGGCTTGCGCATTGAAGTCCTCCAGAGTGACACACAGCGGCATCCGTCGGCCAGGGCGGACGCCGATCGAGCACGGATTGCTGGGGGCAACCCGTTCACCTCCTCGTCTCACATAGTAGAAACGCTCTTCGTCGCGAGAACGTTGTCGCACGAGCGAAGCGCGGACTACGGAAGGATGGGTCCGGCGAGTTACAGGCGCGAGTACGCGGCGCCCGAGAGCCGATCACCCGGCTACTACCTGCCTGAGGCTGGAAAGTTCCCCCGCCAATACCCGCTTTTCGGCGGCTTAGGCGGTTATGCGATGGGCCGTCAGCTCACATAGACTATTTCCCCTTCGTCGTCGATGCCGAGTTCCTGCTGCATCCCGCAAACGCCGCAGATCTTCACTGCGTGCCAGGCTTCGCCGAGCTCTTTTCGAAGTGCCGGACTCGCCGGTTTGATGGTGAGCTTTTTGTAGCTGTATTCGCCGCAGTTTTCGCACGCGTGCGCTTTGGCGATTCGCTCGGCGCGATCGCGGGAGATTTTGGCCAACGCTTACTTCCCTGTGGGCGCCGCCGGCACGGCGGGTGGCGGCGTGGGTGCCGTGCTCGACGGGATCGTCGGACGTGGTGTCGGCGATGCATCAGACGAAGTGTTCGAACGTTCGCCGACTCCGGTGCGGGACATGAGTTCGCGGAGCCCGCCTAACGCACCCATCACGCCTGCTGCTTCGGCCGGCAGAAATATCGTGGAGCCTTTGCCCTGCGTGAGCGCGGGCAGCGCTTCGAGATATTTGAGCCCGAGCAGGTAGAGTGCGACGTCGGCCGCCGGCATCGCGGCGCTGATGCGTTGGATCGCCTGCGCCTCCGCATCGGCCATGGCTAACCGAGCTTGCGCCTGGCCTTTCGCGCGGAGCACCGCCGCTTCCATTTCGCCCTGAGCGCGGCTCACTTGTGACTGTTGGACGCCCTCGGCCTCGAGGATGGCGGCGCGTTTCGATGCCTCGGCGTTGGTGACGGCAGCTCGGCGCTCGCGTTCGGCGCGCATCTGCAGTTCCATCGACTGTTGGATGTCGCGCGGCGGCTCGATGGCTTGCAGCTCCACGCGCGTCACATCGACGCCCCAACCAATGGACGCCTCTTCGATGATTTCGCGCATGCGCTTGTTGATCTGATCGCGACTGGCGAGCGTGCTGTCGAGTTCCATCTCGCCCACGATGTTGCGGAGCGTGGTGCGTGTCAGGGTCTCGAGCGCGAACGGGAGATTCTGCACCGCGTACGTGGCCTTCTGTGGGTCGGCGATGCGGTAGTAGAGCACTGCGTCGATGTCGATGGTCACGTTGTCTTTCGTGATCACCGGTTGGCTCGGGAAGTTGAGCACCTGCTCGCGGAGATCGATGCGGGTGGTCGAGCCGGCGATGAGGCGTTTGGCGCCGCTCGGGTCGCTCATCGCGTACCGCACGTCGATGGCGCGCGGCCGCTCAATGAACGGGACCAGGATGTTGAGGCCCGAGCGCGCGATGCGGTTGAATCGGCCTAACCGCTCGATCACCATCACCTCGGCTTGCCCAACGACGCGAAAGACGCGCGAGGCGCCGTACAACACGATCAGCACGATGAGGGCAAGCACGATGGCGGTCATCGAACACTCCGGTCGAAATCTGGGAGAAAGAAGCGGTGCTCAGCGGGCGGGAGCGGCGTCGGCCCAGCGGGCGATGAAGACGTTCGTCTCGTGCGGGTCGGGGGCGTTGCGGCTCGAAGCCCAGACCAAATATCGCCCGTCCGGACTGAATTGCGGGAACCCATCGAATCCGGGATCCGTGGTGATCTGCTCGAGGCCCGAGCCATCGACGTTAACGAGATACAAATCGAAATTGCCGCTGTGTGGATTCTTGTAGTTGGACGAGAAGATGATGCGCGTTCCATCCGGTGTGAAGTACGGAGCGAAGTTGGCGCCGCCCAAGTGGGTGATCTGGTGTTGATCGGTCCCGTCGGCGTTCATGATCCAGATTTCCATCTTGTTAGGCCGGACGATCCGTTGGGCGAGCAGCGCGCGGTATTCGGCGAGCTCCGTCGGATCGGTGGGGTGGTTGGCGCGGTAGACGATCTTGGTGCCGTCGGGCGAAAAGAAGGCGCCGCCATCGTAGCCCGGTGTGTCGGTGAGGCGTCGCACATGCGTACCATCCACGTCCATCGCGTACAGCTCGAGGTCGCCGTCCTTGAGCGACGTGAACACGATGGTGCGGCCATCGGGCGACAGCGTGCCCTCCGCAGTATACACGCCGTAGTTCGTTAGGCGTTCGAGCTGCGAGCCGTCGGCGTTTGCGGTGTAGATGTCGAACGGGTCCAACCCCCAGACGTAGCCCTTGGACGGGTCGGGTTTGGGTGGACACGCGGTGTCCGCGGCGTGCGTCGACGCGAAGAAGATGCGCTTGTCGTAGGCGAAGAAGTAGCCGCAGGTCGTCTTGCCGGTGCCGGTCGATACGCGCCGGACGCCGGATCCATCGACGTTCATGACGTACTGCTGATCGCAGCTGCGTCCGTCGCGTGTGGATTGGAAGATCAGGCGCTTGCCGTCGTGGCTGAAATACGCCTCGGCGTTTGCGCCGCCGTGCGTGAGCTGACGAACCTCGGTGAGATGCGGCTCGAGCGCCGCGGGCGCGGGCGCGACCGCCGCGTTAGGCGGGGGGTGCCCACATGCAACCGCGGCCACGAGCGTGGCCGCGGCGACTCCGTGCGGGGCTCTCATGCCCCCAACTTAGTGCTTCTCGGGCGCGCTCGCTTGAGCCATCGAGAACAGATCCTTTTGTGTGGCGCCCTTGCGCAGGAGATCCATGGCGCGCTGCAACTGCGAGTCATCCGGAATCTGGCGACGGAACGCCGTCGAATCGCCGAACGCGAGATCGGCAACCTGGTCACCGATCCAGCGGTCGATCAACGGCGTGGCCGCGTTGAACTGCGCGCGATCCACCGTGATCTTCGCGGCCTGCAACCGGCGATAGAACTCGTCGCGCCATTCCGGCTTCACCGTAAACGTGGGCGACACACTGCCCTTGAGCTCGAGTGCGTAGCTGTACAGGACGCCGCGCACGGCCGGATACTTGGGCGCGATCGTCTTGAAGAATTGCTGCTCCGGAGTCGAGATCGTGTCGTCCGCGACGATCACGTCGGGCGTGATGCCGCCGCCGCCGTACACGATGCGGCCCGCATCGCTGCGATACGCCGGCCGATTCTGCTTCACCGATTCCCTTTCGAGCGAGTCGGGCGGCGCTTCGGCGTTGTCCGCTTGCAGCGCCTCGGGGTCGGCGGGCTTCCGATTTTTCTGAATCGAGCGACCACTCGGCGTATACCACTTTCCGGTGGTGAGCTTGAGCGCCCAGCCGCCGTCGATAGGGAAGACCGTCTGCACGAGTCCTTTGCCAAACGACGTCGTGCCGACCACCAGCGCTCGATCGTGATCCTGCAATGCGCCAGTAACAATCTCGGCGGCCGATGCAGAGTGACCGTCTACGAGCACTACGAGAGGTACGTTCTGCACGTGTTCGTCGTCATGCGCCGTGTAGACCTGGGGCTGACCCTGGCGCATGCGGACGCTCGCGATCTGCTGCCCGCTTTTCAAAAAGAGATCGGCCACCTGAAGGCCCTGATCGAGGATGCCGCCCGGATTGTTGCGTAGGTCGAGCACGATCGACTTGGCGCCCTGCTTCACAAGCCCGTTGACCGCGTTGTCGAGCTCGTCCGCTGCGTCTTCGTTGAAGGTTTGGAGCGGGATATACGCGATCTTGTCCGTCAGCATGAGCGAGTACGGCACGGCGGGAACGTGGATCTCGGCGCGCGTGAACGTGTTCTCGATCGGCTCCGAGACGCCGGGACGCGAGAAGCGCACCTTCACTTGCGTGCCGACGGTGCCGATCAAGACATCGGATACTTGCTGTGAGGACCAACCGCGCGTGGATGCGGTGTCTATGCCTACGATGTGATCGCCGTCTTGAACGCCGGCTGCCTGCGCGGGGCTATGCGAGAAAACGTGGACGACGACGATGCTGCCGTCCTGATTCTCGATTTGCATCCCGATGCCGCCGTAGCGACCGGTGGACTGTGTCGAGAATCGCTTGAGCTCAGTGGGCGAGAACAGCTCTGAATACGGATCGTGAAGCTGCGTCACCAAACCGCGCGCCGCTTTCTCGTACAGCGCGGAAGCGTCGACGGTGTCGACGAACCGGTCTGAAACGAGCGACATGACCTGGTCGAAAACGCGGGCACCATCGTGCGCCACCACGTGCTCCCGGATCGAAAACCCGCCGATGACGACAGGGAGGAGCAGTGCGCCGGCGACGAGAGTCGCCCGGAGTCGACGAGTCATGGAACCATCCCGGTGGAGGGAAAGACGCGCCGGAACTCCGGCTCGTCTGTTGTAAAAGATACGACTTCAAGGCGCGAAGTGTTCCGCACGCCCCTCCCCCCACCCGCACCGCTCATGCCGTGCCGAACGGTGTTCCCCCCGTTGAAGCGCCGTCTTCGCTGCCGGTGGCGAGCAATTGCCTCCACGTGAGCTCCGGTCCCTTGCGAAAGCCCTTCTGGGTGATTTTCACGCCTTCGGGGGAGATCGCGACCATGTACGCTTGTCCCTCGATCTCGATCTCGCGCTTCAGCGTCTTCTCCAGCTTGGTCGCCATGTGTTGCTCTCCGTGGGAGTCAGGATGGATGCGAGTGGTGACGGCAGTCGATGCCGTGCATCAGGTCGCCCGCGCCGACAAAACATAATCGACAAACCATTCGCGCCGATGCTGCCGCACCGCGACGTCGCGGAGTAACCCGGCAGCCAGCAGCATCTCATGGGCCGGCTGAAGCACTCGCTGTAGGTGAGACGGGTACCGTTGGGCCAGCGGAATGCGCTCAGCGAGCTCTGCCAGGCCAACCCTCCAGGTCAAATTGCCCTCCTCACGAGCCACCTCCATGAGCCGGTATAGCCGTCGCGCGACCGGTGAAGATAGCGCCTGATAGTGGGGCGCCGAGAGCGATACGACGTGTCCTGCCGCAATGTTGGCGCGAGGGCCGGCGGCTAAGGTGACGACGGCCTCGCCGGGCTCTGCCGCAGCAATCGATGGAAAGAGTGTGAGCTGATCCCGATCCAGCATACGACGACGCTCGATGAAGACAGCGCTCAGCACATTGAATCGGCTTTCGACGCTCGACTTGGCGGCGGCATCGAAGTACGCGCCCTGCGACTCGAGCGTGGTGTGATTGAGACGAGCGAGGGCGGACCGTAGCTGCTCGTACGTCCGGCCGTCGACGCGACGGCCGATCGAGCGAAGAAATGCATGCAATGTGAATCGCACCACGCCATCGGCGGGCGCGCCCAAGTCGTGATAGCGATGCCAGAGCTCGATGTACACGTCCTGATCGAACGTGCCTGGCAGACGATCTCCGGGCCGAGGGAGGACGCGCCAGCGCCCGCCCGACGGCGGTGAATACGCGATTGCGGTGTCGTCGGCCGAGTCGCTGAGACGAAAGAGAGGCAACGCTTCGAGCGAACGGTCGAGCGCGATGATGCGGGTGGTGATTCGCCGTCGCGCCGCGAGACTCATGCTCTAAGGTACGGGTAGGCGGGCATCGTGGGCCAGATGAGTCCGACGAGTCTTTGGTCATCCGAGTCGAATCACCTGGCCGCTAACGGCGCGAGAGGCATCTGAACAGAGCCACGATACGGCGGCGGCCACGTCCTCGCGCTCGACATATTTCGTCTTGTCACCCGTGCTCGACAGGTTGGCTTCGGTGCGAATAGCGGCGGGGGCAAGTGCGTTAGCACGCACCCCGGTCGCGCGTTCCTCTTCGGCCACGGCTCGCATGAGTGCGAGCACGCTGCTCTTGGATGCGGCATAGGCCCACATCCGGGACACACTCGCGCCGGGGAGTGCGGCGGCCGACGAGAAGTAGACTATGGATCCGTGCGCCGCGCGCAACATGGGCAAGAACGCGCGTGTGGCGAGGTAGGCGGTGGCGACGTTGATGGACAACTGCGTGTGCCACACGTCGAGCGTGCTGTCGGCCACCGGGCCGCTCATGGCGAAGCCGCCGGCGATGTTGACGAGCGCATCGATGCGAGGCGGTGCGCCGGCGATCTTTGCGACGTCGCGCGCGAGGTTGGCTACCTCTGACTCGTCTGACAGGTCGCATGCGAACGACTGGGCGTCGTGTCCCGCTGCGCGGAGGTCGTCCGCTCGAGCCCTGGCCTCGTCTTCGCCGCGAGCGATGGCGACGATGCGCATTCCGGTTTCAGCGAGGACGCGCGCGATCACTTCACCCGTCTGTCCCGTCCGGCCAATTCCGGTCACCACCGCGATGCGACGCGACTCCTCAGTCATTCCCGTCCTCCGTTGCGCATGGCGAGGAGCATGTGTCGCTCGGCGCACTGTGGCAAGACCGGTTTCCCGCTCTGCGCTGTGTCGGGATAATTTTGGTGATGCCCCGGCGCTCCTCGTCGCGCGATGCCGCGCTCATGCGGAAATTCCACCCGGTCGTGAGCGCGTGGTTTCGCGACACGTTCGGCGGGCCGAGCGAGCCGCAGCGATTGGGGTGGCCGGCTATCGCGAGCGGCGAGCACACGCTGATCTTGGCGCCCACGGGGACCGGCAAGACGCTGTCGGCGTTCCTGTGGGAAATCGACCGGCTGATCGCGCGCGGCCTCGACGCCCCGCTGCCTAACGCAGTCCAGATTCTCTACATCTCGCCGCTCAAGGCGCTCAGCAACGACATCCATCGCAATCTCGAGGTCCCGTTGGCGGAGCTGCGCCGGCGCTTCGAGGAGGTTGGCGAGTCCTTTCCCGACATTCGCGTGGCGGTGCGAACGGGGGACACGCCGGCGAGCGCGCGGGCGAGCATGCTGCGGCGTGCGCCGCACGTGCTGATCACGACGCCGGAGTCGTTGCACATCATGCTGACCGCGGTGAAGGGTCGCGGGATGTTCTCGATGGTGCGGGTGGTGATCGTCGACGAGATCCACGCGGTGGCGGGCACGAAGCGCGGCGCGCATCTGGCGCTGTCGCTGGAGCGGCTCGAGGCGTTATGCGAGTCGCCTCCACAGCGCATCGGCCTGTCGGCCACGCAGCGTCCGTTAGACGAGATTGCGCGGTACCTGGGCGGGTGCGCGTCGCGGGGCGAGTCGCACACGCCCGAATTCCGGCCGGTGCGCATCATCGATTGCGGGTTGGTCAAACGGCTGGCGTTGGAGATCGTGTCGCCGGCGCCGGATGGCACGATGGTGCCGGGCGGCGTGTGGCCGAAGGTGGCGGAGTTGGCGGTGTCGCAGATTCGCGGCGCGCGCACGACGCTCATTTTCGTGAACAATCGCGGACAGGCCGAGCGGATGGCGGCGCGGATCAACGCGCTGGCGGGGGAGGATTTGGCGCGGCCGTATCATGGATCGTTGTCGCGCGAGCGGCGATTGGGACTCGAGCGGTCGCTCAAGGCGGGCGAGCTCCGGGCGCTGGTGACGACGAGCTCGCTGGAGTTAGGCATCGACATCGGATCGGTGGATTTGGTGCTGCAGCTGCAGAGCCCCAAACGTGTGTCGGCCGGATTGCAGCGGGTGGGACGGGCCGGCCATTCGTTAGGCGAGTCGAGCCGGGGCGTGTTCGTGCCGACGTTCCGCGACGATCTGCTGGAGATGGCGGCGATCATCGAGGCGATGCGCGAGGGCGACGTGGAGCCGACGCGCGTTCCGCAGAACGCGCTGGACGTGCTGGCTCAGATCCTCGTGGCGATGGCGTCGGTGGATGACTGGGCGCCGGCGGACGCGTTCGCGCTCGTGCGGCGCGCATATCCGTACCACAAGCTCGGGCGCGCGGCGTTCGACGAGGTGGTGTCGATGCTCGCGGGCGCGTATCCATCGGACATGACGGCCGACGTGCAGCCGCGCCTCACGTGGGACCGGGTGGCCGACCGGATCCGCGGTACGCGGGCGAGCCGCATGCTCGCGGTGGTGTCGGGCGGCACGATTCCCGACCGCGGGCTGTACACGGCGGCGCTGCCCGACCGCACACGGTTAGGCGAGTTGGACGAAGAGTTCGTGCACGAATCTCGCGTGGGCGACGTGTTCCAGCTGGGTTCGGCGACGTGGCGGATCGGCGCGATCGAGCACGACCGGGTGATCGTGACGCCCGCTCCTGGCGCGCCGGCGCGTATGCCGTTCTGGCACGGCGAGTACGCGTCGCGCGCGGCGTCGATCGGCGCGCGGGTGGGCGCGCTGCGCCGGGAGCTGGCATCGGTGTCGCCGAGCGACGATGCCGCGCTCGCGGCGCTGTCGTCCCGGTTAGGCGCGGACGAGGCGTCGACGCGCGAGCTTTGCGACTACGTGGCCGAGCAGCGCGCCGCGACGGGCATCGTGCCCGACGAGCGGACGGTGGTCGTGGAACGGTTTCACGACGAGATGGGCGCCGTGCGGATCGTCGTGCACTCGGTATTCGGCGGCCGCGTGAACGCGCCCTGGGGCATGGCGGTGGCCCAACGGATCCGCGACGCGCTCGAGGGCGCCGAGTGCCAGGTGCAGACGAGCGACGACGGCATACTCCTGCGCCTGCCCGAGACGGGCGCGGCGCTCGACGTGCCCGCGTTGCTCTGCCTAACGGCAGGCGACGCCGAGCGACGCCTGGTGGACACCATCGGCAACACGTCGCTGTTCGGCGCGCGGTTCCGCATGAACGCCGTGCGAGCGCTGGTGCTCGCCCGCGGCGCGCCGCGCCGCCGCATGCCGCTGTGGCTCCAGCGGCTGCGCGCGCTCGACCTGTTGGATGCGGTGCGGGGCTTTCCGACGTTCCCGCTGCTCGTCGAGACCTACCGCGAGGTGCTCGATGACGCGTTCGATCTGCCGGCCCTGCGCGGCGTGCTCGATGCGATCGGCGCCGGCCGAATTACCGTCCGGGCGGTCGACACCGACGGCCCATCGCCCTTCGCCGCCGGGCTCCAGTTAGGCTTCGTGATGGCGTGGCTCTACGCCGACGACTCGCCGCGGGCCGAGCGCCAAGCGGCACTCCTGTCGGTGGACCGGTCGCTGCTCGGCGACATCCTCACCGACGGCCTGTTAGGCGGCGACGTGGACGACGAGACGGTGCGCGCGATCGACGAGGTCGTTTCCGACCGCCGCGGCACCTCGGAACGGCGCCGCGCCCGCAACGCGGACGAGCTGGCGCACCTCCTCGATCGCGCCGGCGATCTCACGCTCGATGAGCTCCGCGCACGAACCGCCGACCTCGACGCACGCACGGCGCCGGGCGATCCGGTCGACGAGCTGCTGGCGACCAAACGCGCCGTGGTGATTCCGATTCCGGCCGGCGAGTCGACGCAGTGGCGCGCCATTCTCGTCGAAACGTTTCCGCGATACGCCGCCGCCTTCGGCGAAAACGCGCTCGCGCGCGTGCGCTGGGGCGTTGCGCTCGAAGATGTCGCGAGCAACGCGGCCGTACCCGACGCGTTCCGGCATCCGTCGCTCGAACCACGCATCGCGCAGCGCGAAATCCTCGCCAGGTTCGTGTCGCTCGCCGGTCCAGTGACGGCGCCGGAGATCACGGCGCGCTACGGCTGGAGCACCGACTGGGTTGTCGCCGCGCTCACGGACTGGGAACGGGCAGGACGATTGGTGCGCGGCCGCTTCCGGCGCGGCGTGCAGGGCAGCGAGTGGTGTCTTTCCGGAGTCGTCGAACGCGCGCGGCGCCGGGCGCTCGCCGCCCTGCGACGACAGATCCGCGCGGTGGACCTCGGGACCTTCGGCGCGTTCTTGAGACGCTGGCAGCACGTCGATCCACGCGACCGCCTAACGGGTTCTGCCGGCCTCGAATCGGCGCTGCACCAACTGTCGGGATTGCCGCAGCCGCCGGATCGGTGGGAGCGCGACACGCTGCCCTCGCGATTGGAGCGATACGAGCCGGCGTGGCTCTCGCAGTTCGCCTCATCGGGCGAGCTCATGTGGGCCGGGAGCGCACGACCCGCGGACACCGGCGTGCCGACGCTCGCTGCGATCCGATTCTTCGCGCGCGGCGAAGAGGCAATCTGGCTCCCGGCCTCCGGAACGAACCCATTGTCCGCGGATGCCCAACGGATTCGCGACGCGCTCGCCCAACGCGGCGCCTCGTTCCTGGGCGACGTACAGGCAGCAACGGGCCTCGCACCGGCGGCGCTGCGCGATGGACTGCGTGAGCTGGTTGCCAACGGGTTGGCCACGAATGACACCGTCGAAGCGATGCGCGAGGTGGTTCGTACGCGGCCGCTGCCGCCGCGCGCACCGCGCAATGACCCCGCGCGCTGGCGCTCCGATGTGCTCGGCGCTGCGGCTCCGCCGTTGGTGCAGCCGCGGGTATCGGCGCACAGGCTGCCCAAGTGGCGGCGTCCGGATTTGCCTGGGCCGCAGGGTGGCTGGGTCGGTCGGTGGTCGCTGATCGCCCTCGATCAGGCAGGACGGCCTCAGGAGGAGGAGCACGCCGAAATGGTGGCGCGACGCTGGCTCGATCGATACGGCATTGTCACGAGCGATTGGTGGCGTCGGGAGCGACCGCCAATCTCGTGGCGCTCGGTTTATCGCGAGCTCAAACGACTCGAGCATCGCGGCGAGGTGCGCCGCGGCTACTTCGTAGAGGGGATGGCGGGCGCGCAGTTCGCGCTACCGGCGGCGGTCGAGTTGCTGCGCGGTGTGCGCGATGAGGCACCGAGTCGCGATACGCCCATCGTGGCGCTCGCGTCAACGGATCCGGCGAACGTGTATGGTGTGCGCCTACCGCAACGGAACCCCACGCCACTCGAGAATCCGCGCGGGCCCGGAGCCGTGCTCGTGTTTCGCGGGACGACGGTGGTGATGTCGGCGGAGTCCTCGGGGCGTCACGTGACCGTGCGCGAGGACGCGGACGAGGCGGATGTGACGGCGGGCGCGCGCCTGCTCGCCGAATACCTCCAACGGCGGCGGTCGGCGATCGGCCTAACGCGGCGACGTTGTACGGTGGAGCGGATCGACGGCGTGGCGCCGGCCTCGAGCCGCTGGGGCGGCGCCTTTGCCGCGGCCGGCTACCGTCGCATCCCCCGCGGACTCGAGTTCGAGCCCCTGGCTCGCTGAGGGGCGCTCGCGCCGGCGCTTGCGCCTAACGGAACGTCAGCGGATGTCGTCGCGGCCGAGTGTGGCGCGCACGGCCTCGCGCATCGCGACTACCGCATCGTCGCGGGAGGCCGGCGAGTCGTCGCGCACGTGGAGCTCGATGCCGTTGGCCACCGTGATGCGATGCCACACGCCTTCGCTCGCCGAGTCCTGCAACACGGCCGCGTCCGTGCCCATCGAGAGCGCCGGCGCGAGCGACGCCGCCACGCGTCGCTCCAGCGTGTCGCCCGTGAGCTCGCGCATCTCCTCGCGGATCTTGTCGAGCGGTTGACCCTCACGCTGTCGGATCTTCACGAACAACAGCTGGAGGAGATGGCGATAGCCGTACGTGGCCGACGTGCCGGTTCCCTCGGGTCTGTCGAGCAATCCGCTCGCCACGTAGTACCGAACGGCGCGCGCACTCGGCTCCGCGCGCGCAGCCGCGTTCGTTGGGCGCATCGCCGCCGCGTTGACGAGCGATGTCGCGTGACCCGCCAGCCCGCGAGCGTTCCACGGCGCGTGACGACCGTGTGCTCTCAGAAGCGGTACCGGGGAGTCGACCATGGGCAAAGAATAACGGACCCGCCAGTTACGCGACAGGAGTGCCCAAGTGAGCGGAAAAGAGAGCGGCGGAGCGCTCAGCGCCCCGCCGTCGTTTTCACGTGACCCGCTCGACTTACTTTCTGCGGCGGCCGGCCTTCTTCGATGACTTCTTGCCAGCCGACTTCTTCTTCGCGGCTTTCTTGGCCGGCTTCTTATTGGCCGCTGCTTTCTTAGGCGCTTTCTTGGTTGTCTTCTTCGCGGACTTTTTCTTCGCAGCCGGCTTTGGCGCAGCCTTCTTTGCCGCTGGAGCGGGCTTTGGGGCCGATTTCGCGGCCAACGGAGCTGCCTTCTTTGCCGGCGGACGTGCGGCCGACCCCATCCCGCCCGCCGACGGCGTAGCCGGCGTGCTGATGATCGTTACTTCTTCGTCGACCTCCGCGCTGTCCTCCTCGACCCCACCCTCCTCGTCCTCGTCATCGTCGTCGGTGCTGTCCCATAGGTCGTCGCTATGGGTCTTCATGCCCCAGCCGCTCGACTCTTCCTCCTCCTCCTCATCATACGACGAGCCTCCACCACCGTATCCGATCTCGTCTTCGTCGTCATCGTGCTCGGAGAGGTGGAGCAACTCGTTGTACTCGTCACCGCGCGGCATGATTGCCTCCTGTCGTGTTGTCGCGTAGCCCGTGGTGCTGCGGGATATATGCTCGTCGAAAGTATCGAAGGCTGGACCTCATGGACTCGCGTCGGCCCACCCGAAACTCCCCAATACAACACATCTTCCAATCCGTCAAGACAAGGACCAACGCTCGACCAACGCGTATGGCTCCCGTCGCATCAATCGTGACCCCGAGATGCAAGCGAAGACGCATCTCGGGACCCGTTGGTCAATCACCTGTCGCGGGCAGCGGGGCACCTTCCGGCTCCGCCTCGAAGGCGGCGAGACGCCGCTGCAACGAATCGAGGTAGGTGTAGATCACTGGCGTCACATACAGCGTCACGAGCTGCGAGAATGCGAGCCCACCGCACACCGCGATGCCCAGCGGACGACGTGACTCGGCGCCGGCACCCGTCCCGATAGCGATTGGCAGCGTGCCCATCAGAGCCGCAAACGTGGTCATCATGATCGGCCGGAAGCGCACCGATGCGGCTTCCAGAATCGCGTCTCGCGCCGACTTGCCCTCTTTCCGCTCGGCCTCGATCGCGAAGTCGATCATCATGATCGCGTTCTTCTTGACCAACCCGATGAGCATGATGATGCCGACGAACGCGTAGATGCTCAGATCGGTATGGAAGATGAGCAGCGACAAGAGCGCGCCAAATCCGGCGAACGGCAAGCCGGAAAGAATCGTGAGCGGATGAACGAAGCTCTCGTACAAGATGCCGAGGACGATGTAAATCACGACCACGGCCAGGATGAGCAGTCCGAGCAGGCCAGCCTGCGCCTGCTGGAATGCTTGGGCCGTTCCAGAGAACGCGGTGGACACGCTCGACGGGAGAATCTCGCTGGCGGCCTGCTGCACGTGGGCGACCGCGTCGCCCAACGACACACCGGGCGCGAGGTTGAACGACAGCGTCACCGAGGGCAGCTGCCCCGAGTGATTTACCGTGAGCGGTCCAATGTCGGGCGACAAGTGCGCGACGGCCGACAGCGGGACGAGATCGCCGCTGCTGGACTTGATGTACAGCAGGTTGAGCGCAGAGAGATCACGCTGGTACTGGGGCTCGAGCTCCATCACGACCCAGTACTGGTTGTTCGATGTGTAGATGGTCGACACCTGCGCCGCGCCATACGCGTCGTACAGCGCGTTCTCGATCTGCGACGCGGTGACGCCGAGCGACGACGCGCGGTCGCGGTCGATCGCGACGTTCACCTGTGGGTTCTTGATCTGCAAATCGGTGGTCACGTCCTGCAGACCAGGAATGTCGTTCATGCGCGCCAAGAGCTTGTTGGACGCCGCATACATCGTCTGGATGTCGGCGCTTTGCAGGGTGAACTGATACTGGCTCTTGGTGGAGTGTCCGCCGATGTTGATCGGAGGCGGGTTTTGCAGGTAGACCTTCATGCCTGTCACAGACGCGAACTTCGCTTCCAGTTCCTGCAGGATTTCGTCCGCGCTCAGCTTGCGTTCGTCGAGAGGCTTGAGGTGCAGCAACACGCGGCCGTCGTTGATGGTGCTCGTCGCACCGCCTACGCCCACCGACGACATGTAGTCGGCGACGTTCGGGTCATCTTGAATGATTTTGGAGATCTGCTTCTGATGCGAGACCATCGCATCGAACGACGTGCCTTCCGCCGCTTCCGTCGTGCCGAACAAGAAGCCCTGATCTTCGCTCGGCAAGAAGCCTTTGGGCGTCACCAAGGCGAGCACACCGGTGCCGAACAGCACGAGCACTGCGAATGCCAGAACCGTGCGCCGATGATCCATCGCCGTGCGCAGGGTCCGCTCGTACGCATGCAGCACGTTCTCGTACACGCGCTCGGTGGCGTTGAAGAACCGGCCATGCGTCTCGCCGTGGTGCGACTTGAGGAAACGGCTGCACAGCATCGGGGTGAGCGTCAGCGAGACAAAACCGGACACGAGAATGGCGACGCCGATCGTCACTGCGAACTCGTGGAACAGGCGACCGATCAAACCGCCCATGAACAGAATCGGGATGAACACGGCGACGAGCGACATAGTCATCGACAAGATCGTGAACCCGATCTCGCGCGACCCATCGAGCGCCGCTTGGAACACCGGCTCGCCATGCTCGATGTGCCGAACGATATTCTCGAGCATCACGATCGCGTCGTCGACGACGAAGCCCACTGACAGCGTGAGCGCCATCAGCGACAAGTTGTCGAGACTGTACTTCAACAGGTACATCACCGCGAACGTGCCGACTAACGACATCGGCAGCGCGAGACTCGGAATGATCGTAGCCGAGATATTTCTGAGGAACAGGAAGATGACGAGGACCACGAGGCACAGCGTGAGGAACAGCGTAAACTTCACGTCCTTCACGGATGCGGCGATCGACTCCGAGTGGTCGTGCAAGACGTCGACGCGGACGGACGGCGGGAATTCCTCCTCCATTTGCTGCAGCGCTTTCTTGACGCCCGTCGCAACCGCCACGGTATTCGTGCCGGGTTGGCGCTGAATGGCGATCACGATGGCGCGCGCGCCGTTGTACCAACTGGCTTGGTGTATGTCCTGCGTGCCGTCGACAATGTCGCCGATGTCCTGGAGTCGAACCGGCGCACCGTTGCGGTAAGCAACCACCATTGGGCGAAATGCGTTCGCGTCCCGCAGCTGTCCGTCGGCCTGCACCGTGTAGGCTTTGTTCGCGCCCCACAACACGCCCGTGGGCAAGTTCACGTTCGCGTTGTTGATCGCAGCGACTACTTCATCGATACCGACTTTGCGAATCGCCATCGCTTGCGGGTCGAGCTGTACCCGGACCGCGTATTTCTGCGAGCCGTAGACCTGCACCTGCGCGACGCCCGACACAGTCGACAGTCGTTGGGCGAGATACGTCTCGGCGTATTCGTCGAGCTGCGACAGCGGAAGCGTCTTCGACGTGATCGCGAGATACAGAATGGCCGATGCCGACGGATCGACTTTCTGATATGATGGCGGAATGATGTTTTTCGGCAGCTGGCGCAGGGTCTTCGAGATCGCGGCCTGTACGTCCTGCGCGGCGGCGTCGATGTTCCGGTCGAGCGTGAACTGGAGCACGATGTTCGTCGAGCCCTGGCTGCTGCTCGACGTCATTACGTCAATGCCGGCGATCGTGGAGAACTGCTTCTCGAGCGGCGTCGCGACGGCGGAAGCCATCGTCTCGGGGCTGGCGCCCGGCAGCGCCGCACTGACGTTGATCGTCGGGTAGTCGACGGTGGGCAGGTCGCTGACGGCGAGCTGCCGGTACGCCACGATCCCGAAGATCAGAATGCCCATCATGACGAGCGTCGTCATGACGGGCCGTCGAATCCAGATTCCAGCGATATTCATCAGGGCCTCGACTGATCGCCGTTAGTCGCGCTTTGAATCTGTACTTTGGTGCCGTCGGTAATGTTGAGTTGGCCGTCGGTCACCACCGTTAGGCCTGGGGTCAGACCTTTCTCGATGATCGACATGTCTCCGGCCACGCGCTCGACTTGTACGGGGCGCTGCTCCGCGACTCCCTTGTCGTCGACGGTGAAGACCGAGGTTCCGCTCTGGCTCTGCACGACCGCCGTGGTCGGGACGACGATGGCGCCCTTCTCGAGGTAGAGCTCCAGTGCCACGTTCACGAATTCGCCGGGCCACAGCACGCCGTCCGGATTGGCGAATCGACCCTTCATCATGATGGTTCCCGTCGTCGTGTCCACCGCATTGTCGAGGAACGAGAGCGTTCCGCGGCTTGGCGCGCCAAGGCCTGTTGCCGGTTGGGCCACGACGCTCAACGTATCGCTCTGATACTTCCGAATGATCGGAAGGTGCACCGCCGATACCGCGAAACGCGCCGTGATCGGTTTGATCTGGTTGATCACGACGAGCGGAGTGCCGGCGGCGTGCACGAGATTGCCTTCCTTGAGCAATATCGCGCCGGCACGTCCGGCGATCGGCGAGCGTATCGTGGCGTACTCGAGATTGAGTTGCGCCGTCTGAACCAACGCCTGGTCTGCCTCGACCGTCGCCCTGGCCGACAGCGCGTTGGCCTTCGCCTGATCGTACTGCTGTTGCGTGACGTAGTCCTTCTGAACCAGTTGGGCGAAGCGCTGTTCGTCCTGCTGCGCCGTCGTCAGCTGCGCGCTGTCTTTGGCAAGACCGGCACGCGCCTGCTCCAGCGCCGCTTGGAAGGGACGCGGGTCGATCTGGAACAGCACCTGCCCCTGCTTGACGTCGTCGCCCTCTTTGAAGTCGATGTGTGTGAGAATGCCGCCGACCTGCGCGGACACCGACACGGTCTGCAACGGCTCGACGGTGCCGGTCGCATCGATTTCATACGGGACATCGCGCTGTTCGACGTGCGCGACCGAGACCGGCACCGTCGTCGACTTGGCCTTCTTCGGATCCGTGCAGGCGACGAGCACGAGCAGGACGCTCGCGGCGGCGATGACATTCCGCCGCCGCGTCGCCACCAACCGACGTGGTGCACGAACGACTGCGATATCGATCATTGTGGGGGCTTCGATTGTGTAGTGTCGGGCGTGAGGCGAATGGGGCTGTGGCCGTGCACGTCGAGGATACCCGCGTCGTGCGCCAACTGCACCAGCGACGTTTCCCACGTCCACCGCGCTTGCACCTGTTGCGCGCGCGCGTTGGCTAACGCAGCCTGCGCGGTGAGCAAATCGAGCACGCTGCCGACGCCTTGCTTGTAGCGGCCCAACGCGACGTCATCCGATTCTTGCGCGCTGGCCAGCAGATCGTCGGCCGAACTCACGCGCTTCGTTGCCGTCTGTAACGTCTGGTACGAGCTGAACACATCGAAGATCACTTGCTGACGCGCCTGGTCGAGTCGGGCGCCGGCGGCGTCGGCTTCGGCCTCTGCGCCGAGTTGCTTGTATTCGCGGCCGAACCCATCGAAGATCGGAATGCTCAGCGCGAGCGACAAGGTGTAGCTGTTCGCGCCCGTCGGGAGCGCTTTGGTGTACGTGCGACCACCAGTCCCCGTGAGGTTCAGCGACGGCAACCGCGTCGCCTTCACGACGCTGATGTTCGCCTTGGCCTGTTCGTAGTCGGCTTCGGCGGCCTCGAGGTCGGGACGCGCGCGCAGCGCCATCGCGATGAGCGTGTCGACGCTGTCGGCGATCACGGGCACGGTGGCCGGCGCGTTAGGCGCTTGCAGGTCGTAGGGCACGTTGGCCGGCAAGCCTAACGCTAGCGCGAGCGTGCCGCGGGTAGTGGCCAGGTTACCCTGCGTTGTTTCCAGATCCAGCTCGGCCTGCGACACCGCGGTTTTCGCTTGCAGCTCGTCGGCGATGGTTGCGAGCCCCACGTTGTGCCGCTCGTGCGCCGCCTCGAGATTGGCCTGCGCATCCTTGAGCGTGCTTTCCTGCGCCAATAACAACGCCTTCGCCGCCATGTAATTGAAGTACGCGGTCTCGGCCTCGAGCACCGTGTTCTGAATGGTCAGGTTGTGCGTGAAGTCCGCCGAGAACAGCGCTTGCTTGGCCGCTTCGACGCTTCCCGACCGGCCGCCGAAATCGAACACAAGATACGAGAGCGTGATGCCCGGCTCGAGCGTTTGCTGAGTCACGGCCGCGCGCCCCTGCGTCGCCGTCGTCTTAATAGCCGTTCCCGTGACGTCGCCGTCGATCCTTGGCAGATAATTGCCGCGCTGCGATCCGTACGCCGCCGCCGCCGCGCGCGCGTTCTCCCACGAGATGCGCGTGGCCGGGTTGTTGCGCAACGCGAGGTCCACGATATCGCTGAGCGTTAGCGATTGCAGACGCTGCTCGATATCCGATGGAACGGCCATGTTCGCTTGCGCGGTCACGGCGCTGTCTTGCTTCATGTGCGCGGGCGGCGTCCAGCTTTGGGACGACGACGGCGCGGCGCCGGACACGCCATCAACGGACGGCGTGTGCACGCAGGAGGCGACGACGAAACACGCGCCGACAGCGGCGGCGCAGGCAAGCGCGCGCTGCCGGGCGACATTCAGTGAAGGATTCACAACAGAAACTACGTACAGCTGTACTCCCGTGTTGGTAAACAACCGGGAGCGATCGACTATTGTTGAGGTCGCTTGATCCGGCCCGCTTAGGCGGGCGTGTCGTCTATGAAGACGAGCGTCTTGCGACGCAACACGACGCGCCGCAGCACGTCGTACACCGTGGGATCCAGGAGTTGCCCGACGCTTTTCGCGAGATACTCTATCGTCTCGCGCGGCGTCATGGGGTCGCGGTAGGCGCGCCGCGATGTGAGCGCGTCGAACGTGTCCGCCGCGCACAGGATCCTGCCGCCGAGTGAGATGGCGCTGCCTGCGAGACCGCGGGGATACCCGCCCCCGTCAACGTGCTCGTGGTGGTCGTGAATGTAGTCGAGCACGACGCCGAGGTGCTGAAGCGGTGCGAGGATCTCCATGCCGATTCGCACGTGGTCCTTCACATGCGCGAACTCCTCCGGTGTCAACTTGCCGGGCTTGTTCAGGACTTCCTCTCGAATGCCGATCTTCCCGACGTCGTGAAGATGGCCCGCCATCCTCACGGCCTCGACCGTGTCCTCGTCGAGCGACATGCCATCGGCAATCGACGCCGCGAGCTCGGCGACCCGCTGGGAGTGTCCGCGTAGATAGATACTCTTGGCTTCCATCGCGTTGATGAGCGTCTCGGCCACGCTCACGGTGAGCGACCGCAACGCCGCCTGCTCGTGTTCGAGCTCGCGAGTGCGAACGGCCACTTCATCGCGAATGAGATGCTCGACCCGTCGTTGCTCCAGGACTAACGTGCGCTTGTGCAGCGCGCGCTCGAGCGCACCTTCGAGCTGATTCAGCTCGACGGGTTTCACGAGGTAGTCGAAGGCGCCGCCCGCCAGCGCTTCGGTTGCGGTGACCGCATCGTTGACGGCGGTGAGCATCACGACCGCCAGATCCGGATCGTCGGTCAACGCTTGATGCAGGACATCGAGTCCCGTCATCCCGGGCATGCGGACGTCGCAGAGCATCACCGTGAAGCGCTCACGCCCGAGCAATCGGAGTGCCGCTTGGCCCGAGGCGGCGTTCTCTACTTCGAAACCACGCGTGCTCAGGAAACGGCTGAGCGCCGTGCGAATTGAATCTTCGTCGTCCACGAGCAGCAGGCGCTTGGGAAGCACCGGCACGTCATCGGTGCCGTCCTCGGCTTCGGAGCTCTCCGGGACGATCGACAAGGCCGACGCGGCGCGCACTACGCCGCCGACCGGCAGTCGAAGGCGATTCTGTGGTCCCGATTCGCTGCGAAGTTAGGCATCGGCAACGGTGGACGCATGGACGGGGCGAATGGCGAAGCCTGACGACGCCGGGCCGTCACGCCTCGAAGGAAAGCGATGGGGCCGCTTGGTGGAGACGATCTGTTCCGAAGACGAGCAACCCCGATCGATGCATTAACGAACTCTCACTCGTCCACGAACTCTACCGCGACCTCGCGATCGATCACTCCCGACTGCACGCCGCGCGCCAAGAGCTCGCGCACGGCGCGTCTTCCTGCCTCGCCGTAGTCGAGCGTCCAATCGTTCACATACATCCCGACGAAGGTGTCGGCGCGCTGGCGGTCCAGCCCGCGCGCGTATCGCATCGCGTGATCGAGTGCGCCCGCGCGATGTTGCAGGCCGTAGGCAATGCTGGCCCGCAGGTCGCGCGAGATGCGCTGCGTGAGAGTGGGACCCAGGTCCTTACGCACCACGTTTCCGCCTAACGGAAGCGGCAAGCCCGTTTCGCCGTACCACCATTCGCCGAGGTCGACGATGAGGTGGAGCCCGCGGTCGCCGAACGTGAGTTGGCCCTCGTGAATCAGGAGGCCCGCATCCACCTTGCCATCCACGACGGCGTCCTCGATCTCGTCGAAGCGTGTGAAGACCGCCTCGAAGTCCTTCTCGTAGAGGCGCAGCGCGAGGTACGCGCTCGTGAGGGGTCCGGGGATGGCGATGCGCCGACCGCGCACCTGTTCGCGCGTGAGCGGCGTGCGCGCAACGAGACGCGGACCGTACCGATCGCCGAACGACGCGCCGTGGGGCAGGAGCGCGTACCGGTCGGCGATGTGGGCATACGCGTGAATCGAAACCGCGGTCACCTCGAGCTCGGCACGCAACGCGCGTTGGTTGAGGGTTTCGATGTCCTGCAGCTCGTGCACGTAGCGCACATCGCCCGTGTCGATCTTTCCGGCGGCGAGCGCGTAGAACATGAACGCGTCGTCGGAATCGGGGCTGTGGGCGACGTGAATGGTGCGGACTGGCATGTGCGTCGTGTGCAGGTCGGTAAAGGTGGCGTGCCTAACGTCAGCGCACGGACTTTCTGGCTTGGTCGATGGCGGCGGCGATCTCGGTCTGATGGCGCTGATATTCCGGGCGGTTCTTGGCCAGCTCCGCAGCCTGGGCAGTGACTAATCGGCGCTGCATCCGCTGTGCGGTCGCCGAGTCGCCCGCATCACGCGCCGTGGATATGGCGAGGATGAGACCAAGAAGATGAGTGGAGTCCTGCGCCAGAATCGTGTCCGCTTGCGCCTGAGCCACCGTCGCGGCGCCGGCCACCTCGGCAATGCGGCCCATGTCGTACCGCGAATCGGCATCCTGCTGCGGAAGCATCAAGTACGCCGACACGCCCATCTGTGCGAAGAACGCAGCGCTGTCCTTCTTGCCTTCGGAATCGAGGCGCATGATCCGATCGTATAGCCGATCGGCGCGCTCACGCGGCGACATCGATGAGATGTCGGGCCCGCGTACGGGCGCCGGACCACTGCCATCGTCAGGCGGGAGAGCGCCGGCTTCCTGCGGTACGGGCGTCGGCGCGGGTTGTCTGCCAAAGTGCTGGCCTGCGACCAGTGCGATGAGCGCCAGCAGCGCGATACCCGCCACGGCCCACGGGAGCGCGGCGTTGAATCCACCGTGCTCGGCGGGTCGAGGCGGTTGCCCGGCGGCCTCGGAGGCCCCGGCCGCGGTACCGCAGCGATGGCAAAACTTGGCGCCGGGAGTGAGCGGCGCGCGACACGAAGCGCAAAGCGCGCCGGCGAGGGGCGCTCCGCAGCTGGCGCAAAACCGGCCGGTCGCGGGAGCGGCACAGCTGGGACAGGTTACGTGATCAGTCGTCGGGGTCGTCGGCATCAAAACGTCGAATCAGCGGTTCGACCGGAATGTAGCCGCGCCCATGGCACCGTGGCACTGCGCGCGGACGAACCTTGCACGCGCCCCGTAGGTCCCCCGACATTCATGGCTCGTGGCGGCGCTCCATCCGGGCGATCCGCCTGCTCCACGACCAGAGGACGTGACGTGCCGACGAAGAATCGATCGATCGTTCCCGATACGGCAGGCGCCACCAAGAAGGACATCCTCGAGCTGACGCGGGCGCATGAAGTGCGTTTTCTGCGTCTTCAATTCACGGACATCCTCGGCGTCAACAAGAATGTCGAGGTGCCGGCGTCGCAATTCGAGAAGGCGCTCGACGCGAACATCATGTTCGACGGCTCATCGATCGAAGGGTTCGTGCGCATCGAAGAGTCGGACATGCTGCTCGCGCCCGACTTGAGCACGTTCCGTGTTTTTCCGTGGGGCGACGAACACAACCGCGTGGCGCGGCTCATCTGCGACATCACGCTGCCTAACGGAACGCCGTTCGCGGGCGATCCGCGTGCCGTGCTCAAAAAGCAGATCGAGCGTGCGCACGGGATGGGCTATACGATGAACGCCGGCATGGAAGCCGAGTTTTTCATGTTCAAGCAGCCGACCGTCGGCGGACCGACCACGGAGACGCACGACGTCGGCGGCTACTTCGACCTCGCTCCCGTGGATCTGGGGGAAGATGCGCGGCGCATGATCGTGGATTTGCTGGAGCAGATGGGATTCGAGGTGGAAGCCGCCCACCACGAAGTCGCGCACGGCCAGCACGAGATCGATTTCCGCTATGCGGACGCGCTCACGACCGCCGACAACATCGCCACCTTCCGCTTCGTGGTGAAGTACGTGGCGCATCAAGTGGGTTTGGTCGCGTCGTTCATGCCCAAGCCGATCTTCGGACAGAACGGCAGCGGCATGCACACGCACCAATCCTTGTTCAAGGGGAGCGAGAACGCGTTCTGGGACAAGGCCGCGCAGTGGGAGCTGAGCCACGCTGCACTACACTACATCGGCGGGCTGCTGCAGCACGCGCGCGGCTTCTGCGCGATCACCAATCCGTTAGTCAATTCCTACAAGCGGCTCGTGCCGGGTTACGAGGCGCCGGTGAACGTCGCATGGTCCATGCGCAACCGGTCGCCGCTCATCCGGATCCCCGATCGTCGCGGCTCCGGCACGCGGGTGGAACTGCGGATGCCCGATCCGTCGGCGAATCCGTATCTCGCGCTGACGGTGATGCTGGCCGCCGGCCTGGATGGCATCGAGACGGCCGCGGACTACCGCGAGCCGGTGGACGTCAACATCTGGGGAATGTCGTTCCGCGAGAAGCGCCGCCTCCGGATCGACGACCTGCCGCACGATCTGAACGAAGCCTGCGACGAGCTCGAAAAGGACAAGGTGATCGCCGCAGCGTTAGGCACGCACATCATTCATCATTTTCTGGACGCCAAGCGGCAGGAGTGGCGCGAGTACATCACGCAGGTGAGCGCGTGGGAGCTCGAGCACTACCTCGAGAAGTACTGACCGGCGCGCAGAATCCGGGCCGCCCCGCGCGGGGGCGGCCCGGACCCTGGCCTAACGCTACGGCCGCTTCGCCGAATCGGGCGCCGGTTCGGTGACCGCCACCTTCCGCGTCGTCCGCCAGCCCTCGATTTGTCCCGCGAAGGTGTCACCGAGCGACGCGACCGTCACCGAATCGATACCCGGCTGGTCGCTGTGCCCGTCGAGGCGCGCCAGGCTGACGCGGGCCTTGTCGTACGTCGAATCGATGGTGAGCGCCGCCTGATACGCTTGACCGGCGAGCGTGATGTGCCCGGTCCGCTCGAGTGCCAAGCCGAGATTGTTCTCGAACGTCGCGACGCTGTCGTTCAGCTGCACCGCGCGCGCCAACGGACCCAACGCCTCGTCGAAGCGCCCTGCGCTCAGCAGCAGCAGGCCCATGTTGTTCATCGACCACGCATCCTGCGGGTCGAGCGACAGCGCGGTATGATACGCGCCTAACGCATCGTCCACGCGGCCGCCCCTGGCGTCCACACGACCCAGCACGCGCCAGGCGTCGACGTTGCTCGAATCGATGGCCAGCGCGTCACCAACACGGTCGCGCGCATCGGCCACGCGACCCTGGTCGAGGAGCACGCGGCTCGCGTTCACCAGACTCTTCACGTTCTTGGGATCGAGCTGGATCGCCGACTCGAACGCGGTGTCGGCGCGGTCGAGCTGGCCGCTCTTCCAGGCGGACAACCCGAGCATGTAGAATCCCCACGCATTCTTCGGGCGCCGCTTGGTGTACGCATCGAACATGTCCGTTGCCGTCGCATACTGCCGAGCGCGGAACGCGGAGTCGGCAGTTTCGTACGACACGTTAGGCGGCACCGTGGGCGTGGGCGCCGTTTCCGGCGCGGCCGGCGTGGGCGTCGTGGCGGCCACCGCCGGCTCCTTGGCCGGCGCGTGATCGGGGGAACCGCCGCATGCGGCAAAGGTGAGCGCGGATGCGGCGACGGCGAGGTGAATCCGAGGGCGAAGCATGTTGGCCTCCGTGAGTGAATCGGCGTCCGTGGGCGCCGAACCGAGGTGAAGTCTCGGCCTCACGGAATGGCAAGCGCGCGGCCCGGTCGCGGACCCGGTCCCCGCATCCGCGGAAGCTCGCCCGCTGCTTTCAGTTAGGCGGTGATGCCCGAATACGCGCCGGCGCGCTTCGTGTCCGGGTGGACACCAGAAATCCCCGCGACTGTGTCCGCGTGGACACGCCGCGAAGGCGACCGCCGTCAGTCGCGAGAGATCCGGTGACGCCGCATGATCTTGAGCAGACTCGCGTGATCGGCGAGTCCCAGATCCTGCGCGGTCCGGGTGATGTGCCACTCGTGGCGCTCCAGCGCGGCCACGATGATCTGCCGCTCCGCTTCCGCCTTGAGCTCCATGAAGGTCTTCGCCCCGCTCATGGCAGGCGGCACACGTCCCACCACATCATCGCGAATCTCGGACGGCACGTGCTCGATGCCGATCACGTCGCCATCGGACGCGATGATCATTCGTTCGACCGCATTGCGCAACTCGCGCACGTTGTTGAGATGCCAATCGTACGCCATGAGGACGCCGAGCGCGTCCGGCGATACACGCTTCACACGAAAGCCGAATCGCTCGCACGTAGCAGAAAGCAGATGCGCCACCAGCTCGGGGATGTCGGACAGCCGGTCGCGGAGGGGTGGGACGTGCAGGGTGTGCACGTTGATTCGGAAGAGCAGGTCGCGGCGGAATCGCCCTTCGCGCGCTTCGACGTCGAGATCGCGATTGGTGGCGGCGATCACGCGCGCCGGAACCGGCACGGGGCGGTTGCTGCCTAACCGGGTGACGGTGCGCTCCTCGAGCACGCGCAGGAGCTTGGCCTGCGCCTGCGCGGAGAGCTCGCCGATCTCGTCCAGAAACAACGTTCCGCGTCCGGCGGACTCGAAGGCACCTCTGCGCGTCGTAGCCGCGCCGGTGAACGCGCCGCGCTCGTGGCCGAACAATTCGCTTTCCACCAGCTGCTCGGGCAGCGACGCGCAGTTGACTGCCACGAACGGTTCCCGCGCTCCCGCACTCAAGCGATGCACGTCGCGTGCGACCAATTCCTTGCCCGAGCCACTCTCGCCCAGGATCAGCACCGCGCTCGGCACCGGCGCCACGCGCGCGATCGCGTCCTTGAGCGCCCGCATGGCGGGGCTCGCGCCTAACATGGCGCTCTCGTCGGCGGCGTAGCGCCGCAGCACCGCGACCTCATCCAAGATGCGGCGCCGCTCCACGGCGTTCTCAATCTCCCGCACCACACGCTCGACTGGTTCGGCCTTGTCGATGAAGGAGTACGCGCCTTCCCTGATCGCGTGCACGCAGCGATCGAAGTTGCCCGTCCCCGTGTACACGATCACCGGCGTTTCGATGGACCGCTCTCGTATCGCGCGCAACACCGCGAAGCCATCGAGGCCCGGCATCTCGAGATCGAGCACGAGACAGTCGACGGACTCGGTTGCCATGGCTTCGAGCGCAAGTGCGCCCGATGCGACGGTGAGCACATCATAACCGCCCAGGCGCCGCAGGTCGTACGCGTATTGCTCGGCGAGCGGCGCGTTGTCGTCGCACAGCAGAATGGTAGTCATGAAGTCTCAGTGGGCCGGGAGACATCGGTTCGTGCATCGTTAGGCGGCAGCGCCACCGTCACGCGCGTGCCGGCACCCGGCTCTGTTTCCACGCGCAGGCGTCCGCCCAGGTCGGCGACGAAGCGACGCACGATCGAGAGGCCGAGTCCCGTGCCCCCGGTTTTGGTCGTGAAAAAGTCATCGAACGCGCGATCCAACTGATCGCGCGTCATTCCGCTGCCGGTGTCGGCCACCGTGATTTCGGCTCCGCCGTCGGGCGCTGCAGCTGTCTTGATCGTCACCATGCCGCCGCGGCCGTCGAGCGCTTCGCATGCGTTGGTCACGAGGTTCTCGAAGATGCGTCGCAACACGAGCGCGTCGGCGCGCACCGGGCGCAGGTCGTCTGCCAGCTCGAGCACGATGGCGGCTGAGCGCGGCGGCACTGCGTTAGACGCAACGGCCCGGATGACGGCGTTCGCATCGCACGGCGCCATGTCCATCGCGGGCGAGAGCCGCGCGTAGTTCCGGGCCAGTGTGTCCAGGTAGTCCACGCTCGCATCGAGGGTGGCGCGACGCTCCGCAAACACCGTGGCCAGCCGGTCCGGGTCATCTCGCTCGACTTGCGCCAGATGGCGCAGCACGTGGCGGATCGGCGCGAGTCCGTTCTTCACATCGTGATTGACCTGACGCGCCAGGTCGCCCACCGCCGCGCGGCGCTCGGCATCCCGCTCTCGCGTCGCGCTGGCACGCAGGCGGCGGGTCATCGCGCCTAACAAACGCGACAACGCGCCGATCTCATCGTCGCGTCCTCCGGGGAAATCGACGTCCAATCGGTCGAGATCGACGCGCGCGGTCTGCTCGGCGAGCTCGCGGAGCGGTCGGCTCACGCGCGCGGCGAGCCATGCGGATACCGCCAGCGCTGCCGACGCCGTCACGACGATCGCCGCGAGGAACCAGAAGTCCACGCTGCGGCGCAACGCGTCGAGCGCCGCCGTCGACCGAAACAGGATGAGCGACGCCGATTGCACGCCGCGCGGACCCGCCGCGGCGGCTCCGATATACGGCATGCTCTGACGCGAAGCGACCAATTCGCGTGCGCCGGAATCTGCCGAGGCGAGGCGCATACTGTCGCCGCTCGGCAGCGCGAGGCTCACCGAAAAGTCGCCGCCAGGAGCGAGGCGCGCCAGGAAAGCCGAGTCCACCAGGTCGCCGCCCACGAGCGTAAACCCGCGACCCGCAATGCGCACCGAATCCACGCGCGCGTACACGAGCACCGGACCATCGGGAGTTCGCGCGTGCACGAGCGCCGCACCGCGCACGGATGCGAGCAGTGCCGGCAAATCCGGCTCGAGGCGATCGTATTCGTTTCGGAACTGTCCCGAGCTCAGGATGCGACCCGACGCATCCTGGATCTGCAGCATGGCGAGCCCAGTGAGGCGCATGTCCTCGCCTGCCAGGTCGAGCACGTACCCGCGCTGTGCAGCGTCGCCTTGGGACGCCGCGAGGCGGAAGCGATTGTCGTCGCCTAACGCACCGGCGAGCGAGGCCAGGCGGCCGCCGATCGCCGCGCTTCGCTGCGCGAGGTCGGCGGCGGCGACCGCCGCCAACGCCGCTGCGCGCCGGTTGTCCTGCGCCGTGAGACGCCGGTCCACCTCGCGCCGCACGCCGACGGCGATCACCACCAGCGGCGCGATGGCGACCACGCCGAACGCGATCATGAGCCGCGTACGGAACGTCATGGCCGGCCAACGGTGGAGTCGCTGGCCGTCCGGATGAGCGCTTCGAGCGGTCGCCCTGTTAGGCTTCGGCGCGCAATCAGACGCTCGCGCGTCTGCACCAACGCCACCGAGTCCGTCGGCACCGGAGACACGGGCGCCGTCGCGGCGTGACACGCCTGCACGGGCCGAGCGGAGACGGCGATCACCGCCGCCGCCGCGCCGCCCGTCTCGAGCGCGCGTTCGACGCCGGCTGCGTCCACGGCCACTGCGCGCAACGAATCCCCGCGCGATGCGAGCCCCGGTGCCAGCACGCCTAACGGACCGCTCTTGGCCGCGCCCAACGCAACCAACCGAGCGGCGATCGCGCGCGCCACCTCGTCGCCGCGCGCATAGACGATCGTGGGTGGCGTGCTCGCGGGCGGCGCCGTCGCACCGGGCGGCGATGGCGCCGCACACAATCCCGCATCGCCCAACGACGACGGCGCCGACCGCGCCTCCACCCGCACCGCGCCCGCCGCGAGCTCGGCGCGTAGAGTATCCAGGAGTGGCGCGAAGTCCGATGCACGGTCGGCCGGCGCCGCCCGTGCCGGCAGTACCAACAGGTACGTGCGATTCCATGGCAGCGCTTGCGATGTCAGGTCCGCCCGCGTGGTCGCGTACGCAACGGCGTCCGGATCACCCGTGATCAGCACGTCGACGCCGGCGTCGATCGCATCGCGCGCATCGCGAGCGCGAACGTGGTGCACGACTAACGACGGACCGCCGTCGCCGCCGGTGGCCACGAGTCGCACGCTATCGCGCGCGCTCTCGGCGATGTGGTACCACCCTCGCGCACTGAGCCACGCCGCGATGGAGTCGGGCGCGTCGGTGACCGCGACGTTGAGCGAGTCAGGCACCGGCGCCGATGCCGGCGTCGGTGCCGGTGCCGGTGCGGTCGTGACGTGCGCATGCGCACACGATGCCAGCGCAGTCACGACGACAATGCCGGCGCAGATGGCGCGACTCACAAACAGGCCGTGGTGGCGGGCAGTGATCGGTGGGCCTCTCTCCTAATTGTAGGTTGCGGTGACGCCGAAGTTCCCTTCCCTCGGCGACGCCCGCGGCCCGCGTCGACTTAGCGCGCCTGGTACGCCGCCCGCGACATTTTGGATCCCAAACGGTCGCCCAGCCCGATGGCGCCAATCCCGATGAGCAGATGCAGCACCTGGATCACCCAGTGCGCGGCCCCGGGCATGATCCGCGCTTGCACGGCGCCGAACACCAGCATCACCAGCGCCCACAGTGCGACAAGGGTCACCATTCCAGCGCCTACGCCGGATCGCGCGCCCAGAAATGCCAGCGCCCAGAGGGAAATCGCGAGAATGAGACCGACCACCATGTGAACGGGGATCAACCCCAATGCATGGCCGGTCCAGAAGATGACGCCGAGGATGATGAGAATCAGTCCCGACAGCCGCACGAGGATGCGGAACGTGTTCAATGCGGTCGACATGTGAAAACTCTCGGGTTGTGCGTCGCGACGAACGTGTCCCGGAAGGTATCACCGGTCAACGCAATTGCGCGATGCACCCGCTGTTTCGACCGCCGTCACGGTCCCTTGTTGCGACGCGGACTACGATCGGGGCTCGACGACCAGGCCGAGCGGGACCTTTCGCACGCCATGCCACTTCTGTGTGTGCCCGCGGTCGTCGCGCAGGAGCAGTTGACTCGAGATGCCGCCGTCGAGCGCCACGGCTTTGCCGCATCCAAGCGCACCCATGAGCGCGGCCATCTCGGGCGTCGTGAGACCGAACGGCACGAAGTCCATGGCGCCGTCGAGCGCGTCGAACCGCGTGAGCGCGACGATGAGGCGCCCGTCGCGCAGCTCGCCTAACGCAAGACGCGCGTCGCGATGACCGAGATCGATGGCCGTGGGCCCCGATCCTGGTGTGCGCAGCGGCGCCGGCACGTCGCCATCTCCGGTCAAGAGCGTGGGGTACGATTGAAACGCCGTCTCCACATTGGACGGTGCCGCCGGGAGGCTGTCTCCCGGAATCCAGCGCACGCGTCCGGACGTGTCGATCACCACGGCGGTCGACAACGGACCGTGGCCGGGCGAGAGGAACTGCCGCCCTCGCATCACCACCCATCCCCACGGCAGCGAGCGCGAGAACTGGCCCGCATTGAACGCCACCCGCGCGTCGTTAGGCGCACGCGCCACGCTCCAGTCGGCGGCCATGGCGGGCCCGGTGAACGCCGTGTCCAGACGGATGCGGACGAGCCGCGGGTCGATGCGCACCATCACCACGCGGATGCGCCACGCTTCGCCGCGGCCGGCTACCCGCATCGCGCCCCATTCGATACCGCGCGCCACGGGCCGCCACACGATCGCATCGGCCAACGCCGGCAGCGGCGCGGCCCAACGCACGGGTGCGCGGTCGGAGCGCCACCATGTCTGAAACGCGCCACCGCGTTCGATCGCCAGCGATCCGGCCGGAAGGCCGGACGCCGCGGGCGGTGGCGTCGCCGGCGCCGCGAGCGCCGTGCAGAGCACGGCGATCGCGGCTCCGGCCACACGTCGCACGATCATCAGGTCAGGTTCGCCTTCGAGATGTCATCCAACAGCTGCTCCAGGTCGGTCGCCTTCGCGCCCAACGCATCCATCTCCTTCTGGCTGAAGCCGGAAATCGTCTGGTTGTATTTCTTGCGCCCGACGTACGTCTCGATGCGCTCGCGCGCGGTCGCGTACTGCGTTGCCGTTAGGCCGCTGGTCTTGGACCCGGCCGTCGCCGCCGCGTCCTGCGTCGCGCGGATCGAATCGCTCAAGGCGTTCTGGAGCTCGATCAACGCATCACGCTGCGTGCGCCACGCCGGTTCCGGCACGGGCTTGCCGCACTTGGCGTCGGCGGCCGCCGTGTCATCCTTGGCATACGGATACACGGACTGCGCCAACTGCTGCTGCATCTTGCGCACGCCCGCGGTGTCGCCGCGCGCATTCGCCGCGGCCATCGCCTGTGCGGCCTGCATGTACTTCTGCTGGAACGCCGGGTCGCTCATCGCCTTGGCCTGCGCTTCTTTCTGGTGCGTGCTCTGCGACGCCGAGATCGCCCCGCTCCGGCATGATTCCACCTGGGACGATGTCTTCTGGTACGTCTCGTCATCCCGGTCGTGCGCCTGGTCGATCTCGCTCACCTGCGTCGACGCGGCTTGCCGCCGCTTCACCAGCGCCTGCACGCCGTCCTGACCGGAGCCCACCAAGATGCGGCGCTCCGCCGTTAGGCCGGAGATGATCTTGTCCACCTGCTCGGGGCCGAGCTCGATCGTGTTTGCGTCGAACGTCGGTGCCGGGCCCGTCGCTATGTTCGAGGCCGGCGAGGCCTTGTCCGTCACCTTTTTCACGAGCTTGCCGAACTGCGCGTGCGAGGTGGCGGGCATCCACGCCGCGAGCGCGGCCGCGGCTGTGAGCACGATGGCTCGACGGCGCATGGCTCGACGTGTCCCCAAGGATGCTGTCGGTGCAGGCATGGTGCTCCTCCAAATGGGATGTCTGATAGTCCGCCAGGGTACGCCAAGCTAGGCGGTTCAGGTCGTTTCGGCATCAACGATGTCAACACGTTGTGCGCCGACACTTTGGCGCGCGCCCGACGCGCATCGCCCGCGCGTGGATTGCCTCGCGGACGCGCGCCTCTTGTGCACGCGACTGACGTTTCCGCAGATGCGACGGGGGCGGCGCATCGCGCGCCGCCCCCGTCGTCGATCCGGACCCGCCTCAGTCCTGCGTTAGACCGGGAACAGCATCTCCCGGTACTTGGGCAGTGGCCATTGATCGTCGGGCACGATCAGCTCGAGCGCGTCACAGCTCGCGCGTAGATCGGCCATCCGCTCGGCGCCCTCGGACGTGAGCAGCTTGGCCTGGGTGAGCGGATCCTCGTGCAGATGATCTGCCTGGTCGATCACTTTGGCCAGCGCCGCGCGCCGCTTCTGGATCTGCTGCGCGACCGTGCCGACCTCCTTCGCCGTCTCGAGCTCCGGAATCGCCGTTAGGCCGAGCGACTTGGCCGCGGCGGCGGTGTCGATGAGGGAACCGTGGTAGGCGTACGCCGCCGGCAGCACCATCGTGTCCACCATCTGCTGGACCGTGTGCAGCTCGATCAGCATGTCCTTCGTATAGCGCTCCATGTGTACGTGGAACCGCGACTCCAGTTCCTCGCGCGTGAGAATGCCCAACCGGTCGAACAGCGCGCGCGCCGGCTTGGTGATGAGCTCCTCGAGCGCTTCGGGCGTGCGTCTGAGGTTAGGCAGGCGCCGGCGCGCGGCCTCCTTGACCCAATCCTCCGAGTAGTTGTTGCCCTCGAAGCGGACATCGGCCGTTTCCTTGAAGGCCTTGCGCACCACCTTGAGCACGGCGTCGTCCACGGACTTGGTGCTCTCGAGCGCAGCCTTGAGCTGCTCGGTCAGCTCGCCGATGGCCTCGGCCACCGTCGCGTTGAGCACCATCACCGGAAACGCGATCGTTTGCGATCCGCCCACCGCGCGGAACTCGAACTTGGCGCCGGTGAACGCGAACGGCGACGTGCGATTGCGATCCGTGTTGTCCTTCTGGATCTCGGGCAGTTTCGCCACGCCCAACTTGATCATCGCCTGCTCGGCGTTGGTCGGCGACGTCTTGGCGCCGGCGATGTCTTCGATGACGCGCGTGAGCATCTCGCCCATGAACACCGAGATGATCGCCGGCGGGGCCTCGTTCGCGCCTAACCGGTGCTCGTTGCCCGAGGTCGCGACGCCGGCGCGCAACACGGCCGCGTGCTTGTGCACGCCCTTGAGCACGGCGGCGAGGAAAATGAGGAAGCGCAGATTCTGGTGCGGCGTCTTGCCCGGCTTGAGCAGGTTCACGCCGTCCAGCTCGTTGTCCGACGCGATCGCCATCGACCAGTTGCAGTGTTTGCCCGAGCCGTTGATGCCGGCGAACGGCTTCTCGTGCAGCACCGCTTGGAGTCCGTGGCGCAGCGCGACCTTGCGCAGCGTGGCCATCACCAGCTGGTTGTGGTCGACCGCGACGTCGGTCTCCTCGAACATCGGCGCCATCTCGAATTGGCTCGGCGCCACTTCGTTGTGCCGGGTGACGATGGGCACGCCTAACTTGTAGAGCTCGTGCTCGACCTCGGCGATGCAGGCCTGCACGCGCTCGGGGATGCCGCCGAAGTAGTGGTCCTCGAGCTGCTGGCCGCGCGGCGGCGGGGCGCCGAGCAGCGTGCGGCCGGCCATCACGAAGTCGGGACGCAGCGCGAAATGCGCGCGGTCGATGAGGAAGTATTCCTGCTCGGGTCCGAGCGTGGTGTACACGCGATAGACGCCGCGGTCGCCCAACAACTCGAGGAGGGCGATGGCCTTCTGCGAGAGGACATCGGAGCTCCGGAGGAGCGGCGTCATCTCGTCCAGCGCCTCGCCGTTGTAGCCGATGAACACCGATGGAATGCAGAGCGTGCGCGTGTTCCCCGACTCGACGATGAAAATCGGACTCGCCGGATTCCACGCCGTATAGCCGCGTGCTTCCCATGTCGCGCGCAGACCGCCCGACGGGAAGCTCGATGCATCCGGCTCGCTCTGAATGAGTTGCTCGCCGGTGAACGATTCCATGGGCTGTCGATCGTCGTCGAACGACAGGAAGGCGTCGTGCTTCTCTGCCGTTAGGCCGGTTTGCGGCTGGAACCAGTGGGTGAAATGCGTCACGCCGCGCGAGATCGCCCATTCCTTGATCACCTGGGCAACGGTCGGCGCGATGTCCTGGTCCAGCTTCTTCCCGTGACGGATGGACGACAGCAACTTGGCGTACACGTCGCGCGGCAGCTTGGCGCGCATCTGCCTAACGCCGAACGTGTTGACGCCGAAGTATTCGGACGTGGGTGGATGAGCGGGCGCGCTGCCGTTCGTGCGCGAGAGATCGGGGGCCGGACGGTCCGTGATGTCCTTGAGGACCGCCTTGCGAGTGGTGGCTAATGGCATCGGTGACCGGGTTGTCGGGTGGCGTTTCAGCTTCGAGCGAAAATTCTGCTTCTGTGCTACTGCACTCCGGAGTTTGCTCTACCTGCACAATTTACACCACACTCCGGCAAATTGCCACCAACGAATGAGCCGCTATCGACAGTATTTGTGCAGATTGTGCGCCATTTCGCGAACACCGCGCGACCAACTCGGCCGGCTCAACGCACCAACGCACGTCCGGCCAAGGGCTTAGCGCGACTTGCGCCAAGCCCGCTGCTCCAAGCGCCGCCCTGTACGCTCTCCCCGATCCCGTGCGCGATCACGTCCCACCAACTGCCTCTGTGCGACCGTGCCTACATCTTCACCAGCTCCACGCGACGGTTCTCTTGACGCCCCTCCGCCGTCGTGTTCGACGCGATCGGCTTTGACGCGCCGTAGCCTTTCGTGGAGAGTCGCGCCGCGTCGACGTGCGACACCGACACGAGATACTGTTTGACCGCCGCCGCCCGTCGCTCCGACAGCGATTGGTTGCCCTGTTCATTCCCCACGTTGTCCGTGTGCCCCTCGATCATCAGCTTGAGGGTCGAATGCGCCGTCAACATGTCGCTAATGGTCTTGAGAGTCGGCGTGCTCTCAGCGCGGATTTGGTCGGAGCCCACATCGAACAAAATGCCGTGCGTGGCCACGCGACCGCTCGCCTCCAGCGCGTCGTACAATGGCTTGCCGCCTTCGGCGACGCGGATGTTGCTGATTGATACTGGATCTCCTTGGTTCCCTTCCACCGAAATCCAGATGCCCTTCGTGCGGCCGAGGTCGGCCTTCGGTACGTTCGCCACTCGTACGCCGTTGAGGTACGCCTTCACGTAGGGCCCATCCGCCATGATCGCGACGTGCGTCGGGTGGTGAATCGTGTTGGCTTCGAGCTGCACTTCCGAAGGGACAGGGCCTTGTACTCCCCCCAAGTCCGGTCGAAACTCGATCTTCGACATGGCGGCCGTTGCACTCGCAGGGTCCGCGAACTGTATCGTGTTGACCCATCCTTGCGTGCGATCGCCGTCGTAGTCGAACTCCACGGTGAAGCGCTGCGGCAGTGTCTCCGGAAGAGGAATCTTGACCTGGCCGCGCCCTGTCGCCCGCAGGAAGCGGGCGCCGTTCGACTCGGCCACTTCGAAATTGCCGGAGGCGAGGTCGAGCCGCTTCGGGAAGTCGCCGATGTTGTCGCCGGCAAAATCCTCGGCGAAGATCACGCGATCGCCCGGCACGAAATCGTAGTTGACTAACACAGTGTTAGTCACCGGGGCCGCGGCGGGGCCCGCGGAGCCCGCGCTGTCGAGCGTCGGTTGGGCGGCCGCCGACGCTGACGCGAGCGCGGCGCTGATCGCGGCCGCGGAGTCGGCGCTCGAGACGGGTTTTCCGCTCGCGTCCGTCACTTTGATCGGCTTGCCGCTCGCCTTCGCTTTGTCGATGCACGCGATGTCCGTGATCGCGCACACGACGGCCTGCGCCGCCTTGCTGACCGCGCTGTCCATGGCCTGATTGGCCTTATCGTTGGCGACCTGCTTGGCCTTACTGCCTAACTTGCTGAAAATGCTCTGGCTTGCCGCCGGTGTGCCGGCGCCGACGAATCCGGCGCAGGCCATTGCGAGTGCTACCGTGATGTGACGCATGGGTCTCGACTCCACATAGGGTTCCCCGAACCGCCAATTTCCTCGCTTCGCATCAGCCCACACGACCCGCACGGACGAAGATACCACTCCACAGAGTTACAAGCACGCACGTCACGACGGGGAGCACGCGTGCGGTGGCCTCGGCGCTACTGCCGAGGCTGCCTGGTTCGCGCCGGCTCGCCGCGCGCTACCCGTCGGATCGCCTCGCGAGAAAATCGACGCCAACCAGACGTTTCACCCTCGATGGCGGGCGATTCGCCGGCACCTGCACCCGGCTCCAGTTCTCTCGTCGGCACAATGGCAAGCCCCGGCCGTCACGCGGACTTCAACAATCTCAGCACCTTGAGAGACGCAACCTTTCGACTCATCACGCTCGGCCGGCTCGCGCTGATTGCCTCCGATGGGTTGGAGGACGCGTCGCTCGCGACGCGACGGCGAAAACTGGCGCTCCTCGCGGTCCTCGCGACCGTGGGCCGGCCACTCTCGCGAGCCGTGCTTGCCGAGATGTTTTGGGGCGATCGGGACGAGGCACGTGCGCGGCATTCGTTGAGCGATGCGCTCTCGCATCTCCGGCGCGTGTTGGGACGGGACGCGATCACCGCGCGGCAGACCGATGTCTGGATCGCGCCCGGCTGTCGCCTTACGATCGACGCGCTGGACCTCACCGCCGCCGCCGCCGCGCGCGACGCCGCGCGCGCGGTGGCATTGTATGGGGGTCCATTCATGGACGGCGTGTGCGTGCCGCGCTCGCGCACGTTCGAGCAGTGGGCGGCGCGCGAGCGGGACCGTCTCGAGCGGCTCTTTCTCGCGGCGTGCGATGGCAGGTGCTTTGCGTTAGCACGCGGCCGCGAATGGGACGATTGTGCCACCCTCGCCGCCCGCTGGCTCGGCATCGCGCCCCTGTCGGTCGACGCGGCGCTCTACCGCCTCAACGCGCTCAAGGCGCCGCTCACGCGCGACGCGTATGCGCGGGCGCTCGTTGCGTACGATCGACTCGTCCGCCGCCTGCGAGACGAGTACGAGCTGACTCCCGATCCACGCGTCGCCTCGCTCGCGAACGACATCGCGACGTTGCTGCGCGCGGCGCCGGTCGCCGCGACGGTCGAGGCCGCGTCGTATGCCGTCGTCGCCGCGAGCGAACCCGCGGCCGTTGCCAGAGCGCTTGCTGCCGGCGCTGCCGCATCACCTGCGACCTTCGAGACGCCGAAAGTAGAGATTGCCGACGCACCACCGGCGCGTGAGGCGCGCAGACGATTGTCGCGTTGGGCGACCGTTGCCGGTAGCTTGGCCCACGGCGACACGCCGGTAGTTCTTCGGCGTATGTAAGCCATTCTCAGCTAACTCATCTGTAATTCCATATCTGCAGAACCCGCGACTGCGCGTTGGCCGCGCACGGTTGCCACGGAGTATGCGACCGTGACACGTCATCCAGTTGGTGCGAGAATAGCACAAAGTCGGCTACACTGCTGCCAACGGCCACCAAGGCATCAGACGCGCGCTGGCGGCAAGTGAGCAGCAAGCGCGCCCGGGTTTGCTCGCCGCGCTCACGATGCTGAGCGCGTTAGGCGTGCGCATGCGAGTGAGATAGCGACGAACGCTGGCAGGCTTGCCGTTGGTCTGATCCGTCTGCCTGGCGGTGGAGCGCGTTGTTACACGTCGGTCAGCGCTTCGTCCCGAGATGTAAGCTTTGCGCCGGTTACGTCTCCCCGGCGTGAAAATCCTCTCATAATGCGGGCGCCGATTACGGCGTGAGGGACAGGCGCACCGCTAGTCATCTCGCACTACATCCAAAACTCGACGTGAGCGCGCGTCCACTCATTGCTTCGCTGCTGTGCGTCATCGCCGGCGCCTGCTCCGGCGGGCCTCCCACGATTCAGCTTGGCGTCGCCGGTCCCTTCGCGCAGCCGTACGGCGACATGAACAAGAAGGGCATCGAGATGGCCATCGCCGAGGTGAACGACTCGGGCGGTGTGCGCGGAAAGCATCTCGAGCTCGACGAGCGAGACGACGGTGCGGACGGCGGCAAGGCAGCCGGCATCGCGCAGGACTTCGTCGCGAATCCAGGCGTCGTGGGTGTCATCGGACACGTGACGTCGGGCGCCATGGTGGCGGCGGCCAAGGTCTACGACGCCGGCCGTCTTCCCGCGATCGCGACTTCGGCGACGTCGCCCGAGCTCACGGGGATTTCACCGTGGGTCTTTCGCGTGATCACGAGTGACTCGAGCAACGGGATCACGATCGCGCATTTCGCGTCGTCCATGGGCCGGAAACGTGCTGCGATTCTCTACGAGAACGACGCCTACGGGCGCGGACTCGCGGCGAGTTTCCGCCGGAGCTTCGCGGGGCAGATTGTCAGCAACGATCCCATCTCCGCGACGCTGACTAACGCCGAGCCGTACATCGCGTACTACAAGTCGCGTTTGCCCGATGTCGTGTTCGTTGTGGGGACCGAGAACTCCGGGTTGGTGGTCCTGCGAGAGGCCAAGCGCGAGCACTTCACATCGGACTTCTTGGGCGGCGATGGATGGACCGGCATCGTGAGCGACACCGCGATGTCCGAAGGGGCCTACGTGGGGACCGCGTTCACGGTGGAAGATCCGCGGCCCGAAGTGCAGCGGTTCGTCTCCGATTTTCGGGCGCGCTACCACGAAACGCCGGATGCCTACGCTGCGTTAGGCTATGACGCGGCGCGCATGATGGCGCGAGCGATCCAGCAAGCGGGTCCGAACCGGGCCGCGATCCGCGAGTACCTGGCATCGCTCACCGATGAGACGGCATATCACGGGATCACCGGCGTGCTGCGCTTCGGCCCTGAGGGCGATCCGGTTGCGTCCGCCTATCGAATGACGCGAGTGCATCGGGGCGAGTTCGATCTCGTGGCGTCGGGCGTCGGGAGCGGCCAATGAGCGAGACCACGCTCGTTCCGATGCGCCGGTCGACCACGATCCGCGCGCGCCTGCTGCTCGGCTTCGGCGCGTTGGTCCTTTTGCTGATCACCGCCGGCATCCTGGCGCGCGCCTCGATGAGCGCGACGGCCGCCACGGTGGACCACGTGCTGGAGGACATCCAGCGCGAGAACCGGCTGGCCGCCGAGTTCACGGCGGACATTGCGCGTGGGTTAGGCGCGGCGAACGGTTATCTGGCGACGCATGATTCGGCGACGGGCGAGTCGTTCCGCCGCTTTACTTGGGATGCGCACGAGGTGCAGCGCCAGATGAACGCACTGCCGCGGCAGTCGGCGGAAGAGATCGCGTTGATCGCGGACATCGATTCGCGGCTGAGCGACGTCGAAGTGCGCTACAACCTGGCGCACCGGCTGCTCGATCTGGGGCGCGCGCCGGCGGCGCAGCTGGAAGCGGCCGCGGCGCGGCCGGTGGTGGACACGCTCCTCGGGCAGATCGATCGGTTAGGCCGTCTCAAGGCGAACAAACTGGTGGTCGCATCGTCGCAATTGCGCGACGACACCGACCGGCGGTCGATCATTCTACTGGCGGTGGTGGCGATTGCGTTAGGCGTCGCCGGAACGATCACGGTGCGCACGGTGCGTTCGATCGACCGGCCGCTGCGCGCGCTGGTCGGCCATGCGCGGCAGCTGAGCGGCGGCGACCTGGCGGCGCGCACCACCGAGGCGATGCCCGAAGAGTTCCAGCGTCTCGCCGAAGCCATGAATCACGCGGGCGATTCGTTGTCCAAAGTGGTGTCGGTCACATCGGGAACGGCGCAGCAAGTCGCGGGTTCGGCCACCGAGCTGGCGGAAGCGTCGACGCAGATCTCGGATGCGGCGAGCCAGGTGGCGTCGGCGATGTCGGATGTGACGTCGGGCGCGTCGAACCAGGTCCAACAACTGCGGGACATCGACAACGCGTTGCAGGTGATTCGCCAGCGGGCGGACACGGTGCGCGGCGGCGTCCACGACGTGACCGGATTGGCGCACGAGATCGCGGAATCGTCGGCAGCCAAACGTCCCGAGCTCGATCGCGCGTTGACGTTACTGCTGCAGATCAAGACGACGGTGGAAGCCGCGGCGAAGGAAGTGCAAGCATTGAACGACACGACAGCGACGATCACGACGTTCGCCGACACCGTGCGGGGAATCGCGGATCAAACGAACCTGTTGGCGCTCAACGCGGCGATCGAGGCGGCGCGCGCCGGCGATGCGGGCCGCGGCTTCGCGGTGGTTGCCGCGGAAGTGCGCAAGCTAGCCGAGCAGGCGCGTTCGGCGTCGGCGACGGTCGTGCAGATGACGCGGTCGATCACCGAGCGCATGGTGCGCACGTCGGAGGCGATGCAGGATGGCGTGGCGCACGTGTCGGAAATCGAGCGCGCTGCGCGCGGCATGGACGACACGCTCTCGGTGATTGCATCCGCGTCCGAGCGCACGCGCACGGCGGCATCGGGCGTCGGCGTGGCGGCGGAGGAAAATCTGCGCGCGGTGGAGAAAGCAGCGAGCGGCATCGCCGCGATCGCGCGGGTCGCCGAGTCACATGCTTCGGCCGCCGAGGAAGTGACGGCGTCGAGCGAAGAGCAGAGCGCGGCCTGCGAGCAGATGAGCGCGACCGCTGCGACCTTGCATCGCGGCGCGATGCGTTTGCGCGAGCTGGTGGAAGGGTTGGGGGCGCGCACGAACGGGAACGGCGCGAACTAGCAGGGAAATGAGCCGCCAACAGGCGGCTCGCAGGGAATGGGGAGCAGGGAACGGGATGTATCTTGCCGTCGCCCGGGATTCTTTCCAGCGTTATACCGTTCCCGAAGCGAAGCGCCTCCCGAAGCGGAGCGCTTCCTCCAGGCGGCGCCAGCCGCCGCTTCCCTCGGAGCCAGCTATGCCTCTCATGCACAAAATGACCACCACGGGTTTGACGCTCGACGGCTACCGTGTGGTGCAAAATCTCGGAATCATTCGAGGGATTGTAGTGCGGTCGCGATCGATCGTGGGCAACATTGGCGCGGCGCTCCAGACGTTGGTGGGAGGCAACATTTCGCTGCTCACGGACTTGTGCGAGCGCACGCGCGAAGAAGCGTTCCAACTCATGTTGTCACACGCATCGGAAGTGGGCGCCAACGCGGTCATCTGTGTGCGATACGACGCAACCGAGGTCATGAACGGCGTGACCGAAGTATTGTGTTACGGGACGGCGGTGGTGGTGGAGGCGCTGTCGGGCGCGCCGGTGTAGCACGCGTGGTACTTGTCACGCTGCGGCGCCGGTCCTAAGCTCTGGGGTATGATTCTCGCGACAGGCGTTCGCGTGGAGGACCATGCCCTACAGTCGCATCGTTCAGATCAACGTTAGGAGTCGCGCCGCGGCGGCGGCGTTAGGCGTCACGGCGCTGGTGGCCGGCGGCGTGCTGCTCGCGTTCGGCTTGACGCTGCTGGCGGGCGCGGCGGTGGTGGGTCTGGCTGCGGGCGGCGGTCTCATGTTGTATCGCCGGCTGGCGGGTCGGGCAGGACATCGCACGCCGGTGCGTCACGGACTCGATCCGTCGCTCGAGGTATTTCCGGCGCGCAGCAGCGAGCGGCCCGGGCTCGAGCCGCGGTCCCACTGACACACAATCGCCCGCCTAACGGAGCGGGCAGCAGGCATCACGATCCCGCATCGCTCGGCATCAGCGCGAGTCGGGCAGGCGCTCGAGCGTGGTCTTGATGGTCTGCGTGATCGGCGCGCTCTCCGAGATGGCGTTCTTCGTCGTGAGATCGATGCGCTGCGTGGACAGCGATCCCAGGTACACGCCATCGTGGCTCAACACGCGGACGGCGTTTACGGTGCCCTGTCCGTGGAGGGAGACCTTGCCGCTGTCGGGTCCGGCGGACGACTGTCCACTCTGCACGATGTCGGTGTGACGGACCACGCGCCATGCAAGCTTGCCGTCGACGGTCGTATCGCCGGTCACACGCGTTAGACTGATGGATCGCGAGGTGACGTCGAAGCCGGCCCGTTCCACGTGCTGCATGGTCGTGTCGGCCCAGCTCGTACCGGCCGCGATCGGCTTGGCCGGGAACGAGACGAGAAACGGGCGAAAGTTCGTGTAGAGCTCGATGATGTCGGCGTCCGTGGTGCCGGCGGGCGGGTCGAACCGGTACACCTTGCCTTGCGGGGAGATCAAGCCCGACACTTTGTCGCCGAAGATGCGGCGCACGTCGGGTGCGGGCGCGTTGAATTTGCTCGAGACGTCGACCGAATCGATCGTGATCTCGAACTGCAGCGTATCGCGCGACTTGGCAGAGAGGTTCATCGTCACGAGCTGAGTGGTCGTGACGTCGAACTCGAATGGGGCGCGACCGCCGCCTTGGATTTGCTCGCGATGGGTCTCGGTGACGATGCGGTAATGGTGGATTCCGGGCGCGTAGGCAAAGCCGGCGCTCTGGGCTGCCGCACTGATGCCTAACGGGGCGAGCAAGAGGAGGCCGAAGCCGACGAGGCTGTGTCGCATGACGAGCTCCTTCTCGAGAGCGGTGGTGCCGCGCGCAACGCCTGAGAGGAAGCGCGCGCGCCTCTGCTAAGCATACCCGCCGGGTGGGCCGAATCCAGGGTGGGGACCGGATTCGCGGTCGGGGGCCACGAAGCAGTTACGGGGAATAGGGAATGGGGAAAGGGAACGGTGGCCCGCGGGCGTGGGGCGCGGCGCGTCGGGCGTGGTTGGGCCTGATGGTTAGGCGCGCGTCATCATCCGTTGCGCGTCGGCGTGGGTGATGGCGCCGTCGACCATCGCGTCGAAGCGCCCCTGCTGGCGCAGGTCGTCCAGCCGCTTCTTCGTTAGGCCCAGGGCCGTGCGGAACACGCCGCCGCCCAGGCTCACGCGCGCGACGCGGAGTCGCGTCAGCTCGGCGATCGTGGGCGAGGCGGGTGTGGCGAGCACGTTGAGTGGTGCGCCGAGTGATGTGACGAGCGACGCGATGGTGTCGCGGTCGGCGGTGCCGGGGGCGAAGAGGCAGTCGGCGCCGGCGTCGCGATATGCGGTGAGGCGGCGGACGACTTCGGCGAAGCGCGAGTCGGGTGGTCCGACTTCGTCCAGGTAGACGTCGGTGCGCGCGTTGATCACGAGGTGGACGCCGAGCTCGTCGGCCGCGGCGCGGGCGGCGCGGATGCGCGCGACTTGGAGCGGGATGCCGAGCAGCGGGTTTTTCGGATCGCCGCTCGTGTCCTCGAAATTGAATCCGACGGCTCCGGCTTTGATCGCGCCGCGCGCCGTGGCGGCCGCATCGTCGGGACGCGGACCGTACGCGGCCTCGAGATCGGCGGTGACAGGAACGCGCACGGCGCGCGCGATCCGTGCGACGGCGGCGAGCATTTCGTCGCGGCCAATGTGCTGGCCGTCGGCGTAGCCCAACGACCATGCGACACCGGCGCTAGTGGTGGCGATGGCGGGGAAGCCGGCTTCTTCGACGAGCCGCGCGCTGATCACGTCCCAGGCGTTTGGCAGAACCAGCGGGGACGTGCCGCGGTGAAGGGCGAGAAATGCCGACGCGAGGGACATGAGACGAGGGACAGGGGGACAGGGAAAAGTGAAGAGGGGTGGAAAGAGAATCTACCGCCTCACCCGGTTAAGTTCCGTGTTCCTCAACCGCACTCGACATGCCTGCGCAGTTCATCTACGTCATGAAGGACCTGAAGCGGGTGGTGCCGCCGTCACGGGTCATCCTCGATGGGATCTGGTTGTCGTTCTATCCCGGTGCGAAGATCGGTGTGTTAGGCGCGAACGGCGCCGGGAAATCGTCGCTGCTCAAGATCATGGCGGGCGTCGATCACGACTTCCAGGGTGAGGCGTGGCCGGCGGCCGGGACGCGCGTGGCGTATTTGCCGCAGGAGCCGCAATTGGATCCGGGCAAGGACGTGAAGGGCAACGTCGAGGAAGCGGTGCGTGAGACGCGCGCGCTCCTGCTCAAGTTCGAGGCGATCGCGGCCAAGTTCGCCGAGCCCATGTCGGACGAGGCGATGCAGAAGTTGTTGGACGAGCAGGCGCGGGTGCAGGAGCGGATCGATGCGACGGATGCGTGGAGTCTCGATCACAAGATCGAGATCGCGATGGACGCGCTGCGACTGCCTCCGGCGGATGCGGACGTGTCGAAGTTGTCGGGCGGCGAGCGGCGGCGCGTGGCGCTCTGCCGCATTCTTCTCGAGCAGCCGGATCTGCTCCTGCTGGACGAGCCCACGAATCATCTCGACGCCGAGAGCGTGGCGTGGCTGGAGCGGCATCTCGCGGAGTTTCCCGGCACCGTGGTAGCGGTGACGCACGACCGCTATTTCCTCGACAACGTGGCGAAGTGGATTCTGGAGCTCGACCGCGGGCGCGGGATTCCGTGGGAGGGCAACTACTCGTCGTGGCTCGATCAGAAGCGGACGCGGCTGGCGCAGGAGGAAAAGCAGGCGAGCGCGCGGCAGCGCACATTGGAGCACGAGCTCGAGTGGGTGCGCATGGCGCCGCGGGCGCGGCAGGCCAAGAGCAAGGCGCGCATCACGCGATTCGAGGAGCTGGCGGCCGGCGACGTGGGCGACCGCGTGTTGCAGAGCGAGATCGTGATCCCGCCGCCGCCCCGGTTAGGCAACGATGTGGTGATCGCCAAGGACCTGCGCAAGGGATACGGCGACACGCTGTTGGTGGACGGCCTGTCGTTCAGCTTGCCGCGGGGCGGCATCGTGGGCGTGATCGGGCCTAACGGAGCGGGCAAGACGACGCTGTTCCGCATGATCGTCGGCCAGGAGAAGCCCGATGCGGGGACGCTCGTCGTGGGCGACACGGTCAGCATCGCGTACGTGGACCAGGCACGCGTGCTCGACGGCGCGCGCACGGTGTACGAGGAAGTGAGCGAGGGCCGCGACACGATCGACGTCGGGAACCGCGAGCTCAACGCGCGCGCCTATCTGTCGAGCTTCGGGTTCCGCGGCCCGGACCAGCAGAAGCTGGCGAAGGATCTGTCGGGCGGCGAGCGCAACCGCTTGCACCTGGCGAAGCTGCTCAAGAGCGGCGGCAACTTGCTGCTGCTGGACGAGCCGACCAACGATCTGGACGTGGACACGCTGCGCGCGCTCGAGGATGCGTTAGTCCAGTTCGCCGGGTGCGCGGTGGTGATCTCGCACGACCGCTGGTTCCTGGACCGCATCGCCACGCACATGCTGGCGTTCGAGGGGAACAGCGAGGTGGTGTGGCACGAGGGGAACTATCAGGAGTACATCGAGGACTTGAAGCGGCGGAAGGGCGCCGACGCCGACCAGCCGCACCGCATCAAGTACCGCCGCCTGGTGCGCTCCTGACGGAGCGCGCCGCCGGCACATGCCTAACGGACAGCCGTGCCAGCCGGCTTGGGGCGTCAGGGCTTGGTGGGCAGGCTCAATGTGAACACCGATCCTTCGCCCACGGTGCTGGCCACGGTGAGATCGCCGCCCATGCCCCGCGCCAGGTCCCGGCTGATGGCCAGGCCTAACCCAACGCCGGGGTGCTCGCGCACCAGCCGTTGATCCACCTGCACGAACGGATCGAAGATCGCCTCGAGCTTGTCTGCCGGGATGCCCGCGCCGGTGTCGCTCACGTACAAGTACGCGCGATTCGCATCGCGCGAGCAGCGCAGGGTGATCGTCCCGCCGGCATCGGTGAACTTGACGGCGTTCGACAGCAGGTTGAGCAGAATCTGCTTCACCTTATCCGGATCGGCGCGCACGAACACCGAGGCCGGACACGGCACGTGCACGAAGCTGATTCCCTTCGTGCGCACCTGCAGCTCGACAAATTCGCTCGCAGCTTCCATCGCTTCATCGGCTGCCATGTCGCTGATCGCGTACTGCACCGAGCCGCTTTCCAACTTCGCGAAGCTCAGCAAATCGTTGATCAGCGTGAGCAGCGTCATCTCGCTGCGGCGAATCCGCTCGAGATCGTTGAGCTGGTCCTGCGTGACGGGACCGCGGACGCCGAGCGAGATCAACTCGGTGAAACCGGCGATCGCGTTCAACGGCGTGCGCAACTCGTGCGACATCACCGCGAGAAAATCGCTCTTCGCTCGGTTAGCCGATTCCGCTTCCCGCCGCGCGCTCTCGGCGTCGTGCAGGGCTTGGGCCGTGCGCGCGAGCAGATCTTCGCGCTCGACTTGCGCGGACTTGCGCGAGGTGATGTCCGACAGCACGCACAGGGTGAGCGCCTGCTCGGGCGTGCGTCCCGCGATGCGCTCCGTTGAAACACTGAGCCAGCGACCGCGCTGCCCGATCTCGATATCGCGCAGAATCGGCCCGCGCACGATGTCGGCGATTGCATCCGGTCTGTCGATGCCGAGGTCGCGGATTGCCGCCGACCACGGTCGTCCGACGAGCGCGCGCGGGTGCTCGTGCGCGAACTCGCCCGCGGCGCGGTTGCACCGGCGCACGATGCCATCGGCATCCACGAGGAAGATCGCGTCGCGGATGGCGTCGAACGTGGTGCGCCACTCCACTGCGGCGCTGCGGAACGCCGACTCTGCGCGTCCGGCGCGCAGCAGCGCGTGCGCCGTGGCCAGGAAGAGCGGCGGATCGATGGGATGCGTGAGATACGCATCGGCGCCGGCGTCGAGGCCGTACGCGCGGTCCGCGTTTCCGGTGTAACTCGCCGACAGGTACATCACGGGGATCGATTTCGTCTCCGGATCTCCTTTCAGGCGCTGACAGACATCGTAACCCGTCATGTCGGGCAAGCGGATGTCGAGCACGATGAGATCCGGCTGCGCTTTCGCGAAGCGCAGCGCTTCGGCGCCGGTTGCCGCTTCGTTCACGCGCATACCGGCTCCGCGGAGCACACGCGCAACGGTGTAGCGGTTGCCGGGTGTGTCGTCGACGACGAGGATGGAGGGCGGCGTGGATTCGGCGGCCAGCGACTCCAACGTATCGTGCTGCGAGCCGCGCTGTTGGTCGGACGGTGCGACCTGATCGTCGGCCTCGGGCGGACCGGCCGCCGGTGCGCGCTCGATCGGCACTCCGCTCTCTGCGGGCATCGTCATGGCACCGTCACCTCGTGTGGCGTTTCCCGGTTAGGCGTCGAGTCGACGGCCCAACCAGGGTGGCGCCGTGGAATCATCAGGCTGAACGTGGATCCGCGTCCCGGCGCACTCACCAACTCGATGCGGCCGCCGAGCAGCATAGCGAGATTGCGCGACAAGCGCAGGCCGAGCCCGCTGCCGTGTACACGCCGTTGCAAGGGGCTGTCGAGCTGCGTGAATTCGTCGAAGATGCGCTCCTGATCGGCGGGCGCGATGCCGATGCCGGTGTCGCGCACGTCGAACCGGATCATGTCCCCCATCTCGACGCGCACCGACACGCGGATTTCACCGCGTTCCGTGAACTTGATCGCGTTAGACAGCAGGTTGCGTAAAATCTGCGCGACGCGCGCATCGTCGGTCTCGAGCATCGTGCCCGCTTCATCGTCATCGAACGCGAGATTCACGGCGTCGGACGTGAGCAGCGGACGGCAGATGCCGCGTAAGGCGGCGAGCAGCTCGCCGACGGTGCACGAGCGATAGCGCAGCGTGCTGTGACCGGCCTCGATGCGCGCGATATCCAACAGATCGTTCACCAATTCGGTGACGGTTTGCACCGAATTCCGGATGAGCGACACCTGGCGTTGCTGCTCATCGGTGAGCGGGCCATCGGCGCGGTCGAGCAAGAGGCGCGTGAGGTTGAGCACGGACGTCATCGGCGTGCGCAGCTCGTGACTGACATCGGAGAGGAAGCGGCTTTTGTGTTCGGAGATGCGTTTGAGATCTTCGGCGCGATCGTCGAGTTCCGCGTAGAGCGCCATCACGCCGCGATTCGTGGCTTCGAGCTCGCTGTTGAGCCACTCGACCTGCATGCGCGTGTTGTGGCTCGCGGTGAGCGCCCACACCAACTCGCGGTTTTGCCGCTGCGCCTCGACCGCCGGCTGCAGCGCGGATTGCGAGAGCAGGGCGGAGATACGCGCGGCATCGTGCGCCTCGAGGGGCTGCGCGGGCCCGAGCAACGGATGCCCAACTTCGACCACCGTTAGACCGTCCCCACCGTGCTGGATGCGGAAATGTTCGACGAGCTGCTTCACAATCGGGATGCCGGAATCCGTCGGCGTCGAAAGACCATCGCTTTCGACGGACGCGACCTCGAGATCGCGCATCGCCGGTCCGGTGCCGGTGATACGCGCGACCAGGCACTGTCCGCGGTGCGCGCTGCGCTCGAGCAGGAACTGGACGTGGGGACCGGGCCCGGATGCGCGCGCGTTGCGCGCGATCTCGCACACGGCGGTGGCGAACCGCGTCCGATCGTCGTGGCCTAAGCCGAGCGCCTCGGCAATCAACCGCGCGTGGTGGCGCGCACGGAGGACATCGAGATCCGACTCGAGCGCAACGGTCGCTAGCGGGAGCGTGTGCGGCGTCGGTTTCATCGTTCGCGCATGCGAACGGCGAGGACGGTGGCGTCATCGCGTCGGCGCGTGAAGTCGCGGAACAAGATGCCGGCAATGAGCGCCGGATGACGCGCCGCGAGTCCGGGGTATGCCTCCAACTGCCAGCGCGACTTGATACCATCCGAGTGCATGATCAAGCACGCCTGTCCATCCCACGGATAGACGAACTCGCGCACGGTGCGCATTTCGTGGCCCGCGATGCCGTTGAGCGACGCGAGACTCTTGGTGCCGTCCTGAGACACGATCACGCCGGCAATGTTGCCGATGCCGGCGAACGTTAGGCGCTTCTCGGACGGCACGACCTCGGCGACGGCGAGGGCGGCGCCGCGCGTGGCGCGCATGGCGTCGTGCGCGGCTTCGATGATGCGGGCCGGCGAATGTCGTGCGTGTTGCTGCGCCGTCCGTATCGCGGCGTCGGCGGCGCGGGCGGCATCGGGGCCGTGGCCGAGGCCATCGGCCAGCACCACGAGCGCGCGTTGCGCCGTGCGATCGATGAGCCACGCGTCGCCGCAGTCGCGCTCCGTGCCCATGGGCAGGCAGACCACACCCGACGTTCCGGGATCAGCCTCTCCGTTCATCGACCGTTGGCTCGCGTGTACGCGCGCGAACAGCGCGGTTCCCGTTTCGGCGGCCGAGTAGACGTCGTACTCGGTGGCCATACGACGGATGGCGCCTAACCCGTGGCCGGCGGTGCCGGCCGTGGAATACCCATCCGACATGGCCTTGGTGAGATCGCGAATGCCCGGTCCCTTGTCGAGCGCCAGCACCTCGACCGCCGCCGGCGACGTGCCGACGAGGCGCAGCAGGATGAATCCGTCCGTTGCGTGGCGGGCGAGATTGGTGGCCGCCTCGGTGACGATCACGGCCAGCGTGCCGAGCTCCGTCTCGCCGAGGCCCGCCGCCACGCCTAACGCATGGGCGCGGCGCCGGACCTCGCCCACGTGGCTCGGTCCCGACACGGCGAACGCAAGGGATGCGGGGCCGCCTAACGCAGCGCCTAACACTGGCACCGGACTCGGGCCGGCCGTCGTCACGCTACCTCCATCGGGTGATCGTCACGCGCGTGCCCTCGCCCGCGCGCGACCACAGGTCGAACTCGTTGGACAGGCGCTTCGCGCCGCCCAAGCCCAGCCCCAGCCCGTTGCCGGTCGTGTAGCCGTCGGCCATCGCCAGATCGATGTCACGAATGCCTGGTCCATGATCCTCGAACGTCAGCCTCAGGCCCGCACGCCCGTTGTCGCTCACCGCCTCGAGCCGCGCAGTGCCGCCTCCGCCATGGTCGAGCGTATTGCGTGCCAGCTCGCTCGCGGCGGTGACAATCTTGGTCTGATCGACGAGACCAAGTCCCTGGGCGACGGCCAACGACCGCACGCTCTGGCGAACGGCAACCACGTCTTGCTGCGAACGCACCGGCACGATTTCACACCGCAGCACTGTCATCGGAGTTCTCGGACAGTGGGGTGGAATCGCAGGCGGGATCGGTCTCGTCCGAGCCCGTAGCCAGGCGCAGCATCGTCATGCCCTTTTCCACGTTGAGCGCCGTGCGTACGCCGGGCAGCGAGAGTCCAAGCTCCACCAGCGTGATGGCCACCGCCGGTTGAATTCCGACGACGACGGTCTCCGCATCGAGCACGCGTGCGGTACCGGCGATGTTCGAGATCATGCGCCCGATGAACGAGTCGACGACCTCGAGCGACGAAATGTCCAGCAGCACGCCCCGGGCGCCCGTTTCGGAAATGCGCGTCGCAAGATCCGATTGGAGCGTCAGCGCCAGCCGGTCGTGCATGTCGACCTGGATGCTGACGATGAGGAACTGGCCCATGCGAAGGATCGGGATGCGCTCCATGTGCAATTCGCTTTTAGGCGTGGTCGGTGCGGCGGGCGTCGATGCGCGTCACGGTACGTCCGGTTTGCTGGAGCGCGAATCGGAACGCGTCGGCCAAGGTCGCTTTGGTCACGACGCCACCGAGGTCGACTCCCAAGTGCACGATCGTTTGCGCGATCTGCGGCCTGATGCCGCTGATGATGCACTCGGCACCCATGAGATGGACGGCGCTTACCGTTTTGAGGAGATGCTGCGCCGTGAGCGTATCCACCGTTGGCACGCCCGTGATGTCGAGTATCGCGACGTCCGATCCGGTCTCGACTATGCGTGCGAGGAGCGACTCCATCGCGATCTGCGTTCGCGCGCTGTCCAAGGTGCCTACCATTGGCAGCGCGAGGATTCCGTCCCAGAGCTTCACGACCGGTGTCGACAGCTCGAGGAGGTCCTGCTGCTGGCGTGTTATCAACTCGTCTCGGCTCTTCTGGAACATCTCGGTGGTGTAGAGACCGAGCTCATCCAACATGAGGGTCGTGTTCCAAATGTCGCCGGCTAACGCCTCGGAGTCCGAGGCATTTGTCACTCGAAGGCGTTCGAACAGGGGCTCCTTGAGCGAGAAGACGAATGTCGCCGTTTCCCGCGGTGAGAAGCCTTGGGCCGCGCGCGACTTGGATAGCTCGCCGAGAAACGCGCGAACATCGTCCCAGGCTGGACCAGTGGTCCCTTCCTCGCCTCGCATGCTGGCCTTTTGCAGGAGCGAGACGAATTCCCGCGACTGTGTGCGTAATTCGTTTGCGGAAATGCTGCCTCGCGCGGACAATACCTTGGACTGTGCCGCGATCCAGGCTTCGAGCAGGTTGGCGCTGTCTTGCTCGAGTACGCGCGCGATCCGGCCGCTCTCGGAGCGAGCCGCGCGGCTCGTGTCAGTCACCTTGGGCCTCCAGGACGTGAAGGGCAACTGAACCGGCCAAGACCGTGGTGCAGGCCGGAGTGGACGTGCGTCGACTCGGGTGGAGTCGTCCGCATGCCGCGTCTGCACGTTGTATACCGCGCAACGCTAGGCCTCGGCGAGGTATTCGTGGACGAACTTGACCGCGATGGCGCCTTCACCGACTGCCGACGCCACACGCTTGACCGAGCTGAGTTGTACATCGCCGGCGGCGAAAACGCCGAGCCAGCTGGTCTCGAGCAGGAACGGGGTCGCTCGCGGTCCCAGTTAGGCGCATCGCCGGCCGAGCGTCCGGTGCGGCTATAGCCTTCGCGATCCGTTTCGATGCCGCGCGGGAGCGGGGGAGAGGGAGAGGGAAATGTCGCGGGCGTGTCGCACGCGACGGATCGCTCGCTCGCTGACTATGGTGAAACGCGGCGGGCTGTGCAAGACGGCGAAAGTGGGCACTCGCTCGCCCAAGGGGGTTGCGGGCGGCCGTGCATCGGGTGCTTAATCCCAGTCCGCAGACACTTGAATGGGAGACACAATGGATCGGAACACTTCGGCGCGCATTCGGCCCGGCGCCTTACGCACGGCGGCGCTCGGCGCGGCGTGCGTCGCGCTCGCGACGGCGCCGCTGTGCCTCGGCGCACAGGTCCCCATTGTGGGCCACGCGGTGGGTGCAACCGCCGGCCTCGCGAAGAACCCGACGCTTGCGCTCGCCCTGCACGACATCTCGCCGGCGAACATAAGGCACACCGACTCGGTGCTGGTGTCGTTCGGTACGCGTCACACCCTGAGCGACACTATGAGCAGCACTCGCGGTATTGGCGCCGCGCGACGGTACATCTACGCCACGCTCGGCACCATCAGCTCACAGTGCGGCGGGTGTCTGCACGTGGAGTACGATCCGGCCATGGTTCCGCTGCCGCGCGCGCCTAACCATCCACCGGTGAACGTCGTCAACGTGTTGGCGTGGCTGCCGGGGCGCGATACGAGCCGCGTGGTCGTGCTCACGGGCCACATGGATTCGTGCCGCTGCGCACTGGATCCGATGGATTCGGTTGGCGACGCGCCGGGCGCCGACGATGATGCATCGGGCACGGCGGACGTGATCGAGCTCGCACGCGTGTTTTCGCACCGGTTTCCGAAGGGATTCGAGGCCACGATCCTGTTTGCCGTGGTGGCGGGCGAGGAGCAAGGGCTCCTCGGCTCCACGCATTTGGCCGCGCGGCTGCACGACGCCGGGTATCGCGTGTCGGCCGACATGTCGGACGACATCGACGGAAACGTGTCGTCGGACAACGGGCACACGGACTCGACGAGCATGCGCATCTACAGCGGCGATCCGGACAACAGTCCGGGGCGCGAGCTGGCGCGCTACGCGGGCGAGCTGGGGGCGCTCTATCACCCGGGCATTTCGATCCTCGAGGTGTACCGGATCGACCGGATCGGCCGGGGCACCGACCACGAGCCGTTCGTTGCGTTAGGCGAACCGGGCATCCGCACCACGGAGCGGATGGAAGCATTGGACCGGCAGCATTCGCCTAACGATGTGTTCTCACATGTGAACTTTCCCTATGCGGCCAACATCGCGCGGGTGAACGCGCTGGTGCTGGGCGCCATTGGCGCGGCGCCGGCGGCCCCGGACAGCGTGCGGATCCAACGGCTGCCGCCTTACGGGCTGCAGTGGCGTGTGTCGTGGCAGCCGGTTCGCGGCGCCGCGGGCTACGAGGTGCTGCTCAGGTCCACGACGTCGCCCAAGTGGCAGCGCGTGATTGCCGCCGGCGACAGTACGTCGATGGTGGTGGACGCCCAACTCGATGACTTGTGGGCCGGCGTACGCAGCGTCGGCGCACACGGAGAACGGTCGCTGGCGACGGTGGTGCCGGCAGCGCGGCCGCCGCGGCGCCCCGTGCAACGTTAGCCATTCGCCCAACACATCATGCGCCGTTCGATCACCGCTCTTCTCCTTGCATTCGCCGCCGCGTGCATCGCGACGATGGCCGCGTCCGCGCAGAAAGAAGGCGACTACACGATCACGGACTTTCGCTTCGCGGATGGGGAATCGCTTCCCGCCCTCCGGATTCACTATATGACGTTAGGCGCGCCGCACCGCGACGCGAAGGGGCTCGTGACCAACGCCGTGCTCATCCTGCACGGCACGACGGGCACCGGCCGCCAATTCCTCCTGCCTATCTTCGCCGGCGTGCTCTACGGTCCGGGTCAGCTGCTCGACACCACGCAATACTTCATCATCCTGCCCGACGGGATCGGCCACGGCAAATCGAGCAAGCCGAGCGACGGCATGCACGCGCACTTCCCGCACTATGACTACAACGACATGGTGAGGGCGCAGTACGATTTGCTCACCAATGCGTTAGGCGTGAACCATTTGCTATTGGTGATGGGCACGTCGATGGGCGGCATGCACACGTGGATCTGGGGCGAGATGTATCCCGGCTTCATGGACGGGCTCGTGCCACTGGCCAGCCTGCCGGGACCCATGTCGGGACGAAACCGAATGATGCGGCGCATGATGATGGACGACATCACCGAAGACCCGGCGTATCACGGCGGCGACTACGCCACCGAGCCGCCGGGTCTCAAGGCCGCGCTCCAGCTCATGTTCATGATGACCAGCAGCCCGCGTCAGTTGCAGAAGCAAGCGCCCACCACAGAGGCGGCGGACAAATACATCGAGGGCTGGGAGACGCGCATGTTCGCGAACGAAGACGCCAACGATTATCTGTATGCGTTCGACGCGTCGCGCTCGTACGACCCGAGCGTACACCTCGATCGCATCACGGCACCGCTCATGGCCATCAATTCCGAGGACGATCAGGTGAATCCGCCGCACACGGGCGTCATGGAGGCGCTGATGCCGAAGGTCAAGCACGGACAGTACGTGCTGATTCCGATCAGCGACCAGACGCGCGGACACGGCACGCACACGCTGGCGGCGGTGTGGCAGAGCCACCTGAGGGATTTCATGGCGCAGATCAAGCACGACACCGGCCGCTAGCGCTGGTGCCTAATCGACGCCGGTTCCTCGCCGACTCGGCGGCGTTCGCGGCGCTCGTCCTCGCGGGCTGCACGCCGGCCATCCACACGCCGTCGCGCCGGCGGTTCGACCTCATCATCCGCGGCGGCACGGTGTTCGACGGCACGGGCGCGGAGGGCGTCGAACGCCACGTCGGCATCGCCGGCGGCCGCATCGCCGCCGTGGCCCGATCGTTAGGCGACGACGCCCGCGACCTCATCGATGCACGCGGCCTCGCCGTGGCGCCCGGGTTCATCGACATCCACTCCCACGCCGACGATGGCCTCTTCGTCGATCCCCTGGCTGAATCGGTGATCCGCCAGGGCGTGACGACGGTGATCGTCGGGCAAGACGGATCCTCGCGCGCGCCGACGCGTGCCGGCGAAGCCGGCGAGCCCGCGTATCAACGGCTGCGCGATTTCTTCGCCGCCGTCGATGCGCTCCCGAGCGCCGTGAACGTGGCCAGCATGGTCGGGTTGGGCACCATCCGCCACGTGGTCGTGGGCGACGACGATCGCCCGGCTACACCCGACGAGCTGCGCCGCATGACCGCGCTCGTCGAGGCCGCGCTGGCCGACGGCGCGTGCGGCGCGTCGTCGGGCCTCGAGTACACGCCGGGCGAATTCGCTCCGTTAGGCGAGCTGGTCGCGCTCTCGCGGCCGTTGTCCCGCCGCCGGCTGCCGTACGCGACGCACATGCGCAATGAGGACGACCGGTTGCTCGAGGCGCTCGATGAGGCGATCGCGGTGGCCCGCGGCGCGGCCTGCCCGCTCGAGGTCTCCCACCTCAAGACCGAAGGCCAACGCAACTGGAACAAGATCGACGACGTCCTGCGGCGCATCGCCCAAGCCCGCGCGAGCGGACTCGACGTCACGTTCGATCGCTATCCGTACATCGCGTACCAAACTGACTTGGGCAACCTGTTCCCGACGTGGAGCAAAGACGGCGGCACCGATGCGTTCGTCGCGCGACTCGGCCGCGCCGACCTTGCGCCGCGGCTGCGCGAGGCCGTCGCCGATAAGATCGCTCTGTTAGGCGGCTGGGACAACGTGCTCATCTCGTCGGTGGCGGATGATGCCGATCGCGCCGTCGAAGGCCAGCGCATGGGACAGTACGCCGCATTCATCGGCCGCGATCCGTTCGACGCGGCCGTTGGGCTCCTCGTGCGCAGCCACGGCGATGTCGGCATGGTCGGATTCGCGATGAGCGAGACGAACCTCGAGCGATTCCTCGCCGATCCACTGTGCACGGTGTGCAGCGACGGCGGCGCCGTGTCGATTTCCGGACCGGGTCGCGTTGGGCATCCGCACCCGAGATCGCTCGGTACCTTCGCGAGAATCCTCGGCCACTACGTGCGGGAGCGTCACGTGCTCACGCTGCCGCAGGCGATTCGCAAAATGTCGGCGCAAACGGCCGAACGCATGCGGCTGCCCAACCGCGGGCGAGTTGCGACGGGCTGCGCGGCGGACGTCGTGGTGTTCGATCCGTCGACGGTCCGCGACCGCGCCACGTTTGCGGACCCATTTCAGTACGCGATAGGCGTCTCGGCGGTGGTCGTAAACGGGGGAATCGCGCTCAGGGACGGGCAGCGGGGGCCGCGGACAGGGCGATCGATCGCGATCTCGTCGTAGACCGAATTCGGTGGCCGGTTGCGGCTGGATTCCGGGCTGGGCCGCGCGCGTAAACGGATAGGGGCCAGAATTGGGCGTGGGCGTTACGCCGTAGCAGGTTAGACGGTCCCAATCCTATAGTATGGCGCCGTCACGCAATCGCACCCCGCCCAAGTGAGTACGACAGCCGACTCGGCGCGACCGACCAGTACGGTCCTGTCGCGCGACCTGTCGGATTTCGTGATCGAGCTGTCGATCGCGCTGCACAAGCACGCCATGTATCCCGACGGCCATCCGTCGCTCGAGACGTCGCGGGAGCGCGTGCTGCGGCGTCTCGATACGTTGCTGGCCGAGCGGCACACGCTGTCGTTAGGCGTGGCCCGCGACCAGTTGATCATCGAGGGCGTCGCCACGGATCCACGGCACCCCCTCCTGCACGGCCTGGCGCGCCAGCTCCACGCGCACGACGCCGGCGCGGTAAAGTTCCTCGCCGGTATCGAAGACGCGGAGATGGATCAGGTGCTGCGCATGCTCGCGCGCGACCCGCTGCGCGAGGGTCGGCTGGCTTCGCCTAACGAAGTGCACGACGTGCCGGCGTGGCCGCACGTGCGGTTGTTTCCGCTCAGCTACGATCAGCTCGAGCTCCTGGCCGAGGGCGAGGAGCGGGGCGAGGGCGACGGCGAGCCGACCAGCGGCACGCGCCAGCGCGCCTCGCAGTTGTGGCTGGACCTGGCGCGCGCGGCACTGCAGACCGACGAGTCGACGGCGCCGGCCACCGATCCGGAGCTCGTCGCCGAGGCGATCAACGCGCACGAGCGCGAGCAAGCGTACGACCAGGTCATCATCGGGTATCTCCTCAAGATCGCGAACGAGCTGGCGTCGGGAGACCGCGCCGAGGCCGCCGTGCTGCGCCGGCGCGTGTCGCGGCTCATCAGCGCGCTGCAGCCGGAGCAGCTGCGGCGGCTCGTTTCGTTAGGCGGCGACACCGCCCAACGCCGGCGCTTTCTGATGGACGCATCGGAAGGACTCGCGGTGGACGCCGCGCTGACGCTGGTCCGCTCGGCCGCCGATGCGTCGGAGCGCGTGATCTCGACGTCGCTCCTGCGCCTGTTCGCCAAGCTCGCCGCGCACGCGGAGCGCGGCGACTCGTCGGTGCGCGCCGAAGCCGAGCGCGCGTTGCGCGAGCAGATGCAACAGCTCGTGTCCGGCTGGGTGCTGCCCGATCCGACGCCCGGTGCGTACGCGGTGGTGCTCGATCGCATGGCGCCTGACGCGTCGCTCTTCGTGAGCACGGTCGAGAGCACGCACGCCTGCGAGCCGCTGCGCCTCGTGCAGCTGAGCATCGAGGTCGGCGTGATCGGGCGCGAGACCAACGATGCGATCGACGCCATGGTGAAGGCCGGGCAGATGGGGACGCTCTTTTCGGTGCTCGGTCAGGCCGATGCGGACAACGAGACTGCGAAGGCGATCGGCGAGCGCCTGGCGACGCAGGAGCATCTTCGCCGCCTGCTCGAGTCGGCCGCCCCGGATGCGGAGCAGCTCGACTGGGTGGTACGTCGGTTAGGCGCGCGCGCGGCGGATCCCTTGCTGGACGTGCTCGGCGCATCGACGTCGCGCGCGACGCGCCGCAAGGTGCTCGGGCTTCTCGCGCAGCTGGGCCCGGCGCTGGGTCCGGCCGCCGTCGCGCGGCTGTCCAAGGCGCCGTGGTACTTCCAACGCAACTTGCTGATCCTGATCGACCGGTTAGGCGCATGGCCCAGCGGGTTCTCGCTGTCGCCGTACGCGACGCACGCCGACGCGCGCGTGCGGCGCGAGGCGGTGCGCATGCTGTTCAAGACCGCATCGGCCAGCCAGCGTGACGCGGCGATTCTCACCGCGCTCGGCGATCCCGACGACCAGGTGGTGCGGGTTGCGTTAGGCGCGGCCGCCGAGGCCTGCCCGCCAGCGGCGATCCCGCGCATCGCGCGCCGCGTGACGGAGCGCGAGCTCGAGGCCGATCTCGACCTGCTCGCGATCAAGGTGCTCGCTGCGTCGAGCGATCCGGCGGCGCTCGACTGTCTGCTGTCGTGCGTCACCACCGGCCGCGGATGGTTCGGCGGACGCCGCCTCGCGCCGCGCTCGCCGCGGTTGCTCGCGGCGTTGGCCGGTCTCGTCACGCGCTGGCCGACCGACGCTCGCGCGGCATCCGTGCTCGCGCGGGCAAGCCGTCATCCCGATCCCGCGGTGCGCAACGTGGTCGCGAAGTGGGGCGGTTCGCAATGAGCGCGCCCGTCGAGTTCCTGCTGTCGCTCACCCGCACGCTCGCCATCATGAGTCTGTACGGCGAGACACACCCGCGCCGCCAGGGGGCGGTCGAACACTCGTACGAGCGCCTAACGGCGCTGCTCGCGGAAAATCCACGCCCCCAATTCAGCTTCCTGATGGACGAGGTGGTGTACGGGAAGCGCGCCATGCGCGAGCTCCAGGAGTGGGAATGGTCGCGCCGTTTGGCCGACGCCGGTGTCCAGCGCCTCGAAATCGACGACGGCGTCACGCTCGACGAATACGCCGGATTCCTCGAGCAGGCAGGCGACCTGCTGTCCGGCGGTGGGCCGCGTACGACGACCATGCGCCCGAACGTCGCCACGCGGATCCGCTTCGGCGCCGTCGGCTTGCAGGGCGAGGTGCGCGAAGCCGGTGGCGAGGGGCGGCTCGCGACCGCGACTCTCTCCTACGCGTTGGACGAGGAGGTCGAGGCGGTTCGGTTCATTCACCAGGAAATGGGCGAGGCCGGCACGTTGGCGCTGCTCGAAGCGGAGGCGGTCGTGCGATCGCTTTCCGTGGCCATGCACAGCAGCAACCGCGTCGTGATTCCGTTGCTCAAATTGAAGGAGTTCGACCAGTACACCACCACGCACTCGCTCAACGTGGGTGTGCTGGCGATGGCGTTGGCCGAAACGTTAGGCTTCGGCGCCCGCGATGTCCGCGCGTTCGGGACGGCCGGCCTGCTGCATGACATCGGCAAGGTGCGCGTGCCGCGGGACATTCTCGTCAAGCCCGGCAAGCTGAGCGCCGAGGAGCGAGCCGTCCTCGACCAACACCCCGTCGACGGCGCACGGATCATCCTCGAGAGCGACGAACAGTTAGGCATCGCGTCGGCGGTGGCCTACGAGCATCACATCATGATCGACGGCGGCGGGTACCCGGTGATGCGCTACCGGCGCGAGTGCCATTTTGCCAGCCGGCTCGTGCACGTGTGCGACGTGTTCGACGCGCTGTGCACGGACCGGCCGTATCGCGCGGCGTGGGAAATCGACCGGGCGCTCGCCTACATCGGCGAGCGCTCGGGCTCGGAGTTCGATCCCTCCATCGCGCGCGCGTTCGCCACGATGATGAAGCGCTTCGAGCTGCAGATCGGCGCGCCTCCAACCGGCGAGGCGGCGCCCGCGGTGGCCGCATCTTGACACCGATGCTATTACAAGAGCGTGACCACTTCGCCCTTTTCGAACCGGCGTTCGGCGATCCCGCGCTCGCGGTCGAACGCCGTGCGCCGCGTGATGGCCGCCGCTCTCGCCATCTCGCTCGCCGCGGCGCCGGCGCGCGCCCAACGTAAGACCACTACCGCCGCCGAGCCGGCGGCGTGGCGTCCCTTCACCGCGCTCTTCGACAGTGCGGCGCACAGCGACAGCGTCGTGGGCGCCGCCATCTTGCTCATGCGCGACGGGCAAGTCGTGGCGCATCACGAGTACGGGTGGGCGGATCGCGCGAGAGGACAGCGCGTCACCGAGCGCACGATCTTTCACTATGGCTCGATCACCAAGCAGCTCACCGCCATCTCGATCATGCAGCTTCGCGATCGCGGCAAGCTCACGCTCGATGATCGCGTCACGAGCTACATCCCGGAGCTGCGTCAGGTGCACGACCCGTACGGATCGATGGACAGTATCACGATCCGCATGTTGATGTCACACTCGGCGGGATTCCAGAATCCGACGTGGCCGTACAAGCAGGGTGTGGCGTGGGAACCCTTCGAGCCGACCACCTGGTCGCAGCTCGTGGCGATGATGCCGTACCAGGAGCTGTACTTCAAACCTGGGTCCCGCTACAGCTACTCGAATCCGGGCTTCATCTATTTGGGACGGATCATCACGGAGTTGACCGACGATCCGTGGGAGACGTACGTCCAGAAAAACATTTTGTCTCCGTTAGGCTTGAGCCGCAGCTACTTCAACACCACGCCGTACTATTTGGCCGACGATCGCTCGGCGAACTACACGGTGATGCGCGATTCGGCGACGGGGCGCGAACACGTGCAGGACAACGGACGCGAGTTCGATCCCGGTATCACGATTCCCAACGGCGGATGGAATGCTCCGTTGGCGGATCTCGCGACGTACCTGGCGTTCCTGACGGACGCGTCGCACGGCGACACGGCCCTCGAGCATCGCTACGGCATCGTGCTGTCGCGTTCGTCGTTAGCCGAAATGTGGCATCCGCTGTATTTGACGACGCCCGATACCGCATCGCATCCGGAATCGATGGGCATGTCGTTCTTCGTGCTGCCGCGCGGCAAGGCGACGCTGATCGGCCACACCGGCAGCCAAGCCGGCTTTCTGGCATTCATGTATTTCAATCCTGCCACCAAGGCGGCGGTCGTGGCTGCGTTCAACACCAACGACGACTCGGCGCCCGACGGCAAGCCGACCGCCTTCGAGACGATCCGGCAGGCCGCGCTCGACCTCATCCAGTAGCCGCTGCGTTAGGCGTTGCTCAGATGGCTGGAGCCTCGGCGTCGGCTGCCGCCGGAAGAATGCCACGCTCCACATATATTTGCCGGATCGTCGCGCGGAGCTTGGGCAGTCGCAGCGTGAACCACGCTCCGCCGGCCACGCACGCGACGCCGCCGAAGAATATCGTCATCGGCACGCCGATCCGGTTGGCGACGACGCCGGCAACGAGACTCCCGATCGGCGCCGTGCCCAGGAAGGCCATCGCGTAAAACGCCATCACGCGCCCGCGCAGCCGCTCGTCCACGATCGTTTGCAGGATCGTGTTCGTCGATGCCGCCTGCACCATGAACCCGCCGCCGGCGATCGGAAGCAAGAGCAGCGACAGCCACAACGCATGCGACAGGGCGAATGCGGCCAGGCCGACGCCGAACGTCATCGTCGCGACGGCGATCGCGCGCCCCAGGCCTAACACAGATGGCCGCGCCACGAGATACATCGAGCCGGCGAGCGCGCCGGCGCCCGAGGCCGTCATGAGGAAGCCGAGCGTGTGCGGCCCACCGTGCAGGATGCGGGATGCGACAGCGGGCATGAGCACGACGTACGGCATCCCCATCGTGCTCACCAGCGCGAGCAACAACAACACCGTGCGCGCCGGGACGAAACCGGACACGTAGCGCACGCCCTCGCGCAATTCTTCGAGTGCACTGCCGCGCTGCCGCGAGCTGGAACCGGTATCGGGCAGCCGCATCGCGAGCAGCGACGCGATGACGGCGATGTAGGAGATCGCGTCGACGAGGAAGCACCATCCCTCGCTGGACGCGGCGATCAGGATGCCGCCGACTGTCGGGCCGATGATGCGGCTGCCCGTCACCATGGATGAATTGATGGCGATCGCGTTAGGCAAGTCCGCACGCTCCTCCACCATCTCGATCGCGAACGCCTGCCGCGCCGGCGTGTCGAACGCGTTGATGATGCCCTGCGCCACTTGCAGCACCAGGATCTCGGCCACCGTGATGATGCCGGCCAGTGCGAGCACGGCGAGGGCGAGCGACTGGAGCATCGACAGCACCTGCGTCGCCACGAGCATGCGGCGCCGGTTGGCGCGATCGACGATCACGCCGGAAAACGGCGCCAGCAGCAGCGTGGGGATCTGCCCGCAGAATCCGACTATGCCTAACAACAGCGCCGAGCCCGTGAGGCGGTAGACGAGCCAGCTCGTGGCGATGCGGGTGATCCACGTCCCGACGAGCGAGACGCTCTGGCCGCTGAAGAAGAGGCGGTAGTTCCGGTGCCGGAGCGCGCGGAGCAGCGGCGCACGGCGCGGCGGCTGCACGATCTCGCCTAACGCAACGCGTCGAGCACGTCGTGCGTCGATCGCACCCGGCCGATGGTCGGAAAGTACCGCGTGACGGGGAACGCGTGCAGATCCGCCTCGCGCGCTGCCATCGCATCCTCGACGAAGACGACATTGTAGCCCAGGTCGAAGCCGGCTCGCGCCGTCGACTCGACGCCCACATTGGTCGAGATGCCGCCCAAGACGATCGTGTCCACGTGACGCCGGCGCAGCTGCAGATCCAAGTCTGTGCCGTGAAACGCGCCTGGGTGGTGCTTCGTGATGCGCACGTCGGATTCCGCGGCGTTGAGCTCCGGCACGATCTCGGCCCAACCGGGCGTCGAGTTGAAGGGCGGCCGCTGCACGTCGGTGAGGGGGCGCGGGAACAGTACACCGCCGGGACCGGGATCGACGTTCACCAACACGACGACCGCGCCGAGCTCGCGGAAGCGCGCGGCGAGCTGTGCCGCGCGCGCGACCACATCGTTAGTCGCGTGGGGCTGCGTGGCCCCGCCGGCGATCCCGCGCTGCAGGTCGATCAGGACGAGCGCCGTCGTCTTCGGGTCGAGCGTGAGTGTCATGGCTCGTGGAGTCGATGGTGCAAACGCGCTGTTCACGAAGCGCGCCGGTCTCTCGGAAACTACGCGGTCGCCATGGGGACCGATGGCCAGTGCTCGCGCCCGTGGTCGCTGCGGGCCCGAGTCAGTTCGGCTTTGTGACCAAGGTTGCATGACCTTCCCGACGGCGGTGTCCGATAACGAGGAGTTCTCCGCGAGCCTCACGCACGATCTCCAGGGGGCGCGTGACGGTGTGATCGCGCATCGCGACGCGCTCGAGTCCGAGCTTGAGTCCGAGCTTGAGTCCGAGCTTGAGTCCGTGCTTGAGTCCGTGCTTGAGTCCGAGCTTGAGAACCTGCGGCGGGGATCGTGCGCGTTCGCGCCGGCGTCGGCACAGCCGCCGATGCGCGCGCGTCGATCGACCGCGACCGCGCCACGGTGCAGGCGGCCGAGCCGCAGCTCGCGCGGCCTAACGGAGCGGCGGCGCGGGTACCGGCCGGATCGCGGCCGGTCTGATCGATCGGCGCCGCGCGCGCTGGAGCATCCACCGCACCCGATACGCCGACCCGGCCGCGACCACGAGCGCGCACAATTCGATGTACACCTTCTCACCGTCCAGCCAATCGACCGCTTGCCCCTTGAGCGTCGGATCCGAGAAGAGCGAATGCGCGAAGAAGAACGCCGCCGAGACGTACGCCACATAGTGGAGCAGCTTCCAGTTGTGGCGCGTCATGCGATGCCGGAAGTACGACGTCACCACGACCAGCGCCAACGCGTAGAGGCCAATGGCACCGAGCGTATTCACCACCGGCTGCTTGGGCGACTCGACCGGAATCACGATGTCGAACACGCGAAAGTTCGCGGTGGATGAAAACAGGACGACGATCGGGTGCAACGCGGACACGGCGAGCGCGAGATAGCCGGTCCAATTGTGAATGCGGAAATAGTTGAAGCGGCGATGGGGCCAGTGCGTCCACGGATTGTACCGCATGGACAGGAGAAGCCCCAACAAGATGTTGAGCGTGAGGAGACCGCATGCGACGAGTCCGACGTCACTGGAGAGATCGATAGCGCTCACGCGAGGCGGGGAATGAGGGGGGTCGAGGTGCCGGCTTCAGTACATACGTGCCTCAACGGAAGTGCGTTGTCGAGGTAGCGTCAAGGCGCCGCAAATCGGACACGATGTGAACTCGTCAAATGCGTCGCTCACGGGTTCGATCCGAGCGCAACATCCGATACAGGGGGAGTGGGTGTACGAGTATGCTCACGGCGCTTGTTACGGCTGACGCGATTTTCGCGGGCGTCCTGGTGTTGTTCGCGATCGGAGCGCTCGTGACCGCGGTGACGCTGGGCGCGTCGCGCCGGGCACAGGCGCAACGGTCACCCGGCACTCGACGGGGCGCCCGCGCGGGGGTCCGGCATTATATGGGACAACAATGCATGTGGCGCTGGGGCGTGGAGCCTCTTTTCGCGGCTCGGCATCCCGTACCTCAAGACCGTCCTCACCGTGGTCGACTACGTGGCCACGGGCCTGCCGAAAGCCGGCGACGAGGTCCGGTTAGGCGAGCGCGCGTTCCTCGATGACGCCCACTCGGCGTCGCTCGAGCTTCAGTTGTCGTTCCCGTTGGCGCCGCTGTTTCCAACCTCGCCCGGCGCGTGCTCGCAAGACACGCCTCGACGAGCGCACGCGAGCGAGTCCTCGGACTTCAATGTCGCCGATGCCCAACGCGGGCCGCCGAGGTTGCCCCCATCGGGTGCGGCACGTGCCACACGATCCCGGGCATCAAGGACGCCGAAGGCCTGGTTGGTCCGCCGCTCGACCACTGGTCCAGATGCACCGACATCGCCGGCGAAGTTCCGAACACACCCGGGATGTTGATCCGCTGGATCGAGACGCCGCAGGCGATCGAGCCCGGAACCGCTATGCCTAACTTGGGCGTCACCGCGCAGCGCGCGCGACATCGCTGCCTATCTCTCCACGCTGCGCTAGAGATGCGTGCAGATCGTGGCCAATAGCGCTTTCGCCTTGTTGTAGTCCGCCGTCTCGAGCGTCATCGCCACCATCACGTCGTTCCGCACGGCGAGGAGCTGCGTGCCGTGCAGCAGCGACGCGTTGTCCCACGGACCCTGCAGTGTCGTGTCGGTCGTGAAGCCGACGGTCGTCACCGCGCCGGGCGCCGTGGTCGGCTTGTTCGCCATGGCCATCGCCTTTTGCAGGTTCGCGGCCGTGGGCTTCATCGTGTCGAGCGGCGAGGGCGCATTCGAGTGCGGCTGCCCGGCACTGGTCGCCATTTTCATCATCGCGCCCATCATCGCGCCCATGTTGCCGGTCGGCTTCATCGTGTCCATCGGCGTGCTCGACGGCGCGCCTAACATGCCGCCCACGGTCGACATCATGTGCTTCATCACGTTGTACGAGTGGCCGCCGCCCGTCCACGTGAACGCCACGGGATACGTCCGCGACCCTTCCGGCGTCGACACCTGGTACGTGCACCCGTCGCCAGTCGAGTCGGGCACCGGAGCCGCGCTCAACGGACCGATCGCGGCCTCCACCTCCGCGCGCGGCACGAGGTCGCACGCGTTCGCCGGATGCGCCTTCGGGACGGGCACCATCGCGACCGCCTTGGCGCCGTCATAGCCTAACGGATGTCCGACGCGCCCCATCGCGATCGTCGCGATCGCGACGGCGTCGGACTTCTGGCCGCTCGCGCCGCTCACGTCGACGATCACAGACGTTTGTCCCTTGACGGCGGTAAGGACGCCGGTCGGCATGAAGGAGGCCTGATCCCATGGACCGGGTATGCCCTGCTGCGAGATGCGATTGGCCATCGTGTCCATACCGGGCGCACCCTTCGCCAATACCTTGCCCACTGCGTTTGGAATCTGCATCACGCGGCCCATCATCTGTCCGCCGGTCCAATCGGGCGTGATCACGAACGTGCGCCCATTCGTCCCGCGATACACGCACGTCTCGCCATCCACGGCCGGCTTGTTGTCGTCGGTGGCGCGATACGGCTGCACGGTGAGCGGCCCAACGTAGGGCGCTGCTTCATCGGCCGAGACCAGCGTGCAAGGATCGTGAGCCGACTGCTGTTGCTGAGCGCCCGACGCGATGGAGCCGAGCAGGCCGCCGATTCCGGACTTGGACTGCGAGCTGTCGTTGCGATTGCAGCCGGCTGCGGCGATCAAAGCAAAGGCGAGAACGGCGAGGCCGCTGGTCGGCCACGAATGCGTCTTTAGCATTGCATCCCCCTCGAGGACTCACTCGGTAGGCATCACGTACGGACCACGCCGCCGGCGCAAGGCGCGCGTCGATTTCGTGAGCCAAGATCCGTAAGCGCCGTTATCCACGCGCTACACAGCCCGTTACGCGCGGGTTACTCGGCCGGCGCGAGAAAAAAGGCGGGGGCATTTAGCCCCCGCCTGAAGGTCCGGCACCTCGAAAATCGGACCCGACCTAGGTGCCGAGCGGATCGCAATTGGTGGGTAGGTTGCGAGCGGCGCACTCATCCTGCGGAATGGGCATTCGCAGCGGTACCTGGCCGCCGGCAACTCCAGGCTCGATGTTGCCGAGCAGGTTGTAGCGCCGCGCGTCGATCCAACGCGTGCCTTGCTCCCACATCAAAGAGTACCAGCGCTCGTACAACAACTCGTTGAGCCGTTCGGCGTCGGACATTGAGTTCCATGCGCCCGCCGCGATCGCCGTCAGGTGTCCCGAGCTCGTCCTGATGTTATTGATGTCACGGAGTGCGTCGGCGAGATCGCCCGTGCCGAGTTCAGCTTCGGCGCGCAGAAGGATCAGCTCTTCGTCGCGGATGATCGGGACCGGAGCGTTGAGATCGGGTTGTCCGCCGGTGAAGTAGATGGTGTACTTGAGCGCGCCCGGTAGCGGCACGTTCGGAATTTGCCAGAGCGGCACGCGTGTCGCGCGTGCCGTTTTGTCGAGCACGCGCTGGTCGAGCGTGCCGCTGGCTTGGTGTTGGGCGTGCACCAGCACGAATGTGTCGGCAAAGAACGTGGTGCCGTCGAGCGGCTCGGCGAGTCCGTTCTGCTGGTCGCCTGACGCCGTCGAGAAATCGAACTCGGGTCCGGTGCCAAACGAAGAGGCCGTGGTGTCGATGAACGACTCCGGCAGCGTTGCTAACGCAGCCTGAAAGCAGGGCTGGCCGCAGCCGGCCGTCGCCCGCAGAATTTCCGCCTTCGCTTTGAGCGCGCGGTTGAACAGCAAGAACGTGGACGGTTGATCGAAACCGGTGAAACCGGCGGGAATGGGGAAGGGGAACGACACATCGCCAGTGTTCTGGAGCGCGGTTTGCGCGCTGTCCAGCAATCCAATGATGAAGCCGTACACGCTGTCTTCGCTCACGAACGGGGCCGGCGGCGCGGTCACCGGCCGGTCGACGTCCACCGGTGCGCCTAACGCGGCGCGCGTCTCGATGACGTACATGAACGCGAGCGCTTCCATCGTCTTGCCGAACCCCTGCGACGCCGACAGCTCGGCGGGCGACAGATCCTTCGCCTTCGGCGCGGCGTCGAGGTACACGTTGATCGAGCGAATGTTGTTGTACCGTCCTGCCCACTCGGATCCGCCGAATTGCGTGGACGAGAGCGGGCCGAAGTACGGTTCCTGGTAGTCGGGCTGGTTGTTGCCGGACAGGTTGATTCCTTCGCGGCCCATCGAGCCCACTTGCCAGATGAATCCCGTGATGTCCGAGCGCGCGCCCGAGAAGATGCCGGTCGCGGCGGCGCTCAACTTGGAGCGCGTCGGATTGTTCTCGAGATCCGTTTGCGTCGGCTGGTTGGTGTTGGTGATGTTGAACCCGCCGCACGCGCCTAACGATAGGCTGGCGGCAATGAGACACGCCGCCGCGAGCGCGGGTCCAACCCGGTGCAGAGTGCGTGTCATGGTCAGAACCCCGCGGTGATGGAGAACATGAATTGGCGTGACGGCGGATACGGGCCGAGGTCGATGTTGCGTGTGACGGCCTGCTGCCCGTAATTGCTCGACTCGGGATCGTAGCCCCAGTAGTTCGTGAAGATGAGCAGGTTGCGGCCGGTGAGCTCGAACTTGACGTCGCTCGATCCGAAGAACTTCTTCGCCATGCTTTCGGACAGCGTATAGCCGAGGCTCACTTCGCGCAGCTTGAGAAACGACGTGGACTGCACGTACGGCGTGGCGATGCCGTCGAAACAATCCTGGATGCGCGCTTGGCCCGCCGGAGTACCGGCGTCGGAGGTGAGTTCGTTGCAGTCGTACAGCGACAGCGTTTGGTTTTGCGCCAGACCGCCGTATTGCCAGTCCCATAGCGACGTGAGGAAGAAGCCCTTGTACGTGAAGTCGTTTCCGACGGCCCAATCCCAGTCCGGCGACGCGTGCCCGAACGACTTCACCACAAAGGAGCCGTCGGGGTTGATGGCCGACTGTCCGATGATCTGATCGATCGGCCGGCCCTGCTGGACGAAGAATTCGCCGAAGGCGAGGCCGAAGCCCGCGGTGGAGGGGCTGAATCCCGTGCCGGGCAGCTTCACGACCAGCGACCGCGTGCGGCTGAAGGTGGAGTGCACCGTCCAGGTGAAGTCCTGATCCTGTACGGCGGCGATGCCTAACGCAGCCTCGATGCCGGTGTTGCGCAGTTCGCCGCCGTTGGCGATCACCTCGCTGAAGCCGGTGGACGATGCCGGCGTGACCGGGAGCAGCAAGTTGGTGGTGTGCCGCAGGTACCACGTGAGCTCGAGCGTCGCGCGTCCGTGGAAGGGCGACGCGTCGATGCCCGCCTCGAACTCGCGGACGCGCTCGGGTTCGATGATCGGCGAGCCGGCCACGCCGCCGACGATCGTGCCGACGCTCCCGCCGATATTCTGGCCGCCGATCAACGTCGTGAACTTCTGGCCGAACAGCGGCTGGTTTCCGGTTTCGCCGTACGCCGCCCGCAGCTTGAAGTCGCTGCCGCTGCCTAACAGATCGGGGAACCGGTACGCGCCGGAGATCTTCGGATACACGAAGTACTGATCGGTGTTGCCGAACACGCTGCTGCGTTCGGCGCGGAGGCCGACCTCCGCAAGGAGCCGCTCGTCGAACGCCTGGAGCTGTTCCTGCGCGTACAGCGCGAACGTCTTTTCGTGCGTGTTGTTTTCGAACGGCTGACCGAAGATCGCGCCTTGGTCGATGTTCGATTGGCCCTCGAGCAGGCCGGTTGCCGTGCTGCGCGACTCATTGAGCTGCCGGTCCTCGAACTGCAATCCGCCCGATGTCGTGAACGACATTGTTCCGGACGAGGATGGCGTGAACACGTCGATCGCGTTCAGGTTCCAGTTCACCTGCCGGCTTTCGGCGCCGCCTAACGTCGAGACGCCGGGCGACGTCTGGTTCGCCTCGAAGTACAAGGCCGGCGGGGCGAACACGCTGTTGTTCTGGTTGAAGATGTCGGCGCCGGCGCCGCCCACGATCTTGAGGTCGTGCTTGCCGCCGGAGAGCGCCTGGTACGTCGCCGTGGCGCCGCCGGTGAACCGATTCACCGTCTGCTCGTTCGACGCGAGCGCGATGGTCTGCAGCGGATTCGAGTTGAGATACGTGAACGCGGGCAGCGGAAACACGCCGGCGGTACTTTTTGTGAGCGGCACGAAGCTCGGAATGTACGCAAGCGCGTACGTGATGCCGGCGCCGGAGTTGTCGTTGTTCGTCATGCCGTTGTCGGTCTTCGTGCGGGTGAACGCGTTGCTCAGCGCGAGCGTGAGCTTGCTCCCCAGGCGTTGGTCCAGATTCACGCGCAGGTTCTGACGGCCGGCGTCGGTGTTGTTGATGATGCCGCCGGTGCGCGACCAGTGGCCCGAGACGAAGTACTTCGTATTGTCGTTGCCGCCGCTCACGTCCAGCGACGTTTCGTACGCGAGGGGATGGTTGCCGGCCGCTTCCTGCAAGTGATCGAACACCGGCAGCTTACCGTTAGGCAACAGGAGCGAGGCGATCGTGGCCGTATCCCCGTAGAGGCCGAGCGCCTGTTCCACGGTGAACGCCCGGGGCGCCGGGCCGCGCAAGAGATCCGAATATCCGATCCGCTGCGTGACCGTCGTCTTGGGCGCACCGCCTAACCCACGCTTGGTGGTGATGATGATGACGCCGTTCGCGGCCTTCGACCCGTAGATCGACGACGCCGCGGCGCTCTTGAGAACCTCCACCGACGCGATGTCGTTGGGATCGAGATCGGCGAGCCGGTTGCCGGCGTCGTCCTGCGCCGGACCGGTGCCGGATGCGCTGCCGCTGCCCGTCACCGTGTACAAGCCCGACGCCACCGACACATTGCTGTAGATGACGCCGTCCACCACGATCAGCGGATCAGACGCGCCGATCACGGTATTGATGCCGCGAATCTGAATCTGCGCGCCGCCGCCCGGTGCACCGGAGTTCGTTTGGATGTTGGCGCCCGCGATCTTGCCTTGCAGCGCCTTGTCCACCGACGTCGCAGGCACCGTGGTGACCTGGTCGCCGGTCACGAGCGACGTCGACGTCGTCGCCAGCCGGCGCGACACGTTCGTCGCCTGGCCCGTCACGACGACGGCTTGCAACTGCAGCGGATCGCTCGTGAGCTTGAAATTGATGACGCTATCGGTCGCCGCGGCCGGCACGGTGCTGGGCCCGTACCCGACCGCACGCGCCAGGAGCCTAACGGCGCCGCCATCCACCGTCAGCACGTATTTCCCATCGTCTCCAGTTTGCGCGAGACCGCGCCCTTCACGAACAGTGACGACGGCACCGGAAATGGGATGGCCGTCTGTCGCATCGGTCACCGTTCCCCTGATGGTTCGCTGCTGCGCCACGAGCACCATGGGCATCGCGAGCGAGGCAAGCAGGGCCCATCGGACCACGCGTGTGTGCATTGCTCCTCCCGGCTGAACCTAGGAAATGAAAGCACTTCGAACGACGACACTGCCGACACTTGGGCCCGTGCACCACGTACACGTGGCGTGGCGACACACGACTACTCGGCGGGATGATGCAACCGCAGGCGCCGGACGATCCGGCTGTTGGCGCGAGCATACGCCAGCGACACACCGCGCGCAAGCATGAACACATTCTCCTGACGGTGTGCTCGTCTCCTCTTGCGGCGCGTTGCGAGGCATCGCAACATCGACGGCTCAATCGCGCCATGCGGCGCGTCTCATCACACACGCACTGTCATGAACCGGACTCTACTGCTCATCGCGTGCACGCTTCTCGCGCCATCGCTCGCGCGTAACGCCCAAGCGCAGTCAACGGGGGGGCTGCGCTTCGACGTCGCCTTTCCCGCATCCGCGACGCCGCGCACGGGACGCGTCTACGTGGCGGTGTCGAAGGACGGCACGCCGGAGCCGCGGCTCCAGGCCGGAGAGCTCGCGCGCAGCACGCCGTTCTTCGGCACCGATGTTCGCGCACTACCCACAGGCAAAACGGTAATCGTCGACGCGCACGCCGCCGGCTATCCGCTGCGCAGCCTCGCGTCGCTCCCCGCGGGCGACTATTGGGTGCAAGCGGTGTTCAACGTGTACACCGAATTCCACCGCGCCGATGGACGCACGCTCTGGCTGCATCAAGACCAGTGGGAAGGGCAGCACTGGAACGAGTCGCCCGGCAATCTCGTCAGTGAGCCGCAGCGCATCCATCTCGACCCGCGCACGGCGCAAACCGTCCGCCTAACGCTGACGCGCACGCTGCCGCCCATCGCGCTCCCGGCCGACACCAAATGGGTGAAGCACATCAAGATCCAGAGTGCGCTGCTCACCAAGTTCTGGGGCCATCCGATGTACTTGGGCGCCACCGTGCTCCTGCCGGCCGGATACTCCGAGCATCCCCAGGCGCACTACCCGGTGATTTACGAACAGGGCCACTTCACGCTCTCGCCGCCATTCGGTTTCGATCCGAACGGCACGCCGGAAACCGCCGCACGCGCCGCGCGCCGGCGCCTCGGCACCGAGCGCGAGCCGGGCTACGAGTTCGCGCGCGCATGGATGAGCGACAGTTTCCCGCGAGTCATCGCGATCACGTTCCAACATCCCACGCCGTACTACGACGACTCGTACGCCGTGAACTCGGTGAACGATGGCCCCTACGGCGACGCGATCATCCAGGAGCTCATTCCGTATCTCGAGAAACAATTCCGGATCATCGCCAAACCGTACGCGCGGATTCTCATTGGCGGCTCGACGGGCGGGTGGGAAGCGCTCGCGCTCCAGATCTATCATCCGGACTTCTTCGGCGGCGCATGGGGCCTGTATCCCGATCCGGTCGACTTCCGGCGCTACCAGCTGAGCAACATCTACGAGGACACGAGCGCGTTCGTCGTCGCGCGCAGTCCGTGGCTGGCATCCGAGGTGCCGGCCGAGCGCGAGATCAGCGGCATGCCGACCATCACCATGCGCCAGGAAAGCCAGCTCGAGGATGCGTTAGGCACGCACGGCCGCTCGGGCGAACAGCTGGAAGCGTGGGAGGCGGTGTTCGGCCCGACCGATGCCGACGGCTATCCGGCCGCGCTCTGGGACAAGCGCACCGGGCACATGAACCACGAGGTGGCCGGCTACATGCGCGACCACGGCTACGACCTGCGCGTGTACTTGCAGAACCATTGGAGCACCGTGGGTCCGCCGCTCAGGGGCAAGATCCACGTCGTGGTGGGCGAGATGGACAGCTACTATCTCAACCTCGCCTGCTATCTGCTGCAGGATTTCCTCGACAGCACCACGGCGCCGCACTACGACGGCTCGTTCACGTACGGCCGTCCGCTCAAGCCGCACGGATGGCAGCCGTGGACGGACGCCCAGTTCGTCCGCATGGCGTTCGACACGATCTCGGCGCACGCGTCGGGAGACGCTGCCCGTTAGGCAAGGACTCGAGTCATCGGAGGCCGTATGCGGATGGTGGATGCCATCATTCAAGAATTCGACCAGGAGGCGCCGATCACGCGCCGGGTGCTCGAGCGGGTGCCGCTCGACAAGAAGGACTGGAAGCCGCATGCGCGGTCGACATCGTTGGGCAATCTCGCCTCGTGGATGGCCAACGCGCCCGGCTTCACGGCCACGATGATGCACACCGACGGTCTCGATGTGGGCAACTGGGAATCGTTCCCGGTTCCGGCGTCGACGAGCGCGCTCCTGTCCGCGTTCGATCAAGGGTGCAACGCCGCGCGCGCCGCACTGGCCGGGCTCGACGACACCGCCGCGTTAGGCGCGTGGAATTTCCGCATGGGCGGCAAGACGCTCAATACCATGCCGCGCATCGCGTTCACCAGGCTGTTCCTGCTCAGCGATGCGATCCATCATCGGGGGCAGATGTCGGTGTACCTGCGCCTCCTCGACGTGATGGTGCCTGCTATCTACGGACCGAGCGCCGACGACAACCCGTACGTCTGAGCCGTCAGGGCATCATCAGCGGCGGTCGCTCTCGGCCGCGCCGAAGTCGTTGCGTGCACGCATGGGAATGAGCCCGATGAGTATGATCATGAGTTGTCGCAGCGCATCGGAGAGCGACACACATCCTCCATCAGTTGGTGGAGAGCAAGTAGCTGAGTTTCACGAGCAGCGTGTTCGATGCCGGCGCGGCGAACAATTGCGATGCGTCGCGCGAGAGCTCGAAGGTGCCGTCCGCGCCGTCCACCGATCGCCGCTGGCTCCAGACCACGAACACCGGCGAGCCGGGGCGAAACTGCCAGCGAAGCACGGCGTTCGCGTCGAGGCGACGGAACCACGCTTCCAGTGACCCGATCTCGGCGAGCTGGACTGGCGGCAATCCTGGGATCGTCGCGGCAGCAGGGCCAGCATGCGCACTGGACATCGCATGCCGCACAGAACAACATCCACGCCTCCCTTAACCCGAGCGAGATCCATGCGTGTCCGTATTTGCGTTGCGGGCCTGGCTGCCGCCCTGGCGCCGGGACTGGCAATGGCTCAGTCGAATCCGGTGTCCGATGCGTTCCGTGATCATGCAAGCAGTATCGGGAAGAATCTCGTGGCCGCGGCCGAGGCGATGCCGGCCGACAAGTACAGCTTCAAACCGACGCCGGCGCAGATGAGCTTCGGCCAGATCGTCGTGCACCTGTCGCAGGGCAACGACTATTTGTGCGGAGCGATCGGCGGCGAAAAGGCGCCGGAACGGTCGAAGGTGGCGGCCACCGATAGCAAGGACGCGCTCGTCGCGCGTCTCAAGGAGACGTTCGCGTTCTGCGATCAGGCGTTGGCGAAGGTGGACGACTCGAAGTTAGGCGAGCAGCTGCCGTTCTTCGGCGGGAAAACGCGGTCGCGTGCGGCGGTGATGACGCTGACCACCGGCGACTGGGCCGACCATTACAGTCAGTCGGCCATTTATCTGCGACTCAACGGCGTGTTGCCGCCGACCGCGAAGGGAAAGCAAGAGTAGCGCGGCCGGCGTCGTTCGCGGGATGCGCTACTTGCAGTTGGAGTGTAGCGCTCCCGCGAGCACGTCGATCCGTCCAAAGTTGTAATTGATGTCCGGCCGCGACGTTCCCGCCACCACATCGGCCGAATTCAATACACAGGTCTCGAGCACGCTCGGCGTGGGTTTGGTAGCCGCATGCGCCTTGATCACCGCGGCTTCCGCCGCGACGAGTGGGGCCGAGAAGCTCGTGCCGGCGCCCGACAAGTACGCGCGCTCCGCCGCGCATTCCGGGAACACCAACGCGCTGCACGCGCCCAACACGAGGTCGGACAACCCATTCCGGGTGGTGTCGACATCGTTGCCGCCCGGCGCGAACACCGCGACGTCCGTCTTTCCGAAATTCGAGTACTCGGCGATGGTATCGAATTTCTTTTGATCGACGGGTCCCGTGGCTCCGACGCTGATCACGTGGCGCATACCGCCGGCGATCACGTGCATGCTGTCGGCGTAGTTGCCGCTGGGCGACGTGGCGGTGTTGGTATTCAGCTTCTCGTTGCCCGCCGCGGCGACGATCAACGCGCCGCGTGCCGTGGCGTAGTCGACCGATCGTTGGATCAAATCGGAGACGGCGAGATCGAACGGATTGGACCGGCTCAGGTAGCCGCCCAGGCTGACGCTGATGATGTCTGCCCCGTGATCGGCCGCGTACAAGATGCCGCTGATGACGGCGAAGTCATCGCCCGCGCCCTGATCGTTCAGCACGCGCACCATGACGAGCTTGGCCTGCGGCGCGACGGCGGCGATGCCTAACGAATTGGTCGCGATGAGCGAGGACACGAACGTGCCGTGTCCGACGACGTCGTGCGCGAACGGCAGCGGCAGCGTGTCCACCGTGTCGTTAGGCGCGAACGCGAACGACGTCGAGAGCGAGCCGTCGACTTTGCCGACCAGATCGATATGCAGCGTGTCCACGCCCGTGTCGAGGATGAACACGGTGACGCCGGCGCCCTGCGTGGTCACTTGCCACGCCGTGTCGGCGCGGATCTGCGTCATGTTCCACTGATCGGAGAAGAACTGCGCCGTCCGCGGATCGGGGATGTCTAACGGAGCCACGGTGCGGGCGCCGGCGCGTGCCGCCGCGCGGCCGGTGAACCGGACGACGCGCGCGTTGGACAGCCGCTCGCGGACGTATTGCCGCGTCACGTTGGGCAGGATCATCCCGACCGCGCCCGACGTGCGAAGGCCATTGGCCGCGTCCGCTGTGAGTCCCGTGACCAGCGCCAATCCCATGTCGGCCTGCACGCGGGCGATGCGTCCGCCGGCGTCGCGAATGGCCTGCTGCACCGATGCCGGGATTTGTCCGGACGTCCCCACCTGCACGATGTAGCTGTGTGCCGGTGGCAGCGGCAGCTTGGCGAGTTGCCTGTCCACCGGGGCGAGCGGCAGTCTGTCGCTGCAGGCGGCGACCTGCATGGCCATCGCGAAGACCGTGAGCAGCGATGCCCAACGGAAGGCCGGCGCCCTGAAGGCGCGATGAGAGCGAAGTGCGGAGTTGTCCATTGAGCGAAACTGGTATCACATGGCGTGCGAGTCAAGACTTTCGGGGCGACTTGAGCGTGTGCCCAACACTCGCGTTTTGCGCCTCGACAGCCCATACTTGCTTGGTTCGTGGTTCCCCACTCGCTTTTCGAGGTGTGCTGAGATGCAGAAACACCGGACCGTTCTCGCCTCGTTCACCACCGCGACCGCGGTCCTCTGCCTGTCCGCGCTCGCGGCATGCGGCAGCTCCACCGCGCCGTCCGCGCCGTCCTTCAGCGAAGCGCGTCACCTCGATACGCTCGCGTTACAAGCGGCGTCGGAGAGTGCATTCGACCGATTCCGCCTGCTGCAGTATCCCGTCGCACTGCTCGCGCGCGGCGTGAGTCCCGAATCGGTGACCGTGAGCGTCAACGGCACCGGCCAGGTATTCGAGGTCGGCGCGTTGGAGTTGGTGGGCACGACGGCCGGCAAGACACCGACGCCTAACGATTCGACGTTCGTGCTGGTCGCGTGGCAAGGCGCCGACGTGTCGCAGCTCGTGTATCTGTTGGTCGACCCGCAGTCGAACATCATCGACGAAGCGGAGCTGAACGACACCACGGCCAACTTCAACCTCACCCTCGAAGCCGTATCGGCGTCGCTCACCAAATCGGCTGGCGCGTGTCCGACGCTCAAGCTGGACACGCCGTCCAATCTCATCAACGCCAAGTGCACCAAGGCGACCATCACCGGCGCGTTCGACGTGACGTTCGTCGATCCAAAGACCGACGCCAGCACGCGCTTCGTGTTGACCTCGCAGTCGATTCCCGGTGTGCGCCTTCTCCTCACGGGCTCGAACGGCGGACAGGACATCATCACGGATTTGAAGCGACCGCACGTGAGACAACACTAGCGGCCGACGTCTCCGGATGAAGAGGGAAGGGGGAAGCGCGAGCGCTTCCCTATTCCCCGCTGGATGAATCCAATCCGGCCCCGCCCGCCGTACACGCGGTGAAACGAGGCACGCACACCCGGTATCCGTCCGGCGTCGCGAGGCACTCTTCACCGAGGATCGACGCATGAGCGGTTACATGAAGGGCATCCCGATGACGATGCTGGCGGCAGTCGTCGTCTGCGCAGCCGGATGGACGACGCGGGTTCCAGCGCACAACGACGCGAACATCGTGTTCGTGTTGGACCAGGCCAGCGCCGCCGACAGCGCGCGCGGCGCGCTCGCGTGGACAAAAGCCACGAGCGGCGACGTCAAGAACTTCGGCAAACTCATGGCCGGCGAGCACCACGCGCTCCGCCTCGAGGGCCAGCAACTCGCCGCAAAGTTAGGCGTGACGCCCGAAGAGCCGGCCGGCTTCACCGGCAACACCGACGCGATGCAGGAGATGGACTCCCTCCAGGCGATGCCCAAGGGCAAAGCCTGGGACAAGGCCTACATCGAGTTCGAGGTGGCCTACCACAAGGCCGTATTGGAGACGGCGACCAAAGCGTTAGGCGACGCGCAGAACGCCGAGCTCAAGAACCTGATCACGCAGGCGGCGCCGGTGATCAAGCACCACTTGGCGGAAGCGGAACAGATCCAGAAAGCCATGTGACGGGAAGCGGCGGCTAACGCCGCCTGGGGGCAGGGAAGCCGCGGTTCCCTTGTCCCTCAGGCGCCGCCAGGCGCCGCTTCCCTCGTCAGCACGTAGTAGTTCCGATCGACCTTGAACTGCCCGGCCGTTAGATCAACCCGCATGCTCTGCCACGCTTCCGTTGGGCGGATCACGGCGTAGTGATCCGGCGCGACCGTCACCTTCACCGGCATCGCGAAACCGGGTACCACGTCTGCCCACCGGTACCTGAGCGTGCGGCCCGTGATCGAATACTCGAGGACCGGGACCTTCGTCGTCGTCAGATACTCCTCGAACACTTTGCTCAGATCGATGCCCGCGGCGTGACTGATGTAGTCCTCGACCTGCGTGCCGCTCACCGTCTGGTGCCAGAACGTCTTGTTCAGACCGCGGAGGATGTTGCGCCACGTGTCGTCGTTGTCGATCACCTGACGAATCGTGTGCAGCATGTTGCCGCCCTTGTAGTACATGTCCTCCGAGCCCTCGTCGTTCACGCCGAAGTGCCCGACGATCGGCACGTCGTTCTTGATCAGCGCGCGCGTCCCGATCACGTACTCCGCGCCTGCGGCCTTGCCCTGCTGACATTCCGTGTAGATCGACTCCGAGTAGTTCGCGAAGCTCTCGTGGATCCACATGTCGGCGTGATCCTTGTCGGTGATGTTGTTGCCCCACCACTCGTGCGCGCTCTCGTGCACGATGATGAAATCCCACTTGAGGCCTAACCCGGTGCTCGACAGGTCGCGACCCAGGTATCCGTTCTTGAAATGATTGCCGTACGCCACGCCGCTCTGATGCTCCATGCCCAGGTGCGGTGCTTCGATCAACTTGTAGCCGTCGGCGTACCACGGATACGGACCGAACCAGTGCTCGAAGCACGCGAGCATCGACTTCACCTGCTGCCACTGCACCTTCGCCGTGTCCACGTGATACGCGAGCGGCCAGAAGTCCAACGTCAGATCGCCGCTCTCGCCGTGGTAGACCTCCGTCCAGTGCGAGTACGTGCCGGCGTTGATCTCGACGTCGTAATTGTTGATCGGACTCTTGACGAACCACTCGTACGTCGTCGTGCCATCGGTGTTTCGCGTCGTGCTGCGCAGCCGTCCGTTAGACACGTCGGTCATCGAGTCGGGCACCGTGATCGCGATGCGCTGGCTGTCGGGCTCGTCGGCCGGAAGGTCTTTGTTAGGCCACCAGACGCTGGCCCCCAGTCCCTCGTTGGCCGTGGCCACCCAGGGATGGCCCAGGCTGTCCTGCCGCCAGATGAAACCGCCGTCCCACGGCGGCCGCTTGGCCGCGCGCGGATGGCCGTGGTAGTACACGGTCACGGTCTTCGTATCGCCCACGCGCTGCGGCGACTGCATCGTGACGAACAATGCGTTGCCATCGCGTCGTGACGCGAGCGCGCGGCCGTCCTGCATGATGCTGTCCGCCTGCATCGGCACCTGCAGGTCGATCTGCATCTCGCGCGACGGGCCGGTCACGCGGTACGTGATGCCGTTGTACCCGCGGATGCTGCTGTCCGCGATATTCACCGCGACGTGCAAGTCGTAGAAGGTCGCGTCCCACCACGAACGCCCCGGACCGTTAGTCCCGCGCAGCGTGTCGGCGTGCGTGAACGTGGTCCGCTGCGCCGATGCGCTTGCGGCGGTGATGGCTCCGAAGCAGAAGGCGAGGACGACTCGTCGCATGAAGATGTGGGAGAGTGGTGAGTCCGACCATTGGCGTCGACGAACCATGAGCCGGCTACTTCGATCATGTTGACACGGAAAACGCTTCCCTTGGGGAAAAGGGCCGCGTCGCCTTTTCCGGGAAATCCCTGAAGACCCAAAAAAAACGCTCGTCCCATCATGGATTCGCTCGGCGCCGAGCCGCCGAGCGATCCGATGTTATCCGTGCAGTCATCCGCTGTGTCCGCGTCGACATGAGCGAAGGAGCCGACTAGCGAAGGCCCGGCGCAGCGTCACTCAAATTGACCCGCTGCCATAACAACGAGGGCGGGTGCAAGCGTGGCATACCGTTTCACCTACTATAATAGTTTGCATGATCATCGACATCCACAATCACTACTACCCGCCAGCGTACCTCGACGCCCTGCGCGAATCCGACAGCGTCGTCCGCCTTACGGAAGACACAGACGGCAATCCCTGCCTGCACTATCCCGGCGACTACAACGTCGCCGTGCGCGGCCACCGCGACATCGCCTACCGGCACACGGTGCTCGAGCGCGAAGGCGTGGACACCCAGATCCTCACGCTCACGACGCCCGGCACGCACGTGGAAGCGCCTGCCCGCGCGGTCGCGCTGGCGCGGGTCGTGAACGATGCGTTCGCCGCGGTGGTGCGCGAGCGAGGCCCACGGTTCGCCGCGCTGGCCACGCTGCCGCTCTGTGATCCGGCGGCGTCGATCAACGAGCTGCGCCGCGCGATGACGGAGCTCGGCTTCGCGGGCGCCATGGTGTTCGCCAACGTCAACGGCGTCGCGCTCGCCGACGCGCGGTTCGAGCCGCTGTGGGCCGAAGCCGATCGGTTAGGCGCGGTGGTGCACATCCATCCCACCAACCCGGCGAGCGTGACGGGCATGACCGAGTACTGGCTCACCGCGCTCGTGGGATTTCTGTTCGACACGAGCCTCGCCGCCGCGCACCTCGTGTTCGCCGGAGTCCCCGAACGGTATCCGCGCATCCGCTGGGTGCTCGCGCACCTGGGCGGCGCGATTCCCTATCTGGCCGAGCGCCTCGATCGGGGATGGCACGCGTTTCCGGATTGCCGAGTCAACGTTAGGCGGGCGCCGAGCGAGTACTTGCGCGAGTTCTACTATGATACCGTGAACTTCGACCCGGCCGCGTTGCGTCTCGCCGTCGACTTCGCCGGAGCCGGCCATGTGCTGGCCGGCAGCGACTATCCACACATGATCGGCAGCATCGCGCTCATGAAGGAAAGTCTGGCCGCCGTACGCGTGACGCCCGAAGAGCGCGCCAAGATCCTGGGCGGCAACACGGCGGCTCTGCTCGGCGCTTCCTAACGGAAGGCCTACAAGCTGAAGCGCCAGGTGCCCTCACCGTCCGCGCCGTTACCCAGTCGCGTCGCGCGCACGCGGAACACCCGCTCGATGAGATCGGCCGAGATGTCCGACGCGCGCGACGTCTCGTAGGCCAGCCTGCCATTGTCGATGACGACGATGTGCTGCCCGTACTGGAACGCGACGTTGAGATCGTGCAGCACCGCGATCACCGTGCAATTGTGCGCGAGCAAGTCGCGCGCGACGTCGAGCAGATGCAGCTGATAGTGCACGTCGAGGCTCGTCGTCGGTTCGTCGAGAAACAGGTACTTGTGCTCGTGCGCATCATCGAGATTCCAGATCTGCGCCAGCACACGCGCCAGTTGCACTTTCTGCTGCTCGCCACCAGACAGCGTCGGATACGGTTGTCGCCGCCTATTGATCATGCCCACGAGCTCGAGCGAGCGCGACACGATGTCGCGATCGCGGCTCGTCGGCGCCGAACCGTAGTGCGGGTAGCGTCCCATGAGCACCACATCTTCGACCGGCAGGGGAAACGCGAGCTCGACGTGCTGCGAGAGGACGGCGCGCGTGCGCGCGAGCTCGTCGGCGCGGAATGCCGACACCGGCCGGTCGCCGTAGCGCACCGTGCCGGCCGACGGCTGCAGCAGTCCCGTGGCCAGCTTGAGCAGCGTCGATTTCCCGGCTCCGTTAGGCCCGATGATCACGTTGAACGCGCAGGCGTCGAAGCGCGCCGTCACATCGTCCAAGATGCGCAGGCCGTTCGGACCGCCCACGCGGTACGTCACGCCCACGACGTCAACCATAGAACCCCGCGCCGGCGCCGGAGTCGATGCTCGCGCCCGTTCCACGCTGCGGCTGCTGCCGGAGCAGAATCCACAGAAAAATCGGCGCGCCGATCACCGCCGTGATGATGCCGATCGGCAGCTCGGCCGGCGGAATGATGATGCGCGCGACGATGTCCACCAGTTCCATCAGCAGCGCGCCTAACAACGCCGATCCGGGCAGCAGAAACGTGTAGTCGCTCGACTTGAGTATCCGCAGCACGTGCGGCACGATCAGCCCGACGAACGCGATCACGCCCACCATCGCCGTCGCGACGGAGACCATGATCGTGTTCACCACCAGGAGGCGAAAGATCAGCTTGCGCGAGTCGACGCCCAGGAACGCGGCTTCGTCCTCGCCCAACATGAGCGCGTTGAGCGCCTTGCCGTACCGCATCGACCACGCGAAGCACACCGCGAAAAAGAGCGCCACGAGCAGCACGCCGTGCCAGTCGGCGGTCGTGAACGTGCCGAGGTTCCAGAACGTGATGTTGCGCGCCTGCGGGTCGCGCGCCACGTACGACAGGAATCCCGTGCCGGCGCCGCACACCGCGTTCACGGCAATGCCGGCGAGCAGCAGCGTGAACACGTTCACCTTGCCGAACGACGTCGACAGCCGGTAGACGAGCATCGTCGCCGCGAACGCACCCGCGAAGGCGAGCACCGGAACGGCGACCGAGCCGAGCGGCGCGGTGAACGACAGCGCGGTGCTGCCGCCGAACACGAACACCAGCGCTGCGCCTAACGCGGCGCCGGCCGACGTGCCCGCCAGACCCGGCTCCACGATCGGATTGCGGAAGAGCCCCTGCATCAGCGTGCCCGACACGCCTAACACTGCGCCCGTGAGCCCGGCCAGCAGCACGCGGGGCAGCCGGAGCTGGAGGAACACGTTCCGGCTCAACGCGTCGGCGCCCGTGGCCGGAAGCCAACCCGCGGCCACCCCGAGATGCCGCACCATCTCGGCCGGCGTGAACGAGAACGCACCGATGGCGGCGGATGCGACGAGCAGAAGAGCGAGCAGCGCGGCGAGCAGGAGATACGTCTGACGATACGACAGGCGCTTCACGATCTCACGTCGAATGAAACATCGCGCGAAGCTTCCGCACCGTCTCCGGCGTGCGCGGCCCGAAGTACAAGAGCTCGGTTTCCGTGATCCGATAAATGCGCAGCGCCTTGCCGGCCGGAGTCAGCGAGATGCCGGGCATCGTCGCGAAGGCCCTGGCACTCCCGTACCGGTCGAATCCCAGATCGGTGGACACGATGATGTCGGGCGCGATGCGCGCGATGAGCTCGGGCGTCAGCCGCTCCATCCCGCCTCCCGAGTCGACGGCGTTCACACCGCCCGCCCAACGGATCATGTCGTCCGCCGGACCGCCGGCCTTCACCGCCAAATAGTTGTTCGCAATCTGGCCGAAATGGATGATGAGCACGCGCGGCTTGGGCTTCCCCACGTACTGCGCAGTGTCCTTCCACACATCCTGCATGCCCGCCTTCCACTGCGCCAGCACGGTGTCCGCGGCCGGACGGCGGCCGAACTTGTCGCCTAACTGAACGAGCAGCTGCTGCGCGCTGTCGAGCGTGTTGCCCGGCAGCATCACGTCGATCGGAATGCCCACCTCTTTCAGTTGATCCAGTACCGCACTCGGTCCGACGTTGCCATCCGTCAGGAACAACGTCGGCTTCATCGAGATGATGCCCTCGGCACTCAACGCCCGGTGATAGCCGACCGTGGGCAGCTTCTTGATTTGCGGCGGATAAATGGACGTGAGATCCACCGCCACCAAGTGCTGCTCGGCGCCGATCGCGTAGATGAACTCGTTGATCTGCTTCGATACGCAGACGATGCGATCGCCGCCGGCCGTGTTCGCCGACTTCTCTCCGAGTCGGCCGCACGATGCCAGCGTGAGAAGCGCCACGAGCGCGGCGCAGGCAAAGAAAGCCGGGCGTGATTTCATGATGTTCGTCATGTGCGTGTAAGATCTTTACGCGAGCGCGCGGCGCAACGCTGGCCGCACCCGCTCAGCGCGTGCGCGCCGCGCCGTATCCGGAGGAAAGGGCCGCGACGAACGCGTCGCTGCCGATCAATTCGTCAATGTTGCGGGGCGGATCCGGATGTTCGATGCGATCTCCGAGCGGTCGCTCCCACCAGCCCACATCGTGCCAGCGACCGAGCTTGTGACCCACGTCGTGGAACACCCCCACGCTGCGAAAGCCGAGTGCCTCGTGGAGCCCGACGCTCGCCGGGTTGGGCAGCGTGATGCCAGCGTACGCGTTGCAGTACCCGAGAAGCCGGAGCGACGCGAACAACGACGTATACAGCGCGCGCGCCACGCCGCGGCGTCGCGCATCGGCGTGAACATACGCCGACACCTCGGCCGACCACTGGTACGCAGGGCGGGCGCGATGCGGACTTGCGTAGGCGTAGCCGATGGTGGCGCCGTCGTCGTCGAAGGCCAGCCACGGATATCGCGCGCCGATCGTCTCGACGCGGCGCGCCATTTCGGCGCCATCGGGTGGGTCGACCTCGAACGAGATCGGACTGCCAACCACGGCAGGGCGATAGATCTCGGCGAACGCCGGCCCGTCGACGGCGGTCGCGACACGAATGATCGGCATCCTCGTAGGATGTACGGGTGTCCAATGGAAGGGCAGGCGTCCGCCTGGGGGCCGCTCCCCTTGCGTGGCGATGGGAGAGCATGCATCGTGAAGCCATGACGCCGGAGCGCCGGTTTCGCATCGACACGGGTCCGCACCGTGTCACGCGCGACGTCGACGACGAGATCGAGTTTCACCTGGCGATGCGCATCGCGAAGCTCGTCGCCAAAGGCCTCGATCCGGCGGCGGCGCGCGCCGAGGCGCTGCGCCAATTCGGCGACGCCTCGGCCGTGCGGGCCGAGTGCCTAACGATTGACCGGGACCGCGAGCGGGTCATGCGACGAGCCCATCGGCTGTCCAATTTGTGGCAGGACGCATCGTACGCGGTGCGCACGATGCGCAAGCACAAGATCGTGGTCGCGGTGATGCTCGTGATCCTCGCGTTAGGCATTGGCGCCAACACGGCGATGTTCACGCTCATCGACGCGCTGGTGCTGCGCTCGTTGCCGGTGCCGAATCCCGAGCGGCTGGCGACGATCGGCGACCCGCACCGCACCGGCGGGATGTCGCAAGGCACGCCGAATCCGACGCTCGCATCGGTTCCGGTCTACCAGGACCTGCGCGACCAGAACACGGTGTTCTCGGGTCTCTACGCGACCGGCCGTGTCGGCGTGCTCAACATGACCGCGCCCCACACACCCGGCGCGCCGGATGCCGGCGCGACGGGCTCCGAGTTCGAGCACCCATCGGCCCGATACGTCTCGGGAAATTTCTTCAAGGTGTTGGGCATTCACGCCCTCCAAGGCCGCACGTTCGCCGACGATGAGGACAAGGGCCCCGGCGACGATCCGGTCGTCGTGATCGAGTATTCGTACTGGCAGCGGAGATTCGGCGGCGAGGCGTCGATCATCGGGTCGACGATCACGATCAACAATGTGCCACTGACGATCATCGGCGTCGCGCCGAAGAATTTCACGGGTGACATCGTCGGGCAGCGGCCGGACATGTGGCTGCCGCTCATGATGCAGTCGTCGCTCGATCCGCACGAGGACATTCTCAAGGATCGCACGGTGAGCTGGCTGCTGCTCATGGGGCGTCTCAAGCCCGGCGTCACCCTGGAGCAGGCGCGCGCGCAGATCACGACCATCTACAAGCGCACGCTCATCGACAACGCGGGCAAGTTCGTCTCCGACGTCCAGCGCGGACTCAAGAACCATCCGATACTGGTGGACCCGGGCGCGCGCGGATTCTCGTACTGGCGGAACGCGTTCGCGTCTTCGCTCTACACGTTGATGGCGGCGGTCGGGTTGGTGCTCCTCATCGTGTGCGCCAACGTCGCCAATCTGATGCTGTCGCGCGCCGCGGCGCGGGGACGCGAGATGAGCGTTCGCATGGCGTTAGGCGCGGGGCGCGGGCGGCTCATCCAGCAGCTCCTCACCGAGAGCGTCATCCTCGCTGTCGCCGGCGGTGCGTTAGGCCTCTTGGTCGCGTACTGGGGCAGCTTCGGGCTGCTGCGGTTGGCCAGCGGCGGACCGAACCCCATTCCGCTCGACGTGCGCCCCGACGCACGGATCCTCGCGTTCACCGGTGCCGTGTCGTTCGTCACGGCCATTCTCTTCGGCCTCGCGCCCGCATTGCGCGCCACGCGCGTGCAGCTCGCGAGCGCGCTACGTGCGCAGGGGCGGAATGTCGTGGGTGCCGGCGGCTCGCGTCTCTTGTCCGCGGGCAAGGTCCTCGTCATGGTGCAGGTCGCGCTGTCGGTGTTGTTGCTCGTCGCGACCGGACTGCTCGTGCGGAGCACGATGCAGCTCCGCGCCAGCGACGTCGGCATCGCGCGCGATCAGATTCTCCTGGCGCGCGTGGAGGCCGGGCAGGCCGGCTACGCCGACGCACGCCTAACGGCGCTCATGCGAGACCTCATCCAGCGCGCGTCGCAGGTGCCCGGAGTGGCTTCGGCCAGCCTGTCGGAAAACGGCATCTTCAGCGGCACCGAGTCGTTTACCACCTTCAGCACCGATGGATTCACGGCGACGGCCGACTCCGACACGGTGGTCGCGTACGACGATGTCGGACCGGGGTACTTCGCCACCACCGGCGCGCACCTCCTGCGAGGCCGCGACATCTCGGCGAGCGACAACGAGACAGCCGTCAAAGTGGTCGTCGTGAACCAGACGATGGCCCGCTACTACTATCCCCACGGCGACGCGATCGGACACCGGCTCACGGTGGCCGACGACCCGTTCCAGATTGTCGGCGTCGTCGGTGACATCGAAGAGCAGGATGTGCGCGCGCCACCCGTGCGTCGCCTCTACTTCGCGACGCTTCAGCTGGGCTGCCTCCCCCATGCGAAGAACTGTACTTCCGGGTTGCCGCCACAGTTCAACCTCGAGATTCGCGCGCGTCCCGGCGTCGACCCGGCGCGCCTCGTGGAGCCGGTGCGACGCGCCTTCACGGCGGCAGACCCCTCGCTCCCCGTGCTGAGCGTCAGGCCGCTCACCAAGCTCATCGAAGAGTCGCTCAGTACCGACATCCTCGTCGCCCAGGTCGTCAGCGCCTTCGGCGTGCTCGCCCTTGTCCTCGCTTCACTCGGCTTGTACGGCGTGATGGCCCACGCTACCGTGCGGCGCACGGCCGAGTTCGGACTGCGGATGGCGTTAGGCGCGCAAGCGGGTGCCATGACGCGCATGGTGCTTCGCGAATCCATGCTGCTCGTCGCGATCGGCGCCGTGGTCGGTATTCCCGCCGCGCTGCTCGCCGCGCCGTTGCTCAAGGACCGATTGTTCGGAGTGCACGCGTTCGACTTGTCGTCGATCCTCATCGCTGTCGTCGCGATGGTACTCACCGCCGGCGTCGCCGCCGCGCTGCCGGCGATCCGCGCGTCGCGCGTCTCGCCGATGGAGGCGCTCCGCGAGGAATGAGCCGCGGAGCCCTCCCGGGTATTCCGTTAGGCGGCTAGCTGCGACGTGCAGTTCGGACAGCGCTTGGCCGCCAACGGGATGTCCATGGCGCAGTACGGACACGGCTTGGTGGTGGGCGCCGCCGCGGCCGGTGGCTTGTGCAGCTTGCTCACCAGTCGCACCAACAAGAACACCGCCGCGGCGATAATGACGAACGAGATCAACGTATTGATGAAGGCGCCGTAGTTGAGCGTCACCGCGCCCGCGGCCTTCGCGTCGGCCAGCGACGCATACGGCGGCGCCGCTTTCATCCCCTCGTGCAACAGCACGTACATGTTCGAGAAGTCGACCTTGCCCAACAGGAGACCGATCGGGGGCATGATCACGTCATCGACCAACGACTTCACGATCGCGCCGAACGCCGCACCGACCACGAAGCCTACTGCCAGATCAATGACGTTTCCTCGCATGAGGAACGCCTTGAAGTCCTTCCACATTGGCCGCCTCCGGGTGAAGGTCTTGGAGCGATTAGCGCTCCCGATCCCACGTCGCGGACTGCGGTGATATTGACGCAGACCGGACGGCGCCGCTAGTGCGAGACTGCGTGCGCACCCGGCCGCGCGCCAAGAAGTACGAGCCAATGACGAGCACAGCAGCCACTAACTGCGCTGCCAACGACTCGACGGTGGGGAACACGGAGAACCAGAGTCCCATCCAGTCTGGAATCCGATCCTTGAGCCACGGGATCGTCGTCGTGGAGATCCAGTGCGCGAGCTGCATTTCCTGCACTTGCTCGCCAACCATCACGAGCAGCACGAGACCGAGTAGCGTCCCCGTGAGCACGAGCATCCGTTTGTAGGGCAATCGCCGGTGGGCGACGAACGTGAGCAGCGCCACGAGCAGCGTTGCGGAGGCGCCGATCGCGACTCCCTCGAGCACGATCGTACCGCCCATCTGCAGCCGATAGCTCTGCAGGAACAGTACGACCTCGAATCCCTCTCGGTAGAGTGACGTGAAGCCGAGGAGTCCCAAGCCCCACAGCAGGCTGCTGCGGGTGGACCCGCTGTCTGCATCGTCCATCAGCTTCCGCTTCTTGCGCGTATGCAGCGAGATCCAACCGGTCCAATAGACTTTGTGGAAGAACCAATTCATCACAACGAGCAGCACGACGATCGCGAGCAGGCCGGTGGCCGCCTGGATGTCGAGGGCGGGAAGACTCGTAGTAAGATCGTCGACGATCGCGATGACGACGCTCCACGTGAGCAGCGTGGCTACGAGTCCGGCGCCCACTCCGGCCGCGATCGGGCGCCGGTAGGTGCGCTGCGTGTCCACCATGCTCGCCGTGATCGCCGAGAGCACAAGGATCGACTCGAGTCCCTCGCGGAAGACCAGCACGCCTATGTCGAGGACCGCGACGGCGCTGGTGGCATGGCCGGCGGTCGGGTTCGGAACGCCGCCGCTCGTAAGCCCCTGCCAGATGAGGAGCGCGAGCACGAGCACAGCGGCCACGGCAATGCCGATGGGTGCGCCGACGCGTGTAAGGCGGTGCGGCGTTCTGGCCGCTGATCCCGAACGATCCATTCGTGAATACTTGAGCCGTGACGTCTGAATGACAACGTGTTCGGACATTCTCGGACGTCAGAGCGTGAGCTCCCACGTTTGACCGATAAGGCCGTGGCCGAACTCGTCGTGCGGCGCTTCATGGACCAGCGTGAAGCCAGCAGCCTCGTAGATCCGGCGGGCGGACACCAGCACGCTGTTTGTCCAAAGCGTGAGAGTATGGTAGCCGCTTTGCCGCGAGAAGCGAATGCACTCGTCCACCAGACGCTGGCCGATCCCGAGCCCGCGGGCGGACGATTCGACCAACAGCAGCCTGAGCTTGGCCACGCCGGGCCGCTCGGGGTGTTTCACAACCATCACGGAGCCAACGTTTTCGCCGTCGTGCTCGGCGATCCAGCAGCGTTCGCGGGCGTCGTCGAATGTCGCGAGAAAGTCGGCCGCGACGCGGGCAACGAGGGTCTCGAAACGCCCATCGAATCCGTACTCGTCGGCGTAGACCACGCCGTGGCGCCAGACGATCCAGCCGACGTCTCCGGGCCGGTGAGTGCGGAGGAGGTAGGGTGCGACGGTGCGAGTTGCTTCGCCGGCCGGGGGCGAGCCATCGGCGAGAATGCTCCCGATGGCATCCATTGACGCGACGAGGCGCCGCCGCGACGCTTGGGGGAGGGGATCGAGAATGGCCGCGATGTCGTCGGAGGCGCGGGAGTCGAGGACGGCGTAGCGGGCTCGTCCGCGTGCCGTTAGGCGGATGAGGCTGCGGCGCGCGTCGTCGTCGGCGCGTTGTCGGGTGACGAGATGGCGGCGGGCGAGGTCGCGGAGGATGCGGCTCAAGTAGCCGGCGTCCAGGTCCAGCTCGCGGGCGAGCTCGGCGGCGCTGGCCGTGTCGTGGTGGGCGAGCTCGTAGAGAACGCGAACGGCGGCGAGGGAGAAGTCGCTTTTGAGGTGGGCCTCGTCGAGGATGTGGATGCGCCGCGTGTAGAATCGATTGAATCGCCGGACGGCTTCGACGGCGGTGGCGGCGTCGCGGGTGCGGGCAGCGGGCGGCATGGCTCTCGGGGAGTGTGTATGTGCTAATGTCAACAATATAGTTGCCGTTGTCAACTATCGGCGAAAGGTCACTCCGAGGATTTCCGCACATCTGCTGTCCCCGTCGCTATGCTTCGTACACCTGCGGAGGAGTCCACATGCCTAACGTCACCGGAACATGACGGCTGACCTCGCCGGCAAGACGATCCTCATCACCGGTGCCAACTCCGGACTCGGCCGCGCGTCGGCCGAGGCGCTCGCCGCGCGCGGATGCGCGGTGATCCTCGCCGCCCGCTCGGAGGAGCGCACCCGGCCGGTGCTCGACGAGCTGCGCCGCCAGAGTCCAACGGCGGATCTCGACTTCCTGCAGCTGGATCTCGCCAGCTTCGCCTCGATCCGCGCCGCCGCCGAGCGCGTGCTGGCGTCCGGACGGCAGCTGGATGTCCTCATGAACAACGCCGGCGTCGCGGGCACCAGTGGCCTAACGGAAGACGGCTTCGAGATTACCATCGGCACCAACTGCATCGGGCCGTTCTATTTTACGTCGCTCCTCCTGCCGCGACTCCTCGACGCGCCCAACGGGCGGGTCGTGAACGTGGCCAGCGTGGCGCACGAGCGCATCAAGACCTTCGACTGGACGTGGATCGATCGTCGCACGACCGGTGCGCCGAGCGGATTCGCCATGTACGCGGCGTCCAAGCTGATGAACATCTTGCACGCGCGCGAGCTGGCGCGGCGGCTCGCCGGCACGCGCGTCACGACCTATGCGCTGCACCCGGGCGCGGTCGCATCGCAGATCTGGCGATCGCTGCCCTGGCCCGTGCAGCGCCTCATGAAACTCTTCATGTTGTCGAACGAGAATGGCGCGCGCACTCAGGTCTGGTGCGCCGCGGCACCGGAGCTCGCCACGAGCTCGGGACGCTACTACCACCAATGCCGCGAGGCCCGCGGCACAGCGCTCTCGCGAGACGAGGCGCTGGCCGCGGAGCTGTATGACCGGACCGAGCGGGCGATCGCCGATGCCTTACGCGGTTAGTTGGACGCCTTGTCGCTGAAGAGTGCCGGCAGCTGCGCGCGCAGATTCCGTACCTTGGGCGCATCGTTGATCACGATATACGCCTGGTCGGGGTGGTGCACCGCGTAGTCCTGGTGGTAATCCTCGGCGGCGTAGAATCCCTTGAGCGGCACAATCACCGTCACGATCGAGTCCTCGAAGGTCTGCGCCTTCGTGAGCTGCGCGATGTAGGACTCCGCGATCTGCTTCTGCGCCGGCGTTCGATAGAAAATCGACGACCGGTACTGCGGACCGGTGTCGGGTCCCTGCCGGTTCAACTCCGTTGGGTCGTGCGCGACCGAGAAATACACCCGCAGCAGTTGGCCGTACGTCACCTTGGACGTATCGAACACGATGCGCACCGACTCGGCGTGTCCCGTGGTCCCGGTTTCGACTTGTTCGTAGGTGGCCGTGTTCTTCTCGCCGCCCGCGTAGCCCGCGGTCACGTTGGTCACGCCCTTCACGTGCTCGAACAGGAGCTGCATGCCCCAGAAGCATCCGCCGGCCAACACCGCCGTGTCCTCGCCGGGCTTGGCGGCGCGCGCCGCATCGACTACCGGGTTCGGCGCGCGCACGCTGTGTGTGCTCGAGAGCGACGCGCGGCCCGCGAACACAAAGGCGCCGAGGGTCGCGGCCATCAAGGATGTCGTGCGGAACAGGGCAGTACGCATTGCGTTTGATCTCCGTGTGTCGTGCATCGGACGAGCGCGCTCGAGGCGGCAGCGGGCTCGGGCGGTATGGGCTTGTCGAACGTTCTACACCTGACTAATGAACGAGGTTCGTACGCGGGAAGTGCCCGGGCGTCACTGCTCGCGCCCCTGCCACCTTTACCCTTCGTCAGGTGACGTCCCATGAACCTTCGTTACGTGTTCGGCGCGACTACCGCGCTGTGTCTCCTTGTTACGGCAGCGGTCGGCGCGCAGCAAGCCGACACCACCAAGAAAACCGTCAAGTTCACTGGCGACGTCGGTTTGGTGAACGCATCTGGCAACTCCAGCGTAACCACGGTCAACGCCGACGAGCGCATCGACTGGGCCGCCGGCGCATGGGGGATCACCGAGGGCTTCTCGGTCGTGTACGGCAGAAACGACACCGCGACTAACGCGAGCACCTGGCACGGCTTGCTGCGCGGCGATCGCTTGCTCGGCTCGCGGTTGTCGCTGTACGCTCTGGTGAACTACGATCGGAACACCTTCGCCGGATTCGATCGCCGCTTCGAGGAAGGCGTGGGGCTTGGCATTCAGGCCTTGCGTGCCGCGCGCGACTCGATCGACGCTGAGGTCGGCTTCTCGTACACCGAGCAGCACTCGACCGCGAATGTGGAAGATGATTTCCCGGCTGGGCGGGCAGCGGGCACGTACACGCACACCTTCAGCAAGACGGCGTTTTTCCGACAGGGCGTGGAGGTGCTGCCCGATCTCAAGGTGTCCAAGAATCTGCGCGTCAACACCGAAAGTGCGTTAGTCGCGTCGCTCTCGGCGAACATCGCGCTCAAGTTCTCGTACGTGGTGCACTTCGACAATCTGCCGGAGCCTGGCTTCAAGAAATCCGACCGTTTGTTGACGTCGGGCGTGCAGGTCACGTTCTAGAACCGGGGGAGAGGGAAGCGCGAGCGCTTCCCTCTCCCTCAGGCGCCTCGCTCGTTAGGCGCCCCATCGGCGCTCATTGCGCCGCGCCGGGCGTGAACCAATTCGCCGGGACCGGCGGGTCGGCCTTGATGTCGGAGTACTCTTCTTTCTGGATCAACTTGCCGCCCGAGTACGACTCGACGAGGGCGGAGATCCAGCCGCCGCCTAACGGACGGTAGTCGTCGAAGCGCGTGTCGTCCATCTTGGCGGAATCGCCGCGCGATGGCTCGAGGAGACGCACGAACAACAACCGCTCCTTGTCGACCCAGAATTGCTTCGAGTGCAAGTCGCCCTTGGCCGCGCCCACGACATACACCGGCCGCCCCTCCCACGTGTCCTCGTGAAGCGGCGTGGTGTTGAAGCCTTCCGCGCGGAGCACATCCAACGTTTTCTCCGCGGGCTGGCCGTAGACGTCGAAGCCGAGGATGAGCAGCGGATTGCGGCCGGCGATGCGGCGCAAAACACTGTCCTTGCGCGTCACGTAGATGCTGTCGTTCGCGAAGATGTACGAGGTGCCGGGGCGCGGCGCGATGTCGATGCGCAGGCGGCCCGGAACAGCCGCGGTTTCGTACCACGTTTCGATGACCATCGTGTCCGCGGGCGTGCGGCGCGTGGTTTTCTGCTCGAACGACAGTGTTTTGTACCACGTGCTCTGATAGCGGTCGTGCATGGCGCGCACCACCTGGTCGCCCGAGGTGGGCGTTTGTGCCCGGGCGGATCCGGCCGCGGCTCCCGCAATCGCCAGTGCGGCCACGGTGCCGGCGGCCCAACGGAACTGTCCGGTTGTCATGCGTCCTCCGTTAGTAAAGTGAGCGAATCCACCCGCCGTCCACCGCGATCGATTGTGCCGTGATGTACGCCGCGCGCTCCGACGCCAGGAACGCCGTCAGCGCCGCCAACTCGTCGGGCTCGCCTAACCGACCGGCCGGAATCTGCCGCTCCCAGTCGGCGAACGCCGCTTGCTTGGTGATGCCTTCGCCCGTGCTCCGCGCCGTCGCGAGCGCGTCGATGCGCTCGGTGCGCGTGTACCCCGGCAGCACATTGTTCACCGTAATGCCGAACGGTGCAACCTCAGTAGCCAGCGTGCGGGCGAATCCGGTGACTGCCGCCCGCAAGCTATTCGACAGGATCAAATAGTCCACCGGTTGCTTCACCGCAATCGAGGTCACGTTCACGATGCGCCCCCATTTGCGCTCTTTCATTCCCGGGAGCACGCGTCGCGCCAACTCCACCGCCGACGCGAGAGTCAATCGAAATGCGTTCTCCCATGCATCGGGGCCGTGCGACTCGAACAGTCCAGCCGGCGGACCGCCCGCATTCGTGACCAGCACATCGACGCGTCCGAATTGCGCGAGCGTCGCGTCAACGAATCGCGCGACATCATCGGCACGCGATACGTCGGCGGTGATGGCGAGAGGCTTGCGGCCTGTTCGCGCTTCGATGTCGCGTTGCGCACGCTCGAGCGATGCGGCGTCGCGCGCGCACATCGACACCGAGGCGCCCTCCACTGCCAGCTCGGTGGCAATGGCGCGTCCCAATCCGCGGCTCGCCGCCGCCACGATCGCGACCTTGCCTTCGAGGCCGAGGTTCATGGTCAGCGCTTCTCGCGCAGGTACGCGTCGGTCTGATTGAGCCAGTCCTGGCGTGGCGGCGAGAACACGTCGAGATCGAGCGTATCCTCCAAGGCTTCCGCTTTGTGCGGCAAGTTGGACGGGATGTAGAGGATTTCGCCAGCCGCGACGACGAGCTCACGCTCGCCGGACTCGCCGAGCCAGAATCTGAGGGCGCCCTCGAGGATGTAGGTGAGCTGTTCGTTGTCGTGTGAGTGTTTGGGCACGATTGCGCCCTTCGTGAGGTACACGTGCGCGATCATCATCCGCTCGCCGGTCACGAGGCGCCGCTCGAGCGTATCGGACACGCGTTCTTTGGGCATTTTGTCCCAGCGGTACCACTTGGCTTTGCCCGCGTCGTTCACGAGGAATCTCCGTAGAATGGTGTTGGGTCTTGTGCGCCCGGGAGAAATAGCGAACGGCGCGGTTTGGCGCGAGCGAGGCGGCCGGTCCCCGCCGTTCAGGCCACTCATGTAGTTTCTGCCTCATCGTGAGGTAAGAACTATGAGATGGGTTCGAAAGCCCATCCCGCCAATCCGTGTCTCGCGGCGACGCCGGCCCACATTAGATTGAGCAGGTCCGATCGGCTTCCCACTGGCCTGGAGGGAGTATGGGGTTCGGCGGATTCGGCATTGAAAAACTGCTCCTCATTTTCCTCATCGTACTGCTCGTGTTCGGCGCGAAACGCATCCCGGACATCGCGGGATCCATGGGGAAGGGGATTCGCGAGTTCAAGAAGAGCATCAACGAACTGCAGTCCGGAACGATGGAAGACAACGTGCGGGCTCCGAACGATACCGCACAACCGGTGGAGCGCAGCGCTGAGCCGCCGCGCGAGGTCAAGCGGTTGATGTAACGTGATCCGCCGATTGCAGCGTCTCTTTTCCGATGACGCGGCCGACGTACGCGGCCGCGTCATCGGCATCTATGCCCTGTTGGGCGCCTGCAACGTCGCGGCGTGGATTTGGGCGCTCACCGCGTTTCATTCCTATCCGTTGCTCCTCGGCACGGCGCTGCTGGCATACGGATTCGGATTGCGTCACGCCATCGATGCGGATCACATCGCTGCCATCGACAACGTAACGCGAAAGCTCATGAATGACGGCAAGAAGCCGCTCACAGTGGGGCTCTTCTTCTCGCTCGGCCATTCGACCGTGGTCGTGCTCGCGACGGTGGCGATCGCCGTCACGGCGATGGCGCTCGAGACGCGCCTCACGTCGCTGCATGCGTTAGGCAGCATCATCGGCACCGTGGTGTCGGCACTGTTTCTGCTCGCGATCGCGGTCATGAACCTGTTCATCCTCGTCGGCGTCTGGCGCGTGTTTCATCGCGTGCGCACGGGCGGGTCGTTCGTCGCCGAGGATCTGGACACGCTGCTCGCCGGCCGCGGCTTGATCGCGCGCGTGTTCCGCCCGCTCTTCGGCATGGTGCGCCGCAGCTGGCACATGTATCCGCTCGGGCTCCTCTTCGGCCTCGGCTTCGACACGGCCACCGAAATCGGCCTGTTAGGCATCTCGGCAGCCGAGGCGTCCAAGGGGATGCCGATCTGGTCGATCCTCGTGTTCCCGGCGCTGTTCACCGCCGGGATGTGCCTCGTCGATACCACCGACAGCATCGTGATGCTGGGCGCGTACGGTTGGGCGTTCGTCAAGCCCGTCCGCAAGCTGTACTACAACCTCACGATCACGTTCGTGTCGGTCGTGGTGGCGCTGCTGGTGGGCGGCATCGAAGCGTTAGGCCTGATCGGCCGGCGTTTCGCGCTCGACGGCGCGTTCTGGCGCGCCGTCGAAGCGCTCAACGACAACTTCGGTGCGCTCGGCTACGTCATCGTGCTCGTATTCGTGCTCAGTTGGGCGGGTTCAGTGCTGCTGTACCGCCTCAAGCGCTACGACGAGCTCGAGCCGAGTTCCTAACGCAATACCGCGCTGCGCCGCGGCTCAGGTTCCGAGGATGAGCAGCGTGAAGGAATCGGGCAGCATCGGAGGCCGGCGACGCGGATTCTGCGCCGTCGACTCGGCCGGCGGCGGGCCGAACTTGGCCGACACCGTGAACACGCGATGCGTCCGTCCGTCGATCTCCATCGTGCGCGCGCCGCGCATCGTGGTGTCCGTCTCCGCCACGCTGAACTTGTCGGGCGCGTCCTCGTGAATCACCGTGATCGTGCCGTCGCCGGTCGACGCGAACGCATTGCCGCTCCCCGCATCGTAGCGCGTCGCATCCACGCCGGCGCCGATGGGCAGCGTGGTGATCAACTTGCCCGCCGTCGCATCGGAAATCGCCATCACCTTCGTGCGGCATCCGCTGAACAGAACGTGATGCGCCCGATCGATCGCCAGGCCCGTGGCTCCCTTGCACGATCCGAGCGGCCACTTGCGCATCACCTTCATTGTTTTCGCATCGATCTCGGCGACCTCGCCATCTTCCTCGAGATTCACATATACCTTCCCGGCGCCGTCGGATACACCGAACTCGGGACCGGCGCCCAAATCGATGGTGCCCACCTTCTTGCCCGACGTGCCGTCGATCACCGATGACGATTTCGAGTCGCCGTTGAACGTGAAGATGTTGCCGGTGGCGGGGTCGAAGAGAATCGCGTCGGCATCGGGCGCGGCGGTGGTCCTGCCTAACACTTTGAGCGTCTTGAGATCGAACATGACGACGGAGCTGTCGCCGCCGGACGTGGCGAAGCCGTGGCCGGTCTTGTAGTCGAAGGCGATGCCGTGCGAGCGATTGAATCCGGGAATCTCGCCGAGGAGACGACCCGTGGCCGGGTCCACGACCATCACGCGATCCTGCCGCGAGATGAAGAGCCGGTGCCCAACGGAGTCGTAGGCCAGGTAATCCCAGCCCCCCTCGCCGCCTAACGAATAGGTCTTGATGACGTGGTAGCCGGGCCCGGGTGCCGGGACCGCCGCCAGCGTCGCGATCGCCGCGACGGCCAGCGCGAGTCGGTGCAATGTCATGTGATCGAAGCCCTCGAACGTGGCGTGAGAGGTCGATGCTCCGGCCGCGCACCCCACGACGCGCGGCTGCGCGGAAAGAATACTAGAAACCCGACCTGTCAGCGCGATTACACGCGACGTTCCGAGACTGCCGGCCTCAGCGCGGCGCGACCGGGCGCACGCCGCCGCTCCCCGCAGCGTATCCCGCTTTTTCTCGTCTATCCCGGTTGCATTTTTGGATCGACTAAAATATTCATTAGCCATGCAAGAACTGAGGCTGGCTCGGGCCCGGAATCGCGCGGAGAAATGGCAACGCGCCTGACTGAGCAGGAACCTGGCGCGCCACCGCCGCCGCCGCACCCGACGCCATCGGGTTGGCGGCGCGCGCGTGTCACGCCCAGTTTGGCGGAGGCGTATCGCAGCGTCGAGATTCCTGGGCTCGGCCGCTGGCGCAAGGCACTCGCCTTCGCGGGACCCGGTTTCCTCGTCGCCGTCGGATACATGGACCCGGGAAACTGGGCCACCAGTCTCGCCGGCGGGTCGGCGTTCGGCTACACGCTCCTCAGCGTCATCGTCATCTCCAACCTGCTGGCGATTCTGCTGCAGGCGCTGGCGGCAAAGTTAGGCATCGCAACGGGACGCGATCTGGCGCAGGCGGTCCGCGACAGCTACTCGCGGCCCGCGGTCATCGCGCATTGGCTCCTGTGCGAGGTCGCCATCGCGGCCTGCGACCTCGCGGAGGTGATCGGGTCCGCGATCGCGCTCAACCTGCTGTTCCACATCCCGATCGTCATTGGTGTGCTGCTCACGGGGCTCGATGTCCTCATCATCCTCGTGCTGCAGCACCGGGGCTACCGGACGCTCGAGGCGCTCGTCATCGCGCTCATCGGCACGATCGGTGTGTGCTTCGTATTCGAGATCGTCATCTCGCGGCCGGACCTCGCGGCGGCGGCGCACGGCATGCTGCCCTCGGCCGAGATCGTGCGCAATCCGGCCATGCTGTATTTGGCGATCGGCATTTTGGGCGCGACCGTCATGCCCCACAACCTCTACTTGCACTCATCTATAGTACAGACGCGCAAATACGACGAGAGCGCGCGGGGCAAACGCGAAGCCATTCGCTATGCGATTTTCGACTCGACGGCCGCGCTCATGGGCGCGCTCTTCATCAATGCCGCGATTCTCGTCGTCGCCGCGGCCACGTTCCACCGCACGGGGCACACCGAGGTCGCCGAGATCCAGGACGCCTACAAGTTGTTGACACCGCTGTTAGGCGTCGGGGGTGCGAGCACCGTGTTTGCGCTCGCCTTACTGGCGTCGGGCCAGAACTCTACGCTCACCGGAACACTCGCCGGACAGATCACCATGGAAGGGTTTCTGGATATCCGCATGCGACCGTGGCTCAGGCGGCTCGTCACTCGCGGCATCGCGATTTTGCCCGCCGTCATCGCGGCGTTCTACTTCGGCGAGCGGGGCACGGCCAAACTGCTGATCCTGAGCCAGGTGGTGCTGAGCATGCAGTTGTCGTTCGCGGTTTTCCCGCTCGTGATCTTTACCTCGAGCAAGGCGAAGATGGGCGAATACGTGAATCCGCCGTGGCTCAAGCGCCTCGCCTA
>DATEHK010000166.1:0-56569 GCA_035279625.1 Gemmatimonadaceae bacterium
CCGGTGCGCGCGTCGCAACACGAAACGTCCGAGATCATGATGCCGCAGCACGCCAACGTGCTTGGGCACGTGTTCGGTGGAGTCATTCTGTCCATGATGGATCGGACCGCGGCCGTGGCCGCCATTCGCCACGCGCGCGGGAATTGCGTTACGGTGTCCGTCGATCGCGTGGACTTTCGGGAGCCCATTCACGTGGGCGACCTCGTCATCATGAAAGCCAGCGTGAACTACGCCGGTCGCACATCAATGGAAGTCGGTGTGCGGGTCGAAGCGGAGAACATGATATCGGGCGTAAGGCGGCACACGAACTCGTGCTACGTCACGTTCGTCGCGATCGATCGAAACGGCAGGCCAGTTGAAGTGCCGCATGTTATTCCCGAGACGGACGTGGAGCGCCGCCGATTCGCAGCGGCCGTCGAACGTCGGCGTCGTCGGCTCGAGGAGCGCAACGCCGAAGAATCCGGTCGCGGAACCAGCCCAGGCGGTGCCGGGACGGTAAGCGGATGATGCGATAACAGTCCGGTCGTGCGACCAAACGCCGCGCGCCGGTACGGGAGACGGTGCAATGGCGAATCGATTGGCAGTACTCGCGGCATGTGTCGGAATGTTTGGAGCGGTGGCGGGGTGCGAGCGCGGACAAGCGAGTCAGGTGAGCGCGGCGACGACGGCGCGCGATCCATCGCCCACCGCCTCGCGGTTCAAGAACGCCGCCGACAGCATGCAGATGGTCGCCATCAAGCACAGCATCGACTCCGTCACGTCGGACCTGGACAGTATGTCGGCGGCCGACGGCGATGCCCAACGACATATGCTGTCGGCGCACGAAGAACTGGTGAGCGAGTTCCTCACGCGCAACGATGCGAAGATGCGCGCGATGCACGTGAAGATCGATCCCGATTGGTTGACGGTGATCGACTCGGTGCGCAACGACCTGGCGCGCATGCCTAACATGTCGTCGACCCAGTTGCACGCGTTTTTCCCCGAGCACGCGCGCCGGGTGATGCGCATCGTCGCGTGCATCGACATGCGCGACATGTGAACGTCCCGCTTGCGAAGGCCCGGACGAACGCGCAACATCCGTCTATGAAGCCGCCGCCGTTTACCGCCGAGCAGGCCACGAAAACGCTTCCGTTGGTCAGCCGCATCGTGCGCGACATCGTGCGCCTGTACGCGAAGTGGCGCGAGCGCGTCGCCGAGTTGGAGCTCGCTGCCGCCGCGTCGCGCGCCGACGAGCCCGACCCGCGCCTCCCCGAGCTCGAGCGCGACACGCAAGCGCTGGCCGGTGAAATCGAAGCGTGCATTCGCGAAATCCAGGCGCTGGGGGCCGAATACAAGACGCCACTCGATGCCGGTCTCGTCGATTTCCCCGCTGACATGGAAGGCCGCCCGGTTTATTTGTGCTGGCGCCTGGGCGAGCCGGCAGTGGAGCACTGGCACGAGATCGACAGCGGGTTTGCCACACGGCAGCCGCTCGTCGCGCAACCGATTGCTTGAGGCGACATGGCGAAAGCAAAATTCGAACGCACGTTCACCGACCTCGAGGCTCGGACCTGGCGGGTCGATGTGCAGCTTGCCGGATCGAGCAACGCTATGGTGGTCTTCCAGTTGGCGGGCGCGCCCAACTCGCGGCAGGATCGCTACGCGTGGTTCAACTCCGATAGCGCCGAAGCGCGCAGCGTGACGTCGCACCTGGATGCATCGGGCATTTTGCGCTCGCTGACTGACGACGCGTTGGCGCTGCTCTTCCGCAAGTCCATGTTGATCGCAGCAGCCTCGAATCCACTCGGCGTCCCCGTGACGCAGTTCGCGGTGTGACCGCCGTCCGGCCGGCTGATTGCGAGGGCAGGGACGCGTCGTACGGTCCAGCTTCCGCGACGCTGCGGGTTGCGCTGCGCGCAACCGCTCTCCAATGTGGGGAGCAAGTACGGGATGCGACGGCGCAGTCCGTTCGAGGTTGACGTTTCCACTTCAACGAGGGTCGTCCAATGACTGACGTTGCTCGACGGGTGCGGGCCAGTTGTGCAGTCACTCTCGTTCTGGTTGCCCTGGCCGCGTGCAATAGCGGTGAGGAGAAGGGGCCGAAGCCGGACGAGCTCATCGTGCGCGGCACGGTGCACATGGTGACTGGGGCTGACAGCTCCACCTGCTGGAAGTTCTCGTCGACGAAGGGCAAGGACTACGAGCTCCAGCCGGCGCAGGTGCCTAACGATCTGCTGGTGGACAACGCGACCGCCAAGCTGATCATCAAGCCGCTTCCAAGCGGCGGCAGCTTCTGCAAGGTCGGCCCTGTCGTGACGGTGGACTCCGTGGATTCGGTGAGCGCGGGAGCGCCCGCCGCGTCGGGTACCTAGTCACACGGGCTTGGGCGCGCTCACGCGCCCGAGCCTCACGTCGCATCAGGCGCGTACGGGATCTCGATTTCCATCCCGTCACGCGCCGCGATTGCGTCGGGGAACCGTTCACGGGCTTCCCGCACCAGATCCGCGGTGTCGCGCGAATAGCGCGCGGAAAAATGCGTGAGCGCCAGGCGCTTGACTTGGGCGCGCGCGGCGAGGTCCGCGGCCTCGCGCGCCGTGGAGTGTCCGGTGTCCACCGCCCGCTGCGCCTCTTCGTCGCCGAACGTGGCCTCGTGCACCATGAGGTCGGCACCCCGTGCCGCCTCGCCTAGCTGTGCGTTAGGCCTGGTGTCGCCCGAGAGCGCGAGGCGCCGGCCGGGGCGCGTCGGGCCGACGAGCATCTCGGGCGCGATCACTCGGCCGTCGTCCAGGGTCACCGGTTGACCGTGGTGGATCCGGCCCCACAACGGCCCCTCCGGGATGCCTAACGAGCGGGCGAGGTCGGGGTTGAACCGTCCTCGGCGCTCCTCTTCCACGAGCACGTAGCTCAACGCCGTGGCGCCGCGATGGTCGGCGGCGATCGCCGCGATCGCGTAGCCCTCGCGCGACACGCTGTTCCCGGGCTCGAGCTCCGTGATCTCCACGGGAAACCCGATGCGATCCACGCCGAAGTGTGACGCGGCGCGCAGCACGCGCGCACCGCCGCGCGGGCCCCAGAGACGAAACGGCTCCTCGCGACCTTGCAACGCCAGCGTGCGGAAGAGACCGACGATCCCGATGAGATGGTCGCCGTGGAAGTGCGTGAAAAAGATGTCCGAGAGCGCGAATGAAATACCATAGCGCATCATCTGGCGCTGGGTCCCTTCGCCGCAGTCGAACAGCAGCGTTTCTCCCTCGCGAATGATCGCGAGCGAGGAAACGCCGCGTTCCACCGTGGGACGCGCGGCCGATGTGCCGAGGAAACGGACCGAGAGCGACATGGCGATCGTCGCGGAATATAGTAGGGGCGGCGGCCTCGACCGGCTTCAGCCGGCGATGATCGCGTCGAGCCTGTCGGGGTCGATGTTGCCGCCGCTCACGATGATGGCCACGGGTCCCGGCCATTCGTGCGCGTGTCCTTCGAGGATGGCGGCAATGCCTACGGCGCCGGCGCCTTCCACCGTTAGGGATTCATCGCGCGCCAGGAGCGCGATCGCGCTCGCGATCGTTGGCTCTTTCACGGTCACGATGTCGTCGAGCGTGTGGCGGCCGATATCGAGCGCGAGGTCGTCGATGTCGCCGGCGAGACCGTCGGCCAGCGTGGGCTCGGACGGAATCGACACGAGCGACTGCGCTGCGAGCGAGCGCGCCATCGCCGCGGTGTTCACGCTCTGCGCGCCCACGATGTGTGCGTTGGGCGAGACGTGTCGGAGCAAGAGGCCGCAGCCGCCGAGTAGTCCGCCGCCGCCTACCGGGGTGACGAGGGTCGCCAATTCGGGGAGTTCCTCGAGGATCTCGATAGCCACTGTTCCTTGGCCGGCGATGAGCGCGTCGCCGGTACAGGGATGGATGAACGTCGCGTCGTGCTCGCGCGCGAATGCGATGGCGCGAGTCATGGCCGCATCGTAGTGTGCCTCATCGGCGTTGACCGTGGCGCCGAGTGCCGCGATGCCGTCTCGTTTGACGCGGGGCGCGGTGCGCGGGACGAAAATGGTGGCGGGCGCCTGAAAATGATTTGCGCTCCAAGCCACACCCAGTCCGTGGTTACCGGCCGACGACGCGACGATGCCGCGCGCGCGGACTTGGGGCGGGAGCGTCGCAAGAGTATTGAATGCGCCGCGGAGCTTGAACGAGCCCGTGATCTGCGTGCACTCGAGCTTGAGGTAGACGTCGCGCTTGGCGCGATCGCTCAAGCTCAGCGAGAGTCGGAGCGGGGTACGTCGGACGACATCGCGGATGCGATGTGCGGCGGCGAAGATGTCGGCGGCGCGAAGGTCTGGGAACATGTTGGCATGCTAAGTGTATGAGAAACAGGGACAGGGGAAATGGGGAAAAGGGAAAAGGGAAATGACGTGACTGATGCCGAGGACGGTGCGTCATAGGGGAAACGCGGCGTAAGCCAGCTTGACCGGCCCTAGCGAAGCGAGTAGGATTCCACAGCTTGTTGCGGCCCCGCCACGCGCGGGGTTTTTGACGAGCAGAGCGAGGCGGGAAGCAAAACGACCCGATCGCTGCAAGTGGTTGACGGGGCTGTAGCTCAGCTGGGAGAGCGCTGCAATCGCACTGCAGAGGTCAGGGGTTCGATTCCCCTCAGCTCCATGGCATGCCGGCTGCTTGGAATCGCCGGAAGCCGAAAGTTCTGCGGCGTGCGCCTTCGATCGGTAGGACATAGAGTTCCAATGACGAGGGTGTCACCCGCTCTGCGAAGGGGTCCAAAATAGCCCGCCACCGTTCGGTAGGACGGAGAGTTCCAATGACGGTGTGCGTGGCGTCCCCCTCGCGGATCTGAAGGCGGGAGAAGAAGAATGATTGGCTGAGCGCCGCGGTGGTCCGTGGCGCTCTTTTTTATTGTGCGGACTGAGTCACGAGCTGCTGGACGTCGGCGCGGAGGGCGGACAGCGTTTGGCCTGAGAAGCGATCGAACTCGACTTCGGCGCCGGTGCGAAAGTCTTCCACGGCGGCATCGCTCAGGTTTCCTAACCAGCGCATGATGCGGCTTTCGCGGACGGTGAGGTCGTACTCGCGGAATATCACCGACGGGGCTTCGTGGGCCTGGCCATCGCGGAGGTCGAAGGTGAGGCTCGCGCCGGCGCCTTGAAAGGGGCGCTCGAGCGGCGAGTGGAGCATCTGTTCGACGAATGGCGGGAGCTGCCAGTCGGGCTCTTTGCGGAAGGTCGCCGTGAAGGCGTGATCGTTAGGCGCGTGGGTGAGGGTGACGTCGCCGATCAAGCTCGCCAGGCCCACGCGGAAAATGAAGGTGTGCGTGGCCGCATCGATGCGGACGTGCAGGCGGTCGGGCATGCGGTCGGGCGGGCCGCGGAGGGGCGCCAGGTTTCCGTTAGACACGCGGAGATCGAGGGACCACGAGTCGCCGCGTTTGGCCGCGTCCCACCAGGCGCGGTTGGCGTCGTCGAACACGAGGATCTCGCCGCCGGTCGGGGAGACATAGTGCGACAGGTAGTGGGCGAGGCGCGGGAACGTCGTCGTGAGGCGGTCGGCGTGGATGGTGCCGGCCAGATGGACGTTGGCGCCGCCGTCCGTGTTGGGCGTGAGGCGAAACGTGTCGAGCGAGACGGCGCGGCCTAACGCAGCGGTCGTCCGTGGCAGGTCGTGCGCCAGCGCCGCCCGCGCGGCCGCGGGGTCGCCGCCCGCGTGCTCGGCGGCCGTGAACAGGGCGGTGAGCGCCGCGCCTAACTGGTCGCCGGTGACCGTGCCCACGGCGAGCTCGTCGCGGACGTTCCACGCATAATCGTCGTCGCCCGCGTGCGTTAGGCGCATCACTCGGCGATAGTCCGCCGGTTGGGCCGGTGGCGGCGCGTCGCCGGCAATGATGAGTGCGTAATGGTCCGGCGTACCGTGGCCTGCGAGAACCAGGGTGCGCGTCTCGCCGCTCGAGGCCGTCCAGGCCGTGTTGTCGTGGAAGAGCGTGGAGGGGACGAGCGCCGACTTGGCGAAGCGCGGCCGGAGCGCGTCGAGACGGGCGTTGCGGTCGTGGGGACCGAATCGGGCAGCGAGGGATGCGAGGAGCTGGTCGGTCGTCGCGGGTGTGCCGAGGGCGACGGCAGGCGCTCGGCAAGCCGCAATGGCGCAGAGCGTGGCGGTAAATGCGAATCTGAAAGCAGCGCGGAACGGCACCGGCGCAATCTCTACGGGGGGCGAGCGCGGTGGAAGGGGCGAGTTCACGGATTGGTTGCCAGGTCCCTGTGCAGCGGGTCGCGCCCACGCCTAACCGAATGGAAGCCGGCCCGGCGACCCCTTGCGACCGAGTCGCCCGGCTGTAATCGTTCGATGTCGGCGTGACTAACGGCCGGACCATGCGACCACACTTCAATGTTAGGCATCGGGAGATGCTCGTGCGACCCCTCGGCGTTTTGTGCGCGATTGCCCTGCTCGGTGGATGCAGCGGCACCACGTCCCTCCATCCATTCGGTGGCGCCTACAATTTGCTGACCGTGGACGGGCTGCCTGACCCCCAGCCACTGGTTCCGGGCGTTGTATCTCCCGAGCTTCTTGGTGGCACGATGAATGTCGGCGCGGACACGTTGGATGTGACGCTGTCGCTCCAGCCGGTGGATGATGCGGGGCGGCCGACGGGCGACATCGCGCCGATGATGATCGATCTTCCGTACGCGCGACGCGGCGACTCGCTGTATTTCGCGTCCGACACGCTCGCGTTTACCGACTCGCTCTATGTTGGCCCGAAGCCTCAAGCCTTCGGTGCACTTCTGGGCAGCACGGTACGGCTATCCCTGTCGTTTACCATCTCAACAGCCACTGGCTTTGGTTATTCTCACGTGCGCCAGCTTCTGTTCGCTCCCGCCCAGTAGAGGGCGGTTTCTACGAACGCCTGCGATTGGCCGGCGCGCAGCGGCTTGAGGTCGTCGCGCTGGCGGGCTAAATTGCGGCTCGCTGCATGAGCACAGACAATCGAGAGCACTGCCCCTTGGTGTAACTGGCAACACGCCTGACTCTGGATCAGGAGAGTCCTGGTTCGAGCCCAGGAGGGGCAACTGAAAAGGCCCGACCAACGCCATCTCCGCGTGGTCGGGCTCTTTGCTGGCTGCCGCAGGCGTCGGAGTCGCTGGACTTTTTCACCGGATGGCCGTACCCTGGTGCCCCATGCGCACTGTGGACGCCGTGCTCGCCGCGGCGATGGTGCTGCTGCTCCCCCTCGACGCTCCGTTCGCGTCGCTGGCCACTCGGCCACGGCCGGCGCCCGCGACCGCCCAAGACACCCTTCGCCAGCCACCCACACTGCGGAATCGCTCCACGGTGCCAGGGTTGGTGGACGTCGACCTCACCGCTGCGCCGGCCCACTTGCAACTCATCCCAGGTGGTCCGCTGATCGACGTCTACGCATACAACGGCATGGTTCCCGGCCCCACGCTCGATGTGCGCGAAGGAGACAGTGTCGTCGTTCACTTCCACAACCAACTGCCCGAACCCACCACGGTCCACTGGCACGGACTCCATCTTCCCGCGAATGAGGACGGGAGCCCCCTCTTCCCGGTGCCTCCGGGATCGACCTACGTGTACACCTTCCGAATCCCGGCCGGATACGCCGGAACCTACTGGTACCACCCGCACCCTGATTCCCGGTCGTCGTACCAGGTTGCAATGGGGCTCTTCGGCGCAATGCTGGTCCGCGCACCCGACGATCCACTTGCGGCGCTCGGCGTCCCCGACAAGCTGCTGATCCTCTCGGATAATCGTTTCGACGCACACGGTGCGATCTCATTCCCCGACTCCGGATCTATCCAAGCAGAGGTCGACCTCGAGAACGGACGCGAGGGGAATGTGCTCATGGTGAATGGGCAGGTGATGCCCACGATCCAGATCCGTCCGGGCGGTGTGCAGCGTTGGCGGATCGTCAACGCCTCGGCCTCGCGCGTGTATCGATTGTCCTTGCCGGGAGCGCAGCTCATTCACGTGGGAAGCGATGGCGGCCTGTTCGAGCACCCGGTGCCGGTGCACGACGTCGTGGTCGCCAATAGCGGACGTGTCGAAGTACTGGTACAAGGCGGATCGACGCCCGGCGAGCGCACGTCGCTCAATGATCTTCCCTACGACCGGTACATGCCGCAGACACGACCAGCCGACTGGGACAGCACACGGTCACTGCTTTCCCTCGTCGTGCGCCACGCGCCGGCCGCGCCGGCGATTCGCGTCCCGACCCTCCTTCGCTACGTGCCTCCGCTCGACACCACGCACGTTGCGGTGCGCCGCGTGATCGTGATGTCGCAAGGGATGATCGACGGACGAAAGATGGACGCGAATCGCGTCGACCTGCACGGTCGCCTCGGCACTACGGAGATCTGGGAAATCCAGAATGTTGTCGGCATGGATCATCCCTTCCATCTCCACGGATTCCGATTTCAGGTGCTCGACCGGGACGGTGTGCCGGAGCCGTTTCCGAGTTGGAAGGATCTGGTGAACGTGCCCGGTCACTCCTCGGTGCGGATCGTCGTGCGCTTCGACGACTTTCCGGGGAAGTGGATGTACCACTGCCATATCCTCGACCATGAGGACGAAGGGATGATGGGGGTTTTCGAACTCGACTAGGGGAGGCCGCATGTCACGCTCGCGCATCTCGTCCCGCTGGATCCTTGCATCGGTGCCGCTGTTCGTGGCGGCAGTTCTCATTGGTGCACGCACGGCCAAGTCCGGTCGGGTGGCAGTTCCCATACCGCCCGACACGTCCGCGATGGCTCTCATAGTGCGCGGCCGTCAAGGCGTGTTGTCACACGGCTGCGGCGGCTGCCACGGCGGCCTGGATGATCCGTCGTCGCCTGGATGGCTGGCCGGAAAGATGACCGACAACCAGGTGTTCGCGGTCGGCGCGTGCAATGTGGTCCATCCCGACGCCAAGCCGTGCTTCAAGACGTACCCGCGCAACCTCACGCCCGACAACGAGACCGGCCTCGGACGATTCACCGAGCGCCAGATTTTCAACGCGCTTCGCTACGGTCTGCGCCCCGAGGACACGCCGGATGTCGACATCACGTCGATGACACCCGGGCAGGGAAATTTCCCGGAGCATCCGCGGTACCTTGCGCCGCCGATGCCGTGGCCCGATTGGCGACACATGGACGATGCCGATCTTTGGGCCATGGCGGCCTACCTCAAGCGCGCCGTCAAGCCGGTTCACAACCGCGTGGCGGAGAGCGAAGGTCCGCCGGACTTCTGGGCGAGCGCGTATGCCAAGCTCGCCGGCCCGTATCCGCCCAAGCCGTTCCCAACCGAGAACGAGCGCGTGCCGGACCAGAATGGAGCAGCGCCTAACCACTAACGCGGAATCGGCGACGGCGCATCATCGTAGAACGGGGTCCGGCCGCACCGGCTGGTGGCGACGTAACGACGAACCCAACTCGACACGTTGCGAAAGCAGAACGACCACAGTGCGAGTCGCTCGGCGGGTCGGCATGGCAGGCATTCTACGACATGCTTGGCGTGGAACTCCGGCAGCGGACGTCACGGCCTCGCGATTTGGCGGCAATTTGCCGGAGTTTCGTGTCCTAACGGGGCCCCGCTGGATCAGGAGAGTCCTGTTCGAGCCCAGGAGGGGCAACTGCAAGCGGAATGCTGTGTGGTGCGGTGTTCCGCTCTTTGTTCCTAAATCTCGCTCAGCGCCTAACGCGCACAGCGACTGTGGGCGTTTCAGTCTCAATACGCCGACTTTGCGTTCGACCAATAACAATCGCGATGCACATGGCGTTGCGTGCCTCGCGACAGCGGCGATGACAATTCTCTTCAACCCCGCCGAGAAAGCACCGCATGACTTCATCCGCGACCTGTTCCAAGCTGTCGCTGACCGTTGCCGGTGGCATGGGCGTCCAAACTGGAGGAATGCTCGAGCTCGAATCGACAACGTTGCCGTTCCGATCGTACAAAATAGCGTCTTCGCACGGTACGGTTGCGCGAAAGTTAGACACGCGTCTGTGTGGCAGGCCGGCTGCGACGAGTTGGTCGACTGGCATTCCACCGACGCACAAAGGGGGTCTCGATGAAGGTCCAACGAGTCTGGCTCGCGATGTTGCCGGTGCTGGCGATTGGTTTGGCCGGGTGCAGTGCCACGGGCACGGGCCCCGGCAATGGGAATGTCTATCTGCACTGGACGTGCGCTAACTCAAGTCAATGCGCGTCCGTGATGGGTGGGTTCACCGGTATATGGCACGAGTCGCCGTATGCGTCGTCCGACCTGTGTATTCAGAAGGGCAATTTTTTCGCGTCGAACAACATTATTCAGTGGAAACAGGGCCCGATTGGTGATTGGTGCGATCTCAGCAGCGATCCCAACGAGGCTAACGCGAGTTCGCCGTATTGGAACCCGTTCGCGCACTAAACCAGCGAGCATAACGCCACACGGCCGTCCCCGGCTAGGAAATCCATTCGGGGACGCGGAAGCATCATGCGGTTCGAGGTAAGCTCGGGCGACTCGGTCGCGGCCTCCATGAACGGCCGCAACCGAGTCATCTGACCGGCACGTACCGTAGCGACAACTACGTCACCTTCGCAGCGCCCGGCGCTACTTCGGTAGTGTCGGGCGTTATCGTTAGGACGCCCATTCTGTCCGCCGCCCACAGCCATCTGTAAGAAACGACCGGCCCATGCTACCAACTCAGTAGACAGCCAACTGAGGGTCGCCCTCCCGTGCCGACAGACCGCGAACAACAGATGCTGACCTTGGTGCGCGACAACAGCGCGCGCCTGCGCAGGATCTGTCGCGTGTACGCCCGGAACGAGGACCAGCGCGACCTCTTGCAGGAAATTCTGCTCCAACTATGGCGGTCGTTGCCGTCGTTCGCGGGAGCATCGTCACCACACACCTGGTTGTACAGGGTCGCGCTCAACACCGCGCTCGCATACGCGCGCCGCAACCCCGCCCAGCGCGAACTGCCGATCGACGAGGAACACGCGGACATCGAAGATCCGATCGACGTGCACGCCCAACTGGATGCGCGCGAGCGGCTCACACAGCTTCACGCGGCGATCGCAAAACTCGACGTCGTAGACAGGATGCTGGTCACGATGTACCTCGACGACCGGACGTATCGGGAGATGGCGGACGTGATCGGTCTCAGCGAAAATCACGTCGGCGTGAGGCTGCATCGGATCAGGAAAGCCCTAACTCGGCAGCTCGCCGAGGAGATCGCATGACCAACCAAGGGAATCAGTCGGTCGCGGACGAACTCGCACTGTCCGACGAGGAGGTACTCGCGCTCGTTCGAAGCGGGGCAAAACGATTCGGTAGGCAGCTCCGCTGGCGCGACCGGGGCGAGGTCACTGCGTGCGTTGTTGTGGCGGCGATAATGATTCCGGCCGCGTTGCGCGGGCCATGGCTCGCTCGCGCCGGCGCAATCGTAATCCTCGCCGGCCTCGTCCTCGTCGCCTTCCGACTCTGGCACGCGCAACGGCTAGGCGGTCCGGGCGCGACGGACCCGTCGCTAGCGGTTGCTGACGCACTGCGCGCCGAACTGCGGCGCGTGAATGTGCAGATTTCCCTCCTTGAAAGCGTGGGCTGGTGGTATGTAACACCACTCGCGGGCGGAGCGGTGCTGCTGGTGGTTGGAAGCAACCCGGCGTCCTGGTTCAGCGCGGCCTATGTGCTCGCCACCGCCCTCCTCGCGTGGCTCATCATCGCGCTCAACATGCGCGCCGTGCAGCGTGACCTCCGACCCAAGCGAGACGAGATTGCCGCACTTCTCGCGCAACTTGAATCGTGAGCATCTCAATGGAAAGACAACCTTCGACCGAAGCGACAATGCGAAATATTCGCCTAACGACCCTCGGATTCCTCGCGTGTGCGTTCGGCACCGTCGCCAGCGCCCAAGTGCAGGTCGCAACGCCAGCCGCGTCGCCGGCGAGATCCGCTGTCTCCGACAGTGCGATCTTCGCAATCATCAAGCAGCGGGTCGACGAGAAACGAGCCGCCGGCATTGTCGTTGGACTGATCGATGCGGACGGCAAGTCGCACATCGTCGCATATGGCGATCCGGGGCCAGGCCAGTCGCCACTGGACGGCAACAGCGTCTTCGAAATTGGGTCGATCTCGAAGGTGTTCACCTCGACCGTCCTCGCCGAGATGGTGCAGGACGGGAAAGTCCACCTGGACGATCCGGCCCAACGCTATCTCCCCGCGTCGGTCCATCTGCCGTCGCGCGATGGCAAGGTGATCACGCTCGCGAGTCTCTCCGAGCAGAACTCTGGTCTCCCGCGCATGCCGACGAACTTTCATCCGCGGGACACTGCCAATCCGTACGCCGACTACACCGTAGAGCAGATGTATGATTTTCTCGATCACTACCAACTCACGCGAGATCCGGGCGCGCAGTTCGAGTACTCGAATCTCGGTGTCGGGCTCCTCGGAAACGTTCTCGCGGACGTGGCGGGCACGTCATACGAGGAGATGGAGCGCGAGCGCGTGTGGCAGCCGCTCGGAATGACGCACACGGCAATCACGCTCAACCCGTGGATGAAGGCGCACCTCGCGTTGGGCCACGATGAAGACGGTCGCGTCGTCGAGAACTGGGACATTCCAGCGATGGCCGGCGCCGGCGGAATCCGCTCCACGACGAACGACATGCTCGAGTTTCTCGCCGCGAATCTGCACCCTGAAGGCGGTGCGCTCCAGCGCGCGCTGGCGTTCGCGCACGAGGAGAGGGCGCCGGCCGGGAATATGATGATCGGGCTCAACTGGCTCAGCCTGCATGCGGGCGCCGATACGATCGTCTGGCACAACGGCGGGACAGGGGGCTATCGCACGTTCATCGGATTCGAGCCCTCGCGGAAGACCGGTGTGATCGTGATGACCAACACCGGTGGCGAGGGGGCAGACGATATCGGATTTCATCTGCTCGATCCGGCTCTCCCGCTCACGCCTGCTCGCAAGCAGTACACCGCGATCGAGTTGCCGCGCGACGTCCTCGCACGATACGTGGGAACATACCGGCTCGCGCCGAACCTCGCCATCGAAGTCACGCTCGAGGACAGGGCGCTGTACATGCATCCCACCGATCAGCCCACGTTTCGCTTGTGGCCGATGTCGCAGACCGAGTTCTTCCTCAAGGAAGCAGACGTGCAGGTGTCGTTTCTGCTCGATACGCATGGGAAAGTGAGCTCCGCCGTGCTGCACCAGAACGGTCAAGACGCGCCGGCCACGAAGGTTCAATGAGATGTCAGCGTGGACGGACGTCGGCAAAGTCCGGCGTCTTGGGCAATGCACTCCGGCGGCGGACGTCACGGCCTCGCTTTTTGGCAGCAAGTTGCCGGAGTTTCACGTGCTAACGGAGCACTCCTGGATCGGGAGAGTTCTGTTCGAGCCCAGGACGGGCAACGCAAGTCGGGACGCCGCGGTCGGTGGCGTTCCGCTTCTTGTACTTGCGGTGGGTGGCGCGAGTCATCCGTTAGGCTGACGCTCGGCTACTTCACTGGCATCAGGCCCACACCAGTGAGGACCGACGGATCACGCGCACCACGGCCAGATATGGTGTGGCAGGTCGCTCACGACCGGCATGCCGGGATAGTCGAGATCGACAGTGTCGGGCTTTCGCTTTGGATCGAGCGGAGCACCCCGGACGTTGCGAAACGGTCCCGCTTTACCATTTCGGATGGTAGCGTCTTGAATGACGTCCAACTGCTGTGCAGTGAACAAATTCTCCCTGTGCAGCACGGTATCCGTGTCGGTGAGCGTATACCGGTCGATGACGATCCAGTCGCCGCTCTCGGCCTGGGCCTGGTAGGTGACCTCGCGAAGCGTATCCCGACACATAGGTGACTTTCGCGCTCCCGACCGGCGGTGCTTTGTCGACAATCGATTTGAACGTCGCCTTGTTGACGTACGCGCACCATGTGCTGTCATCCCTCAACCGCACCCAATACGTGCGAGTCGATTGGGCAGAGAGTACGCACGGCAGCGTCACCAGTGCGAATGCGCAAGGCATCCAACGCATTGTCGTCCTCTGATTGGACGCGAAGCCGGAAGGCTAACGTAATGGGAGTCTTCGGGCCAGCGCCTTTGGTCCGAACGTCGATGGCTTGCGGCTAACGCGACTGGACAATGCGCGATGCGTGTGTGACGGCGAAGCCATGCGAACTCAATGTGCGTAGCCTGCCTGTTCGGCTCGTGCCGAGCTCTTGACTTCGGCATCGCTTCGGCAATCCGCAATCCGTGCCTTACCGAACGGACGCCGGCCCAAAGCACTTGCACGCGCGTCCGATCGAATAGGGATTCTGCGATACTGCGGCATGTCGATCGCGGCCCCGTTCCCCCAACGTTAGGCACGAGCAATGCCCATGCGCGCGGACTGGCGTAGTGCGTACCGGCTGCCATCTGCCTATCCACAGGCTTGAGTGCGGCCGCCGACACATGCACGATCACCTCACCGTCGGCAGGAGTCGGATCGGGAAACGTCTCGAAGCGCGGTGGTTTGCCGAGGGTGTGCAGCACGGCGGCGTGCATCAGGAGTCTCCTCCGAGATGTTCAGCTCGGTTCGCCGGGCGATTGATGAAATCGAGTTGATGGTGACGAATGCACGCGTGAGAGGCAAGACCACTCGCGTCGAATGACCTACGTGAAAAACGCGCCGACAAAACTCCCGGCGCAAAAAACCGAACGGTTCGATGCAGCGCGGAGGGTAAACGTGACATCGCCGCCAACCCGGTGTCCACGATGCGGCCGCCCGAAGCGCTCCGGGCGATACGGCATTGATGGCCGCGATCCATGTCGAACGATGCGCCGTTAGACCCCACCCTTGCGTTGGTTCTGCCCGCGTGCTACCTGTAGAGCGACCGCGGCGACTAACGGCCACTCGATATCGGACCACAAGGTTAGGCACTCGGAGCTTCCTCGTGAGACCTCTCGGGCTGATGTGCGCATTGGCGCTGATCGCTGCATGCAGCGGCTCCACGTCCGTTCGCCCCTTCGGCGGGACGTACGACCTGGTGAGCGTGAATGGGAAGCCAGATCCGCAGCCGGTGTACGTAGGCTCGACCACCGAAGTCGTCAGCGGCGCACTGGTGGTCAGTTCGGACACGTTGAACGTGACGCTCGAGTTGCAGCCGGAAGCCATCACGGGGCCGGGCGACATCGTGTCGGATGTGAACGCAATCCCCTACGTCCGGCGCGGGGACTCGCTGTTCATCGCGGATAGCGGATCCGCGGGCGACGGACTCGGTGGGTTGGCGCCGGGAGCCAGGCCGATCGGCAGGATTCTGGGAGGCAATGTCCAACTGAGCCTGGCATTCACCATCGCATCCAGTACGGGCTTCGGCAACCCGCCGAGCCGGTTCCTGTTCACGCCGGCACCGTAGTCAGAACGAGAACCACTCGTTAGGCGTTGCCCTCGGCGCCCCCGACTAACGAGCAGCGGGATCGACGCCCCTGCAAGCCGCGTCCGATGGAAGGGCTACCGGAGGTCCCGGTGCGCCTCCTCGATCGAACACCCCACGGCGACCAATTCCGTGTCCTGGTCGACGGCATGCTGCACCCTGCATTGCACGAGTCCGCCAGCCGGCGCGCCACGCCCGCTCCGATAGAGACCCGAAGACAACACGGCCGCCCGTCATATAGTTTTCTTCGTTTCCCATCCGCGCACTTCAAGCATTGGCGATGGGTATGGTCAGTCCGCACCGTCGAACTGAACTCCGCGGCCGCCGGCACGAGTGCGATTCCCTCGATCGGCTGCTGAACGATGTGCGAGGCGGGCAGGAGCCGGTCGCTCGTCCTGCGCGGGGAAGCAGGGGTCGGGAAGACCGCGTGCACACTTGGTGTTCGGCGAATGGCTGCGGCGCCAGAACCGGCGCGTGGATGCGCGAGAGTAGCTGCGCATCGCGTACGAGAGGTTCGGCCGCATCGGGGCAGAGGCGTTCGCGGAGCGCGCGCGCGGCGAGCTGCTCGCGACCGGTGAAACAGTTCGCAAGCGCGTCATCGAGTCGCGCGACGTGCGACCGCGCAGGAAGTGCTGGTCGCGCGCCTCGCGGCCGAGGGGCGCACCAACCCCGAGATCGGCGCGCAGCTGTTCATCAGCCCGCGCACGGCCGAGTATCACTTGAGCAAAGTGTTCACCAAACTCGGCATCAGCTCGCGCCGGCGTCTTCGCGACGCGATTCTGGACATCGCGGGAGCTTCGATCTCGAAGACCGAGTTTCTGAGCGGATATTTTTGGAAGAGTGAAGCGCTCCCTAGCGCTTCCCCCAGCGAGCGACAGCGAGCGCTTCCCTCGAATCGACCTCAGGAATTCACTTCTGCAACGCCCCCGACCAGGGTGTTCGACGGCCGCGAGGCCGTCCCCCAACCGCACATCGTTCTCCCGTCGTACTCACCCCTTCAAGGAGCACTCACATGAGTACCATCACGACGAAAGACGGCACCCGGATCTACTACAAGGATTGGGGCCGCGGTCCAGTGGTCGTGTTCTCGCACGGCTGGCCGCTCGACGCCGATGCGTGGGACGGGCAGATGCTGTTCCTAACGCAAAACGGCTTCCGCACGATCGCGCACGACCGGCGCGGTCACGGCCGGTCGAGCCAGCCGTCATCGGGCAACGACATGAACACGTATGCCGATGATCTCGCTACGCTCATCGATGACCTCGATCTCCACGACGTCACACTCGTGGGTCACTCGACCGGCGGTGGTGAAGTCGCGCGGTACATCGGTCGCCACGGAACGGATCGCGTCGCGAAGGCAGTGTTGATCGCCGCAGTGCCGCCGCTCGTGCTCAAGACGGCAGCCAACCCCGAGGGTCTGCCGATGGAGCTCTTCGATGGCTTGCGTGCCGCTCTCTTCAAGGACCGTGCGCAGTTCTACAAGGACTTCGCGATCCAGTTCTACGGCGCGAACCGCCCGGGTGCGAAAGTCTCGCAGGGCATTCTCGATCAGTTCTTTCTCATGAGTATGCAGGCAGGACTGCTCAACTCGTACGAGTGCATCAAGGCGTTTTCCGAAACCGATTTCACCGAGGACCTGAAGAAGTTCGACGTCCCGACGCTGCTGTTGCACGGCGAGGATGATCAGATCGTCCCCATCAAGGACTCGTCGATGAAATCGGCGCGGATCATCAAGGGTGCGAAGGACGTCTACTATCCGGGCGCGCCGCACGGCCTAACGTCGACGCATCAGGACCAGGTGAACGCCGAGCTGCTCCGGTACCTTCGCAGCTCGCCGGCGACGCAGGTGAGCGAGCGCAAGATGGCCACCTCCGGCGCGCGCTAAAGGGGGCTCCGATCATGAAGATCGTGATCATCGGCGGAACCGGGCTCATTGGGTCCAAGCTCGTCGCCCGCCTGCGTGAGCACGGACATCAGGCCGTGCCGGCATCGTTGGACACGGGCGTCAACACCATCACGGGCGAGGGGCTGGCTCAGGTCCTAACGGGAGCGGCCGTGGTCGTCGACGTGTCGAACTCGCCGTCGTTCGAAGACTCGGCGGTGCTCAAGTTCTTCCAGACGTCCACGGGGAATCAGCTCGCGGCCGAAGCGACGGCGGGCGTGACGCATCACGTCGCGCTGTCGATCGTGAACTGCGACGAGATTCCGGACAGCGGCTATCTCCGCGCGAAGGTTGCGCAGGAGAAGCTGATCAAGAGTTCGAAGATCCCGTATTCGATCGTGCGGGCGACGCAGTTCTTCGAGTTCTTCACGCGAATAGCCGACGAGGCGACGCAAGGGAAAACGGTGCACATCCCGCACGTGCTGTTTCAGCCGATCGCCGCGCAGGATGTTGCGGATATGCTGTGCAATGTCGCCATCGGCGCGCCGCTCAACGGCATCGTGGAAGTGGAGGGGCCCGAGCAGTTCCGGTTCGACGATTTCATCAGACAGGGGCTGAGCGCGCGGCACGATGCGCGTCAGGTCGTCGCCGACCCGCATGCCCACTACTTCGGGACGGAGCTGAGCGAGCGCTCGCTCGTGCCGGGCGACGAGGCCAGGCACGGCGGGATCCGCTTCGAAGACTGGCTCAGGCAGCCGGTGCCGGCGGCCCGAGCCTAACGCAGCCTAACGAAGGCGTGTTGCGATCGGGTGGGTGGCGGGCGCTCGGGAACGCGCGAGTGTCTCGCCATCCATCCGGCGCCCACCACACATACGGAGAGCGGAACGATGCGTACGTCCACGATCTCGATGGCCGCGTGTCTGGCCGGCCTGTTGTGTCTCATCGGCCTCCCGTTGAGCGCCCAGGAACCCAAAGTCACGCTGGTGATGTCCAAGACCCTGACGGACATCCCCGGCAAGCAACTGCTGGTGCTCACCGTCGAGTATGCTCCTGGCGCGGCGGACTCCCCCCATCGGCACAACGCCGATGCGGTGGTCTATGTGCTCGAGGGCTCGGTGATAGAGCAGGTGAAAGGCGGGAAGCCGGACACGCTCACGGCCGGACAGACATTTTACGAAGGCCCGTCGGACATCCATATTGTCGGCAAGAACGCGAGCACGACCCAGCCGGCCAAGCTCATTGCGATCCTCGTGAAGAAGCAGGGTGCGCCTCCCGTGGTGCCAGTCAAAGCCCAAGCGCCGTAGCCTGTCCAAGCCTAACGATTGACAGACCGCCATGATGGGTAAGGGACGAATCGAAGCATTCAGCGACGGCGTATTGGCGATCATCATCACCATCATGGTGCTGGAGATGAAGACGCCTGCCGACGTCGAGCTCAGCGCGTTGCGACCGTTGGCGCCGGTGTTCGTGAGCTACGTGCTGAGCTTCCTTTACCTGGGCATCTACTGGAGCAATCATCATCATCTGCTCTACGCCATGCGGCGCGTGAGCGGCGGCATCATGTGGGCGAACCTGCATCTGCTGTTCTGGCTGTCCCTGGTGCCGTTCGTGACGCGGTGGATGGGGGACAGCGGCTTTGCGAAGGGACCCACGATGCTCTATGGGGTGATCCTGCTGCTGTGCGGCGCGGCGTACTGGCTGTTGCAACGGGCGATACTTCGCGCGGAAGGCGCCGAGTCGACGTTGGCCAAGGCCGTGGGCAGCGACTGGAAGGCGCCGATCTCCCTCGTGATCTTCGTCGTCGCGATCCTGCTGGCCTTCGTCAGTCCGTGGATCGCCGCGGCGCTGTACGCGTTAGGCGTGCTGCCGTGGCTGGTGCCGGATCGCCGGATCGAGCGGGAGGTCTCGCGCGCGGCGCGTGAGCCCGCCGCCGCCGAAGACTCATCCGCCTAACGGACCATCCATGCGCGTCGCCGACTTGCAACACGTGTACGACTACCACTATTGGGCGAACGGAAAGCTCTTTGCGGTGATCGAGCAGCTCGCGCCGGAGCAGTTCACCCAGTCCGTGGCCGGGAGCTACGGCTCGGTGCGCAACACGCTGGTGCACATCGTGAGCGCAGAGTGGGGATGGATGGATCGCTGCGGCGGCCCGCCGCGCGGCGACCGGCTGAACGCCGACGACTACCCCACGTTCGAGTCGGTCCACGACACGTGGCGCCGAGTCGAAAGCGACATGCGCGAGTTCCTGGGCAACCTCACCGACGGCGACCTCGCGCGACGCATCACGTTCAGCCTGGGCGGCGGGCCGGCGCACACGGTGCCGATGGTCGATCTGCTGACGCACAACATCACGCACGCGGCGCATCACCGCGGGCAGACGGCGCTACTGCTTCGTACGCTCGGCGTCGCGCCGGGCAACTTCGACTACCTGGTGTTCGCGATCGAGCGCTCGCACGCCCCCGTGGCGCCTGCCTAACGCAGGCCCCGCGGCGGGCAACCTTCACCGGACGGCAGCCGTATCGCGCGGTTCTCGGTCCGTGAGCCTTGCGACGGGGCCCGTCGCGCCCTATATCGACTGTGCACGCGGCCGCAGAGGCCGTCATCTCACGCCGTCGTTCATCCCACATGCCATCCGCGAGGTCCGCTCGATGTCGCGCTCCTTCCGCGCCGCACTGCGCCTGACCGCCATCTTCTCGGTGCTCGCGTTCGCCGGCGTTCCGGCGCATGCTCAGCAATCGAAGGCCAGCACCAAGGGCTCCAAGAAGGCACAGGCGGCAACACCAGCATCGAACGGCGCCGCGCCCGACTCCGCATTTCTCGCCACGCTCAAGTGGCGCTTCATCGGACCGGAAGGCAATCGCACCGACGCCATCGCCGGCGTGCCGGGCGATCCCAATACGTACTATGCCGGCGCGGCGAGCGGGGGTCTTTGGAAGAGCACCGACGGGGGCGCCCACTGGAACCCGATCTTCGACGACCAGCCGGTGCAGTCGATCGGCTCGATCGCCGTCGCGCCGTCGGATCCAAACGTCGTTTACGTCGGCACTGGCGAGCCGTATCTGCGGAGCCACGTGTCGGTGGGTTGGGGCATGTTCAAGTCGACCGACGCCGGGAAAACGTGGTCGCGCGCCGGCCTCGAGAAGACGGGGCGCATCTCGCGCATCGCGATCGATCCGTCGGATCCCAACCGCCTCTACGTTGCTGCGTTAGGCACGACGTACGGCCCCGAGCCAGATCGCGGCGTGTTCCGCAGCACCGATGGCGGCAAGACCTGGGACAAGGTGTTGTTCGTCAACGACTCCACCGGCGCCGTGGACGTGCTGCTCGACCCCAGGAATCCGCGCATTCTCTACGCGAGCACGTGGCAGGTCGAGACGCACACGTGGGGCCGCGAGAGCGGCGGGGCGGGGAGCGGCATCTGGAAGTCGACCGACGGCGGCACCACCTGGACCCGCCTCACGGGACACGGACTCCCGACGCGGCAGGTGGGCAAGGTCACGTTAGGCATTAGCCCGGCGAACACGCAGCGCATCTACGCGCAGATCGAAACCGGCGACGGCGTGCCGTGGCACGGCGTGCCCACCGACACCGGCCGCCTCTGGCGCTCCGACGATGCCGGCTCGTCGTGGAAGCTGGTCAACAGCGACCTCCAGCCGATGGGCCGCACGGCGTACTACTCACGCATGGGCGTGATGCCCGACAACGCCGACGAGGTCTACTTTCTCGCGTCGGACTTCACCAAGACGCTCGACGGCGGCGTCACGATGATCGACTTGCAAGGCGACCAGTTCCCGCGCGGCGATCACCACGACATCTGGATCGACCCGACGAACGGAAACCGGTTTGCCGTGGCGCACGACGGCGGCGTGGCGATTACGATGAATCGCGGCAAGAATTTTCTCCGGGTGCAATTGCCGATCGCGCAGGTGTACCACGTGACGGTCGACAACCGCGTCCCGTACGACGTCTACGGCAACAAGCAGGACGGCACTTCGTACATGGGGCCGAGCGATTCGAAGTTAGGCGCGGGCGGGGGAATCTGGCGCGGCTTGTGGCGCAACGTGGGCGGCGGCGAGAGCGGCTTCGCGATTCCCGATACGGTCGACACCAATCTCGTGTGGTCGAGCGCGTCGGGATCGGGCGCGGGCGGGGGCATCGTCGTGCGCTACGACGTGGCGACGGGCATTGTCAACAACGTGGAGGTGTGGCCGGACAACGTCGGCGGGGATCCGGCAAGCATGGCCAAGTATCGGTTCGTCTGGAACTTTCCGCTCATGGTGTCGCCGCACGATCACAACACGGTGTACACCGGCTCGCAGATGGTGCACCGCACGACCAACGGCGGCCAGAGCTGGGACGTGATCAGCCCCGACCTCACGCGCAACGACAAAACGAAGCAGGGCATCTCCGGCGGCCTAACGCCGGACAACATCGGCGTCGAGTACGCCGACGTCATCTACTGGATCGCCGAATCGCCGCTGGCGAGGGGCGAGCTGTGGGTGGGGACGAACGACGGGCTGGCGCAGGTGACGCGCGACGACGGCAAGACGTGGACGAATGTCACCCACTTTCCCGGCGGCGCCCCTGCGTTAGGCACGGTGTCGAGCATCGAGCCGTCGCGCTTCACCGCGGGGACGGCGTACCTGACCATCGACGGGCACCAGGTAAACGACTTCGATCCGTGGGTCTACCGCACGACGGACTGGGGCAAGACCTGGACGCTGATCACGCACGGCATCGCCAAGACACCGCTCTCGTACGCGCACAGCATCTACGAGGATCCGGCGCGCAAAGGTCTGCTCTACCTGGGGACCGAAGGCAATGTGTACGTGAGCTTCGATGCCGGCGACAACTGGGTGTCGCTGCAGAACAATCTCCCGCACGCGCCGGTGTACGGCATCACGGTGCAGCCGCACTATCAGGATCTGGTGGTCGGCACGTACGGACGCGGCTTCTGGATTCTGGACGATCTCACGCCGCTGCACGAGTGGAACGCGTCGCTCCCGTCGAAGCCGTTGGCACTGCTCGAGCCGCGCCCGCAGTATCGCTATCGCGGCGTGGCCGAGCCCGCCACGGAGCTCGATGACATCGTGGCCGGGAAGAATCCTGCCGATGGCGCGACGCTCGACTACTGGCTCGCGACGGCGCCCAAGGACACGACCGACAGCGCGAAGGTGACAATAGCCGCCAACTCGGGGACCGTGGTGCGCACGATGAAAGTTAGGCCGCACGCGGGTCTCAACCGGATTCAGTGGGATCTCTACGGTGACGAGACCAAAGAGGCGAGGCTGCGCGCCAGCCCGCTCTACATGGATTGGTTCCACGTGAAGGCGTCGGGTATTCCGTCCCCGAGCGTGGGCCGCTTCGCGTTGCTCGAGCCGCCGGGCACATATACGGTGACCGTGTCGCTCGATGACTTGCACGGCGCGCAGAAGCTGACCGTGCTCGAGGATCCAGCGGCCGGCGGCACCGAGCAGACGATCGCCGCGCAGAACGCGCTCGAACGCGGGCTCTACGCCGACATCAACGACGCAGTCGACCAGATCAACGCGATGGAAGTCGTGCGCGCGCAGGTCGAGGGGTTGCTCGCGCTCGCGGGTAAGGATACGGCGTTCGCCGACGTGCGCAGTGCGAGCGATTCGCTGCGCGACAAGCTGGTGGCCGTCGAGCAGCAGCTCTTCCAGATGAAGATCACGGGCCGCGGGCAGGACGACGTCCGCTGGCCGCCAATGCTAACGGAGAGATTGATGTACCTGGCCGGCGAGGTTCAGCGGTCCGACCAGGCGCCCACCGATCAAGCGAAGCAGGTCGCCGAGTTGCTGCACGGCCAGTTGCTGACGATCAAGGGGCAGGTCGCGCAGTTCCTCAAGACCGATGTGACGGCGTTCAACGACAAGCTGCGTGGGCGTAACGTACACCCAATCGTGGGCGACGTGCGCTGATGTCCGGGGCGCCCTCGCGGGATTGCGCCCGCGCCGTGACGTCACGTTAGGCGGTGGTTTCGCAGTACCGATTGAAGCGCGACGCGTCGCCCCGCCCAACCGGATCCGGCGGTTTTCGAACACCTGGCGCGGTTGGCGCGGACGCGTCATTCCAAGCGCAGCGCCACCAAGGGATCGACGTTGGTGGCACGACGCGCCGGTAGATAGCTCGCGAGTGCGGCTACGAGGGAAAGCACGACCGCCACCAGGACGAAACTCAAGGGATCGGTGGGTGACACGCCAATCAGCAAGCTTTCGACGACGCGCGTCAGGGCCAGAGCACCCAGCAGCCCCAGGCCAATACCGATACACGCCAGCAGCATTCCCTGCCCGAGCACCATCCGAATGATGTCCGCCCGCGTTGCTCCGAGCGCTGCGCGGATCCCGATTTCCTTGGTCCGCTGCGCGACTCCGGAGAAGACGACCGCGTACACGCCAACCGTTGCGAGCACCAACGCAATTCCGCCAAAAACACCAAACAGCGTGCCCCACACGGCGTACATCCAGAAGCTCAAATAGCGCACCTCGTCCATCGTCCACACATTGAACACCGGCACCGTCGGGTCTGCGGCGCGAAGAGCGTTCCGGACGCCGGCCGTCACCGCTGATGCGTCCAGCGATGTGCGAACCATCAACCCGTAATCGCGCGTGGAGACGAACCGGAATGGCAGATATGCCTCCGGCGGGTTGCCGTCATTCTCGTCGAGCTTCGCCGTGCGCATGTTTGGCGCGACGCCGACGACCGTGTACCATGTTCGCGTAGAGTCCGTAGCCAGCCGGAACCGCTGTCCGATCGGACTGTGGCCGGACCAGAACCGTTCGGCAAGTGCGAGGTTGATCACCGCCACCGGCATGCTGTCGCGCAGCTCCTGCTCGGTGAACTCGCGACCGGCAAGCAGGTGGACGCCGAACGTCTTGAACCAGTGTCCGGCGACGCTGGAGTAAAGGATAGTTGGTCCCGCCGCGCTCGGCGCGGACGCGCCTTGGATGACGGCCTCCCCTTGAGATCCTCCCTCATCGTCCAGTGGAATAAGGTCGGACACCGTTGCCGCTGACACGCCTGGTGTGGTCTCGACTCGGCGCAGGACGTCTTCCACGAACCGGCGTCTCGTGCCCTCGGAGTCGTATCGTGCACCTTGGAGGAAGAATCGCATCGTCATGACGCGCGTCGGGTCGTACCCGAGGTCGGTTCGCCGAAGACCGACGAAAGTCCGCACGAAAAGCGAGGCGCCGACCAACAATATTAGCGCCAGTGCGACTTCGCTGACGACGAGAGCCTGTCGCGCGCGGTTGCTGTGCGCGCCAGTACCAGCGCCGTGGGTGCCATCCTTCAACGCGTCCGTAAGCCGCCCTCGTGAAACGTGCAACGCCGGGCCAAGGCCAAAGAGGACGCCCGTTAGGAGCGACGCGATGGCTGCGTACAGGAACGTATGTCTGTCGAGCGCCCAATGGACGTAATATGGATAGGGATCGGCCGCCGGAACGGCCGCCCGAATCCAGCGCAGCGCTTGCCAGGTCAGGGGCAGCGCGACGACGCACGCTACACCGGCCAGCATCACGCCCTCCGTGATCACTTGCATGGCGATGCGCGCGCGGCCGGCTCCGATAGCCGTGCGCAGGGCGAACTCTCGCTGGCGCGCAATCGCGCTGGTAAGGACCAGATTGGCCACGTTGGCGCAGGCAATCATCAGCAGAAACATGGTGGCGCCGAGCATCGCCGTCGCGACGATGCGATCGTCGCTGCCGATGAATGCCTTGTCCAACGGCCGAACGACGCCTGTCCAGAGGCTGTCGCGTTGGTCGGCTACCGGACCCTGGCGATGCAAAGCGCGGGCGATCGACGCGACGTCCGCGGTCGCCTGTGTCACGTCATGGCCCGGTGCCAATCGAGCAATTACCGACACGCCCAGCGCGTTATGCACCGTGCCGGTTAGGCCGATCGGCATCCACAGCTCGCTCATCTCGGGAAACTTGAATCCAGGAGGCATCACGCCGACTACCGTGTACGGCTGGCGATCGATCGAGATCACGCGGCCCACGACCGTGGGGTCGGCGGCGAAGTGGCGTCGCCAAATGGCATCGCTGATCAGCACGACCGGCGGCGCGGCAGGCGCGTCGTCGTCCGGCTGCAGCAAGCGCCCACGCTGCGGTTTCACTCCCAACATCCGGAACAGACTCGACGACACGAGCTGAGCCTGCACCAACTCCGACTCCCTCTCCTCGGTGAGAGCGACGCGTCGGCCGGCGTACGCCCCCATTTGCTCGAACGCGTGAGCGTCACGCGTGAGGTCGAGGTACGTCGCGAACGAAAATGGCAATCGCTGGCCGCTCACCGGATCGCGTTGAGACAGCTCGACGAGCGTTTCGGGCTGCCTGAACGGCAGGGGCCGAAGCACGATCGCATCGAACACCGAGAACATCGCGGTGTTCGTCGCGATCCCGATCGCCAGACATGTCACCGCGACTACGGCAAACACGGGGCGGCGGCGAAGCTGGCGCAACGCGTACCGCACGTCCTGCAGCAGGTGTTCGATGCTGATCATTGGCCGCAATCTATTGGCTGACAGGCCATTTCGTGGACGCTCGAGAGGATTCGTACGCGTTGCGGCGAATGGGAGCGGATCGAGAATCAGAGGTACTTCAACCACCACTCGGTGCGGCGCGCTTTCACGCCGGCGAACCAGCGGCACACGTATGTCAGGATGACGAGAGCAATCGCCCACACCAGATAGAGCTGCCACAGGGTCCAGGTGTAGCCCGGTGGCGGCTCGGGGTTGCCCATTGGGTGATTGGTGAACAGCCACGGGCTCACGCTGCCTAACCGAACGGCCGACATGCTCAGGGCGAGGGCGTGGATGAGCGGAATGTGGAGGACGTAGTAAAAGAACGGCACGCGTCCGAACACGGTGATCCAGCGCGCGATGGCACCCCGCGCCCGCTCGGCGAACGGCACCAGCGCGATGGTCGGTCCGAGCGTCATGAGCAGGAACTGGAGCGACGCCGGGTACTTGTTGGTATTGAGGAACGCGAGGAGCGCCGGCATGCCCGGCCGCCCGTTAGGCCCGGGCTGCGTCATGGCGGTCCACGATCCCGGGTCGCCGTAGAGATTGAAGGTGCGGAGGATCAGGAACAGCGCCACCGCGCCTAACCCAATGCGCAAGCACAGCCGGTCGCGGCGATCGGGCTCCATCGTCGCGATCTGCGCGAACGCGTAGCCGGCGGCGATCACGCCGATCCACGGGATCAGCGAATACAGCACGATGAGGCTCGGTCCGTTCGGTCCGAGCTGCACCGGACCGGCGAAGAAGCCCACGTACATGATTTTCCAGAGCGCCGACCGTAGTCCGCCGTCGAGGGAACCGACGATGGCGCCCAGGTGCGGATCGAGCAGGTTGTGGCCGGCGATGATGACGAGGCCGATCGCGGCAATGGCCTTTGCCGGGAGTTTGATCAAGGCAGCGAGCGCGATCATGCACCAGCCGATGCACCACAGCACGCCGGCCATCTCGTAGTGCGCGAAGTCGAAGTTGAACGTCCAGGCCACGCGCAACACGGTGAGCTCGAGGGCCACGAGCCACGCACCGCGAACGAGGAGGAAGCGGGCGAGATCTTTGTGCCGGCGTCCGTAGAGGGCGGCACTGGTGCCGGCCAGGAACACGAACGCCGGCGCGCAAAAATGGGTGATCCACCGCGTGAAAAAGATGCCGGGGGTCGGACCGCCTGCCGGCAGACCGGAGTACACGCGCACGTGATCGATCGCCATGAGAACCATCACGGCGCCGCGAATCAGGTCGACGGATTGAACGCGACCCGGTGCGCGCGTGGTGGTTAGCGCTGGCTCGGAGGGCAGGCCAGACTCGCGGATGGCTGTCGCCATGGGCGCGAAATTACAACGACTGGCCGTATGCACAAGCCTGAACGGGGCGACACCAAAATCATATGACGGCGATCTGACAGTCCGTAGACCGGCGACGGACCATGGTCGGGCCGCATCAGAGAGTTTCTACCTCACTTTGAGGCAAAAACTCTGTGATGCTCCCATTCGATGGTCCCCGCGCGACCGGCGCGGTTTCGATTCGTTAGGCGTTGATTCGATCCGACCAAGCGCGCGTCACCGCCCGACCCTTTCGCCACCTCCCCGACGACCCGCAACGAACCCTCGAGTCTTCATCAGCAAAGACACAACCTCCGGCGGCGCCTCGGCCCTCGGCCGATCGCCCCATCAAATTCGCGGCCATATCACCCAATTCGCGCCCGAGCCGCTCACCTGAGCGGGAACAGCATCGTGAGCACCCTCACCAAAGGCGTCGGCATCGGCAACTGGTCGAGAAGACGAGCGAGGCGCCACGACTTGGGGTCGTGGCGCCTCCGTCCCATCACCAGCTCGGCACTTCGGCCCGCAAGAGCTTCGCGTAGTCCCGCAACAGGTCCTTCCAGCCCTCCGACTTCATCGCGCTCGGCCCGGCGATCCGCCCCATCGGCGTGCCGTCCACAAACTGGCCCAGCCCATCCAGGCAGATGTGCCAGCCCGCGGCACCCATCGCGACGTAGCGCCGGTCGAGGCTCGACCACAGCGTTAGGCGCGTGCCGCCGGCCACGGACTCGAGCTCCCACCGCATGTCGGTGAACTCGAGAACCCTGGGAGCGTCGGCGCGCGTCACCGTGAGCTCGATCGGCGTCGGCGATCCCACCCACGTCAGCTTGAAGGTGACGCCCACCGTGGCCAGGTTCCGGTCGACGTCGAACGGCGCCCACTCCTTGAGCTCCGCCGGATCCGTGATCGCCCTCCACACCTTTTCCGGAGGCTGTCGCAACTGCCTAACGAGAACGAGCGTCCACTTGTCGCCGTCCCGCTTCTCGATTCTGGCGTCCTTGGCCGGTCCGGGTACGTACTGCTCGCGCGTGATCATGCCTTCCTCCGTGATCTCTTCTTCGTTCGTGGTGATCGATCCATGCGATCGAGGTGACGCTCGAGTGCGTCGATGTGAGCCGACCAGAACTGGCGGAACTGCGCCAGCCAGACATCCACTTCCTCCAACGGCTTGGGCGTGAGACGGTACAGACGGCGCTGTGCATCCACGGTGGCCTCCACGAAGCCGGCCTCGCGCAATACGCGGAGGTGCTTCGATACGGCAGGTTGCGGTAGGCGCAGGTGACGCTCGATTTCTCCAACCGACTGCTCGGATGCAGCCAGCAGGCTCAGAATCGCGCGCCGGTTCGGCTCGGCGATGACTTCGAAGGCGGATGTCATGACTCTTATATAACCATACAGGCATATGCTTGTCAAGGCATGTAACGTACCCATCGGCACTTGCCGGACACGACCATTCCTTGTGAATGGCGGCGTCGAGAGGCAGACTTGTCCACGCACCAGGCAATCCCTGCTCACATCGCTGGAGACATCATGAGTCGCATCGGCGCTTCGTTGTTTGCCATTCTCGCATTCGCGCTCGCCCAACCGCAGATGCCGTGCGCACGTGCGCAGCAGGGGAGCCGAGTGGTTGCGGTGAGCGATGGAGCCGCGGATCCGTCGGTCTCGCCGGATGGTGCACAGATCGCGCTCAGCATACTCGGCAAAATCTGGATCTTGCCGGCTGCCGGCGGCGACGCTCGGCAAGTGTCCAACGGGTTCAGTTGGGACACGCATCCCGCGTGGTCGCCCGACGGACAATTCCTCGCCTATGCGCACGAAGATGGCGACGGGAGCGATCTCGTCATCGCCAACATCGCGACCGGCACGTCGTCGGCGCTCTATCACACCAACAAGCTCATCGGCCAGAGCGCGTTCACGCCCAAGGGCGACGAGATCTATTTCGTCGCGCAGTCCGAGCAGTTGGACGCGCACGTGATGCACCTGCCCATCGATGGCAGCGAGGCGAAGGCGGTCACCGAGGCGCACGATTGGCACGAGTGGAGTTTCGCGCTCTCGCCCGACGGGCAGCACCTGGTGCTCGCGTCCGGCCGCTACGGCGGCGCCAACCTCTATCGCATCGACCTCCCCGGCCGCGCGGCCACCCGCCTGACGGACACGCCGCGCAATCAATTCGCGGTGTCGTGGAGCAGCGACGGAAAAACCATTTACTACATCGAATCCGTGAACGCGACGGATTCGGTGATGGCCATGCCCGCCGCCGGCGGTGCGCCGCGCCGCATCTTCGCGAGTCCGTACGATGACAAGGCGCTCGCGCTCGCGCCGGACGGCAAGACCGCCGTGCTCTGCGCGGGCCGCAAGTTGTATCGCCTCGATCTCGCAAGCGGCGCCACGACCCCTATCGCGTTCACGGCGCGTTTCACGCTGCCGCCGCAGTCGGCGCCCGACTTGGTCATCACGCACGCCCGCGTGTGGGACGGAACCGGCTCGGCGCCGCTCGCCGATCGGACGATCACCATTCGCGGCGGCGCGGTAGCGTCGATCGGCTCCGGCGCGCCTAACGCAGCCGCCGGCGTCCCGGTGATCGACGCCCACGGGCGGACGGTGATGCCGGCGCTCATGGACAATCACTATCACTTCTGGGACTACCAACAGGGATCGGTGCTCCTGAGTCGCGGCATCGTGAACATCCGCGATCCCGGCGCGCCGCTCTCGCTCAGCATGTCCTTCAAGGAAGCGATCGCGCTGGGCCTCTTTCCCGGACCGCACATCTATTCGGCGGGTCCGCTCATCGACGGCCTGGGCGACTACCATCCGTTAGTCGACGTGATGATCGACGACACGGCGGAGGCGGCGACGCTCGTGCGCGCGTTCAAGGCGCAGGGCGTCGACCTGCTCAAGGTGTACTTCATGCTCAAGCCGGACGTGCTGTGCGCCGTGGTGCGTGAAGCGCACAAGGTCGGCTTGCGCGTGACCGGCCACATCGGCGTGCACACCAGTTGGGGCCGAGCGATGGACTGCGGAATCGACGGGCTCAATCACGTCCGCGTGTGGGCGGATTTTCTCCCGGCGAGCGAGCAGCCGCAAGGCGAGAACGAGACGCTCGACGACGACACGCATCCGATCCCTCGCATGCAGGCCGACTGGCACGAGATCGATCCCGATTCGCCGCGCGTGGCGGCGCTCATCCAGAAGATGGCCGCGACGCACGTGGGATTCGATCCGACGCTTTCGATTCAGCAGATCGGCGACGACATGCGCAAGACCGTCGGCATCGAGCAATTCGCCGCGGCGCAGCAGAGCTACAAGCGCATGGGTCGCTTCGTGGCACTCGCCCAACAGAAGGGCGTCTTCCTGCTCGCCGGCACGGACGACGGGAGTCTGTTCGACGAGCTGGACGCGTACGACAGCGTGGGTGTGCCCCACGCAGCGATCCTCCAGGCGGCCACGGTCAACGGTGCCAAATGGCTGGGCAAGGACGCCCAATTCGGGACCATCGCGGTGGGGCGCCGAGCGGATCTGATCATTGTCGACGGCGATCCGGTCAAGACCGTCGGCGACCTCCGCAAGATCGCCATCGTGGTGCAGGACGGCCGCATCGTGTTCCGGAAGTAACAGCAGACCGTCGACGTTAGGCCGCACCCTCGCGCCAACCTCTCTTCGCCGAACGAGATCATGTCCCGCACCTTCCAGGCGGCGCGCGTCCGTCCCGCTGCCATCGCCATCCTTCTCGCGTGTGTTCTCGCGCACTGCGGCATGCAGCAGACGATCCATGACATCTTGGCCCTGCAACAGGGACTCATGCGGCAGTACCAGGAGGCTGTGACCGTGAACGTCGGCGACAGCGTCCTCACGGTGACGTTTCAGAATTCCAAGGAGGCATCGCTCCCGGAAGCAGATCGCGCCGCCATGGCCCACGACGTTGCGGAGTTCGTCCGTGGCCACTATGCCGAGTATGGCCGATTGGCGCGCGTGCAAGTGGGGTTTACGACGGTGCACCAGTACGGGCCCGTCAACACGTCGCGCAGCGAGGTGCCGTATTCCTATACGGTGACTGGCCTGGGTGCTGCTCCACAAGCAGCACCGGCGGCGGCCCACGCGTCGGCGCCTAACTGAAGACATCTCCGCGACGGAGGCACGCGCCGTGCGTAAGCGGTATTACCTCCGCATCTCGCCGCGTGCCTGTTGGCCCGGGGGCGTCGATCGCCGTGGCGAAGCGGAGATTACCGGAACTACGAGTCCGATCTTCTCGAATGATGTAGGCGGAGGGTTGTAGTGTCCAAACTTCGATTCGTGATTTCGCTGTCGCTCGACGGGTTCGTGGCCGGACCGAACCAGAGCGTCGAGAACCCGCTCGGCATGGGCGGGATGCGCCTGCACGACTGGGCCTTCGCGCTCGAGGCGTGGCGGTCGCAGCACGGCCTAACGGGTGGCGAGGTGAATGCCAGCACCGGCGTGGTCGAGCGGCGGCTGGCCAACGTCGGCGCCACGGTGATGGGCCGCAACATGTTCGGCGGTCACCCGGGTCCGTGGAAACCGGATCGCATGTGGAACGGCTGGTGGGGTCACGAGCCGCCTTACCATCATCCGGTTTTTGTTCTCACGCATCACGCGCGCGCGCCGCTCGCGCTCGAGGGCACCACGTTCACGTTCGTCACCGACGGCATCGAATCGGCGTTGGAACAAGCAAAACGCGCGGCCAAGGGCAACGATGTGACGCTGGCCGGCGGCGCGAGCGCGGCCCAACAATACCTCGACGCCGGGCTCGTCGACGAAATGGATCTGACCATCACGCCGGTCTTGTTGGGCAGCGGCGAGCGCCTCTTCGACAACGTGGGCGACGACCTGCATGGGTTGTCGCTCGTGGAGGTCGTAGCGGCGCCCGGCGTTGCGCACCTCAAGTTCGCGCGCTGACGGCTCGGATTTCGCATGAGTGCATCGCATGCGCCGCTTACGGTACAACGTCGCCATGAGCCTCGACGGCTACATCGCCGACGCGCACGATGCGTTCGATTGGATCGTGCACGATGAGACCGTCGACTTCGCGGGTCTCTTCGCGCGCGTCGACACGATCATGCTTGGACGCCGCTCCTATGACCTGGTCCGCGCGCAGGGCACGCCGCCGTGGAAACCGGGCACGCGCGTGTTCGTGGTGTCGCGCACGCTGGCGCCGGAATCGCGCGACGGCGTGACCATTGTGTCGAGCGATCCGGCGGCGATCGCGTCGTCGCTCAGGCGTGAAAGCGGTGACGGGGAGATCTGGCTGTTCGGCGGCGGCCAGCTGTTCGCCGCGCTGCTGGACGGCAATCAGGTTGACGCCGTCGAGGTCACCATCGTGCCGGTGCTACTCGGCGGCGGCGTGCCCATGCTCGCGCACACGGGTGGCCGCACATCGCTCGCGCTGGCGGACACGCACGTCTATCCGAGCGGCATGGTCGCGCTCTACTACACCGTGCCGGGTGCCGCTGCCTAACGAACGACGTCGTTACATGCCGGCGGCACCGAACCCACAGCGGAGCATGACATGAGACAGCTCATCGTCGCCGAATTCATCACGCTCGACGGCGTGATCCAGGCTCCCGGCGGTGCCAACGAGGACACCGAGGGCGGTTTCACACAGGGCGGGTGGACGTGGCAGCATTGGCACGACGACATCGGCGCGCATTTCTTTCAGGCCATGTCCGAATCCGATGCCATTCTGTTAGGCCGGAAGACGTGGGAGATCCACGGCGGCGCATTCGAGCCGATGCAAGCCGGCGATCCGTTCGGCGACGTGATGAACAACGTGCGCAAGTACGTGGTGTCGCGCACGCTCACGTCCACGGCGGCCTGGCGGAACTCCACGCGCATCACGGGCGACGTCGTCGACGCGGTGCGGCGCCTCAAACAGGAACCGGGCAAGAACATCCTGCTCGACGGGAGCAGCGTGCTGGTCCAGCTGCTGCAGCAGCACGACCTGGTCGACGAATACCGGCTGCACGTCTATCCCATTGCGTTAGGCGGCGGCAAGCGGCTGTTTCCGGCTGGGAAGCGGGTGGACCTCGAGCTCGTCGAAGCGTCGCCGCTGCCGAGCGGCGTGGTGTACGCCCGATATCGGCGGGCCGAGCGTTAGGCAACGCGAGCGCCTACAAATCGCGCTCCCGGAACCGGTACAACGCCGCTGCGAACACGCACACGGCGAACAGCGCCGCGTACACGAGCGCTGCGCCGCTCGGGATCGACACGTTGGCGAAGGGCGAGAACGAGAGCGAACCGGCCAGCGGCGTTTGCATCTCGAACGCCGCCCGCCGCCATATCGACTCGCTCGGCATGATTACGCTGGTGATCACGCCGAGCGTCACGATGTGCTGACTCTGGGAGAAGCCGCTCACCTGTTCGAGCCAGCCGCCCATGAATGCCACGCCTTGCAGGCCGAGTGCGAGGACGCCGGCGGTGAGCGTGGAGAAGCGAGTGCCCAGGTAAAACGTGACGGTAAGGGCGAGCACGCACTCGAACGTGATGAGCAGAAACCCGCGCAGGGGATGCTCGGGCAGCACGCCCGTCACGGCGTGCGCGACGGCAATCGTGCCGAAGAACGTGAGCGCGACGTACACGACGGTCATCGCCGTGAATCCGAGAAACTTCCCGGAGAGAATCTGTGCGCGCGTGATCGGTTTGGTGGCGATCGCGTGAATGGTGCCGGAGCCGATCTCGCCGGCAATCGTGTCGATCGACGTCAGGATGGTCATGACGACGGCCAGCAGATCGCACGTGTACAGGCCCACCATCAACATGCCGCTCTCGACCTGATACCGGACGAACGGCGACATCGGCCGTCCCTGGAACTCGAGGACCTGCAATCGGAGTGCGACGGCGAAGATGGCCAGCAGCAGCACGGCTGCGCCTAACGCTGTCCACAAGATCCGCCGGCGGGCTGCCTCGCGCAACGTGACGCCGGCCACGATCCAGAGTGTGCGCACGGTGTCGAGCGGCCTCACAGCGCGTGGTCCTCGCCGACGAGACGGATGAACTCATCCTCCAACGAGCTGCGCTGCGGCGACACTTCCACGATTTTCGCTCCCGTTTCGACAAGGCACCGCACCACATCGGCGATGGCGTCGTCGGACCGGACATCGAACCGGAGGTCGTCGCCGTTCATCGACGCGTTGGTCGTCCATTGCGCGATGCGTGTCGGCGAATCGGGTGGGATGTTGCGTGCGCGGACGGTAACGCTTCGCGCGTCGGCCGTCGCATCGTCGCGCAGATCGCGGCTGGCGACGATTTCGCCGTCCTTGATGAAGGCGACGCGGTCGCAGGTGATTTCGATTTCGCTCAACAAGTGCGAGTTGAGGAACACAGTGGCGCCGCGATCGCGCTGACTGCGGATCACGTCGCGCACCATGCGACGCCCCATGGGGTCGAGGCCGGACGTCGGCTCGTCGAGAAAGATGAGCTTCGGTTCGTGGATGAGCGCCTGGGCGAGGCCGAGGCGTTGGAGCATGCCCTTGGAGAATCCGCGGAGACGCCGGTGGGCATGCGGGGTCATGCCGACGACCTCCAGGACTTCGGGGGCGCGTTGCCGCGCGCGGCTGCCCGTTAGGCCGGCGAGGCGGCCGTGCAGCACGAGCAGCTCGGTGGCGGTGAGCCAATCGTAAAAGCGAAAGTCTTCGGGCAGAAACCCGATGTCCCGGCGAATCGCGACGTCGCCCACCGGCGCGCCGAGCACGGACGCTTCGCCGCCCGTGGGGTGCACGAGACCGAGGAGCATCTTGATCGAGGTGCTCTTGCCCGCACCGTTAGGCCCGAGGAATCCGAAGATCTCCCCGCGCTGGACGGTAAGCGAGAGATTGCGCACGGCCGGTCGTGCACCGAACGTCTTGGACAGCCCGCGCGCCTCGATGGCGTACCCGGTGTTTGTCGCGGCGCTCATGGCGCAGCCGACCTGGCCAGGGGCGCCGCGTCCGCGGAGCTGCCGTAGCCGGTGAGTGCGAACACCACGCCCGCATCGACCCACGCCAGCTCGTAGGCGGGGCCGCGCCGGCCGGCGGTGATCATCAACATCCCGCGCGTGCTCCCTACGGGGACGATTTCGTACGACCGCATGAACCGCGGCGGTGCCAGTGCCAGGCTCTCGCGCCAGGTGAAGAGCTGTCGGAAATCGCGCGCCTGGTTCGGGCTCATGCCCGTCAACTCGAGCGCGATCTCGAGGACGGCGGTCGTATCGAGCCCCGCCGGGACGCGCACGTCGGGCTCCGGCGTCTCCGTTAGGACAACGCACGAGCTGTTCTCGGCCGTGGGCGGAGGCGGGCCATTGAGCTGCGCCTCGAGCGTGTTCGCTGGCGGCGCGGGGCAATTGCCGTAGGCCACGCGCACGCCGCGCGGAACGGTGATCGAGACGGGCGCGTGATCGATGGCTGCCGGTATCGAATCCGTTGGGCGCCCGGCTTCGGCGAGCAGCGTGCGCAACTGCGCGGCGTCCACGCGCGCGCTCACGCCCTGCCCTCCTAACGTACTAACGGAAGGCGAGTCGGGGCGGGCGTGCAGGAGTCGCGGGGTGAAGGAGAGCGCGCGCGCCGCCGCGTCGATGGTCGGAACCGGGCGATCGGGTTCCGCGGTTGCCACCAAGGTCGTTTCGGACAGGATTCCGATGACGACGTGCTGCAGGTGGCGGCTGGTGCCGGGCGATGCAAGCGACGGCGCGCCGGGAGTGACGGGTGCCGGCTTCGCGATGCGCAGCGAGGCGAGGAATCTCGCGCCGAGGGCTTCGCCCGATATGGGAACCGACAGGACGATGACGGCGATGAGCGCCATGCCTCGTACTATCCATTGCCGTCGGCGAATCGCGTTGGTCATGATGACGTGGAGCGCACGCCGGGAACGTATACGGCGTACCTGTCAGCACCGTGACAACCCCGGGTCGCCGTCGCGTTTGTCACGGGAATGACAGGTGGTCGCGCATAAGTTCCGGTTTTGGCAGACTCATTCCGCAATAAGGAGGTGTCGTATGCGTACCATGACGATCGCTGTGTGTGTAGCACTGTTCGCGGGCGTGCCCGCAGCTCTCGCGGCTCAGGCGCCGGCGTACAAGCGGGATGTCCCCGACTCGCTGCTCAAGACCGCCAAGATCACCGAGTCCCGGGCCGCCGAGATCGCACAACACCATGTGCCTAACGGAACGATCAGGAACCTCGAGCTGGAACGGGAGAAAGGCAAGTTGATCTATTCGTTCGAGATCAAAGTCGCCGGCAAGGCAGGAATTACCGAAGTCAACGTCGATGCGATGACCGGGCACGTCGGGCCGCTCCAGCACGAGAAGGACTAGCGGTGCGCGCGACGTGGCGCGTGCGCCGCGGGCGATGACCGGCGCCGAGGCCATTTCGATGCCCGACAAGAGCCAGCCGTGCTTCGCGTCGATCGCCGATGTCGGCGCATCGCTGCGGGCCGGCCGGCTGTCGCCGGTGGAGCTGACGAGGCGATGTCTGGAGCGCATCGCCGCGCTCAATCCGACGATCAATGCCTTCATCACCGTGACCGCCGATCTCGCGCAGCAGCAGGCGCGCGATGCGGAGCGCGAGATTGGTGCCGGGCAGTGGCGCGGTCCGTTGCACGGCGTGCCGGTGGCCGTGAAAGATTTCTACGACACGGCCGGGATTCGGACTACCGCCGGGTTCGAGCATTTTGCCGACCGCATTCCGGCGCGCGACGCCGAGATGGTGGTGCGGCTGCGCGAGGCCGGGGCCGTGCTGGCCGGCAAGACCAACATGCACAAGTTAGGCATGGGCACCACATCGCTCGACAGCGCGTTCGGGCCCGTCGTCAATCCGTGGAACGCGAACTATGTGGCCGGCGGTTCCTCCGGCGGCTCGGCGGCCGCGGTGTCGACGAGGATGTGTTTCGCGACCGTGGATACGGACGCGATCGGGTCGGGCCGATTGCCCGCGTCGATCTGTGGCGTGACCTGTCTCAAGCCGACGTTCGGCGTGCTGAGCACCGCAGGCATTCTGGCCGGCGAGGAGGCGGACCCGGCAATTCTGCTGCTGAGCCACCCATGCCTAACGGCGCGGAGTGCCGCCGACGTGTTGCTGGTGCTCGAAGCCGTGACGCCGCGGGACGGCGACCACGCGCGCGGCTCGGGCGCGGTGGGAGAGGGGAAGCCGGTGCGCCGCGTCGGGGTCGTGACCAACTTCGCGGCCGACAACGCCGTGCGCTCGGCGTTCGAGGTGTTCGTCGCGCGGATCCGTGCGTTGGACATCGAGACCGTCCGCGTCTCGGTGCCGTTCGATGCCGCGTCGTTCGACGTGAGCGGTATTCGCGGGCACCGCGCCGGCATCGGCGCGCTGTTGTTCGGGGACGTCGATGCGATCGTCCTGCCCACAGTGACCAGCACGACGCCGACGGTGGCGGATGCACGGGCCCGCGGCGACCAGGCCGTCGCTCCGGACAACACGTTCTTCTGCAACTATTTTGGATTACCGGCCGTCACGGTGCCGGTCGGCCTCGATCACCATGGCCTGCCCATCGGGATGCAAATCGTGGGGCCGCACGGCGCCGACCGTGCTGTGTTAGGCGTCGCGCGCGCGTACCAGGACGCCACGCGGTCGCGGTACCGGCCGCCGGTCGGCTCGTGAACGTGGGGGAGGCATGTCGCCCGTCAAACTGGATGCTCGATCGCTCGCCGGCCGGCTCCGAGCGGCCGCGCTCGCTTTCCCGGAGAGCACGGAGGATTTTCCGTGGGGCGAACGCGCGATCAAGGTGCGCGGCAAGGTGTTCCTGTTCTTGCATGCCGGAGGGGGCGCGGTGAGCTTCTCGGTCAAGCTTCCGTATTCGTCGGCGGAGGCTCTCGAGTTGCCGGACGTGGAGCCTACTGGATACGGCCTTGGTAAACACGGTTGGGTGACGGCGCGGGTCGACGCGACGCGGGACGCCCCATTCGAGACGTACCAAGCGTGGATCGAGGAGAGCTATCGCGCGGTTGCGACGAAAGGTCTTGTGGCGGCGCTCGACGAGCGCAGGGGAGGAAAGGAGTAGCGCGTTGCGGCGTGGACGCCTAACTTTGCACAGCCGGGTCCGGTTCGCCGTCGTCCGTCGGCGCCCTTTCCACCTGACATTGGCGGGGTGCCATGCGTACGAGCCTGAAGCTGGCGGTCGTTGCTCTCTTGGCGGCGTCATCGGCTCGCGCGCAATCGCCCGCGCCCGATTCGGTGCTCGATCGTCTGATCGGACACTGGGTACTCACGGGGACGATCGCGCACCAGCAGGTGGTGCACGACGTCACGTTCGCTTGGGTGTTAGGCAACGAGTACGTCGAGATGCACGAAGTGTCGCGCGGGCGAACCGCGACCGGCGCGCCGGCGTACGAAGCCATCGTCTATCTCGGGTGCGATCCCAAGACGCACGAGTACTCGGCTCTCTGGCTCGACAACACGACGTACGGTGCCTTCGCCCCCGCGGGCACCGGGCGCGGGATGGCGGTCGCCGACTCGATTGCGTTCGTGTTCCCGTACTCGCCGACCAGCCGGTTTCATACGACGTTTCTGTACGATCGCGCATCCAATCGCTGGGAATGGCACATGGACAACGACGACGACGGCGTTAGGCGGCCGTTCGCGCGGGTGACCCTCACGCGCGCCGGCTGAGCGCTGCTCGACGACGCGGGCCGCGGATGGATTTGCGGCGTCGGGGTCAAACCGTCGTAAGGCTATCGTTAGCCTATCGTTAGGCTACTCGCCCATCGCTTTGAGGATCACGCGCTTGGGCCGGCGGCCGTCCCATTCGCCGTAAAAGATCCGCTGCCACGGTCCCAGATCGAGCCGGCCGTCGGTGACCGGCACGATCACCTCGTGCCCGATCGTGATCGATCGCAGATGCGCGGCCGCGTTGTCTTCACCGGTCTCGTTATGCCGGTAGCGATCCGGATCCCACGGCGCGATGGTCTGCTCGAGCCAGTCGAGGATGTCCTGCCAGAGTCCGGACTCGTGGTCGTTCACGAACACCGACGCCGAGATGTGCATGGCCGAGGCGAGGACGAAGCCTTCGGTGATGCCGGCGGCGGCGCGGCATTTCTCGACTTCGTCGGTGATGTCGATGATGTCCTGGCGGCGCTTGGTATTGAAGGTGAGGTAGTCGGTGTGTGTCTTCATCGACGCGTTAGGCGCTGCGCGGCGCCGCCGCGGACTTCTTGAGCATCCAGCGGTAGAGCCAGGCGATGATGCCGATGAACGCGAGCACGCCCAACCACGGCGCCGGCTTGAAGGATTCCGACACGAGCGCGATCGGCGCTTCGGTGGCCAGGGCGACGATGAGTCCCGCGTTCACCACGCCCCACACGCTCTCGCCCACGATCAGCCCGGATGCCACGAGCGTTCCCAGCCGCTCGGCGCGCTCGGGGTTGGGCATGGTGCGCGCGCGGCGGTCGTACCAGTGCGAGGCGATGGCGCCGACGACCACGGCGAAGGTGGCGGACATCGGCAGGTAGATCCCGATGCCGACGGCGAGAGGCGGGATGCGCAGCTTTTTCATCACGCCTAACACCTCGTCCAGAATGATGAGCGCGATGCCGACTAACGCACCGATGCCGATCATCTTCCAGTCGAGCTGTCCGCCGATCACGCCGGTGGCGAGCGCGGAGATGAGCGTGGCCTGCGGCGCGGGCAGCGGGTTGTGGGCCACGACGCCAATGTTAGGCGCGCCGGCGAAGCCGTACGCCTTGGCGAGCAGGTTGAGCACCCAGGGGACCACCGCCGCGCCGGCGCCCACGCCGACGATGAGCGCGATCTGTTGGCGCCTGGGCGACGCGCCGACGAGCTGTCCCGTTTTGAGATCCTGCAGGTTGTCGTTGGAGATCGTGGCGCAGGCGAAGACGATCGCGGTGATGAAGAGCGCGAATGCCACGAGGGCCGCGCGCGAGTCGGCCGCGGGACGGATCACGACGACGAGGATCGATGCGCACACGACGATCGACAGGATGCCGACGCCCGAGATCGGGCTGTTGGACGCGCCGATGAGTCCCGCCATGTAGCCGCAGATGCCGGCGATGATGAAGCCGACGATGATGACGAACGGGATCGTGAAGATGGTGAGCACGACCGCGTGTTGGGCGAGCACCGTGGAGCGTGCGAACGTGTACGCGAGCCAGCCGGCGATGATGGCGCAGACCGCGGCGAGGGCCATGATCCAGGGTGGCGAGAGGTCGCGATCGCGGTCGTCGGTGGTGGCCGACGCGCGCGATGCGGAGAGTGTGCTAACGAGGCCGGCGACCACCGGGCGTGCCAGGCGGGCGAGTGTGTAAATGGCCGCGATGCCGATGGTGCCCGCGCCGATGAAGCGGACTTGTGTCCGCCAGATGGTGGCCGTGTGGGCCGCGAGCGAGACGCCGGCGGCAGCAGGTTGCGTCGCCGTGAGGATCGGCACCGCGATCGCCCACGAGGTGATGAGTCCGACGAGCATCGCCATGCCGACCGAGAGGCCGACGAGTTGGCCGGCGCCGACGAGCGCGAGCGACCAGGCGACGTCGTAGCCGCTGGCGGCGTTCGTGCCTAACGCAAAGAATCCGGTGAGGCCGCCGGCCACGATGCGCGTGCCGGTGACGATGGCGAGTCCCGCCGAGGTGATCGAGCCCAGGATGACGGCGACGAGTCCTTCGCGGGCTTCGCCGGTGTCGTCTTTGACTTCGCCGCGCGTGCCGGATCCGACTTTGAGGACTTCGGCTGCGGCGACGCCTTCGGGGTAGGGCAGGTCGGAAGTGGTGACGAGTGCGCGGCGGAGCGGGATGGTGAAGAGGACGCCGAGGACGCCGCCGCTCAGGCAGATGAAGAACGATTCCCAGAACGGGAAACCGGTCCAATAGCCGACGATGACCAGGCCTGGCAAAACGAAGATGATCGCCGAGAGGGTGCCGGCGGCCGAGGCGACGGTTTGGACGATGTTGTTTTCGAGGATCGACGAATCTTTGACGACGCTGAGGACGGCCATCGAGATGACCGCGGCCGGGATCGAGGACGCGAAGGTGAGGCCGACTTTGAGACCCAGGTAGACGTTGGCCGCGGTGAAGAGGGTGGTGATGAGCACACCGAGTATGAGCCCGCGGATGGTGAGTTCTTTGGGTTTCATGTAGTTAGGCGGAGCGGGGAGTCGGCGCCGGCAGGCGTGGCCGGCGGCGGCGGTGTGCCGCGGGATCGGTGCGGCGGTGCTGGGGCTCTAATGTTCGCCCCAGTGGGCGTGGTCGCAAGCACTGGCGGGGGACTTTGTGGGAGGCGACGCGCCGACGTGCGGCGATTGGATGATGCCCCGCGGCGAGCGCGTGGCCATCGTGCGCGTATGAAGAAAGGACTGACGCTGGCGGGCGCGATCAAGCGGGAGGTGAAGATCCGCGGCTGACGCGGTGACCGCACTCAGGTGGCCCGGTCAGGCGCTGGAGGATCTCACGAGTATGCGCGACCTTCTCACCGTCTTTCACTCCACTCGGCTCCTGACCTCGTCCCACCTCTTCGGGGCCTAACCCTCGCGTGCGGGGGAAGACGAGGCGGCCATCGTTTCAGCACCGGAGCGCAACCGAAAGAACAGCGCCGCCGTGAGCGGCCGCGCCGCTCGTATCCTGAAGTTTTTCCGTTAGGCGTCGCATACCATTTCACTCTCGTGCGTGTCCGCATGAGCCTCATCAGCAATCTCCTGTCGTTGGGCTTTGTCTTGATGGGTCTCAATCTGGCGGCTGGATGCGTCCAGACTCGAGAACGCGGGGTTCTTCTGGCGGCGCCAGCATATGGCACGTGGCCGAGCGGGCGGCCAATCTCGTCACTCCTCAGCTGTGAACGCGACCCCGGGCGCCCGCGTCGGGGAGACCGAGAGCCGTCCGCAGCATGGCGTACCGTTTGCTGCCACTCACCAATTTCCAGCCGGAGTGACGGACGCTCATCAGGTACGTCGAACGATTCTCGACACCACGAGGCACGGTATGCAATCCATTCTTCCCGGTCGCTGGTGTTCGAGAGTCGCTCGGCGCATCGCGGTGCTCGCCACGCTCGGAGCCCTGCCCACGACCACCATGGCCCAAACGCCGCGCCAGGAGCAACCGCAGCAGCAGTATCTCTCCGCGCAGGAGAGCGACCCGGTGCGGATGGGGTGGATGCAGGGTTTCCCTCCACCCGAGGCCAAACGAATCTCGGCCGCCGCCGGCTCGTTCTTCGACTTCCCGCAGCGGCGCTGGAGCGTCGTGCACATGCGGGAGCTCGTGCCCACGGTCAGCGTCTCGCGGGGGCTGCGGCTGGCGACGCCACTCCCCTCCGCGCCCGACCCAGTGATCGACACGCTGACGTTCACACCCACGGGCACGAACACGACCATGACGTGGGAGGCCTCGCTCTGGAAAAACTACACCGACGGCATCTTGGTCCTGCACCGTGGGCGCGTGGTGTACGAACGCTACTTCGGCGCGCTGACACCCGCGCGGGAACACGCAGCCATGTCAGAGACGAAATCGCTCACCGGCACCCTGGCCGCGATCCTCGTCGCCGAGGGCACGCTGGACGACCGTAAGCTCGTGACGTCGTACGTGCCCCAACTCGCCGGATCTGCGTTCGGCGACGCCACGGTCCGGCAGGTCATGGACATGACCACCGCGCTCAGGTACAGCGAGGATTACGCCAACCCGAAGGCCGAGGTCTGGACCTACACCGCCGCCGGCAACCCGCTGCCCAAGTCCAAGGGCTACGCGGGACCGGTCGGTTACTACGAGGCCCTACAGCAGATCCAGAAGCAGGGCGAGCACGGTCGGGCGTTCGCGTACAAGACGCCGAACGCCGACGCGCTGGGGTGGATCATCGCGCGCGCGACGGGGAAGTCGGTCGAGCAGCAGCTCTCTGAGCGGATCTGGAGCAAGCTCGGCATGGAGCAGGCTGCCTACTACCAGGTGGACGCGGTCGGCACGCCGTTCGCCGGCGGCGGCTTCAACGGCGGCCTGCGCGACATGGCGCGCTTCGGGGAGCTCATGCGCAACCGGGGGCAGTGGCACGGTGAGCAGATCATCCCCGCCGCGGCCGTCGACGAGATCGCGCGCGGCGGCGACCGGCAAGTGTTCGCCCGCGGCGATCACGCGGAGATGCAGGGCTGGTCGTACCGCGACATGTGGTGGCACACGGGCAACGCGGACGGGGCGTACGCCGCGCGCGGGGTGTATGGGCAGACGATCTACGTGGACCCGGCCGCCGAGATGGTGATCGTGCGGTTCGCCTCGCACCCGGTAGCCGCGAACAGCGCCAACGATCCATATTCGCTCCCCGCGTATGGAGCGGTCGCGCGGTACCTGAAGACGCGGCAATGACGGGCGGCACCTCCATCGATCTGCGCGTCACCATGAGGCGAATTGCAACGGCCACGCCGAGGAGCCCGACATCGCCGCCCCGCACCCGTGCAAGGGACCGCGGAAACTCCACCCGGCTCATGTGCCAAGTGTCGCACGATCGGCGTTCCACGGTCGAGAACAGCAGGTTAGGCAGCTCAGATTAGACGCCTGCGGCGCTAGGACAACCTGCGGAGAGCTCTCACAAAACGGCGGCGCTGCCATCCTTCTCGCTGGTCTCGCCGTGGCCCGCGCCGTACTCGCGCCGTCGCTGGCTGGTGTTCTCCCGGAATCGTGGCGCGCACAGTCGCCACGTACATGCACGCGTCCCGCTAAGCGCAGATCAAGAGCTACGGTTGGGACTATGCGGTAACACCCCGGTAGTGGTACTACCGGTACCAACGCCCCCTCGACCAGCGGTGCCTCGACGGGCGCGCGTGTGCCACGAGTCGCGCGGCCGTGGCCGCGGGCTTGCGCAACTCAACCCGGCGCGTGCTGTATAGTCAGGGCGGTTTCGGCAATCCCAATACCGATTGCACTCCACATGATAGACGTGATCACGGTCACGGTCGCGAACGATTTTGCCTTCACGGCGAAGCTTCTTACCGATCGCGCGCCAAACACCTGCGCTCTTTTCGCGGCGTTGCTTCCGTATCGCCAGCGCGTGATCCACGCCCGGTGGAGCGGCGAGGCCTGCTGGATCCCGCTCGGCGACTATGAGCCGCGTGTCGGGTTTGAAAACCACACGAGCCATCCGTCCCGCGGCGATCTGCTCTGGTACCCGGGCGGCATCAGCGAAACGGAGCTGCTGTTCGCGTATGGCTCGTCACTCTTCGGAAGCAAAGTCGGTCAGCTTGCCGGAAATCACTTTCTCGAGGTCATCGAGGGCAGGGAACGACTCGAGGAGATGGGACGCTACGTGCTCTATCATGGCGCGCAGGACATCGTGTTCGAAGGAGCGTGATTCAGCGAGCTATGATTTCGATCGGCGCGCGTACTTGATTTCAACCGCCTTCCACTCCGGCACCGCACCGAAGCGGAGATAGCTCGTCGCGACCATCGTGTCCGCCGACGTCGGGCTGGATCACCGTGCGCTGCGTCCACGTGTCGCCGCCTAACGCATAGGATGCCTTGAGCTCGAAGACAAGACTATGGATTTCGATCTCTCTGCCGGCATTGCCGTCCTCGAGCGCACGCCGCACGCGATGCGGGCTCTGTTAGGCGGGCTCCCGCCGGTGTGGGCCAACGCCACCGAGGGCCCCGAAACCTGGAGCCCGTACATCATCATCGGTCATCTGATCCACGGCGAACGCACCGACTGGATCCCGCGCGCTCGGATCATTCTCGCGCAAGGCCCACAACGTCGCTTCACGCCGTTCGATCGCTTCGCGCAGCTCGGCGACGACCAGGACACGCCACTCGGCGCGCTGCTGGACGAGTTCGAGCGTTTGCGAGCGGCGAACCTCGCCACCCTCTCGGGTTGGGAGCTAACGGAAGCCCAACTTGCGTTGGAGGGCGAGCATCCCGAGCTCGGGCCGGTCACGCTCAGGCAACTGCTCGCCACTTGGGTGGCGCACGATCTGGGACACGTGGCGCAAACGGCCCGCGTCATGGCGAAGCAGTACCGCGACGCGGTCGGACCTTGGCGCGCGTACCTTCCGATCTTGGACCGGTGACGCGCGCACTGCTTGTCTGGTTAGGCTCGTTCCGGCTCCCAAAACTCGACCTTCGTCCCGTCCGGATCGAGTATCCACGCAAACTTCCCCATGCCGTCCATCTGCTGACGGCCCTGAACCTCGATGCCCCTCTCTTCGAGACCGGCGAGAAATGCGTCCAGGTCATCAACCGCGAAATTGATCATGAACTCGCGGGTCGATGGCGTGAAATAATGCGTGTCGTTCTTGACTGGAGCCCATACGCCATGCGGCGGTCCGTTGCCGTCCGCTGTGATCATCGCGCCGCCCCAATCCTCGACGCGCAAGCCGAGCGTGTCGCGATACCAGGCGATGAGCGCCTTGGGGTCCGGGCTGCGAAAGAACACTCCGCCGATTGCCGTGATGCGCGCCATCGTTAGGCACCTCGCGCGCGCGCCCTATCGCCGATAGCGGCGCACGCATGGATCGTTTGACGTCTCGCTTCGCGATTCCCCGCCTCTCGAGCCCGAAACTACCGACATCGGGACCGCACTCAAGGCGCTGCGGGGCGGCCTCGAACATTTGCTCGCGCTCGGGCGAATCGCCATATTCGCGCGTCTCCCACCGGAACCCCGTCATCAGCTCGAACGCCCCTGGCGTGCCGTTCGACTTCTCCGGACGCGTCGCGATCGTCACCGGCGCCGCCCGCGGCTTGGGCCGCGCCGTCGCGGAGCGCCTCTATGAACGCGGCGCCAGCGTCGCGGTCAACATTCGCGACGCGACCCGTGCGGACGCGCTGGCGGCATCGTTGGGCGACCGCGCGATCGCGGCGCCGGGCGACATCGCCCAGGACGGCGTGCCGGACGAAATCGTCCGCCGAGCCGCCGAGCGCTTCGGCCGGATCGACGTGCTGGTGAACAACGCCGCCTTCGCGCGCTCCACACGCTTCCCGAATCTCTCGGCCCAGGAGTTTCGCGACGCGCTCGAGGTGAACCTCGTCGCGCCGTTCCTGCTCACGAAGGCGGTATTGCCGATCATGCAGGCGCAGCGCTACGGCCGCATCATCAATATCTCGTCGTCGGCGGGACGCATGGTCAGCACGTTAGGCGGCGCCCATTACACGGCCTCCAAGGCCGGCCTCCTCGGCCTAACGAGGGCTGCGGCGAAAGAGCTGGGACCGTTCGGCATCACCGTGAACGCGGTGTGCCCGGGCATGATCCACACGGAGCTGACGCGCGAGCATGCCTCGCCCGAGCTCCTCGAGCGCCTGGCCGCCGGATACCCGGTTCGTCGCCTCGGCACCGCACGGGAAGTGGCCGACCTCATTTGCTTCGCCGCCTCCGAGGCGGCGGGATACATCACCGGGACGTCGCTCGACATCAACGGCGGCGACCTCATGATGTGACACGCCTGACTGGAACCACATGAAAGAGAGCACGCGCGTCCTCGTCGCGCTCGCGGCCGCGGTCGGCGGCGGCGCGATCATCGCTGCGTTAGGCAGCAAGCCGTTGCTGTATGCGGCCGACGCGATCGCCCCAATCGGCACGCTGTGGGTAAACGCCATTCGGATGACGGTCATCCCGCTGGTGGTGTCGCTGCTCGTCACCGGCGTCGCGTCGGCCACCGACGTCAGCGCCATTGGCCGAATCGGCGGGCGCACGTTGGTCGTGTTCTTCCTTCTGTTGGCCGCGACGGCGGGCGTCGTCCTGCTGCTGGCGCCGACATTGTTCGCGCTCCTGCCGCTGCCCGCGACATCGGGTGCCAAGGCGATGCTTCCCGCGGGCGCCGCCGAGGCGGCCAGTCAACTCGCCGCCGCCGGGACGAATACGAGCTTCAGCGCGTGGCTGACCTCGTTGATTCCGTCCAATCCAATTGCCGCCGCGGCGAACGGCGCGATGGTGCCGGTCATTCTCTTCACGCTCATCCTCGCCATCGCGATCGCGTTGAGCCCCGAGTCGACTCGAAGGCCGCTCGTCGATCTCGCCCGGGCGTTAGGCGACGTGATGATGCGGATCGTCCGTTGGGTGGTGTTGGCCGCGCCGATCGGTGTGTTCGCGCTCGTGCTGCCGCTCGCGGGCCACCTGGGCGGCGCGGTCGCCGGTTCGATCGGCTTGTACATCGCGGCGTACTCGATCGGCAACATCGCCGTCATCCTGCTGCTGTATCCGGTCGTGGCGGTGTTCGGCGGCATCTCCGTTAGGCAATTTGCGCGCGCGGCCCTACCGGCGCAGCTCATCGCGTTCAGCTCGAGCTCGTCCTTGGCGTCGCTGCCGGCGCTGATCGAGAGCGGCGAGCGCGGGCTCGCGCTGCCGAGTCGTATTACCGGGTTCGTGCTGCCGCTGGCGGTGTCGGCGTTCAAGATCGGCGCGCCGGTGGCGTGGACGATTGGCGCGTTGTTCGTCGGTTGGTTCTATGGCGTGCCGGTGCACGCGCGCGAGCTGGCCACGGTCGCCGTTGCGGCGGTTTTCCTCTCGTTCACGGCGCCGGGTGTGCCGCGCGGCGCGTTCATCATGCTCACGCCGTTGTTCCTCGCGATCGGCCTGCCCGCGGAGGGGATCGGCATTTTGATCGCGGTGGATGCGCTGCCGGACACGATCGCCACCGCGCTCAACGTGACCGGCGATCTCGCGGCGGCGGCATTGGTGGCGCGAACGGATCGCGAGACGCCAAGAGACCCGTGAGATTGCCGGCCTGCTTGACTGGCGCGGTGAGCGCGCCATTGTGAAGGAGCGACTGCGCGCCGCGCGTCGGTACCCGTCTCTCGAGGTCCCCATGTCTCCTGTTCCCGTATCGTCGTTGACCGTCGAGCGCGTCCCGAGCGGCGGGCGACCCAACTTCATTTCGGTGCTGCTCGCTGCCGCGCCGATCGGGGTCGGGCTGCTCACCTTGGCGGCGCTGCACAGTCCCGTTGGGCTCGTCGTCGGCGTCGTCCTCGGCCTGTTGGCCGGGATGTCGCCGCAGGTGGCCAAGCATTGGGAGCGGGCCGTCGTCCTTCGGTTAGGCCACTACCATGGCACGCGCGGGCCCGGGTTGTTCTGGCTGGTGCCGTTCGTGGACAACATCTCCACGTGGATCGACCAGCGCGTGATCACTACGGCGTTCGCCGCCGAGGAGACGCTGACATCCGACACGGTGCCGGTGAACGTGGATGCCGTGTTGTTCTGGCAGGTGCACTATCCCGAGCGGGCTGCGTTGGACGTGCAGCATTATCCGCAGGCGGTGAGTTGGGCCGCGCAGACTGCCTTACGCGACATCATTGGGCGGACGTCGTTGTCGGACCTGCTGCGCGGGCGGGAGCGGATCGAGACGGAGCTCCAGGATCTGATCGACCAGCGCTGCATGCCGTGGGGGATCGAGGTGCAGGCTGTCGAGATGCGTGATGTGGTGATTCCGGAGACGTTGCAGGATGCGATGTCGCGCGAGGCGCAGGCGACGCGCGAGAAAAGTGCGCGGATCATTCTTGGCGAGGCCGAGGTGGAGATCGCGGCGCTGTTCGACAAGGCGTCGCGCGCATATCAACAAAATCCGACGGCGCTGCACCTGCGCGCGATGAACATTCTGTACGAGGGGTTGAAGGAGAAGGGTGCGTTGATGGTCGTGCCGAGCACGGCTGTCGAGTCGATGGGGTTAGGCGGCCTGCTTGGCGCGGCGGCGGTGGAGCAACAGATGCTCGCGGGGCAGCGGGCGCCGGCGGCGCCGCCTAACGCTGGGCCATGATCGATCGAAGTTGCGGCGCTGCTACGCCGGCCCCGGGCGATCGTGGTAGACGGAGAATGCGATTTCGCCGGAGCCCATGTCGACAAGTGCATGCACGATCATCGCCGGAACAGCCATGTGGGTGCCTCGCCGGAGTCCGCAGGCTAGCGCAACATCGCGACGATGAGTCCATGCGTTAGCAAGCGTCGGAATCGACGTTCAAGCCGACGACCTGGGTGATACGGCTATGGATCTGGTCCTTCAGGACCCTGCTCTGGGCGTGGCTCGTCGCCGTCGGGCTGGTAGCACTCACGCAGATCCTGAACGCGTTGCTTTTCCCGCGCCGCTGGGACTTCGCCGTGGCCGTTTGGACAAACGGTACCGGAACAGCCGAGGCGCTCAGCGTTGCGCGGCGAGTATGGCTCCAGCTCTGGCGCCAACGGCCTTTCGACGCCATTGCCGTCGCCGTTCTCATGGCAGTGCTTGCGTTCACCGCCGTGTGGGTGCCGGTCTGCCTCTGGCGCGCTCTACGCAACCGCGCGATCATCATGCATCGCAAATGATGAATACCGCGGGCCAGACGTTTGCCTGATTCGCGCGTGTTCGATCGGCGCGTTAGGCATTGGATCGATGCGTCGGCAACCGGAGGGTCGTTCCCGTGAACACGTTTCGCACCGCCCGTTTTTCTTGGCTGGGGGGTGGCTTGCCGTCGCGGTATCTGTCACGGGATTAATACTTGCGCCGCACTTCGGTAGCGGGCAGTTCGCCGGCATCGGTGTCGTATTCAACATGCTGATGTTAGAAATCCCAGCAGCGCTGCTACTCTTAGTCGGCTGCCTCCTCGGCCTACAAGCTGTGCGAGCTCAGCCCGGAGCCGCTCCTTGGGCAGACAAAATCTTCCTGATGTCCAGCGTCGTGCTGTTGATTGCGCTGATTGCGTTCTTGTTTCGCACCGGCGTTCTGCAGTGGCTCGCGCTTGAGGTGCCATAGCGACCAGGCGACAGGTTAGCTCTTGTTAGCCACTTTGGAGATGAGTGTTGCCCCATCTGTCGCACAAGCCGTCACGCCTGACGACGCGAGGCCCTGCGGCAAGTCGCCGCGCTGGATTGTTAGTCACTTCAACCGCCTCCTCTGTACGCCGCCAATAAAACAAGCGAGGGGATGAGCTGTGAGAGGCGCCCTCGCGTGCCTGAACTGACTACTGTCCTGCATCGTCGGCATTTGGTTCATCTTCCGGCCGATGCCGCGCTGCGATCGGTCGGATCGGCGGCTGAAGTCAGCGGCAATTTCCAGACGGACCGGAGACGAGTTGTGCACGGTTCTTCACATGATCCATTCGGACCGGGATCGCCGTACGAGCTGTCGGCCTCGGACTTCGCCGCGATGAACACCTTCGCGCTGGCGTGGCGGTGGACTCAAGCGACTCATGCGCTCTTGCCGGATGCAGTACTATCCGACATTCGCCCTCTCATATCGCGCGCCGCTGCGAAAGTCGCAGGCGAAGCGACGGCGCGTTGCGTTCCTCGCCGAGTCGATGCGTGTGACATGACGATCGTCGCCGAAGACGACCATGAGGACGAAGTGCGAAGACTGTTGTCCGAGTTGCCGGTCGCTGCATCCGCACCGGTGATCGTGAGCTGGGACGCAGACACGGCCGTCATCACCTCGTGGCCGGTGTTCGTGACGTACTGGACCGATTTCTGTTACGCCTCGTCGGACGATGTTACGATCTGGGAGCCGACCAAGCCGTGGACGCTCTGTTATTATCACTACGAGGTCATGCGATTCACGGTGGCGCAGTCCGCTCGTTAGGCGTGCTCCGAGGTCCTCGATGAACGCCGCTCCGCATGCCGCGATCGACGCCCGTGCGATGCGCGGCATGCCCGCGCCTCTCGCACGCACGCTCCGGAACCTCACCACAGGCCTTCGCGAGACCCTCGGCGCGAACCTCGTTGGCGCGTACCTCTACGGGTCGCTCACCCAGGGCGCGTTCGATCCGGCACGCAGCGACATCGACTGCATCGTCGTCGTGCGGCGCGACCTAACGGAAACCCGCTTTGGTGCGCTGTCCGCCTGGCTCGCTCGCGCCGCCGAATCCGACGCCTGGATCGGTCGTCTGCAGATGCAGGTGCTGATCCGAAGCCGCTTGCTGCGATCGGACACGCGAGGCGCGCTCTATCAGTTCGGCGTGCTGCGCCGCAGCGGCTCCGACGGCAATCCGATCGTCTGGCAGAACGTGCTCGCAACCGGGCGCACCCTCCTCGGGCCTCCGCCTAACACGTTGCTACCGCGCATCACCAAACGAATGGTGTTCGACGCGCTGGTGCGCGAAGTCGCGTACTTGCGCGCCGAGATCGGCGATCCAGCGAGCGAGTGGCGTCGCCGACGATGCTACCGCGCGTATGCGGTGCTTACGCTGTGCCGCATCCTCTACACGCATCGAACGGGCGACGTTGCGTCCAAGCCCCGCGCTTCCACCTGGGCGCTGCGGACGCTGCCCGTTCGTTGGCACACTCTGATTCGGGCAGCGCTGGCCAGCGACCGAGGCGAGACGTGCCGGCTGCCCGCCACCCGCATCGCGGCCTTCATCGGATTCGTCGAGTCACAACTCGCTGTCGCTGCCGCTTCCCCCAGCGCAGCGCTGCCCCAAGCGAGCGACAGCGAGCGCTTCCCCATTCCCTGATCTATCGCTTCGCGCGATCCAGCTGCGCGATGCGCGTCCGCGCCTCCGCCACCCGCGGCTGCAACTCCGGATCCGCGTTCGCCCACAAATCCACGAATTGCCCATAGTACTCCGCCGCATGGGGCGCGTCGTTCGTCTGCTCGTACAATTCGCCTAACCGAAACAACGTCGGGCCGAGGGAGAAGCGATCGACGTTCCACCGCCCAACGGAGTTCATCTCCACGTACCGCGTCAGATACACGCGCGCTGAATCCGCGCGGCCGGCGCGGTCGAACGCCACCCCGATGAGGAGCGGTGTGCACGGCTTGCAACGGCGCGTCGGCAAACCATCCGCCTCGTTGTCGCCGCGCCGGAAGTCGGCAATCGCGCTGTCGGTCTTGCCGTCCGCCAGGGCTATCCATCCTTGCACGCGCACCAGGTCGACCGACCGCTGGCGGAGCGTCAGGGTGTCCAATCGCGCCGCGTATCGCTTCATGATGTCGCGCGCCTTCGCCGGCGCGCCGTTCATCGCATAGGCTTGTGCTAACGAGATGCTCGGGTCGCGCGACAGCGGGAGCGTGGTCGAGAGCGGATGCGCACGCAGCGTTGCGTCCAACACCGCGAGTCCGCGCTGCGCATCACCGCGAATCTGGCCGTCCACGATGGCCTCCTCATACGCCACCGTGTAGGGACTCGTCGTGTCGCCCCGCACACGAGCCTTCATCTCGTCGGTCTTGGCTGTCTGGCGAGCGGCATCGCGAAGGCGTCCGTGAAGCAAGGCGATGTCGTTGAGGCCCCCCTGCGCTTCCACCGATGTGTCGGACACCAACCGCGCGACATGCTCGGCCGAATCGTACTCTTGGCGGTCCCAGAACTCGTTGAACCAGCTAAAGCCGGTTGGGTATGGTACGCCGCTACGCGCGAGCACGGCCATCACGGAATCGAACGATCCATGCGCACCGATCTCCGAATAGTGCAATGCGAGATTGCTGAGGATCGTCCCGTTATTCGGCGCGCCCGCAAGCGCGACCCTGTACGCCCGCTCGGCTTCCGAATACTGACGCGTGTCATCGAGATCGATCGCCAGCGAATTGGCGGCGTCGTAGTTCGTGGAATCGAGCTCCAGCGCGTGCCGGAATGCCGTGATGGCCCGCCCGCGATCTGGCGCCGCGGAGGTGAAGTACGCGCCTTCCACGTTGTATCGCTCGCGCTCGGGCAGACGGTCGCGCAACCGGTAGGCGGTTGTGAGCGCGGCCGTCGCCTCAGCGCTCGTGCGCGAGCCGCCGAGCGTGAGCAGCGAGTAGCCGAGCTGCACGTACGCCATCGCGAACGTGCTGTCCTGCGCAATGGCGTCGCGGAAATCCTGGATCGCCGCCGGATAGTTCCCCTGAATGTCGTTGGCGACGAGGCCCGCCGCATAGCTCTTGAGCGCGCCTAACGACGCCGTGGTCACCTGCTCGAGCGGCGGCGCGTCGCGCACCGTCTTGAGCGACTCGCCGATTTTCCCGCGCAGCGATTTCGTCAGGCCGTCGACCGCCGGGATGAGCCCGCCCGCGTCCTTGGCCGACTCGCTGAACGACGCGAGCTCGTCGCCCGATTCGGCGCCCACCAGTCGCACGGTGACTACGTAGCCGCTGCCCGCGGGCACGACGCTCCCCGAGACGACCGCTTTGGCGCCCGTGCGCTGCGCGATCTCGCGCGCCGTCGCGAGATCCACCCGCGTGGTGTCCGGCTTCTGCATCTGCTCCAGCGCCGCCACGATGGCGCTCGTCTGCATCACGTGCAGCGCCTGGCTCTGCGACAGGTTCGTCCGCACCGCTTCGGCGATCGTCGCGCCTAACGACGAATCGGGGCCCGCGGCGTCGAACCGCGCCACCAGCACCTTGTCGCTCGTGGACAGCTTGCCGGCGGCGAGCAGCGACCCGGCCGGCCCAATGCCTAACATTCGCAGCACCATGTACCCGGCCACCAGCAGCATGAACACGCCCACCGCGATGACCCCGCCGCGTATCGTACGCTTCCACGACACGTGCGGACTCGCGCGAATGGCCAGCGTGGCCATCGTGCCGTGCACGTTGCCTAACGATGGCGTGCCGCCCGGCGTGAACGTGGGCGTCGCCGAGGCCATCTTGTGCGACACGTACTGCGTGTACGCCGTGAACAGAATCACCGGCAGCCCGAGCGCCATCACCGCGAGCGCGCCCGGGAAGACCCAATCCGGGAGCCCGATCGCGATGATCGCCGCCCGCGCGACGATCGCCACGGCGATGAACGCGCCCGCGTACACCGCCAGCGCGCGCACCAGCATCTGTCTGCCGCCTAACAGAATGCCCGGCATCGCCGCGTGCGGCGATGAAGGCGATACCACCGCGTCCAGCCGGTGCAGCAGCTCGGTGGCGCTCGCCGGACGCGACGCGGGATCCTTGGCCAAACACTGCATCACGAGCGCGGCCAGCGCCGGCGGACAGTCGGGACGCAGCTCGGCCACGGACCTGGGCGTCTCGCCCATGTGCGCCACGAGCAGTTTGTGCGGCGGAAGTCCGGGGAAGGGCGGCTGTCCGGCGAGCAGCTCGTACGCCACGCACCCGAACGCGTAGACGTCGGCACGATGATCGGTGTCGGGATCGCCCGCGGCCTGCTCGGGCGCCATGTACGCCGGCGTCCCGACCGCGGTGCCGAGTTGCGTGAGCGTCGCACCCGAGGCACCGTCGGCCGCGGCCGCTATGGCCTTGGCGATACCGAAGTCGGTGACGACAGCGGTGTGTCCCGACAGCAGCACGTTGTCCGGCTTGATGTCGCGGTGTACCACGCCGTGGTCGTGCGCGTACGCGAGCGCTCGCGACACGTCGCGCAAAATGCTCACCGCTTCGGCAATCGAGAGCGGGCCGCGCCCGAGCCGCGCGCGCAGGCTCTCACCTTCGACGAACGGCATCGTGTAATACGGCAGGCCTTCGACGGTACCCGTGGTGAGCACGGGAACGATATTCGCCTGCTGGAGCGATGCGGCGACGCGGATCTCGCGCTCGAAGCGGGTCGCGGACATGGCCGCGGCGAGCTCGGGCGACAACAGCTTGACCACCACCCTGCGGCCGAGGCTGTGTTCCTGGGCCACAAATACCTTGGACATGCCTCCGCCGCCGAGCTCGCGCTCGAGCGTGTAGTTCCCGGCCAGCGACTGCTGGACGCGCGACTGGAGGTCTGTCATGGAGTCTGTGACGGGTGGGGCGTCGAGGTCGAAGGTGAAATGTAGGGTCGAATAGGCCGATTCGCTATGATTGCGTAGACTTTGTGCGGGCACCCACGCGCGCCACGCGCGGGCGCACTCCTGTGCGGCGTGCTCGGCGCAGCGCTCGCGTTAGGCAGGCACTCGACCAAACGCACCGATGACTCCTGACCAAATGCAGCGCGACGGGCGAGCGGGCCCTCTCGCGGACGCCTCGAACGGATATGAAGCGGTCGCGACCGACTTCCTCGCTGGTCGTGGAAGCGGTATCGGTTCGGCCGTTGGCCTGCGCGCAGTTCGCCAATGGGTGGGCACCATCAAGCCCGGCGGCACGGTGCTGGACTTAGGCTGCGGGCCCGGCTATCCCATGACGAAGGTGCTCGTCGACGCCGGCCTGACGGTGTACGGCGTGGATGCGTCCCCGAGGCTGGTCGCGGCATTTCGGGAGCGGTTTCCCGGCCTGCCGGTGGAATGCAACGCTGTCGAGCGATCGGATTTCTTCGGACGCGAGTTCGACGCCGTAATGGCGTGGGGGCTGCTTTTTCTCCTCCCGGCCGACGCACAAGAGCTGGTCATCGACAAGGCGGCGCGTGTGCTCACGCCGGGCGGCCAGTTGGTATTCACGGCTCCGCCGTCGTCCTGCGAGTGGTTGGACGCGATGACCGGTCAGCGGTCGCAGTCGCTGGGTCGGGACGCGTACCGCCGGATCATCGAGCGCGCAGGCCTGGCGCTTGCCGGCGAAACGGAAGACGAGGGCAAGAATCACTATTACATGACGGTCAAGCCACAGCGGCGCGCGATATCCAGCTGTCTAACGCAACTCGCTCGACGGCGAGTGGAGGCACCATGAAGAAAACGGCGTCGGCCCCGAAGAAACGACGGAGCACATCGAAGCCTGCGCCAGACGGCTCTGCGTCTCGCTTGATCGATGGGAAGATCAAAGACCTGGACGATTGGCGGGGCGAGATGCTCGCGCACGTTCGGCGGCTCATCAAACAAGCCGACCCGGGCGTGATCGAGGAATGGAAATGGGGAGACGTGCCAGTCTGGTCCCACGCCGGGATCATCTGTACGGGCGAGACCTACAAGCGTGCCGTGAAATTGACGTTCGCCAAGGGCGCGTCGCTCGATGATCCGTCGCGTCTCTTCAACTCCAGTCTCGAGGGCAGCACCCGTCGGGCCATCGATCTCCACAAGGGCGACCCGGTGAATGGGAATGCGCTCAAGGCGCTCACTCGCGCCGCGGTTGCACTGAACGAGTCGTTAGCCGCCCAACGGAAGTCGAGGTAACGCACGATCGTTTCTTTCGTGTGCGCACGACCATTTCGTTCCACGACGACACTCTGAACACGCAATGGGATTCTTGAGCTTTGCAGGCGCGGTTGCCCACGCGAACTGGCGTCGCGGCAACTCGGGTGCGCTCCTCGTCGCGCATGGCGACAAGAGGTTGGTCAAGAGCTGGAATGGTGAATACGCAGGCGCACAACACACGGAAATGGTGTTGATCGAACAGGCCCGAGATTTCAGCGACGGGCATGGCCTGGACGCCGAAGGAACGCGTCTCTACCTATTTACGTATTACTCGCCGTGCATGCGGTGCACGCCCGAGTTGGAAGGTGTCGCGCGTGCGAGTGAAGGGCTCACATTGAAACTTGGATTTTCGAGGTACTATGTGGCTGCCGATCGTCCACACGCATGGCCTACGGAGGCGGACGCGGTGGCAGCCATAGCCAGACTCACGGCAGTGGGTTGGGTGGTTCGCAAGTTCGATGCGCCGGCGCTCACGGCCCAGCACGAAAATGCACCGTTCGAGGCGGCTGCGCGCGTCGTGGAGTTGATCTCGGGCCTCGAGACGCCGCCCCTTCCCAGGAAGCCCGCCAACACGAGACGGTTCTGATTGCGCACCACGTGCCTAACGACAAGTGGTTGGCCACCACGGAGGC
>DATEHK010000167.1:0-33287 GCA_035279625.1 Gemmatimonadaceae bacterium
CGCGCGGGCTGCGTGGGTTGCTGTTCGGAGTGTCCGCCACGGACCCGGTCACCTATGTCATCGCGTCGCTGCTCTTCGCGGCGATCGCCATTGTGGCGAGCCTCGGTCCGGCATGGCGCGCGACGCGGGTGGATCTCGTTCGCGTGCTTCGCGGGGATTGAACGAGGTTCGCTTCATCGCAATATCGCACCGCGCTGCACGGGCGGTTGTTGCACAACTCGTTGACGTGCTTGCGATGCACGCCCATCGCCGCGGTCAGCGCGCCCCGAGTCAGTTCATCAGCGGGTGAGCCTGCGGCGGATTTCGGCGAAACCCGGGTGCGCCCGGAGCGGCGCGTAGAGTGGCATGTAGAGCGCAAAGCCGGCCAGCAGCTCGTGCGCGTCGGCGCTCCGGCCCGCAAAATCAACTGCCTCATCCAGTCGGCCGGCCGCGACCGCAGCCATCGTCAGCGCCGAGTACGCCGGCGGCTCGAACTCGGACCGCACGAGAATCTCGCGGAAATAGCCGTCGGCCCGATCCACGTCGCCTCGAGCAGCGGCGGCAAAGGATGCGACTGCCAACATCAACGCCGATCGCGCCGAAATGTCGATTGCCCGCTGCGCATGCACCAGCGCCGTTTCAGCATCACCCGTCTCGGCGCAGACCATCGCGAGTGTCGTTAGGCCGAGGATCGACTCCGGCTCGAGCTCGACCGACTGTCGGGCGGCCGCGAGCGCCTCCAGCGTGCGGCCGGCCATGTCGTACACCTGCGCGGCCAATGCCACGACCGTCGGGCTGCGCGGGTCGTCCTCATGGGCGCGCCGCGCCTCGATCGCAGCTCGCTCGATGTCCCCGCATCCCATGACGAGGCCGTACAGCGCAAACATCACGCGCGCCTCCGACTGCATGGGACTCACCTCGAGTGCACGCTCCCAGTGGCGCACGGCCGCGCGCGCGTCCCAGTCGAACGAGAACGCGATCACGGCGAGTACGGCGAGCGCGTCGGGCAGGTCCGGCTGGATCGCGAGCGCCAAGCCAATGGACTGTTTGGCGCGCGGAATCGCCACCTCCGCCGGGACGCGATTGAATGTGGCGAGCAGGCGCCATGCCTCGGCGATCGCCGCGTGCGCGCGGGCGTGTGTCGGATCCAGTTGCACCGCCCGCTCGAGCAGCGCAATCGCGTGGTCCAGATCGACGCGCCGACCAACGATGGCGCGCGCTTCGAGGAACAGCTCGAACGCCTCGACCTGCGCCGGCGTTGCGCGCGAGCGCAGTCTGGTGCCCGTGGTGTCGAACGTGACTTGCAGCTTGGCCGCGATCGCGGCTGCGATCTCGTCCTGCACGGCAAACACGTCCACGAGCTCGCGATCGTATCGCTCGGACCAGAGGTGATAGCCGTCGGCGGCGTCGATGAGCTGCGCTGTGACGCGGAGACGCGTGCCGGCCTTGCGCACGCTGCCTTCGAGCACGGTGGCGACGTGCAGCTTCTCGCCGATGGTGCGCAAGTCGTCGTGCGTTCCCCTGAACGAGAAGGCGGACGTGCGCGCCGCGACACGAAGCCCATCGATCTGCGCGAGCACGTTGATGATCTCCTCCGAAATGCCGTCACCCAGGTAGGTGCTGTCCGTGTCGGCGCCCAGGATTTCGAAGGGGAGCACCGCGATCGACTGTGGCGGCGCGCTGCTCGGCGCTGCGGTCGACGATGACGTGCTCGCGTCCAGCGCGTCGCGCAACTCCGCTCCTGTCTGGAAGCGGTCCATCGGCGTGCGCGCGAGCGCTCGTTGCACGATGCGCGCGACGGGCCGCGGGACAGCGTCGCGCAGCGCTGCCACATCGGCGGGCGTCTGCACGAAGCGCTTGGCGATTACGGATTGCGCGGTCGGTCCCGTGAACGGCGGTTCGCCCACGAGCATCTCGTAGAGCACGCACCCGAGCGAATAGATGTCGCTGCGTCCGTCTATCGAATCGCCGACCGCCTGCTCGGGGCTCATGTACGCCGGTGTGCCGACGCTCGTACCGATCTGGGTGAGGGACTCGTCCGCGACGTCGCTCAGCGCCTTGCCGATGCCGAAGTCGGCCACGAGCGCGTGGCCATCGTGCAGCAGGATGTTCTCCGGCTTGATGTCGCGGTGCACGACGCCCTGGCGGTGCGCGTAGTCGAGCGCCGATGCGATCTCGGATGCGAGTCGGATGGCCTCGGCGACGGGCAGCTGCCGACTGGCGTCGAGACGATCGCGCAGGGAGCGACCCTGTACGTTAGGCATCACGTAGTACACGTCGCCGCCGCTGTCGCCGGAATCGAAGAGCGGCAGGATGTGGGGGTGCGCAAGTTTGGCGGCCAGGCGAATCTCGCGCAGAAATCGCTCGCGGCCCACCGATGCCGCCAACTCGGGGCGCAGAATCTTCACGGCGACATCGCGGTCGTGCTTGAGGTCGCGTGCGAGATAGACCGTTGCCATGGCACCGGCGCCGATTTCGCGCTCGATGCGGTAGCGGCCGGCGAGTGTCTCGGGCCCGAGGTCGTTGCGGACGGAGCTCATTGCGGATGCGTTGCCGAACGGGGTCATCGGGTATGGCGCTCCAGCCGAGGAGCGCCATCCACTTGATGATGGAGGCCGAAACGGTGTAATGGAGATGCCGAACGCCGCGACGGCAAGACACGATCGGTGTCAGGGGCCCGACCGTTCGCCAACGCCACACCGTCGAGTTGAGCTCAGACTCCCGGAGGGCAACCCCGGCAGCGCGACCTGCCGACGCCGGTTGTGCGACATCGTTGCCGCCTTGCGCGCGACCGATGGTTGCCAACTCGGCCATCATCAACACGGTCGAGGTGTTCACTGTTAGCGTTAGGCACAGACAGAGCGCTGGATCTCGGCACAGGCACACCCGACTACTGTCCGTTCGCCCCGGACGCCCATACGTTACGCACACACAATGCGATTCCACCGTAACCAGGGACAAACGGCATGCGCCACGCGAACGAACCGAGACTTTGCGGATGTCTCTGCTCGCTGTCGATTCTTGCTGCGCTGGCCTCTCCATCGGCACTGCAGGCGCAGACGCAGAATAGTTCCGCGATCGGCACCAAGATGATCGTCCGAATAATCGAGCGCGTTAATACCGGGAGTGATCCGGCGGGGAAGCAGTACCGCGCGGTCGTCACCAGGTCGGTCGCCGAGGGCAACGGCGTCGCAATCGCGAGCGGCGCGCACGCGACCGTCACCCTGACCGGAAGCGGGTCGGCCTGGGTTGCGCACGTCTCGACCGTCGCGACCAACGGCCAGGCGGTTGCGGTCGCCAGCAGCTTGGCAAGCGCGACCACCGTCGCGCGAACCGACGCGAACGCGATGCACGCCATGCTCGGAGGATTGGGTAATCATGCGCCTGCTGCTGTCTCGGCAATCGCGAGCGGCCAGCAAATCGTCATGCCACCGGGTACCACGTTGACGTTCATCCTTGCCCAGTCGCCGGCGCCGAATTCCGGTGCGCCACCAGTGTCTGGCTCGACGACTTCCTCGCAACCGGCCGCGAAGACCCCAGCGCCCGCGCCTGCTCCAGCAGCAGCGCCCGCACCGGGACAAGGCAGCTGGTACCTATGCACGTTTTCCGGCTTCACCTCGAGCCGACGGGTTGTTTACGTTAGCTCGTACAGCCACACGGGCGCGTCAGCAACCGCGGTTCAAAGCGCGTGGTTCAATTTTGTGCGCCAGACCTATCCAGTCGCCAAGCTGGGGAGCCAAAAGGCCGACTGTGAAGCTGCTTCCTCGGATCCGCAGACGCGGGCATTTTCCTTGAGTTACGAGGACACAGCGTTGGCCGACGGTAAGACAGACGTCACTCACGTCAACTGGTCCTACGCGGCGGGCGAGGTGCCCCCAAAGGCAATGACGCCGGCAGACACGGCGACCGCGCTGCAGCGAGGAGAGTTTTACCTGTACTGCTTTTCCGACCAGTCCGCGCCGATTGTCTATTTCAGCGAGGTTTTCATAGGCAAGGCAGACAGCTTCCGAAACCCGCCCGATTTCGGAAGCATCGGGCAGGCCTATCTTGTATTTCTCGAGCAAAAGTACGCGTTCAAGAGCGCGTCCGGCTTGCGCCCGAGCTGTTTTGGTTGGGGGAACGATCCGCAAACTCTGGGAAGCAAGCGGTATAGCGAAGACCGATTCAAAAAAGCGAACAAGCAGATCGTCGAGACCGGCTGGAAATACACGAAGTGATCGAGTCTCCCTGGCGTCCAGAGCGCGGGCCAGGGGCCAGGCTCGGGTACTCGGGGTGCGTGTGCGAGCGGCAGAGCGTCAAGCCACGCCGCCGGCGCGCAGCGAACCCCGTGTGGCAAGCTTGATCATCGCCGCGGCGGCATGGAACGGCCGATTGTCGACGGCCGAGTCGCGGTAGTGGCAGAGGAGCGAGCATCCGGCCTCGCAACCTTTGTAGGTTTTTCCGTGTTGTGCCACGTCGCGGGACGCGTACTCCGTGATCGGCTTGTTGAGGCGTCCGCGTTGGGCAGAACAGAACTGGGCGTTCCCAAACTCGTCGACGTACACGAAACGCGATCCTGCGCGGCATTTCCATTTTGGCTGGTTGCCGGCAAGGAGCTGCGCGCCGTATTCCTCGTCGATGTAGGAAAACGGCCGCATATTCGCGTAATAGTCGCGCCAGAGGGCCAGATAGTCGGCGCCGGCGATGGACACGCTGCCGCTCGCGTCGTGGAGGAGCCCGAGGGACACCGAGAAGCCGAGGTTGTTCAGTTCGCGTATGGCGTCGCGGAATTCGCCTTTGGTTTGTTCACAGAGCACCAGATTTACGTGCACGTCGAATCGCGCCAGTTTCCGGAGCAGCTCGAGCTTGGAACGGACAGTCTTGAGGCACTTCTGGATGTAACTGGTGCGATCTGCCCGCACCCCATCCACGCTCACTTCCATGTTCGCCAGGCCGGCGTCGTTGAGTTGGGCAATCAGGTCGGCGGTGAGGAGAAACCCGTTGGTGGTCAGCGAGACCTGGGCCGCACGATCGGCGTAGGCGACGATGGCGGGGAGATCCGGGTGCAGCAGAGGCTCCCCTCCGAGCAGGGTAATGTTGATGGCGTTCAGGCGATGCAGGGCATCGACCCGCGTCTTCAACGCGTCTAACGGAATGCATTCGGAGATCTTGTCGAATTCCGTACAATACCCGCAGCTGAGGTTGCATCGGCGCGTGATGATCAGTTGTGCCTCGATCATCGCGTGGCGAAACAGCAGATTGAAGGTGCTGCGAACAGGGTGTTTGACACGCATGGCCTTACCTCATCCCGAAGTGTCCGCTGTCCTCCGTGCGGCGAGCTGTCCGACGTCCAGGCGAACGTGACGCTCGTGATGCCTGGTAGTCGCCTCGGTGTATTACAGCAAGGGCTGCCACCCCGCCAGGTCTCCGCCAGATCTGTAATGGTGGCGTCAGGGGCAGCCGTTGGGCCCGAGGATCGTGATTCATCCCCCCCATGCCGCTCCCGTTCCGGAGCCGCGCCATCGCCGGGCGACGGTCAGGAGGCCCGCCGTGCTCGCAATGCCCGCGAGCTCGATGACATGGTGCGCAAAGGCGATGGCGATCGCGCTCACGAGGGGCACGCCCCAAACGGTTAGGCCAAACGCCAGCGCTGCTTCATAGGCGCCGAGGTTGGCGATCGAGAGGGGAATGGCGATGGCCAGGTTCAACACGGCGATCGCGAGCACGATCGCGGCGGCGCTGATCGACACGCCTAACGCCGCGCAGAGTACGTGAATGACGGTGGCTTCCGCGAGCCGCCCGCCGATGCCGAACATCGCGCTGTGCAGGGTCCGGCGGGGCTCGCGGAGCACGCCGAACCCGACGCGGACACCGTGTGCGAATCGCCATACGGACGCGAAGCGCCGCGCGGCCAGTCCACGTCTAACGACGAACGGGAGAGCCACGGCGAGGACGGCGACGACCGCCGCCCCGGCCGCCAGCCATTGCAGGCCGGGCGCGACGCGCTCGGCCGAGAGGCGGCCGTAGCCGGCGATGGCGAGCGCCAGAAGGGAGAGCACGACGAGGGTCGCGATGTCGACCACTTTGTCGGCCAGCAGAGCGCCGACGATCCGCGAGAGGCCGGACTCCGCGGATGCGTGAGCGCGGCGCAGCATCACCACCTTGACGGCGTCGCCCACCCTCGCGGGCATCAGGGAGTTGAATACTTCACCCACGCTGAACGCGTGCAGCACCAGCAGCCTGCCGAGACCGGATTCGCCGCGAAGCAGGGCCCAGAAGCGGGAGCCTTGACACAGAACCTGCACCACGACTAACGCAAGCGCCCCGGCGACGGCTGCGGGAGCAAGAGACGCCAAACCGGCGGCGACGCTGCGACCGAGATCGCGGTGCCGGAGGATCACATAGACCACGATTGCGATCGTGACCACGGCGCCCGGCAACGCGCTGCGGCGCTCGGCCAGGCTCCTAACGCGGGGTACGCTCATCCGACGAGCGGCCTCCTGGACGTCGGTCCGATACCGTATGATCTCCTCCTGCAAACGGTGCGTACGCCCGGGCGACTCGGCCGCCGAATACTCCGCGCCGAGTCCAGAGCGAAACGAGGGCGTGGCGCCCTGCCCGTAAGATGGCGAGTGCTACCTGAAGGCGGCATTACTTTCGCCTTCGGGGGCAAGCGGGTGCCGTGCCGAGCGCACAGGTCCGCTCAGCGGAGCGTGGAAGCCCGGCGTTCCCTCCGGCTCGATACGCCGGGCGCCAGGCGCGACACTTCCCAATCCAGGGACACCCGTCGTGCGAGGACCGTCTCCTACGAGCACAGCAGGACGATGGGTCCGCCGAACAGGTACCTATGCGCGTTCTGTGAAGCTGCTTCCTCGGATCCATGTTCGGCGGCGGCCTAACGATCGAGTGCGGCGCGCTTGCGCCGGAGGAGCGCGGCCTGGGCACCGGACGCCTGGTGCGCCGCCGCGCGGTCGAGATACGAACGCGCGTCGCCCATGTTGCCTAACGACGCATGCAGGTCGGCGTACGCGGCCAGCGCGTATGGGTAGCGGGCGAGGACATCGCGCTCCGGGATGCCATCGAGCTCGTCCAACCCCGCGCGCGCGCCGGCGGTGGCACCTGGAGACCGCGGCCTTCGCCACGTGGGAGGCGTTCACCGGTGTCGCACTGTCATTCGGCTTGATTGTGCTCTACCGCCGGTGGCTCGACGCGCAGGGGCGCGTGGCGCGATACCTGTCGGACAACGCCTTCGCCGTGTACGTGTTCCATCCGCCCATCGTAATCATCGGCGCGCGGCTCATGCACGGGATTGCGTGGCCACCGTTAGTCAAGTTCGTCGTGTTGACGGCCTTCGCCGAGGAGCCGGCCGCACGCGGAATACGACGCGCGCATTTGCGAACTCGACGCCCTTACGCGGATTGACACCGCAACGCACGGTTGCGATCGTGCATAGCCGGCTCGCCAGCCCAGCCGTCACGCTTCGTGTGCTCCGGCCTCACGACCCCTCGCCCGCGGGGGTTTCCCCGAGATAACCATGAACCGAAGGATCCGGCCATATGTCTCTAGCCGTCGCGCGACTACTCCGAACCAACTACGAGGCGTTCTCAACAGGAAATCCCAATCCCCTGTTGGAGTCGCTCAGCGAGGATATCACCTGGCATGTTTCGGGCGGCAGTCCGTTGGCAGGCGAATACACAGGTAAAGACGACGTCATCAGCTTCTTCCAAAAGATGGGACAGCTGTACGGGGGCTCGCTAAGCGTTGAGGTCTTGGATGTCTTGGCCAGCGACAATCATGGCGCTGTTCTCACGCTGGAAGAGCTCCAATACCAAGGACGCCCGTTGTCGTTCAGCTCCGTGCACCTGTGGGAAGTTCGCGATGGAAAATTCTCGTCGTTTCGGGTCCGCTACGACGACGCCTACCACAAATTCTGGCCGTTACGCTGATTGCCTAACGTGATGGTGCACCTCGTGTTCGCGCGGCGCGTCGGCCAATCAGCACGACCTCCGTTCCCGTGCCGGCGACTCTCGGTGTTCGTGAGCATTCGGCCGGCTCGCAGGTCCATGGCGCCGCACTCCGGACGCCAATCGATGGATATGCCGGGCATGCAGATGCCCATGAGCCTAACGCAACACAAGGGCGCGGCGTCCGCTGGCTCTGGTCGCTGCCGGGCCGGATCCGACGCCATGAAGCCCGGGGCCGCGTCCGCTCGCCCGACGTGCGAACGTTGGTCGCTACCGTACGGCGCTTGGCGACAGCACCACAAGCTGCCCCCACATCATCGGCACGTGCGCGGGGATCGAGCACGTGAAGGTGTAGATCCCGGCGTGCCTGGCAACGTACGTCGCCCTGGTCGTTTTCTGCGGCGGCAGGGCGACGGAGAAATCCGGCAGAACGAAAGAGTGGACGTCGTCCTCGGGATTGACGAACACGAAATGAATCGTGTCGCCCTGTTCGACTGTGACGGTCGATGGTGAGAAGGCGTACACCTCTTTGCCGTCGAGCACACCGCCCTTGGCGAAGTCCGCCGTTAGGAAAGGCAGTACGCGCTGGTCCTCTTTCACGAGGAGCGGCACCGTCGTCATGGTGATCGTGCGCGCGACCGGAGTGTACGGTGGCGCCGCGCCGTTGTAGCGATCCCTCGCGCAGGCGCCGATCCACACGATGGGGCCGGCCGCGACGAGCGCGGTCAGAATGCGGCGGACGCGTGCGTAATCCATGCGAGTTCTCGAAAGGGGGAAGGCCGTCGATCGAGCGGGGCACACGAAGAAGACAATAGTGCCGTTACAAACGTGCGCGCCGCAACAACTGTGCATTGATGGCGACGATGATCGTGCTCAGCGACATGAGCACGGCGCCGGCGGCCGGACTGCGCACGAAGCCCTTCCACTCGCTGCTTACCCCGGATACGACTTCACGTTGACGATCGGCTTCTCCGGCGATGCGTTGGCAAAGCAGCTCGCCGGCGTGAAGATCTACGACTGGTAGTCCAACCTGTGGCCGGTCGTGATGCTGAGCGGCGACGCGGTCACATGCGCATCGAGGAACGGCAGGTCGCGCGTGGGCAGCTTCCAGATGGCCGTCCCGTTAGGCAGCGTCCAGTGCAGCCGCACCAGGCGTCCGTTCGCGCTCGACACCCACGCGACGGTAGACGGCGACTCCTGGACCACGAGGCACTGCACGGCGCCGTCTGCCGTGCGCAGCGTCGCCGTTCCGGTCACGCGAAACGTTGCCAGATGCACCGTCATGCCGGGCGTGTCGGCGACCGGCAGCTGGAGCGTGCGATTCGCATCGAGCGGGAACGCTGCCAGAAGCGACTCGGTCACCATGCTGTGGAAGAACGCTGCGCCTAACGGAGTGTCGACCCGTGTGCGCCCGGAATCGGCCGACCACACGACGCCCGTCAGGCGTCCGTCGCGCAATCGCAGATCGTGGCTGGCTGCGGCGTTGATTTCGACGACGCGCATCGACTCGAGCGTCGTCGCGTTCACATCGAGCGTGTCGACCTCGGTCTTGCCCGTCGCGAACGTGTAGCGCTGTGTCTCGCGTAACACCGCGACGCCGCTATCGCGCGCCTCCTGGACGTCCCGCACCAGCGTGCCCGCAATCCGTTGGGCGCTATCCTTCGGGATGAGCACCAAGCTGATCGAGTCCGTATACGGATGGATGCGATCCATTCGCAGCAGCGGACTTCCAGGCTGGATGGTCTGGGCCACGGACGGCGACGCGGCGAGCACGAGGGCGAGACAGCACGACACACTGCGCATGCAAGACCTCCGAGCGGGATGAAACGTTGCGGAGCGATGAGAGAACACCGATCAACCAGCCCGGGTCGAATCGCTCCCAAACAGGTAGAAGAAGTGCGCCCTGTCCGCGTGGCGATCGATATCGAATCGCACGATTTTCCGCGTCGCGCCATCGATGCCGTAATGTCCGATGATCACCTTGTCGGCGAAGCGCACGTTCCACACGCCGGTACCGTCCGTCCCTTCGACCTGGATGGTATCCGTTTCGAGTGCGTTGTCGCCCTCGGAGTAGAGCGGGACGATCGCATGGTATCCCGCGTGCAGCGGTACGGACCGGACGAGCTCGTCCAGCTCGTTGAAATTGAAGACGCGGAATGGGTACGTCGCTGTCGAGGGCGCCACCGAGGAATCGGGCGCCGTCACGGCTCGCCGAACACTCGCGCCATCGTAGTCGTATCGCGTCCGCGTGCTGCCCGCGTGCTGGACTTCCCAGATGGGTTCAAGTCCATCGCGGCGCACCAGCGCACTGTCGACGAATGGGCGCGGTCCGCCGGGCTGCGACAGAACGATCATGACGGCCGGCGTACCGTGATATGCCGTGAGCACGTAGTTCTTCTGCGCTCCTCCGAGATCCCGGTACACGGAATCGCCATTGGACTTGCGGTCCGCGACGAAGTGGATATTGATCGTCGCGGTCTCGAACCGGACAGACGCGAGGTCGCGGGAGCCCGGCAGCAGCATGCCTCGTTCGGTGGAGGGCGCCGAGCTCTGCCTAACTGCACATGCAGCCACGGCTGCGAGAAGGACGACTCCCGCGCCGGGACGGAGCAACGAGAAATATCGGGGCCATCGGACAGCGGACTTGAACACGGGTGCTCCATGAGGTGTGGGTACGAACGTGCAGGCCGGCGCGCGTGGCAGCCGTGCGGTTGCACCTTCCGGGATTCGTCGATGAATCAACGTCAGATGGGCGGGAGTGTATCCGTGTGGCGTTTCCATCCGTCGATCACGCAACGCCGCATTGTACTCGACCGATCGCGACTCCGTGTAGACGCAACGTGTCACAATCGCGCGCGAAAATTGTCATGGCGCCGCAGTGTGGACGGTCGACTTGCGGAACCACCCCGTTGCCTAACCCCGCCGGCGCGGCGGCCGCGTCGCACGGCGTTCCGAATCACGAGCGCCGTATCCGGACCGGGCACGGCGGTCATGACCAGGACAATGGCGAGGAAGGCGCGCAGATGCACGGCGGCAATGCCTAACCACGCGACGCCGTCGACGACCGTTCGCGGATCGATCGTCCGTGTCGAATCACCGCCCAGTGCACGCCGTCGCGACTCGACTCCTGCCGCCAGGTGTACGAGTCGTGCGGTGAGAAATCGTTGATCGTCCGGTAGTAGTTGCCGTCGCTCGAGCGCTCGTGTCCCCCGTACGTCCACACATGCTTGGCAATCGCCACCGGCGTCGGTGGCGAAAGGTCACGCGACGCGCCTAACACGTAGTGCGCGTACCTTCCAGCGGCCGAATCAACCACGAAGAAATTGAGCGCCCGCTGGATACCGCGCGCGGAGGAAACGAGCTGCTCGCAAATGACGGCGGCGCCGAGTGGAGAAGGGGAGCACACCGAGCGTGCAGAGACGCCGCCGACGGTGTCGCTTTGCCACACGCCGACGATGTCATCCAGGGCAGCTCGACTCGGTGCTTGGCGTGCTTGTGCGTTGAGTGTCGCGGCGGCGGCCGCGAGTACGAGCAGGCAGAGATACTTGCGCATCATTGTTGGCGCTCCAGATCGGAGGGGCGACAGTGGGACCACGAAGGTCGCGCCCCGTTTCGCTCGTTGAATGTATGCGCGGGCGGCACCACGCGAGATTGCATGAGGTGAATGGCGCCGCGGGTGATGCGAACGGCCGCGGGCAAAAGATGAATGGCTTGTGTGACACAGTAGCGGAGCAGCCGTTCTCGTTATCTCCGCTATTCCGGTGGTCAACGCAGTGGAGCACTCAGCGATGCACGAAGGAACATGAACATTGTGGAGCATGCCAATGGAGCCGCGCGTGCGTCTCCCGCGATCGTCCCGCCGAAGTGAAGCACTTCCAGATTGGTTTCGCGGCGTGCGCTCGGGCCATGCCGTGTCGCTGTCACTCGTTGTGGATCGCGTCGATCGGGCTGAGGCGCGCGGCGCGCAGCGCCGGATAGAGTCCGAAGGACAGCCCGACCGCAACGGCCATCCCAACGGCAACGATTAGTGTGTTAGGCGAAGTGCCGGCATACACCGGCAGTTGCGTCCGGGAACGCAGCACCGCCGTGATGCCGTAGGACGACGCGAGTCCCAGCACGATACCGACAGCGCTGCCCAAGCCGGTGATCGTCACCGACTCGGCGAGGAACTGGGCAAGAATGTGGCGGCGCGCGGCGCCTACCGCGCGCCGCACGCCGATCTCCCGCGTACGCTCCGCGATGGCTGCCAGGAGGACGTTCATCACGCCGATCCCACCCACCACGAGGGAGATGCCGGTGATCGCGCCCATGAACATCTTGAACAGCAAGATGCCGCGTTCGGCTTTTGCGACCAGCTTCGTATTGCCGTCGAGCTCCACACGGTCGTGCCACTGGGTGCCGTAATGCGCGGCGAGCCATCGCTCGCTTCCGGCGCGCATGGCCGTCACGGCCTCGATTGACGGCGCGCGCAGCACCAGCGACGGCGCCCAGTCTCGATCGCCCCGGACGATGGATAGCGCCGCACTGCGAATGGGCGCCACCGCCGTAATCGAACTGCCGGACTGTTCGCCGCTCAAAATGCCGATGATCGCGAAGCGCACACCGCCTAACTGCAGCGAATCGCCCGGGCCGAGTGCGCGCGCGCCGGCCGGGGCGAGCTCTCGCGCCGCCTTCGAGGAAAGGAGGAGGCGCGGCTCGTTCGCGTCGGCGGCGGACAACGGGCGGCCGGCCCCGACGGCGAGGTTGACGACGCTTGCCAGTGCGGGCGAAATGGCGATCACCCGCACCGCGCGTTGCTCGCCCCTCGCGGTCGTCAACGCGACGCCGTTGGCGGTCACGCCAACCAAGACCGAATCGTCGAGCGACGCGGCCAGCGACCCGGCGTCGTCGGGCGTGAATCGAACCGTATCCGCTCGCGGAATCGGCGTGCCATCCACGGTGCGCGTTGCTAACGGAGAGAGGCGGATCATTTGCAAGTCAGTGCTCGCGCCGATTTCCGTATGAACGAATCGCTCCATGCCATCGCCGAGTGAAAGAATCGCGACCAGCGAGGCGACACCGATCACGATACCGAGCGTCGACAGGACCGTCCGGAGCGGGCTCTGGCGCAGCGTCTCAGCACTGACGCGAAACGCGGAACGCAGGGGTAGCATGGACCGTGGGGCGATTGGTTGACGCGGGGTTTGGCCGGCGGATCTCCGCGAGTCCGTACGGATGACGCTCTCGAGTTGTTCCAATCCGATAAAGCTCGCGACTCGCTGTTGACGTGTTCGATTGACGAACGGCTGTCCCGCGAGCGACCGACGTGTGGGTGAAAATGCATGGACGATGGTGAGCGTTGCCGCGCATTCGAGCGCCGTGCCGGCGTCGGACAACCATTGATGTGCGTCGCGGGACGGGCTTAGCGCTCGGTCACGACGTGGGAGCGGGATCCATCGCGCGTGTAGACGTACTCATGTCGCGCGACGCGGCGCGTGGCGCGGTCGATCCACAGCGTCTCCACGGCGTAGGGTTCCACGAAGTCGACCACCCAGGCACCCGTGCCCGGAGCGCCTAACGGGCGCACACGTACCGTGTCCAGCTCCAGGCGATCGCCATCCCAGAACGGGAGCACCGTTTGATAGCGCGGTACGAGCGGCAGGGATCGGACGACGACGTTGTCCATCGTCGCGCTGTAGGCGAACCCGCGGGTGCTCGCGTGAAGGTCGCGAGCAGAGGAGCCTGGCTCCCGCAGCCAACCCGTGATGAGCGTTTGCGTGAAGTGCACCGCGAACGACTCGCGTCCGTGCGCGTGCTCCCAAAGGGGAATCAGCGTGCGCGCGTCGAACAGGACGGAGTCGACCGCGGTGTCTCCACGGCTGACCGAGGACATCACTTGCAGAGCGAGTCCGCGAGATCCAGGCTCGGCGCGGCGCGTGACGGTCCACGTTGTCGTGTCGCGCTCGGTTCGGCCGTCGGGCACGAGCCGGTACCGCACCGCATCTTCGCCAAGCGCACGCACGTCGAGCGACGGCGGGCGATCCGAAGCCGAACGTGCGCCGGCGTTAGACGCAGCGCCGTTCTTGTTCAGGCAGGCGGCGAGGGCGAGCGCGCCGAGCGTTAGGCATGACCAGCGCATGACGACGCTCGGTGCGATGCAGGCGCAGCCAGCTCGTCGCGGTGCGTGCAGGGCGACCCGAAGGGTCGGGCAGATTGCGTTCCTCGTGCTCCGGTTCATACGCTATTTGACGCGCGGATTGGTGTACTGCCATGCGGGCGAAGACGAAGCGTCCTCATCGCTCACGAACGTCAGCGTAGGGAAGACACTCTCCGACGCGCAGCAAATGGACTCCTTCGAATCGATGCTGGCGTTCGGCCGATCGTTCGGCGCCAAGGGTGCGACGTTCGAGCAACCCCTCATGAACTACTCGACGCCGTGGGAAATCGTTCCTGGCGACTCGCGCTGAGTATGGCACGGGTAAACGCGAGGCGCCCTTGGCGGGAATGATTGGTGCGGGCGCGATCGTCGCGCGCCGCGTCGGATGCACCTCGTCCTCGGGGGACACGTGCCGTTGCCTGACCGTAAACCAGATTGGGCCCACTCGGTGTTCGGTTCACGTTCGCGGAGTGCAACCGATTCCCTCGTTGCCGCGCTCCGTGCGTTGCGCGCCTCGCCCGCCTTTACCCTTGCCGCACTCGTCACGCTCGCCATTGGCATTGGCCCAACAACCGCGATCTTCAGCGTCGTGGATGGGGTGCTCCTCAAGCCGCTGCCGTTCTCGCGGCCGGACCGCGTGGTTGCTCTGTTCCAAAACGATCGAAAGAGCGGCAACGCGCATGACGACGTCGCGCCCGCCAACTTCGTGGACTGGCAGTCGCGAACGACGTCGTTCGCGGCGCTCGCGTCGGCAGAGCCGTTCGCGCTCACGTACACCGGGCCCGACGGTGTCGAACAGATTTACAATTGGAACGTCTCGCGCGACTTCTTCTCCGTCCTCGACGCCCGGCCTGCACTTGGCCGCCTGTTTGGTCCTGGCGATTTCGTTCCCGGGCCGCCCCACGCTCTGGTCCTAACGTACGCCTCCTGGCAGCGCCGGTTCGGCGGTGATCCAGCGATCATCGGGCGACAGCTCCGGATCGGAAGCGGTTCGGCAACCGTGGTCGGCGTGTTGCCTCGCAACTTCGACTACCTCTCGAGCTCGAAGATGGAGATCTATGCGCCTACCGTGCTCGTTGGGCGTGAGCGGCAGATCCGGAACACCGCGTGGTACCACATCGTCGGGCGACTCAAGCCAGGGGTATCGTTAGACGCCGCCCGCGCCGATGCCGAACGCGTCGGCGCGCAGCTCTCTCTCGAGTATCCGCCGACGAACGCCAACACCGGCGTTACCGTGGAGCGTCTGGATCGCGCGATCGTGGGTGACGCGCAGCGCGCCGTGCTGCTGCTGTTCGGGGCGGTGGCGATGGTGCTGCTGATCGCCTGCGTCAACGTCGCCAGCCTGGTGCTCGCGCGCACGGCGCGTCGGAGTCGCGAGCTCGGCATCCGAACGGCGCTTGGCGCTTCGCGGGGACGCATTGCGTGCGAGCTGTTGATCGAACACTTTGTCGTCGCGCTGGCGGGTGGTGCGTTGGGCGCGGGCCTGGCGGGCTGGAGCGTCGCCGTCATCCGCCGGGTGAGTCCGGCGTCGGTCCCGCGCATCGAAGACATGCGGGTCGACGCCCGTGCCCTCGCGTTCACGCTCGCGGTGGTGGTCGTCGCCACCATGATATTCGGACTCCTGCCGGCTCTGCGCGGTGCCCAACACGACGCGGCCGATGCGCTCCGGTCGGGCGAACGGACTGCCGGCAGCATCGCGCGCCGCCGGCCGCGCCAAGTGCTCGTCGTGACCGAAGTCGCGCTGGCGGTGATTCTCTTGATCGGATCGGGTTTGCTCTTGCGAAGCTTCGTAGACGTCGTTCGCGCGGATCGCGGCTACGAGTCCGACCACGTGCTCGCCGCGACAGTGTTCGTCTATCAATGGAACCCGACGCCGGCCGCGCGCGTCAACTTCATCGCGCAACTCGTCGCGCGCGCGGCATCCGTTCCAGGGGTCGTCGCCGCCGGCGCCACGTCGTCCTTGCCGTTAGACATTGCCATCGACGCCGATCGCGGAACGTTCACGATCGATGGCCGGCCCGTGCCGGTGGGCGACGAACCGGCGGTGCACATGACGGCGGTGACTCCCGGCACACTGGATGCACTGCGGATCCCATTGCACCGCGGACGCCGGTTCGTCGCGTCGGACGATTCCGCGGGCGCGCCAGTGGTACTCATCAACGACGCGATGGCGCGAAGGTACTGGCCGGGCGCCGATCCGATCGGACAGCGTCTGCGATTTGCGTTCGACAGCAAGCCGCTCGATCGCGAGGTGGTGGGCGTGGTGGCGGACACGAAACAAACCGCGCTCGATGCGCCGGGCGATCCCATCGTCTATGTGCCGCATGCCCAGGCGCCGAGCGGCGCGATGGCCATCGTGCTGCGAACGTCGAGCGACGATCCGCGCCTGGTGTTAGGCGCATTCAAGCGCGCCGTGGCGGAGTTGAATCCGGCGCTCCCGCTGGCCGGGGTCGAAACGCTGGACGAGCTCGCCGCCGCGTCGGTGCAGTCGCGCCGGTTCACCGTTCTCCTGTTAGGCACGTTCGCCGCGTGCGCGCTGCTGTTGGCGATCGTCGGTACGTACGCGGTGGTGAGCCAGGGCGTGGCCGAACGGCGGCGCGAATTGGGAATCCGTTTGGCCCTCGGCGCGCAGGCGCGCAGTGTGATCACCTTGATCATGGGCGACGGGCTCGCGCCGTCGATCGTGGGTATCGTGGCGGGCATCGCGGGCGGCGGCGCGATCACTCGATTGCTGCGCGGCATGCTGGTGCAGGTGCGGCCGCTCGACCCGTGGACATTCGGCGCGGTGGCAGGGCTCATGTTCGCGACCGCGGCGGCGGCTTGTTTTCTCCCGGCGCGGCGCGCGACATTGGTATCGCCGCTCGAAACGCTGCGCGCACCTGGTGGATGATCGGCTCGACGACAGTGCGTTGCTCGCGGCGGTGGCCGCGGGCGACGATGACGCGTGGCGGCTGCTCGTACGGCGGCACGTCCGCACCGCGACGTTGTTCGCCGCGCAGCTGATGGGCGACCGTGACGACGCCGAAGATATCGTGCAGTCGGCGTTCATACTGGCGTTCGAACGGGCGGCGGCGTTAGACCGCACGCGTCCCTTCGCGCCGTGGTTGTTCGGCGTGGTTCGCCGATTAGCGCAAAAGACGCACGCCCGCCGCGCGCGCCGTCACGGCCTGTGGCGTCGTTGGGCAGTGGATACGGACCGCGGGCCGGACGCCGGTGATCCGCTCGAGGCCGCGAGCGACGTTGCATTCGTTCGGCGGGCACTCGCGAGTCTGCCGCGAATGCAGCGCGCATGCTTTGACCTTGTCATCCTGCGCGATGTCGCCGTGGATGATGTGGCGGCCATGTACGAGATTAGCGCCTCCACTGTGCGGCAGCACGTGTTCCGCGCGCGTCGCGATCTGCGCTCTGTGCTCGAGCCGGTGCTCGGCGTTCGGACGACATGGTGGACTGGCGGAGACTCCGCTGAGTGATCGTGTGCGTCGCGCCAATCGAGAAAGGAGGGACAATGGCGGACCTGTTCGACACCTCGCCAATTCCGGACGAGCCCTCGTACTGGGACGCGCTTGCGTCGCGGATCGTGAACGCCGCGCCGCGCCGCCGCTCGGGCGTGGCATGGGTCGGGAGTCGTCGGCGCGGCTGGCTGGCCGCCGCGTATCTCACCGCTGCCGCCGCGATCGCGATGGGTGCGATGATGGCGACGCGGCAGCCGCTCCGCGCAACGCCCGCCGCCGTGCTCGCCGCGGTGCTCGTGCCTAACGATCCGCTTGGCCGCATGCTGGCCGGAACGACGCCGCCCTCGCTCACGATGCTGCCGCTGGTCCAAGCCCCCCGCGTTCGGAGCGCCCAATGATCTCCGCTCCCACGAAAGGTTGGCTCTTGCTCGCCGCCTTCTTCATCGCCGGTGGCGCCGTCGGCCTCGCGATCGGCCGAACACGGGCGATGCCGACCCCATCGAACCCGATGGAGCCTCACGCCTTCGTTCAGCGCCTGAGCGGAGAGCTGGCTCTCGATTCGGCGCAACGTGCATCGATCACCGGCATCTTGACCCGCCGCCAGAGCGCGATCGACTCCGCCTGGCGAGCACTGCAGCCGACCGTTCGCGCTACGATGGATTCGGCACAGATGGAAATCGTCGCTGTGCTGCGGCCCGACCAACGCGCGCGGTACGCGCAGCTGGTTCACGCCGCGCACGGGGGCGTAGGCCGGCCATGAAGGCGGCGCCGTTGGTGTGCCGGCCCAGATGCCAACCGCACGGTTCCTCAGTTCACGGCGAAGTCCCGCCAGGCGACCGGCGGCGTGTTCTGAACGCAAATCAACGTGTCGACCGCCAGATGCTCCCGGGCCACAGCGCGACGCAGATCGGTGGCTTCCGTCTCGGAGAACCCGGGCCGCGGCTCGCCGTTAGGCCGGCGATTGGCGAAGACGAGGTCGGCGCCGTAGAGGAGCTTATGCACAGGGAAGTACGCCATCAGCATGCGTTCGGCGTACGGTCCGCGCACGGGGTAGAGCACGACCTGGTTGGCGCCGGAGCCGATCACCGTTCGAGCCGACACTGGAATGAAATGCGGCGAGCGCCTCGAGCGCGCGAGCGCGTCCGGCTCCAACGTATGCGGCGCCGCCGCCAGGCGTGTAAGAAACGGAATGCTGGTCGCCCGCACGTAAATCGGAATCCCGAGCGCCATGGCCTCGCGCACCCCGCCGATGTGCGCCCACGGATCAGATGTCATCACGAGCGCCTTGATCGGCGACCCCGGCCATCGCCGGTTCGCTTCGGCGATCACGTCGTGCAAGTACTGTGCGCTGATATGCGCCTCGAAGATCACCACACCATCCGCCTGCTTGACCAGCGTCTGCGCCCAGAAATCCGGGATGCGCACGATGCCGGGCTCGAGCACGGTCGGCTGTCCGCGCATCCCGACGCGCAGTCGCGAAAGGTTGAGCGCGGAGTTGGCGTGGTACGCGGCGCGCGCTGAATCGGAGAAGGCGAACGAATCGGGCGCGACGGGTGAGACGTCGAGGACCGCCATCGAGTAGGTGACGTCGCGCAGCGGCTCGCCGTTGAGTGAGACCTTCTGCTGCATCGGCCAGTACGCGCCGGTCGGAGTAACGGTCCAGTCCACGTTGTCGGTGCGCATCGTCACGTCGCCGAACGCCGCCCAACGGAAGTTGTCCGGGTACGCGCGCACGATCTCGACCGCGTCAGGCAAGTGCGTTTCGCGACTGAGCTCCAATCGCATGCGGCCGTTTCGCCAGGGGAAGGACACCACGTCGTGCGGGACGCCGTAGCGCCGGACGACGCGATCATACACGAGCCCTGATGACGCCGATGCGAGCTCGAGCGCGCGGAGCGGCAGGCCGTCCACGCGATCGATCAAGTCCTCATACGTCGCACGCGACCCGGTCGTGAAGCGCGGGCCGTCGAAAACGCCGGCGACGGAGTCGGCGAGAATCGTGACGTGTTCCGGCGCGTTGTTCGTGTCCCGCGGGAGGATCAGCGACGTTCGCCTGAGGCGTCCGGTGACGGGATCGTACAGCTCAGCGAACTGCGCGTAGAGCGCACGCCAGGGTCCGTCGGCGCGTTCGGCGTTGCCGAGGATCCACGTGTGGTCGATGCCAGTTAGGCGAACCGACTGCACGCGTTCCGGCGCGGCCCGGTTTCGCATCGCGGATAGCGCGCGGTCAATGAGCGCGTGCGGATTCGGAACGGCGGTGACCGTCAGGCTTAAGGCGAGAACGTGGACGAACATGTGCGGGCATCTCAGGTCGATGACGCCGCATGTTAGCGCGCGTCGATGGCGAATGCCACCGCGGCGCCGCCCAATTATCTGCGATGCCGAATCCTTTCAACGTTGTGACGAGATCATGACTAACGGGCCGATCCGCCGCCGGCGACGGCCGCTAAGTTTTGTGCGTTCCCGCGGCTATCGCGTTGGGCAACGCATCGCAGATCCGTTCTTCTCGGTAAGAGACCGCGCGCTCGATCGCGATAGGGCACTCGATATTATGTCGCGCGGCGTGAACACGTTCGAGAACCTCTCCCCTTGGAAGGCACCTTGAAACTCTCCACGCTCTCGATGCTCCTCCTGCTGACCAGTGCGCAGTTCGGGCATCCCTCCCCTTGCACGCTGTGTCTGTACGGACCGGACAACATGGCGTTCGACACAGCGGGAAACGTCTACTTGGTCGACACCGATCATAAGGCCCGCTCCCGCGTGCTCAAGCTGTCGCCGGACGGGCGCGTCCTCGCGGACTGGCACGTGTTCGATTCGGCGTCCGGCCGAAACAACGGGCCGGACGGCATCGCGCTGGATCGTGAGGGGAATATTTTCGTGGTCGACAGGGGCGGCGTTCAGATTCTGAAACTCTCGCCGGCCGGCCGGGTGCTGGCCAGATTTCGCGGATTTCCGTCACGCGCCTTTGATTTCGGCGGACACGTGGCGATCGACACGCAGGGCGCAATTTACGGTGTGGCCGCGGCGTCCAATCTCATCCTCAAGTTTTCACCGCACGGAAACGTCGTCGCGACGTGGCATCGCGCGCAGGGCCCTGGTCTCGATCAATGGCACAATCCGGAAACGATCTCGCTCGACAACGAAGGCAATCTCGTGATCGCGGATTGGGGCAACGTCCGCATCTTGACCCTGTCGCCGAACGGCCACACGGTTCGCGCATTTGCTGCAGTTCCTAACGAACCGCTGAACGTCTCGTCCGTTTCCGGCGCGGTTGTGGGCCCTGACGGCAGCATCTATGTAGCGGACTATCAGCTCTTGCGCGTCCAGGAATTCAACTCGCACGGCCGCCTGCTGGCCACGATAGGCAATACAGCGGGCAACACGCTATTCGAGAAGGCTCCCAACAGCATTGCCATCGACCGGCAGGGCGTTCTGTATGCCACCGACGGACTGACTGTTGTCAAGTTTTCGCGGGATGGGAAATTGCTGGCGCGCTGGCAGTAAAGGGAACGTGATGCGCTTCAAGGCTATGATCGACGATCCTCTCGCCAACCTCCCATCGACCTCGGGGCAGTTAGCATGACCGATCAACGCGAACGCGGGACGCAACTCTTTGCTGCTGTCGCAGCACACCACAACGTCGAGTGGACGCCGTCCAATTCGCCGAAATTCGGCGCAAACGCACTCCGGCTCAACGGCAGTATTTACGCCGCGCTAACGCGGTCGCACCGTCTGCTGCTGAAGATTGCGCCGGCCCGTATTGCCGAACTGCTTGCTGCGGGTCACGCTGTACGCTTCGAGAGCGGCGGCCGAGTGATGAACGGGTGGATCACGTTGGCGCCGGACGATGCCGAGTCGTGGATCGCGCTGTCCGACGAAGCGCGCGCTTTCGTGGCCACCCAGGCGAAGCAACGGAAGCGCACGCGGAAATCCGGCCGCCCACGACCAGTGAGCTCGCCTACCTCGACCACGCGCGGCGCTGGCCAGGAGGTCGAAAGCCCGGTCGAAAGCCCGGTCGCGCCGAGGCGGCGGAGGCGGTGACGGACGGCGCGGTGTTGCGCGTTAGGCCGTTGATCATGACGGTCACGGCGGTGATCGGGGTCCGCTGCCTATTCTGTGGAGCGAGGGCACGGAAGCCGACGTGATGAAGCGCATTGCCGCGCCCATGGTGGGCGGCACGGTGAGCGCCACGCTGCTCACGCTGGTGGTGATGCCGGCGATTTTTTCTGTGAAAGGAGCGCTAGCTCAGACGGCGCGAGCATCACGCCTGGTTGCGCGCCGCGATATCGGGATCCTTGCCACAGCAGTTGCCACAGCACGGCGAGCCTTCGATACAGCCGCATCCGCAGTTGGGGCAGCCGCAGCAGCAGGAGGTACTCTGGTCGAAAGCGCTCGGGGCTCTCATGGTGAGCATGTGTACCCCCGGATAAGTGTGCGCCTCATCGTAGGCGACTGACGACCCGTCGCCGGTTGTGAGGCTCAACGGAACCATACCATAGGCAACACGTACGATGTCAAGGCACGTCGATCCGCTAGCAGTCAGCTAACGACGGCGGCCGAGTGTTGCCGCTCCCGCTCCGTGGCCCGCGCCGACTGATCGTCGCAGCAGCAGGGCTCCTCCTAATGCGCTCAGCACGATGACGGCGGTGATCGTCGCTCGCTCCCCGAGCGTTGTATCGACTCGAAGCGGCATCATCCGTTCCGTAGCCTGCGGGCCCTGGTTCATCTGCCCCGTGGGCATCCCACCCGCCTCACGCGTCGCCGGCCCGGTCGCGGCGACAATCACGAGATCCGCCCGCGCGGTCACGTCGCCGTCGTCTGCGATCGCTACCACCGTGTAGGCACCAGCGCCCGCGCGCGCCGGAAGCGTTAGGCGAGTGAGAAACGCGCCGGCGGTGTCGGTGCGGACGGTCCCAAGAGGATACGCATCGAGCGCCCCGCGCAACACCAGCTTCAGCTCGGCATGCTTCTCGAGTTTCGCCCCGCGAACGCCAAGCTGTCCGCCAACGCGCGACGTCTTGGGCGACAGATAGATGACTCCAGTCACGTGCTTCAAGGCGGGCACGTGCACCGCGAACAGGAATGAAACGCCCGCAACGAAACCGCGTGTCCTGTTCATGTCTTCCTCACATTCCGAGGTGCTGCTTATGTGGCGCGAAGAAGCCGTACACGATCCCGCCTACGTACAGTGCGAGCACGAAGATCGTCACCATGACGAGCCATCGGGGGCGCTCCCGCCCTGGCCGCGGGCGATCGAGCAGCGGAATGATGAAGAGAAAGCCGAAGATGATTATCGGCGCCACCACCATCCCCACCATGCCCATGGTGTTCTCAACCACGTAGATCCACAGGAACGGCCAGAAGGGCTTGGTCACTTCGACCCCGCCCACGGACGGATACCCGATTCCCGGTGGGAAGAACGCCGCGAGGGTGCCTGCCAGCGCGAGCAGCAGCAGGGCATAGCCCGTGAGCTTGGGAAGGTGCGAAGAGAACCTGCTCGTCTTGGGTTCGGAGGCGTTGATCCCGTGCAATCGGATCAGCCAGAAATGCAGCGCCACGAGCGCGAGCAGCACGAGCGGCAGCAGGCTCACGTGCGCACTGTGCATCCGGCTCAGGAGGCTCGTGCTCGAGGTGAAATCCGGACTCATGGGGAATCCCAGCGGGCCGGCCAGGCCGGCGCCTGCTATCGCGTGCGCCATCGCCTCACCTCCCTCCTGATCCGCCCGCAGCACGGTGCCCGTGAACGCCATCGCGAAGAGGACGAGAAAGAGGATCACGCCGGCCCACCACGTCACTTCGCGCGGCCGCACGTAGCTGCGACGCCAGAACACGTAGCTCATGTGCAGGAACACGGTCACGAGCACGATGCACGCGCCCCAGTAGTGCAAGCCACGGAGCCATTCGCCTAACGGAACCCGCGTCATGATGAACACGATGCTGTCGTGCGCCGCGAGCGGAGTCGGGTCGTAGTACTGATCGAGGATGACGCCCGTCAGGACGAGCAACAGGATGCCGAAGAAGGTCAACCCGCCGAGCATGTACAGCAAGCGGTTCGCCGTGGGCGCGATGGGATACTCGAGGCCGTGTAGCGCCAGCCGCTCACGGACCGAACCCGGCTCGGACGATTCTCGCGGCATTGTCACATACCTTCCATGCGGTGAGGCGACGCCATGGTCATCCGCGCCGGCCTAAAACTCAGGAACACGGCGAACCCACCCTCCGTGGTCGCGCCATAGTACGGTTCGAGCCCACGCGGCAGGAGATCGAGCGATACGCTGGCGCCGATCCCGGGCATGAGGCCGAGGACGGGCGCGAACTGGCGCGTATAGCCGACCGCCACCTTGCCTAACGTGAACGTCTCCCGCTGACTGGCGGAATCGGCGGTGAGCGGAAGCGCGAGGTCGTGGCCCGTCTTGCCGTTGACCTCGACGCGCGCGAACACGATGTCGCGTTCGTGCAGCGTGAGATTGCTCTCGGCCAGACCGGCCTGCGTCGTCTTGGCGGACTCGATGTTCGCGCCCCAGGCGACCGTGTTCGCCCAGATGCTCTGCGGGCCGAGCGTCCGATGATACGTTGCCGACAGCGTCGATCGGGTCAGACTTGTGAGAGGGGCGGATGCGGTCTCCTGCTCCGCATCCACCAGGCGCCCAACCGATGCCTGGATGGCCCACGCGTCGTTCGGAAGGAACCACACGCGGCCGGAGTAGGAATCCAACCGATTCAGGTCGATGTCGTATCGGTCCTCATCGGGCTCACGCCCGTTGAACACCGAACCCTCGATCTTCCAGCGGTTACCATAGAGTCCGGCGGTCACGACACCGAAGCTGATGTGTGTGGCGTCGAGCCAGTGGTGGCTGATGGGTGCGATCGGGTTGGGCAGTGCGGAGAGACGGTGAGGGAAGGCCACGGGGCCGAGCGCCGGCTCGCCTACTGGACCGCCGTAGATCTGGAACGCGAGGTGGCGCGAGATTGCCCGCTGGTAGCCCAGCGACAGATCCATGAACATGTCGTGCGGATGCTGGCGATCATGTAGTGGCTGGCCATGACAGAATTCCCCTGTGGCGAGGAGATCAGGGTATCCACATCTGCCGACGGTGCTCGCTTCGGCGCTCATCATCGCGCGCAGCGTGAGATCGCCGCCGGCAAGCGGCCGGCGCGCCATGCCCATCGCCCAGTTCACGCTGCCCAACTGGCGGTGTCCGCGGTCGCTGCCGTCCTCGATGTACTGCACGGAGCCGTTGCCGTGAAACATGAAGAGCCACGGGCCGGCGGTGGCGTGCCAGCCGTACATTGGCGTCGCGTCGGGCAGCCAGGACGTGCCAGACCCTTGGCGCGCCATCGAGATGCCGAGCGGGCCCTGCATCAGGGTCATCGGGCCGCTCATGCGCATGGGCGTCGTATCCGGACGGGCGCCGGTATCGGCCGGAGCGCGCCCGGGTCCCATGTGTTGAGCCCGGCTCGCCGGCGCGACCGCGGCGAGTGCCGCGCCGGCCAGGGCTAGCCATCGGATGCTCACGATATTGTTCTCCCCGAAGTTCTCTTCGCGCTCGTCATTTTATTCGCAGTAAAACGTCCCCGCATGCTAAGTCCGTGTACACCTCGTCCGCAAGTCAGCCATCAGGCATGCCCTGTCCGGACCACGGCGCCCGGCAACGGCCGCGCCGCCACCGCGTGCGGACAGTGCCCTGCCAGACGCCCGAGTCCGAAGCCGGGACAGAAGAGATGCCAGAGCGCCAACTCATGATGATGCGCACAGTGATCGGCGTTAGGCATCGCGCCCATTGCCGCCGGCAGCGGGTGCGCCATCATCAGGCCCGACAGCCAGAGCACCGCCAGCACCGCGCCGGCGCCGAACGCCGAGCGCCGAGTGAGATGGGTGCGGATCGGCGGCGCCTCACCCGCAAGCCGACGGATGCGCCGGTCCAGCAGGTCAGCCTGCTCGAATCCGACAGTCATCGCCGGCGGCGGCACCGATGCGCGGCGCCACTCGGCGAGTGACAGAATCGCGCTCGCCAGCACCAGCGGCTGGCCACGCGCCGCAGCATCATCGGCGCAAATCTCGGCCTCGTCCGCTGCATCATCCGCCAGATGTCTCAGCGCGGGAATCCACCAGACCAGCAGCGACACCCATCGCAGCGCCGCGAGCGTGAGCGGATCCCGGCGTCGCGCGTGCGCCCCCTCATGCAACAGCACGGCGTCGAGCTCGTCAGCCGTTAGGAGACCGGCGAGCCGGCGAGAGACGTAGATGTGTGGCCGCAACCACCCGGCCGTGAAGGCCGGAACCGGCATCTCGCCCACAATGCGCAGGCGCTTCGGAGCGATTCCTGCCGCGAGCGCGGGGCCCCAGAACGCATCGCCCGGCGACGGCGCGCGTGCATCAAGCAGCGCCAGCGATTTCCGTGTGCGGCGCCAGGCGCGCACACGGTTACAGACCGCGTAACACAGCCCCGTGATGAAGAGGATGTGAAACGCGTAGTGCACCGGCGTCAGCAACGTCTGGAGCGCGGCGAGGCACAGGAACCATACGTGGTCCGTGCCGGCGAGCAGCGTGACTGCACCATCGTCCAGGTGATGGCCGAACACGGGGCTCGCAGTGAGCACGAAGACGACCGCCATCGCAATGAGAACCCCGCGGCGGCGACGACGTTCGCGGATCGCCAACCAAGACGCGACAGACCGTGTCTGGATAGAGGGCATCGGTCGCCCCTACGTCCTACCCTTCTGCGCGTCCCTCAGCTTCCGCCTAACCAGGCGGCCAAGCGCGGCCAGGCGTTCGGGATCTCGCTCGGCCAACACGTCGACGAACGATGCCGCCATCGCGTCCGGGCCGAAGGCCAGCACGCCTTCCATCACGCGGCGCGAGGCGAAGGTCCGGAATTCCGATTCGGTCATCGTCGCACGGTAGTGGAGCAGATCGTCGTGCTTCTCGCGCGCGAGGATCCGCTTGTGGACGAGCTTGTTCAACACCGTGATGACCGTGAGCGGTGACACGCGGTGGTATCGCGCCACGCGCTGGTACACCGCGCGTGCCGGCACGGGCTTCCCGAAGGACCAGACCGCCCGCAGCACGCGCGCCTCCAAATCGCCCAGCACTTTTGCCAGGCCTGCGGCCGACAGACGGACGGTGTCGTGGAGCCGGGGTTGACCCTGGGGAAGCTCCGATCGTGACGAACGGTTCACACCTTCACCCCGCTTCAACGGTGTCACCCAGGTGAGTTCGCGCATGTCGCTCCATCTCGCCGCCCGCGCAGAGTGGCCGCGTCGATGCCGGTATCGGAGCAAGCTAACAGCTATTTTATGACCGGTAAAGCCCCATTGAGTATTCGGGCACGGTATCAGTTCGGTCGCGCGCGCCTAACGGCTGATCGGTACCCATGCCGGCTTGCGGCTCGCGTCACCACACGGGTTCCACGGAATCCCTATCGCGTCTTCGATGACTGACCGGCACGCACACCACCAGCCGAGGCAAGCCACGCCAGATCATCCCGCGACGTCAGCGACGTGGTGGCCGGCCGGCTACAACGTCATCGGATCCCCTTGGCGGCCGGCGTTCTCGAGCCGTGGGGATTGGTCCTCTCGCCGGCGGTCGCGCGGTGCGTCCGCGTGGCTCGCTGACCTCTGCGCGAAGGCGAAGCAGACGGCCTCTCAGCGCGGGTCCCGCTCCCCTTCCAAGCTCGGCTGATGCTCCCACCACGCTGGGTTAGGCGGCGCATCGCCGCGCCACACCGCCCTCCAGTCGAGCGTTGATCGTGTCCCGCGGGAGGATCAGTGACGTTCTCCTGAGGGCTGTCTTGCACGGCGCGTCGAGGCGTCGAGCTACTATCTCACCGGCACCGATGTGCACGCGAGACTTGGCCAGGCTCATGAGGACATCAGACGCGAAGCAACGGATCAGAGCGGATGTGGCCTGACGAACCGGAATCTCAGGACTCTCCGGCTGACGCCGCGCGCCGGTGCACGCCGGGCAGCCGTCCCGCGATGAAGGGAATCGTTAGGCCTTGAACGAGCAGCGAAGCGATCACCACGCCGAACGTCATGTCGATGAGGAGCGCGCGCCGCGGAAAATCCGGCGGCAGCGCCAGCGCGAGGACCATCGCGAGCGCGCCGCGCAGGCCGCCCCACGCGATGAGCGCCGACCACGCCGACGACAGCCGCTCGCTCGTGCCGCGCAATAGGCCCGCGGTGCCGTACACCACGATCGCCCGCGCCAACAGCACCACGGCGAATGCGACACCGACCACGCCGGCGGTGCGCGCGAGCGCCAGCGGCCGCACCTCGAACCCGATGAGCAGAAACACCATCGAGTTGAGCGCGAACGCGATGTACTGCCAGAACGCGTCCGCTGCCTCGCGCGTCTGCGGCCGAAACGCCGACTCGCGCGCCGCCGTGCCCAACACCAACCCCGCGGCCACCGTGGCGATCACGCCCGACGTGTGCACGTCCTCGGCGAACACGAAGGAGCCGTAGGCCGCGATCGTCGTGAGCGTGATCTCGATCATCGGGTCGTTGATGTGCCGTGTGATACGGGCGATCACGTACGCAATGGCGGCGCCAATCGCCGCGCCGCCGCACACCACGAGGACGAACCGACCAACGAGTTCGATGATACTCGAGGCCTGTCCGCTCACGAACGACAGGAGCAGCGTCAGCGCCACGATGGACGTGCCGTCGTTGAACAGGCTTTCGGCCTCCACGAGCGTCGTGAGCCGTGCATCGAGGCCCAGCTTGCGGAAGAGACTCACCACGGCAACCGGGTCCGTCGCCGATACGAGGGCGGCGAATACGAGACCGTCGCGCCACGTGAAGCCCGGCACCAGGCCCGTTAGGCGGAGAGCCCACGCCGACGCGAACCCGGCGAAGAGAATCGACGCTATGACTCCGGGTCCCGCGAGCGTGCTCACCGCGCGCCAGCTGCGCCGGAGCTCGTCGGCGTGGATGTTGTACGCCGCCTCGAAAATGAGACCCGGCAAAAAGATCGAGAACAGCAGCTCCTTGGTCAGCCGCGGCGGCTCGAGGAGGTGGAGCGATCCGACCAGCAGGCCGACGACGACGAGCGCCACCGTGTACGGCACGCGCGTGCGCGACACCGCGATCGCCACGGCGCTGGCGATCGAAAACAGCACGATGAACGCATGCTCCGAGGTCATGCCCCGTGCCGCGCTACGCGGTTCTTATCCACAATCGCGATCAGGATCATCACGAACGCGAGTCGAAGGATGTAGTTCACGATGGTCGAAACCGATGATCGGCTGCGAGCTCCAACCTGTCCGAAAAACGTTCATCGACGGGCGCCGCGGCCGCGGCGCCCGGTTACGCGCACGGAGCCTTCCGTTAGGACGAGCGCCTCGCCTCGGCTGCGAGCGCCACTATCGAACGCCATCGACTCACCGTTCGAAGTCGCATGTCAGGGTGAGCGTCTCCATGTCGACCCGCACGTCGCCGCGAATGCCCTCGAGTTCTCCCGTCCCGGTGCCTGGTACAATGTACCCAAATTGCTGCAGCGTGCCGCGATCCATCTTTGCGCCGTGCTGGAATAGGAACGTCCCGGGTTTTCCCATGACGGTCCCCACGAAGCGCTCGGTGGCCACGTAGCCGAATCGATCGTCTGCGCCGCGGGCAATGAGGACATCGGCCGTACCTTGGCCGGATATCTCGCCGTCAAAACGCCGGCGACGGGTGCCGCGCGACACGTTCGCTTCGTTAGGAGCACCGGATAGCGGCGATTCGTCTGCCTCGACGTTCTCGTATCTGGCGATGACCTGCATGTCGTCGTTCCTCCTGGATTGCTGGGAAGTGTGGCCTCGCGGGAGCACCGCGCTCGCCGCGAATTACTCGACTACTGCTACGCCGAGCTGCTGGGCAAACGCATCGAGGAAGTAGTTCCAGCCATCCTGGTGCGTCTTCGCCTTCTCGTGATCGGGCAAACCGGAATGCACGAGGGTCATGAGCGTGCCGCTTCCTTTTTTCTTGAAGGACACGGTGACCGTCGACTCCTCGCCCAGTGTATACCGTGACATCCACGTATGCTGAATACGCCCCGGGCGCTCCAACACTGTAAACCGGCCATAGTGGGCCGTTCCTCGCACGAGCCAGTAGAAGAATCCGTCAACCTTCGTGTCGAGGATCAACTGGTCGGACTCGTGCCAAGGCGTACCAGGCACTTCGCGATTCAGCCATGCATCGTAGGCGTCCTTCGGAGCGGCGGCGATCGTGCGCTCGAATGTGAACTCGATGGTCTTCGTGCTCTTGCTCATCTCTTTTTCTCCTGATGTCGCTTGCGGTCGATGAGGTGCCGTTGGAATTCGTCGAGATGCGTGTTCCAGAATCGCTCGTACTCGTTCACATATTCCGCCACCCGTCCGAGCGGCTCCGGGCGAAGCGAGATGATCACCTCTCTTCCTCGTTTCTCGCGTTGAATCAGCCCGGCTCGCTCGAGCAGCTTGAGGTGTTTGGTCACAGCGTTGAGCGCGGTGTCAAACTGCCCGGCGATGTCAAGGAACCTCGCCGGCCCCTTGGAGAGGCGCGCGATGATCGCTCGGCGAGACGGGTGAGAGAGAGCGGTCAGGACGTTCGTCAAACGATCCACGGAAATATTATACCTTAAGGTGTAATATTTGGCAACGGTACCCCCCCCGATTTGCCGACTGCTACGACTGGACCCGGCACATCCGGTAATCGTTCGCCCCTTCGCCCCGGCGCTTTCCTACGTTAGGCAAGCCCGCAACCCCGTGTCGAGGCGCACTTCCGGCGAATGAGGTGCAATATGCGGCTACGCGACGCGGGGCCGTCGGACTGCCTGACGGCCCCGCGTCGCAGCTTTGCGGGGCGCAGGAGACGAGCGGCTTCGATCCGCTCGTCCGGGTTGCGTTAGCTCCCGCTGGTCTGCACGCCCACCTTACCGTCGGACGACACGTCGAAGTGGATCCACATCCCCGCCATCGCGTGGCCCGGAATGAAGCAGTTGAGCGTGTAGCTTCCGGCCTTCGACGCGGTGAACGTCTCCGTTTGAGATTTGTGCGGCTGCGTCGCCTTGCCCGGATCGGTGGGATCGGAGCTGATCGCGCCCGAAAAAATCGGCTGCGGATTCGTGAACGTCGGCGGGAAGGTCGTGTACGCGCTGTCGACGCCGATGCTGTGCGCGAGGGACGGATCATCATTCGTGAAGGTGATCGTCACCTTGTAGCCCTCGGGCACCGTGATCGTCGCGTTGCCCTTGTCGTATCCGTTGAAGTTCCAATGGTTGTTGTCCGGCGTTTGACCAGCATGGATGTCGAGCGACACCGTCTTCTTCGCTTTGTCGACCTTCATCCATGCGGGCAAGGTCATCGGCCCAGACGGTGCCGCAGCCATGGAGGCTGAGCCCGCGGGTGCGGCTGCTGACTCGGCCGGCGCGGACGCCGCCGTTGTGTCCGCCATCTTGTTTGCGTTGTTCCCGCCACCGCACGCACCCAGTGCGACTGACGCTCCGATCACTACAGCATGTCGTAATCTCATCGATAACTCCTTCCGGTTCCGGTTGACCTCTTGCACGGTCGCCTTGTGGCGCACGAACCGTGCTCGGCATGCGGAGGACCGATGTGAGTTCGCGGATGGCGATGCCGTCGCACGACATTTCACCGTGTGTTCGCTCTCTTGTCGGTTCCGTGTCGCGTCAACCCGGCCGATCTTGCGAAAGCCGCGCTCGGCAGCGAGCGGCGGCCCAACTCGAACGCGTTCCGGGCCCGGTCATGCAATCCATTCTCGACTTCGTGTTCCTCGGCAACCAGGCGCGCGTCTGGCTGCGCGCCTGCGCTGTCTTCGTCGCGCTGTTTTTCACACTTGCGTTTGTGCGAACGCTCTTGCTCAGGCGCCTCGCTCGGATCGCTGCGCGCACAGCCACCGATCTCGATGATCTCGTCGTCGCGTTGATTCGGTCGACGAGTCCGGTTTTTCTGTTTCTGGTATCGGCGCGCATCGCATCGAGCGCGCTCGACCTCTCGCCGACGGCCGACAAGGCTCGGACGTACCTGTTCGGCGCCATCGTGTTCTGGCAGGCAGTCCGTTGGGCGAACGCGCTGATCGCGTTCGGCGCGAGACGGTATACCGCGCGGATGGAACACAACGACGCGGTCACCCAATCGACTGCGCGCGCGCTGGTGTTCGTGGTGCGGCTCGTCGTCTACAGCGCGGTGCTCGTCATCGTCCTCGAGAACATGCAGGTCAAGATCACCGCGCTCATCACCGGACTCGGCATCGGCGGCGTGGCCGTCGCGCTGGCGGCGCAGAACGTGTTAGGCGACCTGTTCGCGGCGCTCGCCATCATCACCGACCGTCCGTTCATGATCGGCGATTTCATCGTGAGCGGTACGGAGATGGGGACCATCGAAGACATCGGCTGGAAGACCACACGCCTCCTCAGTCTCTCCGGCGAACAGATCATCATGGCGAACAGCAACCTGCTGTCGAGCCGCGTGCGCAACTACCGGAAGATGAAGGAGCGGCGCGTGGTGTTTTCGTTCGGCGTGACGTATGACACCGGCTCCGAGAAATTGGCGGCCCTCCCTGCGATGGTGAAGGACGTCATTCAATCGGTGCCGAGGACCCGATTCGACCGCTGCCATTTCATGAACTACGGCGATTCGTCGCTCGATTTCGAAACCGTCTACTACTTTCTCGGCCCGGACTACAACCAGCACATGGACGCCCAACAGGCGATTCTCCTGGAGCTGTATCGGCGCTGCGAGGCGCACGACATTTCGTTCGCGTTCCCGACGCGGACCGTGTACATCGAACGCGGCGCGGACACGCCCCGACGCGCAGACGCGGTGCCGAACCGGTCGGTTCAAGTCGCCAACGCGTGACCGTGCATCTCGGTCTGGCGCTTTGCGTGAGGGGGTTGCCGCCGGCTTCCTTGACCGCGAGCGCGATGCCGATGTCGGTGAGCATCGCCTCGCCTTCCTGCAGCAGCATGTTTTGGGGCTCGAACTCCCTGGTGTTAACCGTCATGCGGGCCGCCGGCCGTGGCGCGTCTTACCAGAGCGTCATGGATCTCCTGCCGGACTTCCTCCACGAGCTTGTCGGCCGCCGAACAACTCGCGCAGCGCGACGATGATGGTGAGCGTGCCTAACGTGCCGAGCGCGTACAAGGTCCAAACAAAGCGGAAGGCGCCGTCGGAGGCGGCAAACTCCGGCGGGATGTGGCCGTTCAAGTGGATGATCGGCATGGCCACCGCGGCAACGCCGCCGAGCAGCAGGATGATGCGCCCGAGGAGGCGCTCGCGGAGCAGGAGCAGCCCGCACGCCCATACGACGAAGATGAGAATCGGGTACGGGTTGTCGACGACGTGTTTGTCGAAGCCGTGCACGTAGTCGTCGGGCAAGTGAAGCGAGAGGAGAAGCAGCGAAATCAGGGACAGCTGCGCCAGGAGGTCATTTCTTTTCATGGTGCCCCGTGCTCGAATGGGTCACAACGCCAACGGCCTCAGTTTCCGACCGGTTTCAGATCGAGACCTTCTCGCTTCAATCGCGGCGTCGCTATTCGGGAAGCCGGGAGAATTCGATGCCGCGCATTCGGCTCGCGCTCAGCGTCATGCCCGTCACGCGTCCGGCCGCATCGCGCACGAACTGGAGCGTTCCGCTCCCGGCGGTGAACGTACCCTGCATCGCGGGCACGAGCGTGCCCGAAATGTCCATCAGCTCGGACGGCGTCATGCCTAACATTAGGATGCCGTGCGCAAAAATGATCGGCCACGTGACGCCGAGCTCGGGGCTGTGGTAGCGGCCGGCGTAGCTCGCGAG
>DATEHK010000168.1:0-22720 GCA_035279625.1 Gemmatimonadaceae bacterium
CGCGCCGTCCGCGGCGGCGGTGGGATCGGCGGTCGCGCGCCGTGTCGTCGGCTTTCGAGGCGTCGCCATCGGCGGGGGTGGCGGCGTCGGAGCGGGCGGCCGTGTCGTCGATGGTCTCATCCAACACCGTGTCGACGGCGATGTCCGACTCCTCGACCGTGTCCACCGTGTCGGGCTCGTCGTCGGCGCGGCCGGCCGCCAGCGGCGAGCGGCGCTCGAGCTCTGCCTTGAGCTCGCCTAACGGGACGACGCGCGTTTCGCCGTCGGTGGCGCGGAGCGTGACGCGGTCGTTGAAAATGTCGTTGCTCACGACCTTTTCTTCGCCGAGCGCCGTGACCAGCACGCGCCCCTCTTTGGGGAAGCGCTTGCGCGCCTGCGCGTAGAACTCGTGCTCGTAGCGCAGGCAGCACATGAGGCGTCCGCACGCGCCCGAGATCTGCGACGGATTGAGCGAGAGCCGCTGATCCTTGGCGACTTGGAGGTTCACCGGGCGCAGCTCCGGCAGCCACGACGCGGAGCAGTACTCGCGTCCACAGCGTCCGATGCCGCCGAGTCGTTTGGCTTCGTCGCGCACGCCGATCTGTTTGAGCTCGATGCGCGTGCGGAACGCTGCGGCGAGGTCGCGCACCAGCGCACGAAAGTCGACGCGACGCTCGGCCGTGAAATAGATGGTGAGCTTGCGGCGATCCCACTGCCACTCGGAGTCGGACACCTTCATGATCAGGTTGTGCTGCTTGACCTTCTCCATCACTTTGCGCCGCGTGTCTTCGTCCTGGCCGCGGAGATCGGAAGCGCGTCGCTCGTCGTCGGCGGTGGCGTTGCGAAGCACTTTGCGTTCGGGTTTGGCGGTGCCGCAGCCGTGCGAGCATCCGCCGCATCGGTGCTCTGCGAGCTCGCCCACCGAATGGATGCGACCCAGGTCTTCGCCGCGATCCGCTTCGACGATGACGGACGCGTGCAGACGCGCCGGTTCTTCCGCATCCCAGAGGAAGAACTCCTTGCGATTGCCCTTGAACGCGACTTCGATCAGCTGCGTGGCCATGGTGGCGTGCCGTTATTCGGCGTACTGGCCCATGGCGAGGAACTTCTCGCGGCGCCGCCGAACGAGCTTTTCAGGGCGATAGCGGCCTAACTCTTCGAGCGCGCGGCTCAGAGCCTGGTGGACCGCGTGCGCCGCGGCTTCGTGGTTGGCGTGCGCGCCGCCCACCGGCTCGGGGATGATCTCATCGATCACGCCCAGGTCGAGCAGGTCCTGCGCGGTGATACGGAGGGCCGACGCGGCGCGCTCGCGCATCTCGGCACTCTTGCCGTCCTTCCAGAGAATGGCGGCGCATCCTTCGACGGTGATCACCGAGTAGACGGCATTCTCCATCATGAGGACGCGATCGGCCACGCCTAACGCAAGCGCGCCGCCCGACCCGCCTTCGCCAATGACGGTGGCGACGATCGGCACCTCGAGGCGGCTCATCTCGAACAGATTGCGCGCGATGGCCTCGGATTGCCCGCGCTCCTCGGCGCCTAACCCGGCCCAGGCGCCCGGCGTGTCGATGAACGTGATCACCGGGACGTGGAACTTCTCGGCGAGCTTCATCAGGCGGAGCGCCTTGCGATAGCCCTCGGGGTGCGGCATCCCGAAGTTGCGCTTGAGGTTTTCCTTGGTGTCGCGGCCGCGCTGCTGGCCGATGACCATCACGGTCTCGCCCTCGAGGCGCGCCCATCCGCCCACGATGGCTGCGTCTTCGCGATATTGGCGATCGCCGTGGAGCTCGATGAAGTCGGTGAACGCGAGCTGGAGGTAGTCGAGCGTGAAAGGCCGCTTGCTATTGCGCGCCACCTGGACGCGCTGCAGCGGCGACAGATTCTTGTAGACCTCGGCGCGCAGCTCGTCGAGCTTCCGCTCGAGCGGTGCGATTTCCTCGGTCACACTCATCTGCCGCTTGCCCGCGGTCTTTTTCAGCTCGTCTATCTGCTTTTCCAACTCAGCGATCGGCTTCTCGAACTCCATCGTCGTCGAGCTCGCCATGTCAGCTCCCGCGTACGAGTCGCACCCGGTCCGGACCGAGTAGCGATCGCAGCTCGTTGAGTGCGGCGTTAGTCACCGCGATCCGCAAGGTCCGAGACCGGAGCCGAGCGCTGGTCCCGTTTCCATCGTTCCACCTGAGCTCGAGCGGCGCCGAGCCCGCGTGCACTTCGACGGCTTCCCGTACGTCGCGCATCACGTCGGCCGAGACACCGGCACCGAGGCCTAACTCGATGGCCACCGCGACGTTCCCCGTTGCGCGGTTTTGCTCGAACGGCGTCACCGACTCGACGATGAACACGGGATTCTCGGCTCCCTGGTCACGCCGAGAATAGCTGCCCGCGAGGAGGACCGGCACGTCGGCTTTGATCTTGTCGCCGAGCAGCGTCCAGGCCTCGGGGAAAACCAGCACCTCCGAAGATCCCGAAAAATCCTCGACTGTCAACCGCGCGAACTCGGCCCCACTGCGTTTGCTCACTTGCCGCTTAATGGCGGTGACCACCACGCCGAGCTTGATCGGTTGGTCGGTCCAGGTACCGAGCTGGGCCACGGTGTGCGAGGCGAACAGCTCGACCTCCGTCCGGTAGGGCTCGAGCGGGTGTCCAGAAATATAAAACCCCAGGATTTCCTTTTCCTTGGCCAGCCGCTCGGCGTCGGACCAGGGTTGGACGTTGGGCAGCGATCGAGCTGGAATCGATGGGGCGGACGCATTGCCCGAGGATTCGCCGAAGAGCGACACCTGTCCGCTGGCTATTTCGTCCTGCTTGAGCGCCGCCTCCTGGAGGGCGGAATCGAGAGTGGCCAAGTACTGCGCGCGGTGGCCGCCCAACCCATCGAGGGCGCCGGATGCGATGAGCGCTTCGAACACGCGCTTGTTGCACGTGCGCAGATCGACGCGATCAGCGAGATCGACGAGCGCGGTGAAGGGGCCACTGGCGCGGGCGGCGAGAATGGCATCGATCGCCGAGCGACCCACGTTGCGGATGGCGCCTAACCCGAACCGCACGCGCTTGTCTCCGACCACGGTGAACTTGTAGCCGGATTCGTTGACATCGGGAGGCAGCACCTCGATGTCCATCTCGCGCGCTTCGTTGATGTACTTCACGACGGCGTCGGTATCGCCGATCTGCGACGACAAGAGCGCCGCCATGAATTCGGCGGGGTAGTGGACCTTGAGCCACGCGGTCTGGAACGAGAGGATCGAGTAGGCGACCGAGTGGGATTTGTTGAATCCGTAGCGGCCGAACGTTTCGATCTGGCTTGCGATCTCCTCGATGATGCGCCGATCGTACCCGCGGGCGACGCTCTTCTCGACGAACTTGCCTAACTCACTGCGAATGAGCTCGGCGTCCTTCTTGCCCACGGCCTTCCGCAGCACGTCGGCTTCGGCGAGCGAGATGCCGGCGAGCAGCTGGGCAATGCGCATCACCTGCTCTTGATAGGTGATGACGCCGTAGGTGCCGGAGAGCGCGGACTCGAGCTCCGGTAAGGCATACGTGACAGGCTCTTCGCCGCGCTTGCGGCGGATGAAGACCTTGTGCATACCGGCGTCCAACGGACCGGGGCGCATGAGGGCGTTGGACGCGACGAGGTCGTCGAAGCGGTCGCAGCGCATGCTGCGCAGGAGGTCGGTGGCGAGCGCCGACTCGAACTGGAACACGCCGGCGGTGCGTCCGGCGCGGAGCATCCGATAGGTCTCGGGATCTTCGAGCGGGAGCTGCGACGGGTCGAGGTGTTGTCCGGTGCGCTCCTCGATCATCACGAGCGCATCATGAATCACCGTGAGCGTCGTTAGGCCGAGGAAGTCCATCTTGAGCATCCCGGCCTTCTCGAGGTAGTTCATGTCGTACTGCGTGACGACCACGGACTCGTCGTCGCTGCCGCCGGCGCCCTTGGTAGTCTGCGTGCACACCGGCACGTAGTCGTCCAACGGGCCCGGCGCGATGACGACGCCGGCGGCGTGCACGCCGGCGTGGCGCGAGAGTCCCTCGAGGGCGATGGCGTAGTCGAGGAGTTTGGTGTAGCGCGGCTCCTTGCGGTACAGGTTGCGGACGTCGCTGATCTGGTCGACCGCCTCGCTCACCGACAGCGAGTAGTTGGGCTGATTGGGAATCAGCTTGGCGAGCTGGTCGGTCTCCTGCGGGGTGAAGCCCAACACGCGGCCCACGTCCTTGATCACGGCGCGCGACTTCATGGTGCCGAACGTGATGATCTGGCCGACGGCGTTGCGTCCGTACTTCTGCCTCACGTACTCGATCACCTCGCCGCGCCGCTCGAAGCAGAAGTCGACGTCGATGTCGGGCATCGACACGCGCTCGGGATTCAGGAAGCGCTCGAACAGCAGGTCGAACTGGAGCGGGCAGACGTCGGTGATCCGCAGCGCGTACGCGACCAACGAGCCGGCGGCCGACCCGCGGCCCGGCCCAACGGGGATGCCGCGCTCGCGCGCCGCGGCGATGAAGTCGGCGACGATGAGGAAGTAGCCGGAGTACCCCGTCGTGGTGATGACGCCTAACTCATAATCCAGCCGGGCGCGCACCTCGTGGGGGAGCGGGTCGCCGTAGCGCTCGCGCGCGCCGGCCTCGGCGAGGCGCACCAGCAGGTCGTTCTCGGTGGCCACTCCGTTAGGCAGCGGGAACGAGGGGACGTGGTACGTCTTGTCGAACTCGACGTGCGTCTGGTCGGCGATGCGCAGCGTGTTGGCGAGCACGTCCGGGTGCTCCGGGAAGTGCGACGCGATCTCGTCGGCGTTCTTGAAGTAGAGCCCGTCGTCGTAGCGGAGCCGGTCGGGCGCCTCGAGATCCTTGCCTAACCCGATGCAGAGCAGCACGTCGTGCGCGTCGTGGTCGGACCGGCGGAGGAAGTGCGCGTCGTTGGTCGCAATCGCCGGGAGTCCGGTGTCAGCCGCGAGGCGGAGCACCTGCGCGTTGAGCTTGGACTGCAATCCGCCGGCGTCGTGCGCTTGCACCTCGAGGTAGTAGCGCCCGTCGAAGACGTCGCCGTACCAGAGCGCCGCCGCTTTCGCTTCGTCGTAGCGGTCGTCCATCAGGTGGGTCGCGATCTCGCCGGCGAGGCAGGCCGACGACACGATGAGGCCCTCGCGGTAGCGCGCGAGCAGCTCGCGATCGACGCGCGGCTTGCTGTAGAACCCTTCGGTGTACGCGAGCGACGACAGCTTCACGAGGTTCCGGTACCCGGTCTCATTCTCGGCCAGGATGATGAGATGGAAGTACGGCTTGGCGCCGGGACGCGGACGCGTGCGCTCGCGGCGGTCGCCGGGCGCGACGTACGCTTCCATTCCGATGATCGGCCGGAGCTTGGCCTTCTTGGCTTTTTCCTGGAACTCGAAGGCCGCGTGCAGGTTACCGTGATCGGTAATGGCGAGCGCGGGCTGCTCGAACTCGAGCGCCCGCGCGATGAGGTCGTCGATCCGATTGGCGCCGTCCAGCAGCGAATACTCGGAGTGACAATGCAGATGGACGAAAGACATCTCGTGTGGGCTTTGCGTTGACGGGAGGCTCGCGCCAAGGCCTCCGAATGGGGCGCGTGAACGCTCTCCGAAGTATACGCGCCGAGCGGTCCGCGGACGAGGCCGCAGCTGGTGAGTCTGTGAGATGCGTCGCACGTGTGCGTTCGGTAGCTTGCACCGTCGGAACACCTGGTGAGGGGGCTATTTCGTGATGTCTCCCGCGCGCATCGTGCGGCGGACGCTGCTTGCGATCCTGTTGCTCGTGGTCGCGTTCGCGGTGCTCACGCCCATTGGCCGATACCTCGCGCGAGCCGGGTGGGAAGAGGGCAAGATTCTCGAGAGGCGGCAATCCATCCGCGAGCTGGTCTCGTCGCCCAAGACGGATCCCAACACGCGGGCCAAGCTTCAACTCGTACTCGACGCGCGGACGTTCGCCGCCGACTCCTTGCATCTCGAGGCTGACCAAAGCTTCACCACCTACAGCAAGCTCGACTCGGACACGCTGGTGCTCGTGGTGGGAGCAGCGTATCGCGACCGGCTGCGTGCGTACACGTGGTGGTTCCCGATCGTGGGTCGCGTGCCGTACAAGGGCTACTTCGCGCCGAGCGATGCGTTCGCCGAGGCGAGGTCGCTCGAGGCTCGAGGACTGGACACGTACGTGCGGCCCGCGTCGGCGTTCAGCACGCTGGGATGGTTCGAGGATCCGGTGGTGTCGAGTACGCTGCACGAGGATACCGCGAGCCTCGCCAACACAGTGATCCACGAGCTGACGCACAATACATTTTACGCGCCGGGGCAGGCGGTGTTCAACGAATCGTTCGCGAACTTCGTGGGTGCGCACGGGGCGATGCGGTTTTTCAAGGCGCGGGGCGACACGCTGCACCTGCGTGAGAGCCAGCAGGACTGGGCGCGCGATCGTGCGTTAGGCGCGTTCTGGGGGGGTGTGTTCACCGCGTTGGACTCGGCGTTTCGGGCGCATCCCGCGAGTGGGGCGGAACGGCTCGTGGCGCGCGACACGGTGTTCGCGCGGGCTCGTGTGCATTTCATGCAGGACGTGCTGCCGCGTTTGCCGGGCATTCCGCCGGGGGTGCGCGTGCGCTTGGTGCTCAACAACGCCGTCGTATTGTCGCGGCGAGTGTACCGGACCGGCCTGGATCTGTTCGATGGCGTGCTCGATCGCGAAGGGGGCGACTTGACGCGCGCGGTACCGGAGATCATCGCGCTGGCGAAGTCGCGTCCCAAAGACCCATACGGCGCGGTGCGCGACTGGCTCGCGGCCACACCGGCGCCCGCGGCGGCGTCCGATTCCGCCGTCCGTTAGGCGCTGCCGGCGCCGAACCGTCCGCGTACGAGGGAGCGCAAGTCGAGCGGCGGTCCCGTGGGCGTCGTGACCACAGGTTCCGACGCGGGCGGTTCCGCCGGTGCGGCGGCCACGCGGCGCATGCAGTCGCGCACACCGCAATCGATGAATCGCGACAATTGGTCGATGGTGTACTCGGAGCCCCAGCGCGAGCCATAGGTATTGAGCGGATGGACCACCGCCAGGTGGTGCCGCGCGCGTGTCATGGCGACGTACATCAATCGGCGTTCTTCCTCCGCTTCATCGTCGTCGCGCAGCGCGCGCGATGATGGGAACCAACCATCCACCGCCCACACGATGAACACGGCGTCCCATTCGCGGCCTTTGGCACTGTGCGCGGTGCTGAGCACGAGCGCATCGTCCACGCGGTCGTCGGCGCCGGCCAGATCTTGCGTACCCGACGGCGGCTCGAGCGCCAGCTCGCTCAAGAGCGCGGCCCGCGACGGAAAATTGCCGGCGATCACCTCGAGCTGATCGAGGTCGGCCAAACGCGGCTCGATGTTGTCGTAGCGTTCGCGCAGAATGTCGTCGTAGAGACGGCGGACCAACGCGATCTCGCCGGTGACCGGCTGTGCCGTGCGAGCGCTCCCCGAATGGTTCAACGCGTCGAGCAATGTGACGAGCGCCTCGTGTGCGGCGCGCGCGCGTGGGGGCGGCGTGCATTCGGCGAGCGCGCGCGGATCCCACGACGCGGCTGCGATGCGCTCGACCGCCGACCGCGCGGTGGCTTCGCCGATGCCCGGCAGGAGCAGGAGCACGCGATACCAGCTGACTTCGTCGCGCGGGTTTTCGACTAACCGAAGGAACGCGAGCACGTCCTTCACGTGCGCGGCCTCGAGAAACTTGAGGCCGCCCCATTTCTCGAATGGGATTTTCCGGTTAGTCAGCTCGATCTCGAGATCCGCCGACATATAGCCGGCGCGGAAGAGCACCGCGATTTCGCGCAGCGGCGTGCCGGCTTCGTGCAGCTCGAGCACCCGATCGACGACCCATCGCGTTTGATCGTGCTCGTCGCGCGCCGTGACGAGGACTGGACGGTCCCCACCGGAGCGATCGGTGCGCAGGTTTTTCGTGTAGCGCTCGCGGGCGCGCGAAATGACGGTGTTGGTGACGTCCAGGATGGGCTGCGTGGACCGGTAGTTGGTCTCGAGCGTGACAACTGTTGCGCCGGTGAACTGCTTGGGGAAATCGAGGATATTGCGCACGTTGGCGCCGCGGAACGCATAGATGCTCTGCGCGTCGTCGCCCACCACAGTGATGTTGCGGTGCGTGCGGCACATGCCGCGCAGAATGCGCGCTTGCAGCAGGTTGGTGTCCTGATATTCGTCGACGAGGACGTGGTCGTAGAGGCCGGCGATGCGTGTCGCGAGCTCGGCCGATCCCTCGAGCATGCCGGCCCAGAAGAGCAAGAGGTCATCGTAGTCGACCAGGTTGCGCTCCTCTTTGCGCCCGACGTAGTCGGCGAACACGCGGCGAACGTCGGGCGCGTCGTCGGCTAACTGGGGGAACTCATCGCGCAGCACATCGCTGACCGGGATGTCGGTGTTGATGTGGCGCGAATACACGTGGTGGAGCGTTTCCTTCTTCGGGAACCGCGTGGCGCGCTGGCCGAAGCCTAACCGGGCGCGCGCGATGCCCATGAGGTCGATGGCGTCGCCTTGATCGAGGATGGTGAAGCCTTTCGCGATGCCAGCGGCTTCGCCGTACGCGCGGAGCAGGCGATGCGCCGTGGCGTGGAAGGTGCCGCCGTGCACGCGGCCCGTGGCGCCGCCCACCATCCGCTCGGCGCGCTCGAGCATCTCCTGCGCGGCGCGTCGCGTGAACGTGAGCAGGAGAATGCGGTGCGGCCTAACGCCAGTGCCGACGAGGTGTGCGACGCGGTGCACCAGCGTGCGCGTTTTCCCGGTGCCGGCACCGGCGATGATCAAGAGCGGGCCGTCGCCATGTTGGGCGGCGGCCAGCTGCGCGGCGTTCAGCGATTGTGGGCGGGACTCGAGGGACACTGAGGCCGGGTGAAGAGTCGGGTTCCCGTTCGATACCTACTTCTTGGATGTGTTTCTGTACCGATTGATTGCGACCTGGTCCACATACATGCCGCCATAGCGCTGTTCGCGCCATGGGTCACCAAGCATGTGGTAGCCGTTCTGCTCCCAGAACCCGGGCATGTCGAAGTCGAGCAGCTCGAATCCGCGCACCCACTTGGCACTCTTCCAGAAATACAGGTGCGGCACGAGCAAGCGAAGGGGCCACCCGTGTTCCGGCGTCAGATCGACGCCATCATGCCGGAACGCGAGCAGATTTTCCGGGCGATCGAGGTCGGACAACGGAAGGTTGGTGGTGTACTCCGGGTCCGCGTGCACGAGGACGAACGTGGCCTTGGGCTTGGGCCGTGCGCGGCGCAGTATTTCCTGCACCGGGATGCCCTCGAAGCGATTGTCGAGGCGGCTCCAGCGTGTGACGCAGTGGATGTCGCACACCGTGTTTTGATGGGGCAGCGTGAAGAGCTCATCGTATGTGAACGAGAGCGGCTGCTCGACCAAGCCCGACACCTCGAAGCGCCACGTGGCGAGGTCCACGTGCGGGACTTGGCCGTAGTGCAGCACCGGCCATTTCTTGGTGAGTGCCTGCCGAGGGGGGAGGCGATCCTTGTCGTGCGGAATCGCGTCGACTTCGGGCAGGAGGTCGGGGGACATGAGACAATATAGTAAAGCTGGGGAAGCGCGCGCTGGCGCGCGCTTGGGGAAGCGGCCGCTGGCGCGGCCTTGGGGGACAGGGACGGGGCCGGCGGCCGGCGCCTAACGCGCGGCGGGAGTCTGGCGCGGCAGGCGGTCTTCGGTCAGGTCGTGGGGTTCGAGATCGAAGACCTCGGCGAGTGTGGCTGCAACGGAAGTCGACACGTCGGCCACGGCAACGCGGGTCGCGGTCTCGCGCTCCACGGACGTCATCACCACGCCGCTGATGCCGCACGGCACCATGAGATCGAAGTACGACAGGTCGACCGACACGTTGAGCGCGAAGCCGTGCCAGGTGACCCAGTCGCGGGCGTGCACGCCGATCGACGCGATTTTGCGGCCGCCGGTCCACACTCCCGTTAGGCCTGGATTGCGCTCGGCGGCAATGTGCCACTGGGCGAGGGCGCGGATGAGCGACTCCTCGAGCTGGCGAAGATACCAGTGCAGGTCCTTTTTGTGGCCCGACAGATCGATGATCGGATAGCCGACCAGCTGACCGGGGCCGTGGAACGTGACGTCGCCGCCGCGCTCGACCTCGAAGCGGTCGACGCCGCGCGCGGCGAGGAGATCGGGCGAGGCGACGAGGTTGGATGCCTTCGCCGTGCGCCCGAGCGTCACGACGGGAGTGTGTTCGACCAGGAGCAGCACGTCGTGCTCCACGTCGCGCGCGATCCTGGCGCGCGCCAAGGCGCGCTGGAGCTCCAGGATCTCGGCGTACGGGCGCAGCCCGAGCCGGACGACGTCGAGTGGGCGCACGCTGCTCCGCCTAACGTCAGGCGTGGATCACGCGGCCCATCGCGTCCAGCGCCGCCTCGGCGATCGCCTCGGACAACGTGGGGTGTGCGTGGATGGCCAGATCCACTTCCTCGATCGTGAGCTCGTTCTCGCGCGCCACGACCAGCTCGTGGATGAGCTCCGTGGCGTGCGCCCCGATGATGTGGGCGCCGAGGATCTCGCCGTACTTGGGATCGGCGAGAATCTTCACGAAGCCTTCGGTCTCGCCCGCGGTGCGCGCGCGGCCGTTGGCGGAGAAGGGGAACTTGCCCACCTTGTAGGCGATGTTCTTGTCCTTGAGCTGCTGCTCGGTGGCGCCCACCGACGCCACTTCGGGGTGGCAGTAGGTTGCGTTCGGCACGTTGCCGTAGTTCACGGGCTGCACGTGCTCCACGCCGGCCAGCGTCTCGGCGAACACGATGCCCTCGCGCGAGCCCTTGTGCGCCAGCATCGGCGGTCCGGCCACATCGCCGACGGCGTAAATGCCCTGTGCCGTGGTCGCCATCTTGCCGTCGATCTTGATGAAGCCGCGCTCGGTGAGCTGGACGCCCGCCTCCTTGAGGCCGATGTTGTCGACGTTAGGCGCGCGGCCGGCGGCGACGAGCACCTTCTCCACCGTCAGCGTCTTGCTCTCGCCCTTCACGTCGATGGTGAGCGTCACGGAATCCTTGCCCACCTTGGCCGACCCGATCTTGGCGCCGGTGACGACGTCGATTTTCCGTTTTTTGAAGCTGCGCACAAGCTCCGCCGACACCTCGGCGTCTTCCAGCGGCAGCAGCGTGGGCAGCACCTCGATGAGCGTCACCTGCGTGCCGAACGCCGAGAAGACGTCGGCGAATTCGCAGCCCACGGCGCCGGCGCCGATCACCGCCATTGTTTTAGGCGCGCGCTCGAGCACCAGCACTTCGTCGGACGACAACACCGTCGTCTTGTTGATCTCGAGTCCAACTTGCGGCAGTCCGCGCACGCGCGAGCCGGTGGAGATGACGACGGCTTTTTTCGCTTCGTGCGTCTCGTCCTTTCCGTCAGAATTTTTCACGGCGACAGTCTTTTTTCCGGCAAGACGCCCCGTGCCCTTGATCCACGTGATCTTGTGCTTCTTGAAGAGGAACTCGACACCTTTGGAGTTTTGTAGGCTCACGGCGCGCGACCGCTTCATCGCGACCCCGTAGTCGAGCTTCACGTCGCCCGCGCTCACGCCGAACGCCGCGCCGTGTTGGACGTGCACGGCGAGCGACGCGCTCTCGAGGAGTGCTTTGGCGGGAATGCATCCCCACAGCACGCACGTGCCGCCCAATCCCTCGCGCTCGACCATCGCCGTGGAAAGCCCAAGTTGGGCGCATCGGATCGCGCCCACGTATCCGGCGGGGCCGCCGCCTAAGAAGATCACGTCGTACGAAGCCATGAGGAGTCGAAGGTCGAGGGTTGTGCGAAAAGGATGGAGTCGCTCAGTACACGATCATGAGCGGGTTCTCGAGCATGCGCCTAACGTCCTGCAGGAAGCGCGCGCCGGTCGCGCCGTCGATCACGCGGTGATCGCAGCTCATGGTGAAGCGTGCGCGCTTGCGGACCACCACCTGTCCGTCCACCGCCACCGCTTTGTCCTCGACCGCGCCCACGGCAATGATGCCGGCCTCGGGCGGATTGATGATCGCGGTGAACTGGTCGATCCCGAACATGCCGAGGTTGGAGACCGAAAACGTGGAACCCGTGTACTGCTCGGGCGTGAGCTTGCGGTCGCGCGCCTTCTGGGCGAGCTCGCGCACCTCATACGACAGCTCGCCGAGTCCTTTGCGATCCGCGTCGAAGACAACGGGCGTGATGAGGCCATCGGGGATGGCGACGGCCACGCCAAGGTGGACGCGATTGAATTGGCGGACGCGGTCGCCTAACCAGTGGGCGTTCACCTCGGGGTGCCCGGCGAGCGCGGTGGCCACCGCTTTGAGGATGATGTCGTTGAACGACACCTTGAACGCGGTGCCGGCGTCGAGCATCGCCTCGCGGAGCTCGGCCGTGCGGGTGAGATCGGCTTCCATCGTGAGGTAGAAGGTCGGGATGGGGCCGATCGATTCCGTTAGGCGGCGGGCGATGGTCTTGCGGATCTGCGTGAGCGGGACGTCGGTGTAGTCGCCGACGGCCGCGGCGCGCGGACGCGCGGCGGACGTGGAGGCGGCGGGGCCGGAGGCGATGGCGGCTTCGATGTCGCGCTTGATGATTCGGCCGCCGGGTCCCGAGCCGTGTACCTGGCCCAGATCGAGACCGCGGTCGGAGGCGAGGCGGCGCGCGAGCGGCGAGGAGCGCGGGCGTTCGCCATTCTCGTGCTGCAGTGGGGAAGGGGCCGAGGCCGGCGTCTGCGAGGCGGGCGACGGCGACGCCGCGGGTGCCTGCGCCGCGGGTGCCTGCGCCGCGGGTGTCTGCGGCACGGGAGTCGGCGTTGCTGGGATTGCCGATGCCGGAGTCTGCGCGGCTGCAGTCGGAGCCGGCGCAGCAGACGTCGAGCCGCCCGCGCTTGCCGCCGACGCAGCTGCCGGCGCGCTCGCGAGGATCGCACCGATATCTTCGTCCGCCGTTCCGATCACGCCAACGAGCTGCCCAACGGGAGCGGTCTGGCCTTCGTCGAGCACGCGCTTCCTCAGCACGCCGTCGCCGCGCGCGACCAGTTCCATCACGGCCTTGTCCGTCTCCACTTCAGCCAACACCTCGCCCTTGGCGACGGTGTCGCCTTCCTTCTTCACCCATTTTACCAAGCGCCCTTCTTCCATCGTGGGCGAGAGCGCTTCCATTACGACCTTCGTTGCCATGTCACACCAAGGCTTGAGTCCCAGTCCCCGCTACTGCTCGAGGTACATCACCCTTTTCACGGCCGCGATCGTTTTGGGCACATCGGGCTTGGCCGCGCGCTCGAGGTTCTTGGCGTACGGCATCGGCACGTCCATCTGATGCACGCGAATGACGGGCGCATCGAGATCGTCGAAGCATTCGCGCTGAATGTAATCGACCACCTGGGCGCCGATGCCGGCCAGCTCCCATCCTTCTTCGAGGACCACGGCGCGATTCGTTTTCTTGACCGTTTGCACGATGGCCTCGACGTCCATCGGGCGAATGCTCAAGAGGTCGAGCACGTCGACGCGGATTCCATCCTTGGCCAACTGCTCGGCCGCCTGCAGGGCCACCAGGATCATCTTGCCGTGCGTGATGATCGAGCAGTGGTCGCCCTCGTGCTTGAGCGCGGCCTTGCCTAACGGAATGAGGTACTCCTCCGCCGGCACCTCGCCCTTGGTGTTGTAGAGCATCTCGCCCTCGAGCACGACTACCGGGTTCTCGTCGCGCACGGCGCTCTTGAGAAGACCTTTGGCATCGTACGGGGTGCCGGGCGCTACCACCTTGAGGCCGGGGATGTGCGCCAGCCACGATTCCCACGCCTGCGAGTGCTGCGCCGACAACTGCAGCGCCGCTCCGTTAGGCCCGCGGAACACGATCGGGATGTTGTACTGGCCGCCCGACATGTACAGCATCTTGGCCGCCGAGTTGACAACCTGGTCGAGGGCCAGGAGCGCGAAGTTCCAGGTCATGAACTCGATGATCGGCCGCAGGCCGACCATCGCGGCGCCCACGCCGACGCCGGCGAAGCCGAGCTCGGTGATGGGCGTGTCGACCACGCGCATCTCGCCGAACTCCTGGAGCATGCCCTTGGACACTTTGTACGCGCCCTGATAGACGCCCACCTCTTCGCCCATGAGGAAGACGCGGTCGTCGCGCTGCATCTCTTCCCGCAGCGCCTGATTCAAGGCGTCGCGATACGTGATCACCGGCATCGGCTAGAACTCACCATTGGCGTACACATCTTCCGTCAGCGACTCGAGCGGCGGCTCCGGGCTCGCGTCGGCAAAATTCCACGCGTCCTCGACGATGGCTTTGATCTCCTCGTCGAGCGCGGCCATGTCCTTCTCCGACCATTCGCCGTGCTGCTCCATTTCGGTGCGCAGCACGGTGATCGGATCGCGCTTCATGTGCTCCTCGAGCTCTTCCTTGGTGCGGTAGGTGCCGCTCACCGCGTCGGACATCGAGTGGCCCATGAATCGGTACGTGCGCACCTCGAGCAGGGTGGGCGTATGTTCGGCGCGCGCGCGGTGGGTGGCGCGCAGCACGGCGTCGCGGACGGCGAACACGTCCTGTCCGTCCACCACTTCGTTAGGCATGTCGTACGAGCAGGCGCGCTCGGCGATGTCGTTGATGGCCGACGCGCGCTCGAGCGCGGTGCCCATCCCGTAGCGGTTGTTCTCGATGAGGTAGACCACCGGCAGCTTCCACAGCGCGGCCATGTTGAGCGCTTCGTGGAAGGCGCCGCCGTTCACCGCGGCTTCACCGAAGAAGCAGAGACACACCTGATCGCCGCCCCGATACTTGATGGCGAAGGCGACACCGGTGGCGAGCGGAATGTGGCCGCCCACGATGCCGTGTCCTCCCAGGAAGTTGACGTTGCGGTCGAACAGGTGCATCGACCCGCCCTTGCCCTTCGAGCATCCGTCGGCGCGGCCGAAGAGCTCGGCCATGATCGCCCGCGGCGGCACGCCGCGCGCCAGCGCTTGACCGTGGTCGCGATAGCTCGCGATCACGTAGTCGTCGTCGCGCAATGCAGAGATGGCGCCGACGCCGACGGCCTCCTGCCCGATGTACAGGTGGCAGAAGCCGCCGATCTTGCCTAACGCATACGCTTCGGCGCAGCGCTCCTCGAAGCGCCGGATGAGCAGCATGTCGCGGAGCACGTCCTTGCGGCTGGGCGCCGGCGCCTCATCCGTTAGGCGGGCGGCGGACGGCGACGGGGCGGTTTTCACGGACGAGTCGGACTTCTTCTTGGGCATCGAGACGGCGGCGTATGGCGTTGGAACGGCGTGGCGGTCTGGCGTAGCGGCGCGACGAGGCTATCGCGCGGTCACGCGGTGAGACTCTGGACCTGCTCCCACGCGTGATAGCTGGATCGGACTAACGGACCCGACTCGACGTGGCGGTACCCGAGCGCGAGGCCCGTCTCGCGCAGCGCGCGAAACTCCTCGGGCGTGTAGTAGCGGTCGAGCGGAATGTGTTGGGCCGACGGACGCAGGTACTGGCCCAGCGTGAGGATGTCCACGTGTACGGTGCGGAGCTCCCGCATCGTGTGCTCGACCTCGGGAATCGTCTCGCCCATGCCGAGGATGATCCCGGTCTTGGTCGGGATGTCGGGAGCAACGGATTTGACGAACTCGAAAATGCGCAGCACGCGCTCGTAGCGGCCGCCGGGCCGGCAGCGCTTGTAGAGGCGCGGCACCGTCTCGGTGTTGTGATTGTAGATGTCCGGGCTCGCGTCCAACACCGTGCGCATCGCGTCTTCGTCGCCCTGAAAATCAGGCACCAACACCTCCACCGAACACTCCGGCAGCCGTTGCTTGATCTGCCTGATCGTCTCGGCGAAAATCCCGGCGCCGTAGTCGGGCAGATCGTCGCGATCGACCGACGTGATCACGACGTGCCGCAAATTCATCTGCTCAACCGCGGACGCCACGCGCGCCGGCTCCTCGATGTCGTAGACCGGCGGACGACCGTGCGCGACGGCGCAGTACGCGCAATTGCGCGTGCACACGTCACCCAGAATCATGAACGTCGCCGTGCCGTGTTCCCAACACTCGCCGACGTTTGGACAGTGCGCTTCCTCGCACACCGTATGGAGCCCCAGCTCCCGCATCAGCGCTCCGAGCCGCTGGTAGTTCTCACCACCCGGCGCGCGGACCTTGAGCCACGGTGGCTTGCGGTCGGGGAGCGGGGCGGCGGAATGTCGCCCCATGATCTGGTACAGCGTGTCCGTCATACGATTTGGTATGCAGTTTCGTCTGGCTGGCAGCGTTCCCCAACCCCATTCTGGGCCTTTAGATACGCCGGCCAAGACTCGGCAACCTATCCGTCGGGCTAGGTTGGTGGAAGTGGAGGTACCTTCTAAAAGCTTATTTGACGGTTACTCGTGAGCCCGCAAACCGCTCGACAGAGAAAGGACTCAAGTCCAGGGTCGGCGTTTCACCCGACGCGAGCGCCGCCACACACTCTCCGGTCAACGGACCAAGCAGAATTCCGTTCCGGGAGTGCCCGCAGGCATAAAGCAACATCGGGTAGTCGGGGTCCGGGCCCAGGATCGGAAGAAGATCCGGTGTGACCGGCCGCAAGCCGCTCCATTTCTCGAGCATGCGGGCGTGTGCGAGGGCCGGTGCGATGCGTTCTGCCGTTTCGACCAGCGTTCGCAGACCTTCCGGCGTGTTGCCGGAAGCAAACCCCACGTGCTCCATGGTAGACCCCACTACGCAATGCGCGCCGCTCCGCGGGACCACGTAGCCATCGCCGGCGTAGATCACGTGATGAATCGGAGACGATTCCAGCGACAACATCTGTCCGCGGACCGGCTCGATCGGTATAGGACGGGGCAACCCTTCGATAGCCGGCGACCACGCGCCCGCGGCGATCACGACCTTGGTGCCGATCATCGTTCGACCCGACTCGAGTACCACCCACGGGCGCTCGTTCTCGAGGTCGATAGACCTGACGCGATCGTGAATGATCGAAACCGTGGAGCTGGCCTCGACCATTTCTCGGAGCACGCGCAGGAGCGCCACGTTGTCGACCGCCCCGTCGTCGGGGAAATGGAGCGCGCCAACAGCAGCGGGAGAAATGCCAGGCTCGAGCGACTTGAGCTCGCCGGCCGAGAGCCACCGCGCGGCCAACGCGGAGACTTGGGCGCGCGTGACCTCGGCCTGGCGTTCGTCGAACACCAGCTCCAGGATGCCATCGCGATTGAGCGGCACGACGATTCCGGTCACCTCGGCCAACGCCTCGACGTAACTCGGATAGAGGTCGCGCGCGGCGAGGGCAAAGGTGTGGGCCGGTCCATCGGATCGTTCGACGCTTGGCGCGAGCATCCCGGCGGCGGCGCGGGACGCCTCGCCCGCGTTGTGGTCGGCGACAATTGTGACTTCAGCGCCGCGGGCGGAGAGGGCCGCGCCCGTGGCGAGACCGACCAGGCCGCCGCCGACGATGATCACATCGCCACCCCGGAGCAGGGCGGGATGGCCCTCGGTTGGATACGTCATTTTGAGTATGTCAGGAGCGCCCGGAACTGAAACCCCGGTATGGCGCCGGTCGTAATGTGCGCAGAGACCGAGCCATCGGTCGAACTCTTGGAGATCCCGATCATGCTGCGAACCATTTTTTCCGTCGGCGCGTTGGCGATTGTCGGCATTATCGCCCTCAAGTTCATCTTCGGCATCTTTGGCGGCCTGGTGGGGATCTTGTTCGTGCTGCTGTTCCTGGCGCTCAAGATTGCGATCATCGGTGCGCTGATTTACCTGGTGGTCCGCATCGTCAGTCCGGACACCGCGCGCCGGCTGCGCGAAAAATTCAACGGCTGATCCGCCGTTAGTCACTGCCGGGTTCCTTTGCGCGCACGGCGCGCGGGGACCCGGGGCGCCGAGGTGTCAGGGCGCTTCGGGGTGCTCCAGTCCTTCCACAACGCCCCACACCAGCAGCGGCACCATGAGCTCGTGGTGCCCCGTGATCTCGAAGCCTTGACCGCCCTCGAGGGTTGGTCGCTGCACCACGTTTACCCGCGGCCGGTAGTGTCGCGCCATGTCGAGATCGCAGGTGGTGAAGTTCGTTGGGCGTCCCGATTCCAGGTTGCGCGCTATAGTGAGTGCCTTGAGGAACACCTCCGGCATGACCACCGCGCTGCCGATGTTCAGGACCACACCGCCATCATGGAGCGTGGACATCGATGCCGCCAGGCGCCGGAAGTCGCGGTGGCTGGTGTCGCCGATGGCGGCGCCGCTCGCCGCCGGGTGCTGGTGGATGATCTCCGCGCCTAACGCAGCGTGGACGGTGATCGGGACGCCGAGTTGGTAGGCGCCGAGGAGCAGGGAGAGCTCGGGGTGGGCCAGGGCGGCCTCGGCGGCCAGGGCGCGGCCCAGGGTTTCGCCCATCCCCCAACCTTTCTGCATGCCTAACGCAATGGCGTCGTTCATGCCGCGACCCGTCTCCTCGGCCATGCCGAACGTGCCGTCGCGGAGTCCCGCGGCGACGTCTTCCGACGTGCCGCCCCAGCGCGCGATCTCGTAGTCGTGGATGGCGGCCGACCCGTTCATCGCCAGGTGGGTGATCACGCGGCGGCGCATGAGGTCGAGCAGGAGCGGTGCGAGTCCCGTCTTCACGACGTGGCCGCCGGTCATCACGATCACGCCGCGCCGGCCCGCGGCGGCGACGATGGCGTCGATCACGCGACGGAAGTCGCGCGCGACGAGAACGTGGGGAAGCGAGTCGAGGAAATTCGCGAACGAGCGCTCGCCCGCACGCGCGTCCGGCGGCGCCGCGAACTCCTCGGCGCGGACTTTGTTAGGCCGGCGGGCGATGGGTACGGTGCGAATGGCCGAGAGGTCGGCCTCGCGCGTCACCGGTCCTCCGCGGTCTCCGTGATCGGCGGCTGGTACGATTGCAGGTAGAGATCGAGGGTTTGCAACACGGGCACCTTGGCTTTCATCTGCACAACAATGTGCCGCGAATCGTCGCTGAGCCAGATCTCGGCTTCGCCACCCTCGGAAAACAACCCCTGCGACTTGATGATCGGTTGGATGACGATGGCGTCGAACGTACCGGCCGGTACCGTAATACGCCTCTTCCGCAGGACTTTCACGACGACCGGATTCTTCTCCGGCCGGAAGTAGCGGTTGAACGTGTACGTTTTCCCGACTTGGAGCGGCACCGTCCGAACAAAATAGAGGAACGAGCCGTCGTCCAACGGATTCGAAACGCTCGCCATCACGGGATAGCCGTGCTGTTGCATCTGGGCTTTCTCGGGCCAGATGTCGTATTCCCGCTGTTTCTCGTAATTCACTTCGTGAATCTTTTGCACGAAGCGGCGTGACGAGAGCGTGGTGGTGTCGAACCAGCTCTCGAGCACGTCGTGGACCTTGAACATCAAAAACCCGCCGTCCACGGTGAACGACGAATGAAATGTGGGATGCCCTTGCACCGTGTCGATGCCGACGATGCGCATTTCGCCGCTCCCCACCTTTGCTCCTCCGACGGCGACCGTGTAGGTGAGTTTCTCACCTACACCAAACGGCCGCGGCGCCGAGTCCGTGCTCCTGACTGCCGGTGCAGGCTGGTCGGCCGCAGCAGCAGTCGGTTGCGCGAGCAGCGAAACCGGGATGATGGCGCACGCGCCGAGCGCGGCGCCGATTCTCGCGCTTCGGCGCCAGAATCGTTGAACCCGGCTTGTCATGTCGAAGGACTCGTAACGCGCCGGCGCCGGCTTGCCCAACCGAAGCGATAGAGATCGAGCGCGGCCGCGAGCGGCCGAACGCGCGAGGCGCGCGGGCGCAAGTCGTAGCGCGCGTCGAGCGTGACCGTTTCAACGCGACGCGCGAGACGCGTTGTCTTGACGAGCAGCTCTACGTTGGCGGCCCATCCGCTCCACTGCACGATCGGCGCCTCGCTCGCGTCGCGAATGACATCGCGCAGCACTGAGATGCGGAACAACCGGAACGTGCCGAATGGATCGGTGACCCCCGCAACCTTGAGGAACGGACGCACGACCCACGGCGCGAGCAGCCGCAGACGGCGCACGGCCACCGGTAGTTGCGGTGACGGCGGGTGCTCGGCGATGACGACGTCCGCGCCACCCTCGAAGCGCTTGATCAACTCGGGCAGGTGCTCGGGCTGATCGGTGAAGTCACCCTGCATGAGGATCGCCGCGTCGCGCCGCGGATAGCGCGTCCGCTTGACCGCGGTGCGTGCTAACGTGTCGATCGCGCTCGCGTATCCGCGACACTGGTCGTTGCGAAGGACGGTGAGCGGCAACACGTCGGCGTACGGCTTGAGCGTCTCGACGGTGGCGTCGGTGCTGCCGTCGTCGAGCACGATCAACTCGTATTCGCGCGGATGCTCCTCCAGCACCTTTCTGATGCGCCAGAGCAGCAAGCCAATGGTGGGCGCTTCGTCGAACGCCGGAATGCAGATGTAGAGCATAGTCTCTATAGAATCATACCGCGAAGCAGTCCGTGCGGTTCCCACTCAGCGCGGACACGGCGTGTCACAGCGAACGTCGACGCCGCAAGATGACCGGACGCCTTCGGAAAGGCAAAGGAGCGGCGAAGTGTGCGCCGGGTCACGCTGGCACTCAGCGTCCGAGAGTGCCGCGGCCGATTTTGGCCGGGCTAATTGCCCGTATCGCCGTAGGTCGTCACACAAGTAAGGCCTCGCGGCCCGTGCCGTGCGAATCGGTGTATGACACACACGAGATCCATCGGAGAGCGGAGATGATTCTCGGTAACGTTCGTGCTTCACTCACGCGCGACGATGCGGAGCTGGCGCTCCAATTGATCGGACGGACCTCACGCGCGACCCTCGAGGAAGCCGAAGAGGCCTTACGGGAGCGCGGCGTCGACGCGCTGCTGGACGACCCGCGATTGCGGCAAGCGCTACTCGATAGCGCATCGCGCCTCGGCATGCGGGCGTCGTGGCCGCTGTTCTGTTATGTGATCGTGCGCCAAGCCCTGCGACGCGCGGGCGAAAGCGACCGAGCGCTGGCGGACTACGTGGCGGCGATCGTGCTGCACTTTGGCGCGCGCGGACGCGCCGCACAGATCAACAATTGCGACGACCAGGAGTACGACACGCTCGCCGCGCTGGTGGACGACGTGAACGACGACGACGCGCGCCGCAGCTTCTTTGTTAGGCAGCACCTGGGTAACTACGCGCTCTGGCTGAGCGGTCTGTTCCCGGATCGCATCGAGCAGCGCCGCTGGCGGCGCGGCGGCCCCGACCTCGAGTACTACGAGGAAATGGGACGGCGCGGCTTTCAGATGGCGGCCGACCACCGGCTGGCGCAGGAGCACGGCCTCGATGCGTTGTTCCGCGAGGCGGCGGAGCGATTCGCCGTGATTCGCATGGCGCTCAACGAAATGAGCGACAGCATCTTCTTTCCGACGCTGCACACGCCGGAACGACTCATGCGCCAGGTGAAGGACGAGTGGCGCTGGAAGCGCGTGAGCTAGCGACTAATCGCGTCGCGACGCGGCTGCCCGCCGCACGAATTCGGCAAACAGGCCCGTGTCCGGCGTGGGATCGGGCCCGATCACCAGCTCCTCAGGATGCCATTGCACGGCGATCGCCCACCAGTCGCCGGAGCCTCTCCATTCCAGCCCTTCAATGATTCCGTCCGGCGCCCAAGCGGTCGCGCGAAGGCCTTCGGCCACCCGGTCGGCAGCTTGATGGTGGAACGAGTTGACCCGGAGTCGTGTAGAGACAAGCGTGCGCCAGAGTGCCGAACCCGCTTCGATGTCGACGTCGTGCACGCGCGCCGATCGAGGACCTGCGGGATCGTGATCGAGCGAGCCGGGGCGTTGGCTGGGAATGTCCTGCACGAGCGATCCGCCGAGCGCGACGTTGAGCAGTTGGAGACCTCGGCAAATGGCGAATGTTGGGCACGCCGCCGACCGTGCGGCCTCGACCAGCGCGATTTCCGTGGCGTCGCGCTCCGGATTCGTGCCCTCGACGGCCGCATTGCGCGGCGCGTCGTACCGATCGGGATCGACGTCTTCGCCGCCGGTGAGCACGAGTCCGTCGCACGCGTCGATAATCGCCGCAGCATGAGAGAGGCCGGCGAGCGGTGGGACGACAAACGGTAGCGCGCCGGCTCGCTCCACCGCTTCGACGTACGCGGCGTTCAACCGAACGCGTCGTCGATGGTCGTCGGTGTACATGGTGGCCGAGATCGCGATGCGCGGTGGCCGCGCTGTCGCAGCCGGATCGGTTCGTGACATGCGTGGCGATACGATGATGTCGTGTGGGTTGCGCGCGCGGCCGAGCGATTCGTATCGTAACGGGACAGCCAGCATTTTCGCGAGGGTGCCGTATGCCTACCTACGAATACCAATGCCACGCCTGCCGGGCGACGTTCTCGGTGCGCGAATCGATTTCGCAACATGGCCGCGCGGATGTCACATGCCCGCATTGCCGGTCGCGCGACGTGGAGCTCCGGATGAGCGAGTTCTACGCGAAGACGCCGCGCAAATCGTAATGACAGGTTACCCCGAGGGGCGTCGAGGGCGGGCGCCATGTTCGAGAGCATGAGACAAGCCTGGCGCGACGCGATGAGCCGCGCGTCCTCTCCTGGGGAAGGGCGCGAGGTTCTTGCGATGATGCGCCAAGCACTGGTGGAGGCGAAAGTGGGCGTGTCGCAGGTGCGCGATGCGCTCGACGCGACGCGCGCGCAGTTGGCGCGCGACCAGAAAGAATTGGAGACCGCGGAACGCCGCGGGCGGATGGCGGCCGAGATTCGCGACGAGGAGACG
>DATEHK010000169.1:0-10522 GCA_035279625.1 Gemmatimonadaceae bacterium
CGCGCGGGCGCTGGCGCTGGTGCGAGGCGGCTTGGGCGCGGCGGACCGCTCGGCCAGACTCGTCGAGCGCCTGCTGGACCGCCGGCCCGCGAACGCCTAACGACCGAGCGGCGTCGAACCGGGCGACGCGCCGACATCCGCGTCCTGACCCAGGTTCCGGCGCACGCACTCGGCGAGCTCCGGCAGCTCGATGGGCTTCGTGATCACGTCGTCGGCGCCCGTGAGCACCATGCCCTCGCGGGCGCGGGTGGCGCCTAACCCGGTGAGCATCACGATGCGCGCGTGCGCCCCGTGCGGGTGCTGTCGCATCGCGCGACACACCTCCCATCCATCGCGGCCCGGCATCAGCACGTCCAGGAGCACCAGCGCCGGACGCACGCTCTCGAACAACGCCAGCGCGTCCCCGCCGTTGTACGCGACGCGAATCGCGTAGCCTCGAAGCTCGAGGTACCGGCGAAGAATGTCCGCGTTTTCGCGACTGTCATCGACGATCAGAATCGTCGGCGCGCTCATGGCTGGCCATCCGTGGCTGGCTTGATGGACCCCTGATCGCGCAAAATATGAGCCATATCCAATCCTCCGCCTACTAAATGGCGAAGGGCCGCCCGGTCGCCGGGCGGCCCTTCGTCTAACTGTCACGACCGCACAACGACCGTACTCTTCTAGTGCCGGACGGTCGACGGACGGAACACGAGGCCGAATCCGAAGCCCGTCTGGCTCGGCCCACGGCCCACGGCGCCGACCGTGAGCGCGCCCCTGAGCGCGAGCATCGCGTTGATGTCCCAATTGAGCCCGACGTCGAAGTTCACGTTCGCGTTCGTTCCCGCACCGTTGCACGAGCTGACGCACGCGTCAATGGAAAGGCGAGGCGACGCGTAGGGCGTGAGCGCCATGTTGTTCTCGAGCGGGAACCTGTGACCAGCCACGACGCCGATCGGGATGCGCAGGAATCCGATGTCGCTCGAAAAGTCCCCGTAGAGACCGCCGGTAAGCATGAGATCGATCGGCATGGTCTGCGTCGAGCGAACCAACTGCTGGCCGATGCCCGCGCCGATCAAGAATCCCGTGGACGCGCCTGATGGCGACGCGAAGCCGAGATCAAAACCGATGTGCGTATCGGGTCCGATCCCTTCGCGCCACTGGACCAAACCCGTGGTGCCGTAATCACTGCCACCCGCGACCGCGAAGTTGAACTCGCGCGTTGAAACCTCAGGCGTCTGAAACGCGGGATAGTGCCAAGCCTGGGCATTGGCGCGCCCGGTGAGTGTGGTAAATGCCGCGGCTGCCACGAGCGCGGCTACAAACGTCGACGTTCTGCGATTCATGAGGGTCCTCCCCTGAGCTTGGACTGGGGCGCGCCGACTCGGCGCGCGCATCACCGACTGATGCTCGCCTGCTCCGTCACAACCCGTACCTGATTGTCCACAACCTGCAGGAATCCGCCGGCCACCGAGAACCGCTGCGTGGACCCGGCGTTCTCGACCCGGAGCGTGCCGGCGCCTAACGCCGTAATCATCGGCGCGTGGTTGGTCAGAATGCCGACCTCGCCGTCGAACGCCGGCGCGATAACGGCCGTCGCCTGCCCTTCGAACAGCGTCGCTTCCGCCGAGATGACCGAAACCGAGAGCACAGTGCGCCTCAGTCTTTGAGCGTTTTGGCTTTCGCGATCGCTTCGTCGATGCCGCCCACCATGTAGAACGCCTGCTCGGGCAGCTCGTCGAACTCGCCGGCCACCACGCGCTCGAACGACGCGACGGTGTCCTCGAGCTTTACGTACTTACCTTCGATACCCGTGAACTGCTGGGCGACCGCGAACGGCTGCGACAAGAATCGCTGTACGCGCCGTGCGCGCGCGACGACGCGTTTGTCGTCCTCGGACAACTCGTCCATGCCGAGGATCGCGATGATGTCCTGCAGTTCCTTATACCGCTGGAGAATACGCAGCACCTCGGACGCGGCGTTGTAATGCCGATCACCAAGATACTGCGCGGCGAGAATTCGCGAGCCCGAAGCGAGCGGGTCCACGGCCGGGTAGATGCCGATCTCCGTGAGTGCGCGCGACAACACGACGGTGGCGTCGAGGTGGGCGAATGCCGTGGCCGGCGCCGGGTCGGTGATGTCGTCGGCGGGCACGTAGATGGCCTGCACCGACGTGATCGATCCGGTCTTGGTGGACGTAATTCGCTCTTGCAGGTCGCCCATCTCGGTGGCCAGCGTCGGCTGGTAGCCCACGGCGCTCGGCATACGGCCTAACAGCGCCGACACCTCGGAGCCCGCTTGCGTGAAGCGGAAGATGTTGTCGATGAAGAGGAGCACGTCCTGGTTCTCGACGTCGCGGAAATATTCGGCCACCGTTAGGCCGGAGAGGCCGACGCGGAGCCGCGCGCCCGGCGGCTCGTTCATCTGACCGTAGATGAGCGCCACCGAATCGAGAATCTTGGCTTCCTTGAACTCGAGATACAGGTCGTTGCCTTCGCGCGTGCGCTCGCCGACGCCGCAGAACACCGAGCGGCCGCCGTGCCCCTTCTGCACGTTGTTGATCAGCTCCTGGATGATGACCGTCTTGCCCACGCCGGCGCCGCCGAACAGGCCGATCTTGCCGCCTTTGACGAACGGCGCGATGAGGTCGATGACCTTGATCCCGGTCTCGAACAGCTCCGTCTTCGGCTCGAGATTCACGAACGCGGGGCTCGCACGGTGGATGGCCCAACGCGGCGTGTCTTTCGGGATGGCCGGGCCGTTGTCGACGGGTTCGCCGAGCACGTTCAGGATCCGGCCTAACGCGGCGTTGCCCACCGGCACCGAGATCGGGCCGTCGAGGTCGGTCACGTCCATGCCGCGCTCGACGCCGTCGGTGCTGGACATGGCGACGGCGCGCACCTGGTTGCGGCCGATGTGCTGCTGCACCTCGGCCACCAGCCGCACGTGGCCGCCGCCGTCGGAGTCCTGATCGATCTCGAGCGCGTTGTAAATCTCCGGAAGATGCTCCGCCTCGAACTCGACGTCGAGCACGGGACCGATCACCTGGACGACCTTGCCGGTGTGTGTGGCTGCCATACGTGTGTTCCCCGAAAGAGTGCGTCGCGTGCGCCGTCGGCGTCCGCGGTGTTCCGTTAGTCCGTTAGCCCTCGAGCGCTTCGGCGCCGCCGACGATCTCGGCGATCTCCTGCGTGATCTGCGCCTGCCGCGCCCGGTTGTACGTGCGCCGCAGCACGTTGAGCATCTCGCCGGCGTTGTCCGTGGCGTTCTTCATCGCCGTGCGCCGCGCGCCCTGCTCGCCGGCCGCCGTTTCCACGAGCGCGCGATACACCGCATTGCGCACGTAGAGCGGCAGCAGCTGCGTCAGGATCGCCTGGGCGCTCGGGAACAGCAAATAGTCGCGCGCCGGCCCCTTCCGCTCCGGCGGCGTGACCGGAAGCAGGCGGTCCGTCGTGGGTGGCGTCGACAACGGTGAGTTGTACTTCGCATACACGACGTACACCGCGTCCAACCGGCCGCTCACGAAGTCGCGCATCAGGCCATCGACGAGCTCGGTGGCGTGCTCGGCGCGCGGTCTGTCCCCGATGTCGACGCGCGATGTCGCCACCGCTGCGCCGATGTACCGAAAGTAGCCGAGTCCCTTGCGCCCGACGACGTGCAGCTCGGTTTCCGTGTTGCCCGCGCCTAACTTGGCCAACAAGTTGCGCGCCTCGCGGATCAGGTTCGCGTTGAACGCGCCCGCGAGACCGCGATTGGATGTGATGAGCAGCACCGCCGCGCGCTTCAGCGCCGCCGGCTGTCTCAAGAGCGGAAACTGCTCGGCGAGCACGGGCGAGTAGAGATCGGCGATCACGTCCCCGAGCGCGCGCGCGTACGGCCGCGCCGCTACCACGCGATCCTGTGCGCGCTTCAGCTTGGACGTCGACACCATTTCCATCGTGCGCGTGATCTTGCGCGTCCCCTCGACGGACTTGATGCGCCCTTTGAGCTCTCTGCCTTTAGCCATTGGCTACAGGGAAGAGGGAGAGGATTTCATCTATTTGCGCCCCGTTCCCTTTCCCCTATTCCCCTGTCCCTTGAAGGCTTCGATTCCCTGCCGCAACGCCGCCTCGGTCTCTTTGGAGAGCACCTTCTCCTTTCGAATTGCTTGGCCGACGTTGGTGTATTGCTCCGACATGAACCTGTGGAAGTCTGCCTCCCACTCGCGGATCGCGCCCACCTCGACGTCGTCCAGGTATCCGTTAGTCACGGCATAGATGATCATCACTTGTTGCTCGACAGGCGCCGGCGCGTACTGCGGCTGCTTGAGCACTTCCACCGTGCGCATACCGCGGTCGAGCTGCGCCTTGGTCGCTTTGTCCAGGTCCGACGCGAATGCGGCGAACGCCTCGAGCTCGCGGTATTGCGCGAGGTCCAGGCGCAACCGGCCGGCCACCGAGCGCATTGCTTTGATCTGCGCCGATCCGCCCACGCGCGACACCGAAATACCCGCGTTCACCGCGGGCCGGGTACCGGCGTTGAAAAGGTCGGCCTCGAGGAAGATCTGGCCATCGGTGATCGAGATGACGTTCGTCGGAATGTAGGCCGACACGTCACCGGCTTGCGTCTCGATGATCGGAAGCGCCGTAAGCGATCCGCCCGGTTTGAAAATCGTCTTGTTGTCGACGACTGACGGATCCTCGCTGATCTTCGCCGCACGCTCGAGCAGTCGCGAGTGCAAGTAGAACACGTCGCCCGGATACGCTTCGCGTCCCGGCGGACGACGCAGCACCAGCGAGATCGCGCGATACGCCGCTGCCTGCTTCGACAGGTCGTCGTACACGCACAGCGTCGCCTTGCCCTCGTGGTACATGAAGTACTCGGCCATCGCGCATCCAGTGTAGGGCGCGATGTACTGCATCGGCGCCGGATCGGAGGCGGCTGCGACGACGACGATTGTGTAGTCCATCGCGCCGAACTGGCGGAGCTTCTCGACCGTCGACGCCACCGTCGATTTCTTCTGGCCGATGGCGACGTACACGCAGATCACGCCCGTGCCCTTCTGATTGATGATCGTGTCGATCGCGATCGCCGTCTTGCCGATCGCACGATCACCGATGATCAGCTCGCGCTGGCCCCGCCCGATCGGGATCATCGAGTCGATGGCCTTGAGCCCGGTCTGCAAGGGCTCCTTCACCGGCTGCCTAACGATGATGCCCGGCGCATCCGATTCGACCTTGCGCGTCTGCTTGGCGGCGATCGGGCCGCTGCCATCGATCGGGTTGCCGAGCGCGTCCACCACGCGGCCGACCAATTCTGGGCCGACCGGGACCTCGAGCACGCGTCTCGTGCGGCGAACTTCGTCGCCTTCCTTGAGCGAGAGGTAGTTGCCCAGGATCACCGCACCGATGTTGTCCTCTTCGAGGTTGAGCGCGAGCGCGACGACCTTCTCACCGGTTTCGCCGGACGTCACCTCGAGCATCTCGCCAGCCATGGCCTTGGTGAGGCCATAGATGCGGGCGATACCGTCTTTCACCTCGAGGACCGAACCAACTTCTTCGACGTCGAGCTCGTGCAGATCCGCGGCTTCGATCTCGCGGAGGAGGATGTCCTTGATCTCTGCTGGGCGGATCGAGGTGTCGGATGCCATGGGCGTGGTGGGGCTAGGGAGGTCCGTTAGGTATTGTGGGCCGGCCCGCCGAAACAATCCGCTCGGCAGCTTGTGAAATTTATCACAAGGTGCCGGACGAGACAAGAGGACGGGATGTCGTCCGAACAAAGCCTTCTATTAGATCACCCGGCCGCAACCGGGCTAGCGATGTCGCCGGTCGACCCACCAGACGCTCAGCCACTGCAGAAAGTTGCGATACCGATGCGTATCCCAACAGACGAACCACGTCGCGCAAATCATAGCCGGGATTCTTCGACAGCTCGGCCGCCGCGAGCAGCCGCACCAAATCGATGACCCGCTTCAGTGTCGCTTGCGGCTTGCCGGTGTGTCCGAAGCTCCGACTGAGATGCTCTCGTGTCACGGCCAGGGCCGTTGCGAGCTCATGGGTCCGCACCACACGACCGGCCCGACCGGCAATGAAACGCCACGCGCTGCGCTGGATCCGGCTCTCCAACCCCAATTCGCGCGGTGGCTCCGCGAGCGCCGACGCGAACCTCGACGAAAATCCGTGCACCGAGACCGCGTGTCGCAACATCGCGTCGTCCACCCCATCCGCCAGCACGTCGGCGACGCCGCAATTCACGCACGCGGCGATCGCCGGCGCGTCGACAGCCCGAAACGGCGTGATCGCGACGAACGCAACGCTCGGGAACTCGCGCGCCAACGACGCGGCGCCAATCCCATCCTCGGCGGCCCCGAGGTCGACGACCACGACATCGACGAGCGACGCATGGAGCCGCCGCTCGAGAGTGCCGAGCGACCGTGTGATCGCCACGCGCCCAACGCGGCGCGAAATGCTCGCGCGCACCAGCTCGCGCGTACGAGCGCGCGGCGCGTGCGCCACCACCAGCCGCGCCGCATCGACCGGCACGCGCCTAACGCGTCGCGGAGTCACCGGGCCGCCGGGGCTTCGGGGCCGCTGCTTTCGGGCACCAGCTCCGCCGCGCGGGTGAGCACGCCGCGCGCGTTCTCGTACGACACGCGGTCCAACGCGTCGCCGAGCGCGAGCCATGTGCATGCGGTAATGCCTTCCTCCCGCTGCGGCGACGTCGCGGACGTGGCGCTCTCCATGAGATAGAAGTGGCAGACCTTGTGCACGAGACGGCCACGCAACCTGAAGTACCAATCTATGGTATCGATCGGCGCGCGCAGCGTCAGCGTTCGCAAACCTGTTTCTTCTTCCACTTCGCGCAGCGCTGCCGACTCCAGTGCCTCGTCGCGCTCGACGTGTCCCTTGGGGAATCCCCAATTCTGATAGGCGTCGCGGATGAGCAGGAAGAGCGGCGCTCCATCCACGACGCGATAGACGACACCGCCGGCCGACGTCTCCAGCTTCGCCCGCGACCGGACCATCAGAAGATCTTGACGCTCAGGTATTGGCGCGGGTGGGCGCGAATCTCGGCCACGAGCTCGCGCATCTGCGACAAGAGCGCATCGCCATTCTGATAGAGGGTCGGGTCGTTCACCATCATACCCAACGATCCCTGCCCGCGGTCGATCTTGCCTAACACAGAGTCGGCGTGGGTGAGCACCGACGACAACTGCTGCTGCGTGGCCATCAGGCTGTGCGACGCATCGCGCAGGTCGTGCGAGGTGGCCTTGATGTCCTCCGACGCCTGGCCGACGTTGTCCATGATCTGGTGGATCTGCCCCTTGGACGTCGACGAGTCGACGCGGTCGGCCGTGCGCTGCACCGCCACCGCCGTCGCGTTGATGGTGCCCACCGTCTTGTGCACGTCCGCGCCTAACTGGGACAGGCTCTGCGACTGAGAGCGCACCGTCCGCTCGAGCTCCGCCGACAGGTCGGCGAAGTTGCGGATCGATTGGCGCAGCTCGGCCGCCGCGCGGTCGTCGAAGGCGACCTGGAATCGGTCGGCCACGCGCGACATGTCGCCGGCGATGCGGCCCGCCACCGCCGTGAGTTGGGCAATGTCCGGCAGCCGCGCGCCGGGGATCGCATTGCCCCGCCCGACCGCCGCCGACTGGGCGAGCTGTTGTTGGACATCGGCGTCATCCGGCGCCGCGGAGCGTTCCATGATCGTCGCCTGCCACTCGCCGAACATGCTCGACTCGCTGAGCACCACGACCGGATTGCTCGGCAGCTTGATGTCTTGGTCCAGCGACATCTTCACCAGCACCCAGCCCGTCGCCTCGAGCTCGATCGACTGGATGCGGCCCGCCTGCACGCCGCGGATCACCACCGAGTTGCCGACCTTCGCGTTGCCGACGTCGGTGAACCGTGCGACGACGTCGCGCTGCTTGGAACCCAGGCTCGCCTGGCTGAGCCAGAGCGAGAAGAGCACGATGGCGACCACCGACCCGATTACCACCAGGCCGACGATGAAATCATTTCCGCGCTTCATACCCGCCCTCCTCCGCGTGCGGTGGCACCGCCGGCGGTGGCTGTTCCCGCCGCGGCGGGCGAGTGAGCCTCGCCGTCTTCGAGCGTCGCGCGTCCCTCGATGAACTGACGCACGATCGGATCCTTCGACTGCTGAATCTCCTGCACCGTCCCGACCTGCCTAACGCGACCCTCGTACAGCATCGCGATGCGGCTGCCCACGCGGTACGCGCTCCGCATGTCGTGGGTGATGATGACGCTCGTCACGCCTAACTTTTCGCGCATCCGGATCATGAGCTCGTCGATCACGGCGCTGGTGACCGGGTCGAGACCGGTGGTCGGTTCGTCGTACAGGATGTACTTGGGACGGAGCGCCACCGCCCGCGCGATGCCGACGCGCTTGCGCATGCCGCCCGACAACTCTGCCGGATACTGCTGCTGTACGTCCGGCAAGTCGACCAACTCGAGCGCTTCGGCCACGCGTTGCGCGATCTCGCTCTCCGACAGCTCGCCGCGTTTGCGCAGTCCCATCGCGACGTTGTCCCCGATCGTCATCGAGTCGAAGAGTGCCGCGAACTGAAACACGTAGCCGATGTGCGCGCGCAATTCATAAAGCTCCTTGCGCGGCAAGGTGGGCACGTCCTTGTCGTCCACTTCGACCGTCCCGCGGTCGGGCTCGAGCAATCCGACGACGTGTTTGATCGCCACGGACTTGCCCGCGCCCGAATACCCGATGATCACCACCGCTTCGCCCTCGTGGACGTCGAGTGTGAATCCATCGAGGACTTTCTTCTCGCCGAACGCCTTGTACACGTCGAGCCACTTGATCATCAGGACCGTCCATGGAGCCAGGTCATGGCCCAGAAAGCGTCGAGCACCAGGATCATCACCGCCGAGTACACCACCGCTGCCGTCGCCGCGTTCCCGACGCCCTCGGCGCCGCCGCGCGCGCGCAGTCCTTTGTAGCATCCGATGAGCGTTACCGCAAATCCGAAGCTGGCGGCTTTCACGAGCCCGTATTCGACGTCGAACGCGGTGAAGAACATCCGCGCGCCCTTCAAGAATTCGTCAGTGGACAACTGCAGGAAACCGATCGAGGCGAGCCAGCCAGCGCCTAACCCAACGATCATCGCCACACCGACGATCAACGGGAACATGATCGTCCCGGCGAACACGCGCGGCACGACCAGATACTCCTCCGGGTCGTAGGCCAGCGTTTCCAACGCGTCCACCTGCTCCGTCACGCGCATTGTGCCCAACTCGGCGGCGATGTTCGCGCCCACGCGACCGGCGAGTGCGAGCCCCGTGAGCACGGGAGCGAGCTCCAGCGTGATCGTCTTCTCGACCAATGTGCCGACGAAATACAGAGGAACGGCGCCGGTGAACGAATAGCTCGCCAGGAGCGCCAGCACGATGCCGGTGAAGACGGCAATCAGCAACCCGATGGGAAGCGAATCGACGCCGAGTCGCCGCATCTGCAGCGTGGCGTTGGGAAACCACGAGCGGAGAGACACGGTGGCGCGCGCGGCTTCTTCGATGAAGCGACCCGCGCGCCCGGCTTCTTCGACTCTGAAGCGGACCCATCGTCCGGTCGCCTCGATCACGTTCCTAATCTGCGCCACGGCGATGACTCCGGCAACGCACGCCCGCCAGCCGGGCGCAAAAACGCTCGTGTGGGTGTTGAGATTTTCCCGTCCGACGCCGAAGCTTCAGTAGCGCGGCATTTCGGCCTTGCGCTATCTCCGAGCATCGAATTCCCATGGTCCGAGCCCTGTTCGTCGTCACGCTCGCCTGCAGTGCGGCAGTGAGCGTCTCCGCACAAGCAATCAAGAAGGGGACCACGCGCCCGGACTCCACTCAAGCCAGCCGTGCAGATAGCAAGGCCGACACCGGCGCCGCGGCGGCGAGCGACTCCGAGGTTATAAGCGGATTCGTCCTCGACAGCCTGCGCGAGCTGCCGTTGGATGGTGCGACGGTGCTCATCACGAACACGACGTTCACGGCGATCACTGATCCATCGGGGCGGTTCCGCTTCGTGGTGCACGGTCTGCCCGATGGCGTCTACAAGGTCGGGTTCTTTCACCCGACGCTCGATTCGCTAGGCATCTCGCCACCGACGCAAGATGTGGAGATCACGCGCGGCAAGCCCGCATTCGTGCAGCTGTATGTTCCGTCGGCACAGACTGTCGTGGCCGCGGTCTGTCCGGATTCGGCGCGCGGCAGCGACAAGGGGCTGGTGATGGGCATCGTGCGCGACGCGGCGAGCGAGAGGCCGCTCACGGACGTGCGCGTGGTGCTCATGTGGACGGGCGTGAGCGTGGCGGCGAATTCAGTGCTCAAGGTTCCTCAAGCAACGAGTGTGCTGACCGATGATGTTGGCACGTTTCGCGCCTGTGGTGTACCCACGGACACGCCGCTGCGGCTGCAGGCCCGGTCCAGGACGGGTGCGAGCGGCTGGATCGAAGTGAGCGTGCCGCCGAACGGGCTCGCGCTGCGCGACGTCCTGTTAGGCGAGCGGCCTACGACGGTGGCGGAAGCGCCCCCCGCCGTGG
>DATEHK010000170.1:0-2206 GCA_035279625.1 Gemmatimonadaceae bacterium
AGTGCTCGATCAACCACCGCATGTAGTTCGGCGCCCCGAACTGCGCCGCCGCCTTCGCATTCGACTTGGCTGCATCCAGAAGTACGTCCGCCGTCTGACGCGTGTGGAACACCGGATCCATGCCCGGTTGCTGCAGCGTGATCACATCCGGCAGCGGCTGCGCATCGCCCCACGATTCGATGGGATGATGGTCCGGCAGCAGCAGATCGCAGAGCTCCGTCGTTTCGTCCGGATAGCACGAGAAGCTCACCTTGAATGGCACCTTGGCGAACGCCTCGGCCACCTTCGCCGACTTGGGGCCCGTGAACACCGGATTCACGCCGCGCCACATCGCGATCGGCACGTCGCCGGCGCGCATGCGCTCGATCGCCGCCGCGACATCGCCGTCCGACGAGATTCCCTCCAGGCTCGACACGGGCCGCGACGGCAGCACCGTGACGTCCACGTTGCCTAACGACTTGTTCCACTCGTTCACCGCGTGCACCAGCTCGGTGCCGCCGCCGTTCATCCCGCTCGCGAGCAGCAGGCTGGGTTTCGCGTTCTGGATTTCCTGCTGCAGCGCCTGCAACACGGTCTGCGGCACGCCGCTCGCCTGTGTCGCGTCGGCCATCGAGCCCGAGCCGCGCAGCGCGTTCACGATCGCCATCTCGCTCCCGGGCCGGCATCCGATCCACGTGTCGGCGTTGCAGCCGGTGAGCGAACGGCGCGGACCCACGTACACGAAACGCGGGGCGCCCGTGAGCTTCGCCCGCGCGTCGGCAAAGTCGAGCTGGTGCGCAACGCCCGCGCCCCACGTCTCGAGAAAGTCGGCGCCGAACGACACGATCAACGACGCCGCGCCGAACGCCAGCGACGGCCACGCGACACCGTACGACTGACGATTCGCGTCGATGGCGCCGTGATCGGCCAGCGGGTCGTGGCTCAAGTGCGGCGGCATCCCGTACGCCGCCAACCATTGATCGAGGAACGCGGGGAAGCTGCCCGACTCGTGCTTGTTGATGAACACGGTCTTGGGCGCCGCGCCCGACGACTGCGCCGCCGCCAGCTTTTCCGTTAGGACTTTGAGCGCCTCGTCCCACGTCGACGGCACGAGCGCGTTGCCCTTCCGAATGCGCGGTCCCTTGTAGCGATCGGGATTGTAGAGGCCCTGCACCGCCGCCTGTCCGCGCGCGCACAGCGCGCCGCGATTCAGCGGATGATCCGGATTGCCCTCGAGCTTGAACGTCCGCCCGTCACGCGTCTCCAGCAGCACGCCGCACGACGCCGAGCATTCGCGGCAGGTGGACGCATAGTAGTTCGAGACCATCGGGACGGTCTCGTCCGGATTGTTCAGGTACGGTATCAGCTTGTCGACACGATCGGTGCTGCAGCCGATCGCCGCGGTCGCGGCGCCCGTCGCGCCGAGGATCTTCAGGAACTCGCGCCGGCGGACGCCGGATGGCGTAGACGTCTCGGTCATCAGGCAGTCTCAGTAGTGACAGACACTGCAGTCGTAACGCGCTTTCCAGAGCGGATTCACGTTTCCGACGTGACAGTTGATGCACCATCCCATGTTGAGCGGCGCGTACTGGTAGACGCGACTCATCTGCTGCACTTGGCCGTGGCACGTCTGGCACGTCACGCCCGCGTTGATGTGCGGCATGTGCGCAAAGTTCACGTAGTCCGGCACGTAGTGCACGCGGACCCAAGGAATCGCCTGCTTCTTGTTCCAGTAGTCCTGGAGCTTTTGGATTTCCGCGCTTTTCCGCGCCGGCTTGCCGTTCTCAGCGGGACGATTGGGACCCACAACCAAATGGCATCCCATACAAGTACTCATCGCCGGGAAGCCGGGGTCGGGCGATTTGTTGGCGGAGAAGTGGCAGTAGAGACAGTTCATGCCGAGCGTTTGCACGTGTGTCGGGTGCGGAAACGCGATCGGTTGAACGGGCGCGCGACCTTGCGGCGAGGAGCCTGCGCTGTACCCCCACGAGCCGCGATCGGTGATGACGGTGTCGGGCCCCTGCGTGGCACCCGTGTAGGCGGATAACAGCACGGCGATCGTGCCCAGAGCAACCAGCCCCGGGATGACCGCCCACTTCCTCCTTGAAGTCATCGCGACCTGAAGATGTGGAGGGCGGATAGTCACCCAATTTGTGAACATTTTCACAAATCAAGCAGAACGCGCGGGAATCTGCGCCGCGTCACCAAGCGGCGCAAGAGGCGCGCG
>DATEHK010000171.1:0-22437 GCA_035279625.1 Gemmatimonadaceae bacterium
CGGGCGCGAGCTCCCCGCGAAATGTCGCGTGGAGCTCGCGCCCGGCGATGTCGTCGAGATCGAGACGCCCGGCGGGGGCGGCTGGGGACCTGCCTAACGGAGGCCGGAAGCCGCGCTCACTGACTGCCGTTGATCTTGGCCAGCTCGCGCTGCGCAGGCGCGTAGTCGGGGAACGACTTGAGCGATCGCTGCAACAACTCCACCGCCTGGCCCTTGTCGCCGGCGTCCTGCGCCGCCAAGGCCCGCGAGTACAACATCGCGGTCTCGAACGGCACGCGCTTGGCCTCAGCGGCGCTCGCCTCGCGCACCGTCTTCGGCAGCTCGGGCAGGTGCATCCCGCTGTTCATCTTCGTCGCCAGTTGGTCGATGAGCGACAGGAGATCGTCCTGCTTCCCGCTCACCGTCTCCACGTGCTCGATGGCCGACGTTTCCACGTTCACGGCGCGTGCGTCGAGACGCATGGTGCCGCGGCCGTCGGTCACGAACCCGCCGAAGATCATGTGATGCACGCCTAACAGCTTGCCCACCTTCACCGCCGTCTCCTGATCCACGCGGCCGCCGGTGCTCAAGTTCTGCTCGTCCATCAGTTTTTTCAGATTGTCGCGCTCGACGACGCGGATCTTCGTGTTCACCGACAGGTCGCTGATCATCATGTCCGAAATGCCGCCGGAGAGCGGCGCGAGGTCGTCGTGCGCTTTGCCGATGGCGCCGTCGGTAAAGTACATCACGGCCACCGTTGGGCGGGTGTCCGTGGAATCCTGTGCGTGAAGCGGGGCCGCCATCGCGAGCGCCGTCATCGCCGCCACCAGGGCCTTGAGCTGCGTCATGGTCCCTCCCGGGAGCCTAGGTCGTCAACGTGAGTCCTTCCGCGGCCGCGATCACCTCGAGCGCCGCGCCGCGTTGGGCGACGAGCGCGCGACACTCCGCCACCCGCTCATCGATTTCGGCGTCCGACCGCTCGGGGTTGTGATGGTACAGCACCACGCGGCCGACTCCGGCATCGATCGCCAACTGGACGACATCCTGATAGTGCGAATGTCCCCAGCCGCGATGCTGCTCGTACTCTTCACGCGTGTACATCGCGTCGTGGACCAGCGTCGTCGCGCCGCGCACGAACGCCACGAGCCGCGCGCGCCAGTCGACCGGCGAATCGTACCCCGCCACCTCGCCCAACTCGTTGTCCGAGATGTAGACGAGCCTGGCCCGGCGCGAGTTTCCCGTGCGCATGCGGTAGCCGAGCGCGCCGCCCGGGTGGCGGACGGAGTACACATCGAGCGAGTAGTCGGCGTCGGCGTGACCACCGGCGAGCGCACGGAACTCGACCGTCGCCTCGAGCTCATCGAACGTGACCGGAAAGACCGTGGGCGACATCTGCTCGCGCACCGCGTGCGACACGTGCTGGGCTTCGGACGCGGCGCTCCAGATGCGAAAGTGGTTGCCCGGCCGGAAAATCGGTGCAAAGAACGGCAGTCCCTGGATGTGGTCCCAGTGCGCGTGCGTGAGGAAGATGTCGCCGGCGATGCGCCCGCCGCACGCCTGCTCCACCAGACAGTTGCCTAACGGACGGATGCCGGTGCCCGCGTCGAGGATCACCAACGCGCCGGCGGCGGTCCGCACCTCGACGCACGGCGTGTTGCCGCCGTAGCGGACGGTAGCGGCGCCGGGCGTGGGAATGGAACCGCGGGTGCCCCAGAATCGCAGCGTGAGGCTCATGGGAGTGCGCAAGGCTGGAGCGCCAATCTCGCGCGGCGGCGGCCGAGGGCGGGAGGCCCAGGGTCACGCGCCGCGCGTGATTCGCGTCACACGCGCATCTGCGCCAGGCGTTCGAGGCCGGTGCGATTGGCGATGCTGATCTGCCGGCGCTGCACGGAGATGAGTCCCGTGTCCTGGAACTGGCGCATGGCGCGCGACACGGTTTCGCGGCTGGCCCCGATCATTTGCGCGATCGTCTGATGCGTGAGACGCTTCTCGATCGTTGAGCCGCCGCTCTCGTTGGCGGCATCGAGCAAGAGGCGCGCGATGCGGCCATCCACATCGAGCAGGACGAGGCTCCCGATCTGTTCATCGGCGCGGCGCAGGCGCCGCGAGATCTCGACCAGCAGCGCCCACGCGACCTTCGGCGATTCCACCACGCGCCGGCGAAAGTCTTCGCGGCGGAGCACGATGAGTTGGGCATCGTCCATCGCGATCACGTGCGCCGAGCGCGGGTGTCCATCGATGAGCGACAGCTCGCCGAAATGATCGCCCACGGTGAGGATGCCTAAAATCACTTCGCGGCCGTCCTCGCCGATGAGCACCACCTTCACCCGTCCGTTCTTGACGAGGAACAGCGAGTCGCCGGGATCATCCTCGAAGAGAATGACGCTGCCCTTGGGATACGACCGCTCGCGCGTCATGTCGGCGAAGCGGGAGAGCTCGGCGGATTCGAGTCCGCTGAGCAGCGGGACCGAGGCGAGAAAGCCGGACGTATCCACGGGAAGTGTCGGGTGGCTCAGCGCGCGCTGATGGTGAACGAGGCCTCGAGTTTGTTGACGGAGATCGTGCTCGGCCCGGTGTCGAGTCGTCCAATCTCGCCGCCGATCGCCGGGTGGAGCGCGAACGGTCCGGCGAGCCACGAGAGTCCGATGTCGCCGCCGCCGCTCACGATGCCGGCCGTGGGGAGCGACGTGTTCACCGAGAGACCGGTATGCCAGCGTCCGCGCAGACCGGCCACGACGGCCGTCCTGCTGCCTAACGGAATGCTGCCGCTGGCGCCGAATTCGAGCTCGTTGCCGTCGGTGCCCGCCACGCGCGCGCCGTCGCGCGAGTTCTGCATGCGGTAGCGGTCGAACGCGAACAGCGTGAGGTCGCGCATGGCACCGGCGGCCGTGCGCAGCTGCCATTCGCCGGTGAACATCGGGCCTAACGTAATCGGCGCGGGCGGCGTGCCGCCCGCCGACAGCGCGACGTGGTCCTGCGTGTAGAACGTCGACGCGAGGCTCACGCTCATGTCGCTCTGTCCCACCAGGCCATCGCTGCCGATGGACACCCGAATCGCCTGGCCCGGCCGCAGGTCGAAATCGCCGGATCCGAGGCCTAACGCCTGGGCCTGGGCCGGCGTGTACTGCCCGCGGTATTCGTACGACGTACCGAATCCCCACGACCACGTGCCGGCGTACACGGTGTACACGAGCCCTGCCGTTCCGCCCCAGCCGGTGCCGAGCACCGGCGTCTGGTACCGCAAGGCCGGCGCGCCGAGGACTTCGAGCACGCCTAACTGATCGGTCGTGAGCGACGTTTTTCCGGTGGGCACGTTGACACCCACCGTGGCGAGGAGCGCGTCGCCGCCGACGTGCACGGCGCCGCGTACGTACGTGTCGGTGAGGCCGCTCAGCGTTGGCGACGGCGCGCCCGCGCCGCGGAGCGTCACCGAGCCGTGCATCCACGCCGAATAGACATCGAATGCTACCGGACCGGCGGGGATGAACGCCGTGATCGGCACGGTCCACTCGCTGGCGCTCCTGACGCTCGTCGCGGCACCGGTCGCGCCGGTGCAGCAGCCGAAGTGCCACTGCTCGAATGTCACGCCCGTTTGCACGCCCAACACGCCGCCTAACGGCGCCTGCGCGCGGGCCGCCGGCGCGGCGGCAAGCAACGCGGCGCACGCGAGCGCCCCCCGAACGTCACGCGTGACTACACGCGTCACGGGACGGCCACCGGAATGGTGATCGATCCCGGAATCTTCGATTCGGTGGTCGCGCGCAGCGTCGCGTCGCCGCGATCGCGGAAGGAGCCCAAGGAACCGGCCGGACTTGGGTTGAGCGCGTCGATCACCGCGCCCGGCGCGCCCGGCATGGCCGCCGTTACGCCGACGGTGCCGTTCGACTGCTGCGCGCTCGATACGGATACGGCCTGCATCCGCGACGCGGCCGCCGAGAACCCGGGATCGATCATCACCGCGCGCGCATAGTACGCATGCGCGGTGCGGTAGTCGCCCAGGGCTTCGGCGCGCGATCCCTGGCTGTACGCGAGGAATGCCGAGAGGTACCGCGTTGGACGTTGCTCAACCGCGGCGCGCTCGGCCGGCGTGAGCGTCACGCCCAACTGGGTGAAGAGCGCGAAGGCGAGCGACTTCTCGGAATCGAGGATGTCGTCGAGCGACGTGTGCTCGGTGACCGGTTGCCCAACGAGCGTTCCGCGCGCCGCATCGGCGACCCGCGCGCTCACGGTGAGCTTGCCGCCGGGCGTCACGTCCAGCGCGCCGTTCACGAGGCGACGTGCGCCGATGAGCCGACCAACGCGCGGCGCCGTAGCGCTGTCCACGCGACCGGACGCCCCCAAGCGGAGCTCCTGGAGCAGCGCGTCGGTATGCTCGCGATCGACCACTTGCAACTGCGCGCTGCGCGATAGATCGGTGATGAGGAGGTCGGCCAGACCATAGCCTAACGAGGCGACCGTGGAGTCGCCGCCGCCGACGACGAGCGGCGCCACGCCCACACTGCGTTCCGGCAGGCTCGCCACAGCCAGCGAGCGTTCGGACGCGATCGCGGCCCTGGCGGCCGCGTCCGCCTCGCGCCGCACGACGTCGCCCAACCGGCCGCGCACGGCGCCGTCGTCGTGGTGTGCGAGCCACCGCGCGTAGCCACGATGCGCCGCGGGCAGATCGCCCAGTTGATCGGCGGCTGCCGCGTCGAACAGGTTGGCGCGATCGCCGACATCGCTCGAGCCATTGAGGAGCGCGTGGAGCGTCGCACGCGCAGCCGTGTCCTTGCCCGCGCGAACCTGTGCTTCGCCCAACCGGAGCTGCGCGTCGGGCGAGGGCTGCGCGTCGTACGCGCGCTTGGCCTGATCGACGTCGCGATCGGCAGGCGATGGCGCCAGGCGCGAGAGCGGCGGACCGCCGGCGCAGGCACACAGGAGAGCGCAGAAGACGAGCGAACGAGGAAGGGGCATGGAACGCGTTTCGACTCGAAGCAGATGACGTTCGGAGATGCCGCCAAGTTATTGACGGCCGCGAGGCATGTCAAAAGAAATGACGCCGCGGCGCGAGCGTCGCCACAGCCGGCGCGCGCTAGCGCCGCGCCATCAGGCGATGCCGCTCATCGGGGTCCTGCGCGAGATCGATCGCCGTCCATGCCATCGCGAGCGAGCCCTCGATCACCGCCTTGTCGGCGACGGGTGTCACGCAGTGCGCGGCGAACTCGGGTTGGTGATTCACCGCGGGCGCGGAGTCGATGCCGATCATGGGATGAATGGTTGGCAACGCGTATGAGATGTTCCCCATGTCGGTGGACGCGGCCATCCGTTGCGCGAGCGGTCCCAAGTCGGGGAAACGGCGGCCGAGGGCTTCGGCGTTGCGCTGATAGACGGTGCTCATTCGGTGATCCGCTTGGAGATCTGCGTAGGGCTTGCTGCCGCCCGTGATCTCGAGCGTGGCGCCGGTGGCGACGGCGCCGGCCTCGAAGCAGCGATAGACCTTGCTGCGCACGTCCTTCAGCTCCTCGAGATTCTCGGCGCGCACGATGTAGCGCGCGGACGTGTGCGCGGGCACGACGTTAGGCGCGTCGCCGCCGTGGGTCACGATGCCGTGGACGCGGTCGGTTTGCTTGAGGTGTTGGCGCAAGAGGCCGATGGACGTCTGGGCAACGGTGAGCGCGTCGGCGGCGTTGATGCCGAGCTCGGGAAAGGCCGCGGCGTGCGCCGGCTTGCCGGTGTAGTGCACGTCGAACATCGACGCGGCGATGATGTGCGCCTCGAGCAGCTCGACGGGCGCCGGGTGGAGCATCATCGCGGCGTGGAGTCCGTCGAATGCGCCGCGCTCGAGCATGAGTATCTTGCCGCTGGCGTCGCCCACCTCTTCGGCCGGCGTGCCTAACACGGTGACGGTGAGGCCCGCGTCGTCGGCTACGGCCGCCGCTGCGATGGCCGCTCCGGCCGCCATCGCGGCGATCATGTTGTGTCCGCACGCGTGTCCGATGCCCGGCAGCGAGTCGTATTCGGCGCAGATGCCGATGTGGAGCGGACCGGATCCGGCGCGTGCGACGAAGGCGGTCGGCAGATCGGCGACGCCGTGCGTGACGGCGAAGCCGGCGTCGGCGAGCAGCGCCTCGATCCACGCGCAGGCGCGTTCCTCTTCGAAGCCTAACTCGGGGTGCGCGTGGATGCGGTGGCTCAGGGCGAGGATGTCGCGCTGGGCGCGCGAGAAGCGCTCGCGCGCGCCGGATTTCACATCCATGGACTCGTCCTCTCGAGGATTGGTGGGGCGTACGAAACGATGTGCAGGGGCAATTCCGCATGCGGTGCGCGTTTTCGCAAGGTTGGGCACGCACCTTGTCCCTCCTCCCACAGTCCACCATGTTTCCAGCGGGCCCGTCCGCGCGCTTCGGCGCGCCGAGCGCGGGCCCAAGCGTCCTTGCGTTAGGCGAAGGCGGCGCCGCTCCGTCCACCACTCACACGGTCGCGCATGCCCAATTCGGCGGTCTGGACGTCGGAGTCGCCGGCCACCCGCGATCGCTATACCGCCGACTTGCTCGCGCTGGACGCGCCGCTCTTCCAGCTTCCCTACTGGAACGAGCCGCTGCGGGCCATGGGTTTTCACCCGCGATACCTCACACTCAGCGACGGCGCGCGCCCGCTCGCCCACGCGACGGTGCTGCAGATGGGGCCTCCCGGCGCCCGGTTAGGCCTGGTGCAGCGCGGGCCCGTCGTCCGACCGGACGCCGGCATGCCGCCCGACGCCGCGGCGCGCGCGCTGGCCGACTGGTCGGGTCGTCATGGTTTCGTGTTCCTGCGATTCACGCATCCGCACGGCGAGGTGCTCGATGCACTGGCCACGACGCCGCGCGCACGCCGCGCCGATGCGTTCCCGTTTTATCGGGATCCAAGCGAACAACTCGTGGTGCCGCAGGTGGGCGCCGATGACGAGCTGCTCGCATCGTTTCAGCCGATCGCTCGGCGGGCCATTCGCGCGGCGGAGAAGGTGGGGTTCCGCATCGAGCGGTCCGCGGATGCCGACACATTCGCGCGCCTGTGGCCGCTCTTCGAGCGCCTGTCCAAGCGCAAGGGATTCAACTATCGCCCGCTCGAGAGCTACCTCGCGCTTTTGCGCGAAGCGGCGCCGCATCGCGGCGCGGACGTGTTCGTCGTGTATCTGCGCGACGTCCCGGTGGAAGCGATTCTGGTCGTTCGCGACCGGCGCACGGCGTACTACATCTCTGGCGCACTCGACGTCGCTGCGTTAGGCGGGGCCGAGAGCCCCGCGGTGCTCCTGCAGTGGACCGCGATGCGCGCGCTGGCGCGCGAGGGCGTCGAGGTGTACGACCTGGGGACCAAGTCGGGGGTGGTGTATCAGTTCAAGCGGAAATTCCGCCCGACGGAAATCGTCCATCCGCTGCCCGTGACGGTAGTAGGGAACCGCGCGCTCTACGGCGCGTGGTCGTTCGGATTGTCGCGGTTGAACGGGCCATGGCGGCGGCGCCTCAAAGGGCTGGCTTCGCGCGTGCTCTCCCGGTGACGCATTGCCGAGGCGTCCAGCGCGTCGTTGCGCCAGGTGCTGCGGAGCGACCAGGCGATGGTGTGTTGGTGGGGTACTCGCATCGAGTGCGCGTCGGCGATTTCCCGGTATGCTCGCGAGCAGCGTCTGGCGGCGACCTACGTCGCCGCGGCCCGCTACCGACTGGGTACTCTGACTGAGGAGTGGACGGAGATCCAGCCGGACGACGTGTTCCGCGCGACTGCAGAGCGCATCGCGAGTGTTCACTCCCTTCGCGCTGCCGATGCACTGCAACTGGCCGCGGCACTCGTCGCTTGCGAAGGAACTCCCGCCAACGTCCCATTCGTGTGCCTGGACACTTGGCTCCGGGAAGCGGCGCTGCGAGAAGGATTCACCGTGATGCCGGCCACAACCCCGCGGGCTACTGCCGTTCGAGAGCGCGCACAGGCTCGATCAAAGGCTGCCTCGCGCCGTCGCGCGCGAATTTAGGTAGTGGTAGTACCAGTACCCCAGTTTAGCCCGGCTTGTCCGGCGCCCTACGGGCGGATAACTTACTCGGCTAACACTGAGCGTCTGAGGGCCCCTCATGAAGAAAGACATCCACCCCGTCTACGCGACCGCGACCGTCAAGTGTGCGTGTGGGAACACGTTCACCACCCGGTCCACGCGCGACGAGATCCATACCGATATTTGCTCCAATTGCCACCCGTTCTTCACGGGCAAGCAGAAGCTGGTCGACACGGCAGGCCGCGTCGAACGCTTCCGCCAGAAGTACGGCCGAAACGACACAGCAGCCCAGTAGACAAGGCACCGCCCGCACGACACCGTGCGGGCTGGTTCACATCCAGCCCCTTCGATCGAGCTACTTCGACGTCACGTCGATCATGTTGTCGTCGGCGATCCGGTCGATGAGCTTGTTGTACGGATCGATGCCCGCACGCGTGGGCTTCTGATCCACGACGATCGTGATCGTGGACCGGTCCCGCGTGAACTTCTGCTTTTCCAGGTACAGGGGCTTCTCCTCGTCGGTCTTCCCCGTGAACACGCCGACTTCGATGTAGTCGTTGAGCGGCATCGGCGTCTCGACGCCGGCGCTGTCGACTTGTGACTTCCGCGTCTGCACGCCCATCGTCACCTGCCACTTCCCGTTAGGCAACTGCGTCGACGTCGCCGTGATCGCCTTGTCGTCGTAGAGCACCACGCGGTTGAAGCCATCGTCGATCAGGTATTGCATGTCGGACGGCGTCTGCGCACGGAGCGCGTCCACCAGGAGCCGCGTGTCCGGATACCGCGTATCCATCGACCGTGTGCCGTGCGTGCTGTCGGCGGCGTCCACCTGGTTGTTCGCGTTCGCGTAGCGGTACGCCATGAGGAAGTTGTGTAAGGCCAGGTCGATTTTGTCCTCGCCGATGTAGTCGGCCAGCGTGTACATGATCTGGCCGCCCTTCTGGTACCACACGTACGCCTCGTTCTGCACCTGCGACAACGGCGGCTCGTGCCTAACTTCGCCCGTCCGCCCGCGCAGGTACTGGTCGAGGAAATGCTTGAGCACGCGGTGCATGTAGTCCTTGCCGTACTTGTGCTGCATCACCATGTACGCGGAGTACTGCGCCAGCGTCTCCGACATCATGTTGGAGCCTTCGACCTCGCCGCCGATCAGTTGGTGGCCCCACCACTGGTGGCCGAGCTCGTGCGCGGTCACGAACCACGTCAGGTCGACATCGGTGGGTTTTTTGAGACGCGTGATGAACCCGATGCCCTCCGAGAACGGCACCGTGTTGGCGAACGACTGCGCGAAGGTGCGGTAGCGCGGAAACTCCATGATCCGGAACTGCGTGAACTGGTACGGGCTGTAGCGCGCTTGATAGTAGTCGAGACCGGCGCGCGCGCTGGCGAGCATGTCATCGACATCGTACGCGTGCTGCGGATCGTAGTAGACTTCGAGGTTCACCGGATCGACACCGGTCGCATCCGTGTAGACTTCCTTGCGCACCGCGTACTTGCCCGACAGATACGCGTAGAAGTTGAGGATGTGCTGCGTCCCCATGCTGTACTCGAAGTACTGCCGCCCGTTCTGCTGCCATTGGCGCTGCAGGTAGCCCGGGGCGATGGCGATCTGGTCGCCCGACGTGCTCACCACGGTGTGATAGGTGATCCAGTCGGACGTGGGCGTGAACAGGTTGCGCTTGGCGTACGTGGAGTCGGTGCGCGGCGGCAGCTCGACCAACGGACCGAGATGCTGCTCGCGGCGCCACCGCGGGTCGGCCACTTCCTGGGTGCGGTCGTAGCCGATGGTCGGGAACACGCCGGCGTCGAAGAACGTCCCGTTAGGCGCGTACTGCGCCAGCTCGTTGCCGTCGCGGAACCCGCGCGTGGTCCACCCGACGTGGAACGTCATCGTCATCGTGTCGCCGGGCATGAGCGGCTGCCCCAGCGCGTAAATCGAGTAGAGGTCGCGCGGCGCGCGGCTCACGAGCGTGAACGGCCGGTTGAAGGACACGTCCGACACGGTTTGCTGCGTATCCGTGAGGTGGACCTGCGTGATCGGGACGCCCGATTTGTTCTGCAGCGTGAAGCGCCCGGTGCCGTCGAACGACCGGCGATCCGGATAGATGTTGATCGTGGCATCCACGGCGGTGGTCTTGGGCTGCGGCAACAGCTCGTACTTCTTGAAGTTCCGTTCGTAGTCGGCGCTGATGCGGCGCGTGTCCTCGGCCGTGAGGAACTCGTTGAGGACGTGCGTGTTGTAGTAGAACCACGTGCCCGAGCCTAACGCAATGAGCAGGAAGGCGATCGCCGCCGGCGCGAGATGCGGCGCTCGCGCCAGCGCCTGTCGCACACGCGCGCGTCCCGATTCTTCCGCTCCACGCTGCGCGAAGGCAATCGAGACGACGCCTAACAACGCGAAGATCGACAGCCAGTACGTGACCGCCCAGAACACCGTCTGCACGAAGTACCCGTACCCGTTCATGTCCGAGTACGTGTAGTTCGTGAACTGGCCGGGCAGGTACAGCGTGTTCTGCCAGCCGAAGTTGAACAGGATCGGCGCCATGACGAAGATCGCGATGACGATCCCGTGTCCCAGGAATTTGTTCGACACCACGGTTTGCACGAACATGGCAAGGAGCGCCCAGCCCATCACCTGGGGGAACGTGACGATGTAGAGCTCCTTGGCGTACTGCAGCAACTCGTAGTGGTAATACCCGGCGATGGTCTGCATGAAGATGCCGACCAAGCCCGTCACGGTGAGCAGGATCAACTCGATCACCGCGATGGTCGTGAGCTTGGACAGCCAGTCGGTGGTCGCGTGCATCGGCAGCGCGTCGTGAATGCCGTCGAAATGGTTGTCCCGTTCGCGCCAAATCAGCTCGCCCGCGTACAGCGTTGCGACGATGTAGAAAAAGAGCTCGGCTGAGCCCTCCACGGCGTTGAGCATGAGGTACGTGACGGGCCAGACGTTCTGATCGCCCACGTTGCCCGCGAAGTTGCCGTTGTTGATGGCGAATACCACGAGCAGCGCGACGATGCCCCAGAACGGCACCTCGCGCATGATCATGCGCGTGCGCAGGCGCGTGAGCGTCAGGTACTGCGCCCACGTAGTGTTCCGCCCGAATACCTGCTTCACCCTGGGCAGCGCCGCCGCGACGAGCGTGCGGATGGGCCGTGCACCGGCCTCGTCCGACAACCGGGCCTTCGCCGCGCGCTTGCTCTGCGACCGCGCCGTGAGCGCTTCCACCGACATCGGGAAGAACCGCCACAGTATGCCTAACGACAGCGCGCCGATGGCGCTCCACAGGATGCGGTTGTAGAGAAACACGCCCGGCGAGTAGCCGCTGAATCCCCACGGCACCAGCAGCGTGTTCTTTTCGAGCACCGTCCAGTAGCGCGTGACGTTGTCGAACAGCACGAATCCGACGGGATCGACGATGCCGGACCAGAAATGCTCGAGCGACCGCGTCGTGGCGTACACGGTGATGCCGATGATGTACACCATGAAGAGCGCCACGCCCTCCAAATACACGATCACCAGCTTGCGAGTCAGCGCCGCCACTGTGAAGAAGAGGGAGCCGAGCACGAAGATCTGGATGACGGTGATCGAGAGGAGCGGTTGGACGTACCACCAGAGGTGATTCGGCCCGATGCGCGCCTGATCCGTCCACGGCGCGAAGGTGCCGAGCCACATGCCCACCGATACGCCCGTGAACACGAACACGCAGGTCACGAACGACGCCGCCCAACGTCCGCCCAAGTACGCGAACTTGGAGATCGGCTTGGTGAACAGCATCTGATACGTGTCGCGCTGGAAGTCCCGCAAAATCGAAGGGCCGAAAATCGCGGAGATGATGATCACCCCGAACAACGCCGCCGCAAGCTGATTGAACGCCAGGGCGTACGGTCCGTTGAGCAGCACTTTGCCGTTCTGGAATCCGACTGGTCCGAAGCTCTGCGATCCCGTGCAGAAGAAGCCGAACGCCAGCCACCCGATGAAGTACACGTAGGTGGAAATGCTCTTGGCGCGCAGCTTGAGCTCGAACGTGAAAAACTCGAGGAACATGCTCATAGGGATGTCGCTCGTGCGTTAGTCAGTTGACGGAGTGGCGAGCGACGGTCAGGAAATACACATCCTCGAGCTCGGTAGGCACCGATTGATACTCCGGGCCGGGCTTGGTCGGCGAGAACACACGAATTTCGTGTTGGCCCGCCACGAGGTGGCTGCTCACCACCTTGAGCTCCGCTTCGATCGCCTTGAGCTCGTCTTCGCTGCTCAACACGTGCGACCAGATCTGCCCTTGCAACGTCGCAAGGCATTCGCTCGGCGAGCCCTCGAGCAGCAGTTCGCCCTGCGCGATGATCGCCATGCGCGGACACAATTCGAGCACGTCGTCCACGATGTGCGTCGAGAGAATCACGGTCACGTCGCGTCCGATGGACGACAACAAATTCAGGAATCGGTTCCGCTCGGCCGGGTCGAGACCGGCCGTTGGTTCGTCGACGATGATCAAACGCGGATTTGCGAGCAGCGCCTGCGCGATGCCGAAGCGCTGCTTCATGCCGCCCGAATACGTGGACAGCGCTTTCTTGCGCACGTCCCACAGGTTGGTCTGCTGGAGCAGCGCTTCGACCATCGTTTTGCGCTCGCCGGCACCGGTGACGCCCTTGAGAATCGCCAGGTGCATGAGCATGTCGACCGCCGACATCTTGGGGTACACGCCGAATTCCTGCGGCAGGTAGCCCAGCACACGGCGCACGTCGTCCTTGTGCCTGAGGACGTCGATGCCATCGAGTTGGACGGTGCCCGAATCGGGTTCCTGCAGCGTGGCCACCGTGCGCATGAGGGAACTCTTGCCGGCTCCGTTAGGCCCGAGGAGGCCGAACATGCCGCTCCCCACCGTGAGGGACACGTTCTTGAGCGCGCGGACGCCGTTGGGGTAGGTCTTCGAGAGGTTGGTGATCGTGAGGGCCACGGGCAAATCGCTCCGAATCGAGGTGAGAACGTCGCCGTGCGACGCCAGCGGGAGCAGCGAGTAACCGGTCGGGTTGTCCTATCGGAATCGCGCAGGATATGTTTCAACGCTGTCCAAAGTCCAGCCTTTCACGAGACCCGAACTCGACGCGATCTCGACGCGGCGAGCAGAAGTCCGGTAGGGAGCACTGAGCCTCCGAGATCGTTTGCAGGACGCCATCGCTCGCGCGGAAGCCATCGAACGCGAGCTTGCCAGCCCGGACACCGTTCGTGACCCGAGGCGGCTTGCCGACCTCGGCCGTGAGCACAGCCGGCTGGCGCCGGTGCTGGAGTTGGCCGCGCGTCTCAAGAAGAACGAGGACGACCTCGCACAGGCGCACGAGTTGTTGTCGGTGGACGACCCCGAGCTCGCCGCCGAAGCCCGCGCGGAGGAACAGCGCGCCCGCCAGCAGATTGCGGCGCTCGAGGACGCGCTCAAGCCCGCGCTCTTGCCGCGCGACCCGCTGCACGACCGGCCGGCCATCGTCGAGATTCGCGCCGGCACGGGCGGCGATGAGGCGGCGCTGTTCGCGGCCGATCTCTATCGCATGTACACGCGGTTTTGCGAGCGACACGGATGGCGAGTGGAGCCGATCTCCCTGTCCGACGGTACGTTAGGCGGAATCAAGGAAGTCATCTTCAAGGTGCAGGGCGATGGCGCGTATGGCCGGCTGCGCTGGGAGTCGGGGGTGCACCGCGTGCAGCGGGTGCCGGTTACCGAGAGCTCGGGACGCATTCACACCTCGGCGGCGACGGTGGCCGTGCTGCCGGAGGCCGAGGAAGTGGACGTGTCCATCGAGGACAAGGACATCCGCATCGACGTCTTCCGCTCGTCGGGACCGGGCGGGCAGAGCGTGAACACGACCGATTCCGCGGTGCGCATCACGCACATCCCGACCGGCATCGTGGTGAGCCAGCAAGATCAGAAATCGCAATTGCAGAACAAGCTCAAGGCGCTCGAAGTGCTGCGCGCGCGGATTCTGGATCAACGGTTGGCCGAGCAGGAAGCCGAGCGCTCGCGCATGCGGCGCACGCAGGTCGGCACGGGCGATCGCTCGGCCAAGATTCGCACGTACAACTTTCCGCAGAATCGCGTGACCGATCACCGGATCGGGTTCACGCTGCACGAGCTGGATCGGACGCTGGACGGGTCGTTGGACGAGCTGATCGACCGGCTGATGCTGGCCGACGTGGAGGAGCGGCTGGGTGTCTGAGCTGGGCGCGGCCGGCGCGGCGGCAGCGGGAACCGCTCCGTTAGGCGCAGCGGCTGGCGCCGTCACGGTGCGCGATCTGCGGATAGCGTTAGGCAGCTCGTTGGGCGCGGCCGGAGTCGCCGACGCCGATGCCGAGGCCCGCGACATCATCGCGGCCATCGCGGGCCAGTCGCGGTTCTGGCCGTCGCTCTATCCTTTGGTCGCGCTCGATGCGCTCGTGGCCCGGCGCGCCCGCGCCGCGGCGGCCAAGCGGGCGCGCGGGGCGCCCTTTGCCTATGCGGTGGGACGCGCGGCGTTTCGCCACCTCACGCTGGAAATCGATGACCGGGTGTTGATCCCGCGCCAGGAGACCGAGGTGCTCGTGGACATGGTCCTCGAGTGGGTGGGCGCCGACCCGCAGCGCACCGGAGGTGTCGCGGTGGACGTGGGCACCGGGTCGGGCGCCATCGCGCTGGCACTGGCCATGGAAGGTCCGTTCTCGCGCGTGATTGCCACCGACGTTTCGGCCGGCGCGGTGCGTGTCGCCGCCGCCAACGCGGAACGGTTGGCCGGTGTGTTGCACGCACCGGTGGAGGTGCGACATGGGTCGCTGCTGGCGCCGGTGCGCGGCGAGTCGGCGCGCGTAGTGGTCTCGAATCCGCCCTACATCGCCTACCGCGAGATGCTCGAGCTGCCGTCCTCCGTGCGAAACTGGGAGCCGCCAACGGCGCTCTATGCCGCGGACGATGGCATGGCTGTGATCGCAGCCTTGGCACACGAGGCTGCGGAAGTTCTCGAGCCCGGCGGTCTCCTGGCAATGGAGATAGATTGCCGTCGGGGGGCGGCATGCGCCGATCTGCTGCGCGCCCAGGGGTGCTACCACGACGTGCGCGTCCGGCCCGACCTCACGGGCCGCGATCGCGTACTCACGGCGACACGACAGGATGGGTGACGTGCTCGAAGACAAGGCGAAGGAGTTGGGTCGGCTCATCGGCCAGACCCCCGAATACCAGGCGGTGCGTCGCGCGAACGACGCCTTGGGCGATGATCGCGAGGCCGTCGCGCTGCTGCGCAAGATGGAGCAACTGCGGATGGATGCCCAACGCATGATCGAGAGCGGCGCGAGCCCGACGCCTGAAATGGAGAGCCAGCTCGACCAAATGCTGGAGCAGGTGCAGGTGAATCCGATCTACCAGCGGATGGTCGCGGCCCAGGAGAACTTCGACAAGACCATGCTGCACGTGAACGAGTGGATCCTGGACGGGATCAAGAAGGGCTCGGCGAGCCCGATCATCACGTTGGGGTGACGGTGTCACGCGGCCGCCTGATCGTCTTCGAAGGGCCGGAGGGGGCGGGAAAGACCACCCAGCTCGGCCTCGTCGCCCAGTGGCTCACCGCGCACGGGATCGACCATATGCGCGTGCGCGAGCCGGGCGGCACTGCGTTAGGCGACGAGGCGAGGCGGCTGTTGCTCGACACGCCGGGCGGCCTCGACCCGCGGGCCGAGGCGCTCCTGTTCATGGCCTCGCGGGCTGCGTTAGTCGCCGACGTCATCGCGCCCGCGCTCGAGCGCGGCGCGCTGGTGCTGGCCGACCGCTACTTTCTCTCGACCTACGCGTACCAGATCGCGGGGCGCGGCTTGCCCGAAGCCGAGGTGCGCTCGGCGAACGCGCTGGCGACGGCGGGGGTGGCGCCAAATCTCACACTGCTCTTCGCCGTGGCCGCCGCCGAGCGAGCGGCGCGTGCCGCGGCGCGCGGGGCGCCCGACCGCATCGAGCGCGCGGGCGATGCCTTCCACGCGCGTGTCGAGCGGGCGTTCGCGATGTTCCTGTCTCCGAATTGGCAGGCCGCGCACCCCGAAGCTGGTCCGGTGGTGCAGATCGACGGCGGCGGCGACGCCCAGGCCGTGTTCGCGCGCGTGCGCGCTGCGTTAGGCGAGCGGTGGCCGGAGCTGGCGATGGCCAACGCGCCGGCCGCGCCGGCCCGGGGGCGGTCGTGAACCGCTCGCGCGGCGCGATCGCGCTGGCCGTGTTCACCGTCGCGCTGATCACCGGCGGCTGGTTCCTGCAGCGCGGGTTCAGCGCCGAGGCCACCACCGTGAGCGGCTCGGCGCTCTTCGATCATGTGCTGGCGAGCGTCGCCAAGAACTACGTCGATTCCATTCCCGAGCAGTCGCTATACGTGAAAGCCGCCGCGGGCATGGTGGACGAGCTCGGCGATCCCTATTCGGCGTTCCTGCCGCCGGACCAGCTCCATTCGCTCAATGAGACCACGTCCGGCTCGTATGTTGGGTTAGGCGTGGAGGTGGACGTGCGCGACGGCTGGCTGATCGTGATGGCGCCGGTACCCGGCTCGCCGGCCGAGGAGGCCGGCATCGAGGCCGGCGACCGCGTGGTGTCGATCGACGGGCAGTCGACGAACGGGTGGAACATCGAGCGGGCGAGCCGCGCGATCCGGGGCAAGCCCGGCACCAAAGTGTCGCTCGTGGTCGAGCGCTCGGGCGTGGCCGAGCGGCTCCCGTTCCAAGTCGTTAGGCGCGACATCCACGTGGCGTCGGCGCGGCACCCCATGATGTTGACCGATCGCGTGGGGTACGTGGCGCTCACGATTTTCAGCGATTCGTCGGACGATGAGCTGCGCAACGCGATCGGTGCGCTGCGCCGCCGCGGCATGCAGACGCTGCTGCTCGACCTGCGCGGCAATCCGGGCGGGTTGCTCGGTCAGGGCGTGGGCGTGTCGAGCATGTTTCTCGCGCGCGGGCAGGACATCCTCGACATGCGCGGTCGGACGCCGGACGCCACGCACGACATCCGCAACCGCGTGGCGCAGCTGTGGCCCGATTTGTCGGTGATCGTGCTGGTGGACGGCCACACGGCGAGCGCCGCCGAAATCGTCGCCGGCGCGCTGCAGGATCACGATCGCGCACTGATCGTCGGGTCGCCCACATACGGCAAGGGCGTGGCGCAAACGATTTACTCGTTAGGCAACGACGCCGGCGCGCTCAAGCTCACCACCGCGCGATGGTTCACGCCATCGGGCCGCAGCATCCAGAAGTTGCACTCCGACACGTCGTCGGACAACGGCGACGGCGACAGCGCGATCGCGCATCCCGATACGTCGCGCGCCGTCTATCACACCGACGCCGGCCGCACGGTCTACGGCGGCGGTGGCATTACGCCCGACGTGATCGTGACGCCCGACACCGTGCACACCGTGCTGGCGTTTCAGGAGGAGTTAGGCGCCGGCAACCAGAGGTTTCGGGACGCGCTCACCGAGACGGCGCTGGCGGTGAAGGCCGCACGCGAGGTGACATCGCCCGATTTCACGGTGACGCCCGCAATGCGCGACGCGCTCTGGGGCACGGTGCAGGCCAAGCACATCGCGCTCGACCGTGCGCATTTCGACGCCGCGGCGACACAGATCGACCAGTTGTTAGGCGGAGAGATCGCCGGGTTCGTGTTCGGACCGGACGCGGCGTTCCGGCGCTCCGTGTCGCGCGACGTGGTCGTGTCCGCGGCGCTCGAGTTGGCGAGCCGCGCGCACTCGGAGCACGATCTGCTCATGGAGGCCGCGGCGCGCAGTGCCAAGCGCGAGGTAGCGGCGCCCCGTCCGTGAGCGAGCGCGTGTTCGTGCTCGGCGCCGGCCGGGCAGGCCGCGGGCTGGCGCGCGCGTTTCGCGAGGGAGGCGTCGAGGTGGTCGGCCTCCACGGCCGCCACCGCGGCGAGGCCGGCGAACAGATCACCATCGGCGCGCTGCCGCCGTCGCTCGCGAGCGCGACCACCGTGCTGGTGACCGTGCGCGATGCCCAACTGGACGCGGCGCTCGCCGAGCTCGCCGCCGGCGCGCTCCGTGCGGAGGCGGTGATCCTGCACGCGAGCGGCAGCGCCGATCCGGTTGGGCTCTCGGCGCTCCGATCGGCAGGCCACGCGGCCGGCACGTTTCACCCCTTGGTGCCGTTGGCCGATCCGTCGCACGCTCCGGCGCTGGTACGCGGCAGCTACATCGGTCTCGACGGCGACGCGGCCGCGCGCGCCCGAGGCCGCGCGCTCGCGGCTGCGTTAGGCGCGCACACGCTCGACATCCCCGCCGGCCGCAAGCCCCTGTATCACGCCGCCGCCGTGCTGGTGTCCAACTTTTCGCCGGTGCTGCTTGCGTTAGGCGAACACGCGATGACCGACGCTGGCATCCCCGCCGACCTCGCGCGCCGCGCGCTGCTCCCGCTCTGGTCCGCCGCCGCCGAGAACGCGCGCGCGCTCCCGGCGTCCCAGGCGATCACCGGACCGGCGGCGCGCGGCGACACGGCAACCATCAGGGCGAACCTGACCGCGCTCGCGGGAGACCCGTTGGCGCGCGAAGTCTACAGGGTGATGACGGAAGCAGTCGAACGAGAAACCCGCGAGCGGGGAACAGGGAAGCCCTGACTAAGGGCGCGCAGCACCCGCTTCCCCGCCGCCATACACTTTCGCCCCCCTCGGCACCTTGAACACGAACGCATCCTTGTCCAGCGTCGCGTTAGGCGTGAGCCGCGTGAGCAAAATGCGGCGCTTGAGGCCCTGCGTGTCGATCGTCTCCACCTGGCGGATCAGGGCGTCGTCGTCGTCCACCCAGATCGTTGCCTTCTGGAACGGGAGCGACGGGTCCTTGGGCACCAGCATGATGGCGGTCGTGGTGTGGCCGTCCACCGTGGCCGAGCCGGCATTCGTCATTGTGTAGCGCGTCTCGGGCGAGTGCAGGAACCACGTCGCGACATCCGGTACCTCCACGTTGCCGCTGTCGAGATTCGTGCGCATCACCTGGCCCGGATTCGTGCTCGGCAGATACACCCAGACCACCTTGCCGTTCGCCACGATGCGGTCGCCGGCGGGATCGGTGAAGGTCACCGACACGTCGCCCGGAATCCGCTGCTGCAGCACGCCGTGCGATGTCACATCCGAGCCCGTGAGCGGATTCGTCACCGTCTGCGTGAACGATGCCCGCAACGTCTTGATGTTCGCGTACACGCGCTCCGCGTGCCGCACCAGGGACAGCTGCGCGTGCAGCGGCGCGCCCGCGAGGATCGCAAGACTAACGAATGTACTAACGAATGTCGAAACAGCGCGCATGCGCTCGTCCTATTGCAGGTGAACCTCGCGAGCATGGTTTCCGCGCTCGCCTAACGTGACCTCCGCGCCTTTCCCGAAGGCGGCGCCAGCCGCCGCTTCCCCCTACGGAGTGCTTCCCACAGGGCGGGCCGGCGCGCGCTTCCCGTCTCTTACTACACGTGCGCGGGCTCCGTGCTCCGCTCCGGCGCCGGCGCCAGACGCCGCCCAATCGCCCCCGCAATCGAACGCAACTCGCGCACCAATTGCGCAAACTGTTCGGGATAGAGCGATTGCGCGCCGTCGGACAACGCACGCTCGGGATTCGGGTGCACCTCCACGAGAATGCCGTGCGCCCCCGCCGCCACCGCCGCGCGCGCCATCGGGATCACCTTGTCGCGGATGCCGGTGCCGTGACTCGGGTCGGCGATGATCGGCAAATGCGACAATCCCTGCACGATCGGGATGGCCGTGAGGTCGAGCATGTTCCGCGTTACTGTGTCGAACGTGCGCACGCCGCGCTCACACAGAATGACGTTCGGATTGCCGGCGGCGAGCACGTATTCGGCGCTCAACAACAGTTCGCCGATCGTCGCCGCGAGTCCGCGCTTGAGCAGCACGGGCTTGTTCAGCCGCCCAACGAAGCGGAGCAGCGAATAGTTCTGCATGTTGCGCGCGCCGATCTGGATGCAGTCGCCATATTCGGCCACGAGCTCCGCGCCTTCCTCGTCCATCGCTTCGGTCACGATCGCGAGTCCGCTTTCCTTGCGCGCGAGCGCGAGCAACTCGAGGCCGCGGAGACCCAGGCCCTGAAATGAATACGGCGAGCTGCGGGGCTTGAACGCGCCGCCGCGCAGACACGTCGCGCCCGCCGCGCGCACTTCTCGCGCCGCGGTGACGATCTGCTCCTCGGATTCCACCGAGCACGGGCCCGCGATCACGATCACGTCGTTGCCGCCCACGGAGACGCCGGGCGCGATGGTCACGACCGTGTTTTCCGGCCGCCATTCGCGCGAGACCTGCTTGTACGGTTGCGTGACGTGAATGACCTGGGCAACGCCCGACAGCGCCTCGATGCGCGATGCATCCACGCGCCCGTCATTGCCCACGAGACCGACCGCCGTGCGTTGGGCGCCGGGCATGGGGCGCGCTTCGTATCCCATTTCCTCGATCACCGCGACGACGGCCTCGATCTCGCTCTGTGACGCCCCGTGCTTCATCACGACCAACATTCAGATGTCCTCGATGTCGATGGTCCAACCGTCCGACGCCAACACGACAGGTCCAGCGTAGCGCGTCGCGACAACGGCGCGCACATCCACGTCTTCGACGGGTGGGTAGAAATGTGTGAGCACCAACCGCGCAGGTTCGGCCACCGCTGCAAGCTCGGCGCAGCGTGACGGCGTGAGGTGCGACGGGATCGCCATGTGATCCGGGAGTGAACACTCGGCCAACAGGGCATCGCAGCCGCGGGCCCAACTGGCCAGGCCTTCGTCGTAGCCGGTGTCGCCGGTGTAGACGAGACGCCTGCCGCCGCCTCTCACACAATATGCGATGCTTTCGGGCGTATGGGGAACCGGTCTCGACTCCAACTGGACGCCGCCGCCGAGATCGACCACGTCCTCCGGCGTGATCTCGCGCACCTGCACAGGGTAATCCGGGCGCCCCACAGGGTCGCCGAAGATCGCGGCAAACGACTCGATCAACTTGATGGTGCCCACCGGGCCCAAGATCTCGACCGGCTCCGACCGCGGGGGCAACGCGCCGTAGCGCCACGCCACGAGCAGCGTGGGCAGGTCGAGCACGTGATCGGCGTGAAAGTGGGTGAGTGCAACGTGGGTGATGCCCATCCAGTGGGCGCCGATCGACGCCAGGCGCTGCGCGACGCCGCTGCCGCAGTCCAGGAGCAGATGCACGTCGCCCACATCCACGAGGTGCCCCGCGTTCACGCGGGTGGGCGACGGTGCAGCGGTTCCGGTGCCGACCGTGGTCAGGCGCACGAGGCGCCGTCGCCGCGCACGCGCCTAACGGAGCTCACGCGCCGACCGCGGCTTCCTCCGCCGTCTCCAATTGGCCGCCGCGCAGCCGGACACTCACGAACGACGACACGCCCGGTTCCTGCATCGTGACGCCGTACACCGCGTCGGCGGCCTCGGTGGTGGTGCGCGGATTGTGCGTGATGACGATGAACTGCGTGCGCTCCTTGAACTGGTTGAGCATGCGCACGAAGCGTCCCACGTTCTGGTCGTCTAACGGACCGTCGACCTCATCCAGGAGGCAGAACGGGCTCGGCTTGGTGAGGAAGATGCCGAAGAGCAGCGACAGCGCGACGAGTGCGCGCTCGCCGGTCGACAGCAAGTGGATGCGCTGCGTGCGCTTGCCGCGCGGCGAGGCGTGGATCTCGATGTCGCAGTCGAGCGGCGTGTCGGGGTTCTCGAGGCTGAGCTCGCACTCGCCGCCGCCGAACAGCGTCATGAAGATGTGGTGGAAGTTCTCGCGGATCTGCGTGAAGGTCGTGAGGAACATCTCGCGTGCGGTGACATCGATCTCGCGGATCGCCTGTTGCAGCGACGCCTTCGCGTTCTGCAGGTCGGTCCGTTGGGCGCCGAGGAAGTCGAGGCGTTTGACTTCTTCCTCGTGTTCCTCGATGGCTAACGGATTGACGGGCCCGATCGACTCGAGCTCGGCCCGCAGACCGTCGAGCTCGGCGCGGAGGATATCGTCGTCGACGTCGACTGGGGCGACGGTGGCGAGCATCTCCTCCAACGGGCGGCGCCATTCGGTTTCCAGGCGCTCGCGGATCATGGCGCGTCGCCCGGACAATTCGGTGAAGCGGAGCTCCGCCTGGTGCAGGTCTTCGCTCATCTCGCCGGCGCGGCGGCGGGCTTCGTTCAGGGCCTGCTCCTGGTGCTCGAGCTCCCCGTCGGCGTGCTGCACGTCGGCTTCGGCGTCGCGCAGGTGCCCTTCGGCTTCGCCTAACGCAAAGCGCCGGGACTCGAGGTCGAGGCGCCAGGCGGCGATGTGCTCGGCGAGCTCGCGGTCGGCGACCGCGATGTCGCCCAGCTCCGCCATGAGGGCGTCGAGGCGCGCGCCGGCCGTATTGACGTCGGACTCGAGCTGGCGGTCGCGGTCGGCCGCCACGCGCAGGCGGGCTTGCAGCTGCGCCTCCGCGACCTGCCAGCGGGCGCGCTC
>DATEHK010000172.1:0-34460 GCA_035279625.1 Gemmatimonadaceae bacterium
CCCGCGCGCGTGGCGAATGGCGGCCACGGCCGCGGTCCGATCCATCATGGACAGAATGACTCCACCGAACACGTGCCCAAGCACGTTGGCGTGCTGCGGCATCATGATCTCGGACGTTTCGTGTTGCGACGCGCGCACCGGGCGTCCGTCGCGCGAAGCGAGGTGAGTGGTGTGAGCGGAGTCGGAGTCGGGCTGGACTTTGGTCATCGCGGTTCTGGCCTGGTCGGAGTAGAGGGCGGCTTCGTCGAATGCGCGGGCGAGTGCATGCAAAGTCGTGGCGTCGGTTGCGGGCTTGTTCAACCAGTAGACACGCTGCACGGGACCAGACACCTCGCCGACCGTCCACTGGTGTCGAGCGCTGTCGATGAGCTGGACGGTCGTGGAGTCGCCGCCGGCGGTGGCATGTGTGACCACTTGCAGCGGACCACTGCGCCAGCGCGCGTTGGTGGAGTCTTTCGTGTCGGGAAGGCCGGCTTCGCTTGCGCTCCACCAGGCGGGACTGCCGGCCGGAATTGGCGGCAACGGCAAGGTGAGACCGCCGCCTCGAGATCCTCTGCCAGGCGAGACGAACTCCACGGCAGGTTTTCCGTCGCGCTCGACGATATTGTAGCTCGCGCTATCGAACGAGAAGTCGCCGATGGCTTGAGCGGCCGCGCGCGCGCGGACGTCGCGCGACGCGAGCACCGAGTCGAGTGCTTGGGCAAAAAGCGCACGACCTTTGGCCACGATCGTGCGCGCCGACGATTGGCCAAAGAGATCGTTCACGCTCACATCGCGTGCACGACGCAAGTCGAGTACGCCGCGTCGAGCAACGTGCCATTCGTCGCCCGCGTCGAGCGTGAGGTCGGCACGGTACTCGTATGACACGTAGGGCCCGAACTGGTCGAGCAGGTCGAGCTCACTCGTCGCCGAGACGCGTGGGTCGTCATCCTGATCATCGTCGGGTTGGAGCGGGCGATCATCGGGGTGGTTGCGCGCGTACCAGTGTTCGATACCATCGATGGTGGTGTCGCGAAAGATGAGCGACGAATCTCCGCTCTCGATGTCGCGTCGCCACACTTGTTGGCCGACGATTTCGGCATCGGTGTACGAGCGATCGTCGTCGGCGACGTAGACCTCGTAGAACTTCCCTCCGTAGCGAGCGAGCTGGATGGGCGAGCCGCGCGCGTGCACGCCGTCGGGGCCCGCGTGCACCCAGAAGGTGGAATCGGCGGTGAAGACCAGGAAGTCGGCGGGCGGCGGACCGATCCTGGTCGTATGACAGGCGGCGGCGAGAGCGCATGCAATGGTGGCGACGACAATGAGACCGGCGCGTCGCGTCGCCCGGCCCCGTTGGCGGCGCGCGCGGTGCGCGCTCGTCAGGGGCCGTTCGGGTTGCTGCTCGGGAGGGGGAGCGAGTCGCAAAGCGGTCATGCGGCGTTGCCGGAAATATAGTGTGTGACCGGAGCCGGCCGAGCGTCGTACATTGTGCGGGCGCCGCATCGCAGCGTCCCAAGCGTCTTTCCATCGGGTCGTGCTGGAGCACCGATCATCCATGCGCAAAACTTTGTGGTTCGTCGCCGTGTCGACCGCGTGCGGAGCGGCATTCGTGTGCCCAACGCTGGCGGCGCAGGCCCCGGCGACTGCGTCCGCGGTGCGGCCGGCGTCGCTCGACGACACGACGATCGTGCGCGCGTTGTACGTGAACCGGTGGGCGTCGCAGAGTCCGCGCCGGATGCGCGAGTTGATCGCGCTCGCCGATTCGACGGAGATCAACGCGCTGGTGATCGACATGAAGGATGAGTTCGGGCTCAACTACGAGTCCACGGATCCGATGGTGGAGCGGAACGCGGGCCATGGCGGTCGCATTCCGCATTTCGCCGAGTTGATGGACACGCTCAAGGCGCACGGCATCCGTCCGATCGCGCGGCTGGTGGTGTTCAAGGATTCGGTGGCGGCGCGGCTCAACCCCGACCACGTGATCCTCAAGCCTAACGGACAGCCGTGGCAGGACAAGAAGGGGCTCACCTGGGTCGACCCGTACGACACGACGATCTGGGAGTACGACATCCGGGTGGCCGAAGACATGGCCCGGTTAGGCTTCGCCGAAGTGCAGTTCGATTATATCCGGTTCCCGGAGCCGTATCCGAGCCTGCCGCAGCAGGTGTTCCGCGATGCGCGCGGCCTCTCGAAGCCGCAGGCCCTCGCCAGGTTTCTGGAGACGGCGTGTCCGCGCATCCGCACGTTAGGCGCGCTGTGCACGGCCGACATCTTCGGCCTGGTGACGACGGTCCCGGGCGCGCTCGAGGTGGGCCAGGCGTGGGAGCCATTGTCGCCGCGGGCGGACGTGCTGTTGCCGATGGTGTATCCGTCGCTCTATCCGCACGGCGCGTTCGGCCTGCCCGTGCCCAACGCCAATCCGTACCAGGTGATTTACGACGCCGCGAGCCGCGCCCACCAGCGCGACCTGAAATTGCAGATCGTATCGACGGCGCACGTGCGGCCCTGGCTGCAGGCGTTCACGTTAGGCAAGCCCCGCTACGGCGCGCACGAGCTCGAGGAACAGAAGCGCGCGGTGTACGACGCCGGGTACGACAGTTGGACGCTGTGGAATCCGGGATCGGTGTATGGCGTGTATGAGAGCGCGCTGGAAAGAACTACGGTCTCGCGGAAGAAAGCGTTTGGGACGAGGGAAGCGCTGCGCTGAGGGAAGCGTAGCGCTTCCCTAGTTTTTCGCTATCTCGGCGACGGCTTCCACGAGCCGCTGCACCTCATCTTCCGTCGTATAGCACGCGCAACCCGCTCTGACGACGCCATCGGGGGCCATGCCGATGCGTTCGATTACGGTGGCGGCGTAGAAGTCGCCGTTGGACGCATAAAGGGCGCGGTCGGCGAGGCGGCGTGCGACGTCGGTGGACGAACGGCCGGCGACGACGAACGAGATCGTGGGCGTGCGCGGCGCGGAGGGCGGCGGCCCGAACACGCGCACGCCGGGAATTGCCGTTAGGCCATTCCACATGCTCGTGACTAACGCTGAGCCGCGCGCGTGCAAGCCGTCGAGCGCCGACTGCAACCGTGCGCGGCGCGTCTCGCCGGTGCCGAGCGAGGCGAGGAAGTCCACGGCCGCGGCGGCGCCCACGATGCCCTCGTGGTTCTGGGTGCCGGTCTCGAGGCGCTCGGGCGCGGTGTCGGGCGCCGGCTCCAGGCGCGGGACGTCCACCTCCAGAATGCGCTCGCTCGTCCCGTACACAATGCCGACGTGCGGCCCGTAGAACTTGTACGCCGAGCAGGCGAGGAAGTCGCACCCGATGGCGCGCACGTCGACGAGTTGGTGCGGCGCGTAGTGCACGGCGTCCACGAACGCGATGGCGCCGGCCGAATGCGCGAGGCGCGTGGCGCGCACGATGTCGTTGATCGTGCCTAACGCATTGGATGCGGCGCCGATCGCCACCACCTTGGTGCGGTTGCTGATCGACCGCTCGAGGTCCTCCCAGTCGAGCTGGCCCGTGTCGGCGTGCATGCGCACCATGCGCACCGTCACGCCGCGTTCGTCCGCCAACGCGCGCCAGGGCGCGATGTTGGCGTGGTGATCGAGCTCCGTCACCACGATCTCGTCGCCCACGTTGAGCCGCCGGCCGATGCCACGCGCCACGTGGAACGTGAGCGACGTCATGTTCTGGCCGAAGGCGATCTCGTCGTCGCGGGCGTTGAGGAAGTCGGCGATCGTGCGGCGCGCGCGCGCGATCGCGGCGTCCGTTTCGATGCTCGTGGGATAGGCCCAGTGCGTGTTGGCATTGTGGTGCAGCAGGTAGCCGGTCATCGCGTCGGCCACTTCGCGCGGCACCTGTGTGCCGCCCGGTCCATCGAAATACGCTACCCAGCGACCGCCTTCGCGCCGCTCGAGCGCCGGGAAGCGCTGGCGGATGGCGTCCGTGGATTGGACGCGCGCGTCGATCGATGCGTTGGTCACGAGATCTCCACGCCGGCCCATCGCTCGATCACGCGGACGGCTTCCACGTGGTCTGCGTCTTCGCCTAACAGAGTGTGCGCCGCGCGAAAGAGCTCGCTCGTGAGCTGCAGCAAGGGCGACGGAACGTTCTGTTCGCGCGCCACGCCGGCCGCGATGCCGACGTCCTTGTCGAGCAGCGCCAGCCGGAACGTGCGCGGGAACGCGCGCGTGAGCACGCGCTCGGGAAACAAATTCTGCGACGTGTTGCTCCGGCCGCTCGACGCGTTGATCACGTCGAGTGCAACCGTGGGCGACACACCCGCTTTCGCGAGCGCGGCGAGTCCTTCGCCGGTGGCCCACACGTGCACCGCCAGCAACGCGTTGTTCACCGACTTCAGCGCGTGGCCCGAACCGACCGGACCGCAGTGCACCAGTTTCTCGCCGAACGCATCGATCACCGGTTTCGCCCGCTCGAACGCCGCCGCATCGCCTCCGCACATCACCGTCAGTGTTCCGCGTTCGGCGCCGATCGTGCCGCCGCTCACCGGCGCGTCGATGAACGCGATGCCGCGTTCGCCTAACCGTTGGGCGATGCGGCGCGACGTGGCGGGGTCCCCCGACGTGGAGTCGATGAGCATGCTGCCCCGCTCCATGCCCGCGAGCAAGCCGTCGGCGCCGTCCAACACCGTTTCGACTTCGCGCGATGTGGGCAGGCACGTGACCACGAACGCGGCACCGCGCGCCGCTTGGGCCGGCGTCGCGGCGACGCGCGCCGTGTTGTCGCGCGCGAATGCGTCGGCGCGCGCGCGCGTGCGGTTCCACACGGTGAGCTCGAACGGCGGTTGCGCGAGGTGACGCGCCATGGGCGCGCCGATCGCGCCGAGTCCGAGGAATGCGATCTGGGTCATGCGAGGGATTGGGCGAGGACACAGGAACTTCGTCGTCCGGCGCCGCGATGTCAAAGTCTTGGGTGCGCCGCCTCGCGCGCCGCACGACGATACCTTGCTGCGTGCGCATCACGACGACGGTCACCATCCAGGGCATGCTCGCCGTGCACGCGGCGCACGCCGTGTACACGGCGCTCGCCGGCGTGGACGGCGTCATCACGGCCGACGTGAAAGTGGGTCGCGCGACCATCGAACACGATGGTCGCGCGACCCATGAGCACATCGTGGATGCGATCGTGGCAGCGGGCTACGTCGTGACCGACATCCGCGACGAGCGCCGCCTACCGCTCCTCTGACGAGCGCTCAGCGCGCGGCGCCGATCAGCTCGCCGGCTTTGTCCGGCGCCTCGGCCTCCTCGGATTCCATGGCGACGATGCCGCGCTCGAGCCAGGTGAACTCGCCCTGCATCACGCGCTGCGACAGGCGGAAGAGCGCGCCATCCGTTGGGCCGAAGAGCATGCGGAAGCTGTCGGCGATGCGGAGTCGTGCCTCGCGGCAGAACACGTCGGCGAGATCGATGGCGTTGGTGTCGCCATCGGCCGCGACCTTCACCGCCCGCACGCACGACGCCGACATCGCGAACAACTCGGCGCCGACGTCGACGGCACGGAACAGCACCATCTGCCGCTTCTCGAGCTTGGGGCCGAGTTTGACCATCGCGTGGAAGATCGACCTGCCTAACCGGCGAGTAGCGCGCTCGATGTAACGCATGTGCGCGGCGAGGTGTCCGAACTCGCCGTACGATCGGAATCCGCCTAACCAACGCGACGTGTACCACACCGGATAGAATCCGGCCGACCGCTTGAGCGCCGCCAGTTTCTGCGCGGATGTCGCCTTGGGGTTCACGAGGTCGAACGCCGTGCGGAAGTGGAAGTCGACCGCTTCGCGCGCGATGAAGAGGCGCATGATCTCCGACGAGCCCTCGAAGATCAGGTTGATGCGGAAATCGCGCATGGCGCGCTCGACCGGGACCGGCTTTTCGCCGCGCGCCCGCTGCGAGTCGGCGGTTTCGTAGCCGCGACCGCCGCGGATCTGCAGCGTGTCGTCGACGATCCGCCACCCCGCTTCGGTATTCCACATCTTGGCGATCGCCGCCTCGAGCCGGATGTCGTAGCCGCCCTTGTCCGCCATTTTGCTGGCGAGCTCGGCCACCGACTCCATGGCGAAGGTGTTGGCCGCCATCCGCGCGATTTTCTGTGCGACGGCCTCGTGCTTCCCGATGGGTTGTCCCCACTGCACGCGCTCGTTGGACCATTCCCGCACCACCCGCACCATCTGCTTGGCCGCGTACGCCGCGCTCGCCGGCAGCGTTAGGCGGCCGGTGTTGAGCGTCACCAGCGCCAGCTTGAGCCCTTTCCCTTCCTCCCACAAGATGTTCTCGCGCGGCACGCGGACGTTCGTGAAGCGGATGACGCCGTTCTCGATCGCCTTGAGTCCCATGAACCGGCACCGGTGCATGATCTCGACGCCGGGCCAGTTGGTTTCGACGATGAACGCCGTGATCTGCTTTTTCGGTTTGCCGTGCACCACGACATCCGCGGTACGCGCCATCACGACCATGATTTCGGCGCGCGTGCCGTTGGTGCACCACAACTTCTGTCCGTTCAGAATGAACGCCGAGCCGTCGTCGGTGGGCACGGCTGACGTGCGCATGTTGGCCGGATCGCTTCCGGCATCCACTTCCGTTAGCGCAAACGCCGAGATCGCGCCTTTGGCCAGCCGCGGGAAATATTTCTTCTTCTGTGCGTCGGTGCCGAACAACTTGAGCGGTTGCGGCAACCCGATCGATTGATGCGCCGAGAGCAACGCTGTGAGCGAGCCGTCGCGCGAGGTGACCATGCCCATCGCGCGGATGTAGCTCGTTTGCGAGAGACCGAGTCCGCCGTATTCTCGAGGGATCTTGATGCCGAAAGCGCCCATTTCGCGCAATTCCTGTACGAGGGGCTCGGGAATCTCGCCCGTGCGATCGATATCATCCGACGGATATCGCTCCAGGTAGTTCCGTAAGGCATCGAAGAACGGCGCCGCACGCGCCGTCTCATCGGGATCCTCGGCGGGAAATGGATGGATGATCTCGGGCCGGAAGCGGCCCAGGAACAGCTCCTGAAGAAAGCTCGGCTGGGTCCATTCGCTTTCGCGCGCCGCTTCGGCAACGTCGCGGGCTTCCTGCTCGGACGCCAGTGCGTGTGTGGTGTCTGCCATGAGAGATCACCCTGGTCGGTTTGTCTCCCACTGACGTGGGGAGGGCGGCGCCAAGCGTCGCACACTCGAAGAATACACGGTTAGCGGGAGCGCGGACAATCGGGCGCATCCGTCGAACGTGCAACTCACGCTGTTTCGCGACGTTCCAGCCAGAGCAAGTACAGTGCGCCGTAGAGCGCGATCGCGGCAAACGTGAACCACTGGATGGCGTAGCTCAGATGCGGGCCGTCGTCCATGGCCGGCAATTCGAGTCGCGTCGGCGCGCCGTTGGGGCGCGGTCCGTTGGCCAGCTCGACGATCGTGAATGGCGCGATGGGATAGGGGAGTTCGGCGCTCGCGCGTGCGTAGTCGAGCTCTCGCCACGCGCGCGGATTGCTCGCCGACTGTGATCCGCCGCTGGCATGCGCCGCGATCGGTTCGATGAATCCGGCCACGGTGGTTCGCTCGGCCTCGAGCCACAGCGACTTGTTCACCGATGATGCGTCGGGCGAGTAGACCCACCCGCGATTGACCAACACGGCGCGAGCGCCGCTGTCGGGACGGAGCGGTGTGATGAGAAACACGCCCGGTGCGCCGTCGCGCGAGCGGCCGGTAATGACGAATTGGTGGTCGTAGTCGAGCGTGCCGTGGACGCGCACGCGGCGATACTTGGCGATCGCCGTGTCGGCGGGGACGCTGTCGAGTGGAACGGGCGCGGCGGCGAGCCGCTGCTCGAACTGCGCGTTGAACGCGCGCCGCTCCCCGAGCCGGTGCAGCTGCCACACGCCTAACCGCGCGAACAGCGCGGCCGCGCCCGCGGCCACCACGCATCCGATCAGCGTCCGCCGATTCACGCGCTGCGCCTAACGAGTCGCATCAAAACAGCGACATCTGCTCGCCAAGCTCGCTCGGGTCCACGGGATGCTGGCCGAGGAGCCGCTGGAGTTGGCGCGCCGTGGCAGGGCTGTGTCCGGCGAAGTGGTTATTGGCGTACCCATACACCGCGGTCACCTTCTGCGCGAGCATCAGCATCGCGTCGGCCCATGTCTCGAGCTCACGCGTGCGGTCGGCTTGAATGCGCGAATAGTCGACGATGTCGCGATCGGGACCCATCCATCGGAGGTACGCGAAATCGGCGGTCGGCTTCTCTGCTAACGCAAGCATCGTGCGACGCGGAATCCATCGCGCGTCGGTGAGCGCCACGGCGACGTGGTGTTCGGCGAGCAGCGCGAGCACGCCCTCGTGGATCCACGCCCGCTGGCGGAATTCGATCGCGACGCGCACGTCGCGCGGAAGCGTCGGCAGAAAGCTCGCCAATGCCGGCAGCTCGGATGGACCGAACTCGGGACCGAGCTGGACCAACACCGGCCCCAACTTGGCGCCAAGTGTGCGGGCGCGATCGAAGAACTCAAGGGTGAGGTCGGCGCAATCGCGGAGCCGGTGCTCGTGCGTGATTTCCTGCGGCATCTTGAGCGCGAACGTGAAATGCCCCGGCGTGCGTTCCGCCCAACTTTGCACCGTGCGCTCGGGCGGCACGGCATAGAAGGTCGAGTCGATCTCGACGGTATCGAAGGCGCGCGAATAGACGGCGAGGAAATCCGCGGCTCTGGTGTCGGGCGGATAAAACGGACCGACCCAGGCGTCGTAGTTCCATCCTTGCGTGCCGATGCGCACCGTAGAAGGCATGGCGTAAATCGCCATGCGCCGCACGGCGGTGTCAAGTGGCGCGGCTGGACGCCGGGTTGCTTGGCGCGGTGGACGTGGCTCGTGGTGTTTTGGAGCCGCGGACCAGAAGCACCGGGACGTCCGACTTGTGTCGTACACCGTCGGCCACGCTGCCATAGATGAGATCGGAGAAAAAGCGGTGGCCGTGAGTGGACATCGCGATGAGGTCGCACCGTTCGCGCGTCGCGGCATCGGCGATTTCTCGCGCCGGGTCGCCGTTGGCGAGGACCGCATCGACGTCCAGGCCATCGGCCTCGAGCGCGGCAGCGACCCGGCTCAGGTACTCGCGGTCCGCGCGCATTTCTTCGCTCTCGCGAAGGTCGAGCTGCCGCAAATTGCGCGCGGCCCATCCGTCGGCCACGTGGATGAGAATGATGGACGCGTGGCACAAGCGGGCCAGCGCACGGACGTGATCCAGGATCGCGTCGTCGTACGGCGAATTCTCGAGCGGCACCAGAATGCGCGTGTACATGGCCCGTCACCCGGTGTATGTGAGCGCCAGAAACTGCCGCAGGATGCGCTCCGTTAGGCCCCAGATCGTACGGCCGCCGTGCTGAAACGCCGGCACACGGCGACGACCGCCCGTGAGCTCCAACACGACGTCGCGCGTCGCCTCGGGTGCCCGCAGCGCGTCCACCGGCACCCAGAACGCTTCCGCAACTTCATCACTCAGCGTCAGCGTTCCGTCACCGCCGATCGCTCCAACGAACGGCGTGATCACCAGTCGCGGCAGCGCGACCGTCCGCGGCTGCATGTCGTCGAGTCGGCCGAGGAGCACGCCGTCGCGCGAGAGGTCGAGGGCGGTTTCCTCGCTGGTCTCGCGGATGGCTGTTTGCTCCAGCGTTTCGCCCGCCTCTTGTCGTCCGCCCGGCAACGCAAAATGTCCGCTCCACGGATCGCTCGCGTAGGTCGCGCGCTTGATCATCAAGAGCTCCAGCGGCTCCCGATCGCGCGCGCGCAGCAGCAGTGCCACTGCCGCCCGGCGGTCTTTTGGTCCCACCTCGATCCCGACGGCGCGTCGCGTCCGCAGACGCTCGGCGAGACGCGCCACGTCGGGCCGCGCGAGCACGTGAGCCGCACGGTGCGGTTCGCTGCCTAACGGATCGCCCGCGCCAGACGTCACCCGACGCTACTCGTCCAGCGGGCCGCCCGCGTTGACCCACCCCATGAGTCCGCCTTCGATCGACATGACGTTGGCGAACCCCAACTCGACCAACGTTGCAGCACCCGTCGCCGCGCGCCCACCTCGCGCGCAGTAAAGTACGACTGCCTGCTCCGGTCGCAGTTTGCGCGGCGCTACATCGCGCAGCGTGCCCAGCGGAATGTGCACCGCGCCGCCTATGCGAAACAGATTCCATTCGTGTTGTTCGCGAACGTCGACGAACGTAACGTCGTCGCCTCGTTCCCGCATCGCGATGACCGATGGCGCCGGCACTTCGCGAACCCCAGGTTTCGAAGATTGTGTGCTCACGTCCAACGTTTCACCCCGGTCGCCACGAATTTTAGACCTGCCGAATTGTTGGCGACCCCGGCGTCTCTTGTCCAGCGCGCCAAACTACTGACGGTCATGAAGGTATCGCACGGACTTCCCCGCGCGCAAAAACGGTCACTACCTTTCCGTGGTGACGACACCCAAGCGAGACGGTTTCTCCCCGCACACGTGCTGACGCTTGCGCTCGTCGCCGCGGCGCCGTGGATCATCATACCCGTCGCCGCGCTCTGGCGGGCGCGCGGCGATCCATCGCTCGATCACGAGCCGCCTGCGGATGCGGCGGACTCCCAAAAAGTTACCGTGGTCATTCCCGCCCGAAACGAGGCTGGGAACATAGCCGCGTGCGTCCAATCGATACTGATGTCGCGCTATCCCGCACTCGAGATCATCGTCGTCGACGACCATTCCGCCGACGATACGCTGGCAATTGCGCGCGCCATGGCAACGCTCGACCGGCGCGTCAGAGTCATCGAAGCCGCCGCTTTGCCAAACGGATGGTTTGGGAAACAATGGGCGTGCAGTCAGGGTGTGGCGGCCTCGTCCGGTGAACTCTTGTGCTTCACCGACGCGGACACGCGCCACGGTCGCGATCTGCTGGGACGCACGGCGCATCGGCTGCGCAGCGGCTCCCTCGATTTCGTGAGTGTGCTGGGCCGTCAGGTGATGCTCACGTTTTGGGAGCGCTTGGTCCAGCCTCAAGTGTTCGCCATGCTCGCGATGCGATTTGGCGGCGCGCGCACGGTGAATGAATCGCCGCGCGTCACGGACAAATTGGCGAACGGCCAATTCATGATGATCACCCGTGCTGCCTACGACGAAGTTGGCGGGCACGCGGCGGTGCGCGATCAGGTGGCCGAGGACTTGGCGCTCGCCCAACTATTGTTCGAACGCGGAAAGCGCACCGAGCTCGTACAAGGGCGAAATTATCTGTCGACGCGCATGTACACCTCGCTCGGTTCGCTGGTGCGCGGATGGATGAAGAACATCTACGCCGGCGGGATGCGGGCGACGCCGTTCGGGGCGACCGGTCGCGCGCTCCTTCCATTGGCGCTGTTGGCGGCGCCGCTCGCGAGCATCGTTCCGGTGGTGGTACTGGCCTGCGCGGCGTTCGGGTTGGTCACGGACACGTGGCTCGCTTGGTCGATCATCGCGACCGCGGCAACAGCGCTGTGGTGGATCCAGGTATACCTGCGCGCGCCGGTCGTCGGCGCGTCTCGCGCGCTACGGTTCGCGGCGATTTACCCGTTGGGTTCCTTGATGTTGGCCTACATCATCGCGCGCGCAGTGGTCCGCGGGCGCCGGGTGGAGTGGAGGGGTCGGGAGTACGTGTCGGGGTGAAGTTTGGCGGCGGGAAACCTTTTTGGGGCCGCGTTCGTCTTATGAACGAAGCCTTCGGGCTTCGACTTCCTCCGAGTGGGGGCGCCTCCGATGCCTGTGCCGACAGGTATTCGGAGGCGTTCCATTTGTAGCCCGGTCTACTACTGGCCCACCGTCTGGGCTGGCGCGTTCTGCCACTTCTTGAACCACGCCATCACGTAGGCCAGCTTCGTCATCATATGACTCGGCGTCGCCGAGATTTCGTGCGATGCGTTAGGCACGCGCACCAGCGCCGCCGGGACTTTGCGCAACTTGAGCGCACCGTAGAACTGCTCGGCCTCCGAGCTCGGCGTCCGGTAGTCCACATCGCCCGTGATCATCATCGTGGGCGTCGTGACGTTGCCGACGTAGGTGATCGGCGAATACTTCATGTACGTATCGGCCTGTGTCCAGGGCATGCCCGTGAACCAGTACGTTAGGCCAAACTCGGAGACGTCGGCCGTGAGCACCCAGCTGTACCAGTTGATCACGGGCTTCTGCACCACTGCCGCGCGGAACCGGTGCGTGTGGCCGACGATCCACGCGGTGAGAACGCCGCCGCCGCTGCCGCCCGTGACATACAACTGGTCGGGATCGACGGAGCCCTTGGCGATCACCGCGTCGACACCTGACATCAAATCGTCGTAGTCGTGATTCGGGTAGTCGTGGTTGATCAGGTTGCCGAACGTCTCGCCGTAGCTGGTGCTGCCGCGCGGGTTCATGTAGAGCACCACGTATCCCGCCGCTGCGTACATTTGCAGCTCAGCCGACCAGCGGTCGCCGTAGTCGAGATACGGGCCGCCGTGAATCTCGAGGACTAACGGATATTTGCGCGTCGCGTCGAATCCCGGCGGCGTAATGACCCACCCCTCGACGTCGCGCTGATCGAACGACGACTTGACGTGCAACTCGTGCACTGCGCCCAACGTCTTGCCGCCGGGACCGAACAGTCCATCGTTGAGGCGGGTGAGGCGCACCGCCGCCGCGCCCGCGCGGCCGGCCACGGCGACGTCCGCCGGATGGTCCGGATCCGATTCGGTGAACGCGATGCGGCCCGCGCGCGACATCGAGTACGAGCCACCCGGATATGGGCGGCCCAAGTCGAGACCGCCGACGTGAGAGGCAACAGGTGTGACCTTTCCGTCCAACGTCACGTACCCGATTTTCGTGTCGCCCTGGTCATCGTACATCACGTAGATGCCGCGCCCATCCGGCGCCCACGATGCGCCGAACAGGTCCCGGTCGAAGTTAGGCGTGAGCTCGCGCGACGATGACCCATCGGCATTCATCAGGTACAGGTGCGTCACCTGATACCCCTGTTGGTGGTCATCGAATCCCGAATACGCGATCATCTTGCCGTCCGGCGAAATCGCCGGCCCGTTGTCGGGACCCTCGCGCGTCGTCAACGCGCGTATCGCACCACCTTCCGCCGGAACCGAATACACTTCGGTGTTGAGCGGCGTGTAGTCACCATCGGGATGCCGATTCGCCGAGAAGTAGATGGTCTTGCCATCCGGCGACCACACCGGCTCGCCATCGTTGAATTCTCCACTCGTCACCTGACGCGGCGCCCCGCCATCGGCGCTCACCACGAAAATGTGCACGTGGCCCGATGGCACATCGCCGCCGCCGTCGCGCCGATAGACTAACGCTTCGGTGTATCGCGTGGGCGGACCCCAGTCCGCACCCTGCGGCTTGGCCGGCAACGACACGATCGACGGCGGCGCCTCCGGCACGAACATCACGAACGCGATCCATTTTCCATCCGGCGACCACGCGAGCGACGACGGCCCGTGCTCGAGGTGCGTCACCACTCCCTCGACACCGGACTCCATCCATCGAACGTGTATCTCGCTCGACCCGTCCGCGTTCGAGACGTACGCCAGCCGACCGCCATCAGGCGACCACCGCGCATTCCCGTCGTTCCGCGCCTCGCCGCTCGTCAACGGACGTTGGTCGCCATGGTCGGCGTTCACGATCCATAAGGTCGATCGCTCGACATCCTTCATGATGTCGTACCGCGACCTGGCGTAGACGATCTGTCGTCCATCCGGCGAAATTTGCGGGTCCGCGGCCCACTGCAGCTCGAAGATGTCGCGGAGCGCGAAACGGTGCTTGTCTAACGAATCTTGCGCGCGCACCGCGGACGCCATCACGCACCACGCGCACACCACACTCATCACGAATCGCATCGCATCTCCGGATTCAGGACGTGTCGCCGAATATCTAATTGACGCCCAACGCAGCGACGGCGTTGCGCACGACGGCTCGAGAGCACGACGGCTTTCTTGGATGTCTCTCATACGACGCCGAACGGTCGCGTTGCTTTGGACCGCCCCGCAACGTTCCGCACCGCCCCCACAACCCCTCCCCCACTACGTTCGCGGCGTGCGATCACTCGAATCGTTTGCCGCGCTGCTCGCCGCCAGCAGCACTCAGGCCGGCCTCGTCACGCTAGCGACGGAGTTGGGCTTCGCCGCCGACCCCGTTCCGCTCGACGCGGACACACAACGTACGCTCGGTCTAACAGAAGCGTTCGCCCGCTCCGCCCGCATCGCCAGCGGCACCGGCACTCTGCGCGCACTCCTCATCGAATGCGATGCCTCGACGCCGCTTCGAACACTCGCCACCGCAGCCGCCAAACACTGCTCCGCTCATGCGCCCCAACTTGCCTGGCTGCTCATCGCCACACAATACAATGGATGCGACCTCATCATCGCGACCTGGTCTCCCGACCGATCCACACCACGCGCTGTCGCCCTCCACGTCGATCGCACTCACGTCGTCCCCAGTGATGCAGAGACATTTGCCGCTCTCGCCGCCGCGGCCCATGAACCCGACATCCTCGCCCATTCCGCCTGGCTCGATACACTCGGCCGCGACTCCTTGACAAGACGGTTCTATCGAACACTCGAACAAGTCGTCGCCAACCTCGCCGACTCCGCAGAATTTCTTCGCTCCACTCGACGCGTAGTGATAACCGAACGAGCCGACCTCGCGCTGTTGTACGTGTCGCGACTCCTCTTTCTCAGCTTTCTCCAGACCAAAGGTTGGCTCGACCACGATCGCCGATTCCTCGAGAATAGTTTCGCTCGGTGCATGGAAGGCGGCGGAAAGTACCACCGCAAAGTTCTCCTCCCACTTTTCTTCGGCACACTCAATACACCACCCCGCGCACGCGCCAGAGCCGCACGTGCCTTCGGCCGCATTCCCTTTCTCAACGGTGGACTCTTCGCCCGCACCCACCTCGAACGCCACCACCCCGATCTCCAATTCCCCGACGATACACTCGGCGTCGTCTTCGGAGAGTTGCTGGCCAGGTACCGCTTCTCGCCTCGCGAAGAGTCCGCCAACTGGTCCGAAGCCGCTGTCGATCCGGAAATGTTGGGCAGGGCGTTCGAGTCCCTCATGGAAGCAAGTGCCCGGCGCAACTCCGGCGCGTTCTATACGCCGCGCCGGCTGGTCGCCACCGTTAGTCACGCAGCCCTCACCCAAGCGCTGTCGTCGGACGTCATCGCACCAGACACCGCACGCGCCGCACTCGATGGCCACATGCCAAACCGGAACGACGCGGAGGCCCTGCGCGCGCGCTGCGCATCCATCACCATCCTCGATCCCGCCTGCGGGAGCGGTGCCTTCCTCGTCCACATCCTCGAGCAACTCGCCACCCTCCGCGCCCAACTCGGCGACCCTCGCCCGGTGTGGCAGGTCAGGCGCGACATGCTCACGAAATCGATCTTCGGCGTCGACATCAACCCAACCGCCGTCTGGCTCTGCGAGCTCAGACTCTGGCTCTCGGTTGTCATAGACTGCGACGTCAGCGATCCTATGCTCGTCCCCCCACTCCCGAACCTCGATCGACACATCCGCATCGGCGACTCCCTCGCCGGCGATGCGTTCGATCCTAACGTTCGCGCCGCGACAGCCGGTGGTCCGCGCCTCGCCCAACTCCGCGAACGATACGCCCGCTCGAGCGGTCCCAGGAAACACACCTTGCAGCGCGCACTCGATCGCGCTGAACGCACGCTGGTCATAGCGCACCTCGAGCGTCAACTCGCCGCCTGCGCCGCACGACGACGCGACATCCTCTCCGCCCTCCGCGCTCGCGACCTCTTCGGCACGCGCGCTACGCCAGCATCCGTCGCCAGACAACGCCTCGCCGCCGAACGCGAACGCAGCCGCTCCCTCGCCGCATCCCTGCGCGACGCACGCAACGGCGGCGCCCTGCCATTCGCCTGGATCACCCATTTCCCCGATATCGCCCGCAACGGCGGATTCACCGCGATACTGGGCAACCCGCCCTGGGTTAGGCTGCATCGCATACCCCCTGCGTCACGCATCGAGCTCCGCCGACGCTTCTACTCCTACCGCAACGCACCCTGGGCCCGCGGTGCCACCGCCGCCCGCGCCACACTCGGCTTCGCCGCTCAGGTGGACTTGGCCGCCCTGTTCGCCGAACGCGCCCTCTCACTGCTTCAGCCCGGCGGCACGCTCGCTCTCTTGCTCCCAACCAAGCTCTGGCGCGCCCTCGCCGGCGGAGGCCTGCGCACCGCACTGCACGAACGAGCTCGACTCGTGTCGATAGAGGATTGGAGCGAAGCACCGCGACAATTCGACGCCGCGGTATACCCATCGCTCGTCGTCGCGACGCGCCACGAGCGACACGCCGCGCACGATCCATTGTTCGAGCGCGAGCAACGTGAGGACGAGGCGATTCGAGCCACCGTACACCGGCCTAACCGAATCGCTCACTGGTGCACACCGCGTACACGCCTGGGTTTCGACAATGACCCCGCGAGCCCCTGGCTCCTCGCCCCACCGCCGGTACGCGAGGCGTTCGATCGCCTCTCAGTCGCGGGAATCCCTCTCGTTCACAGCCCGCTCGGTCCGCCGCAACTGGGCGTCAAATGCGGATTGAATGAGGCCTTCATCGTGCGCTGTATCGACGCCGGCTCCGCGGTGGCCACCGTGCACGATGGCCGCCGCACCGGTCGCGTCGAACGCCATCTCTTGAGGCCGCTGCTGCGCGGTGAAGGTTTGTCTGCGTGGCGCCATCAGCCTGTCGGAACTGGCGAGTGGATCGTGTGGACGCACGATGCTCGGGGCGCGCCGCTCCGCATATTGCCGCCTCACGCCACCGCGTGGCTCGCGCCGTGGCGCCTCGCGCTCTCGCGTCGCGCCGACGCGCGGTCCCGCGGACCATGGTGGGCACTCTTTCGCACCGCCGGCGCATCCTGCACCCGCGCCCGCGTCGTCTGGGCCGATGTCGGCCGCGTGCCGCGCGCACTCGTGCTCGCGCCCAACGACGAGTCCGTCGCACTGAATAGTTGCTACGTCCTCGCCTGCCGCGACGCACGCGACGCACACACGCTCGCCGCGCTCCTGAATTCGCCGCTTCTCGCCGCATGGCTCACACTCATTGCCGAACCCGCCCGCGGCGGCTACCGCCGATTCCTGGCGTGGACCGTCGCGCTCCTCCCCATACCGCGTGACTGGGCGCGGGCTCGCGACATTCTCGCACCACTCGCCCAACGCGCCGAACAGGGCGTCGATCCGGCCAACAGCGAGCTGATCGACGCCACGCTGCGCGCTTACCGCATCAGCCAGCCCGACATCGAACCGCTCCTCGAATGGACGGAGTCCTAGTTCATCACACCGACGCCGCGCGCGTCCGCGCCGTCATCGCCGACCTGTTTCTTCGCGATGGAGAATCGTCGTCGATCGCGCACGTCGGCGACATCGCGCTCCGCCCCCATCAAAGTTCCGCTGTCGACCGCGCGCGCCAAGTCATCGCCGAGTTCGGCGGTGCACTCCTCGCCGATGAGGTCGGGCTGGGCAAGACCTTCGTCGCGGTCGCCCTGATTCGCGAATCCCGGCGCGCGCTCGTCGTCGCTCCCGCGGTGCTGCAGGGAATGTGGAGCGACGCGCTCGCGCGCGGCGGCGCCCGAGCACGCGTTGTATCGTACGATGCCCTGAGCCGCGGCGCGCTGCCTAACGAGACGTTCGACTTCGTGGTGCTCGACGAGGCACACCACGCGCGCAATCCCGCCACGAAACGCTACGCTCGCCTCGCTGCCATCACGTCCGCAACGCCTGTGCTCCTGCTGTCGGCCACACCGGTCCACAACCAAACCGGCGATCTTGCCGCGCTCCTTGCACTGTTTCTGGGAGCGCGCGCGTGGCAACTCAGCGACGATCAGCGTGCTGCTTGCATCATTCGTCGCGAACGCACGGATGTCGCAGACACCATGCTCCCGGCACTCCTCCCTTCAGTGTGGCTGCCGGTGGGCGACGACAAGGCCCTCCTCGAGCGCATCACCGCGCTCCCGCCACCGCTCCCGCCGCGCGACGGCGACGACGGTGGCGCCCTCGTCCGGTGGGGACTCGCCCGGCTCTGGGCCTCCAGCCACGGCGCACTCCTCCGCGCGCTCGAACGTCGGCTCGCCATCGCTACGGCTCTGGATGCCAGCCTCGCCGCTGGCCGCTACCCCTCACGCGCGACCCTGGCCGCCTGGGTATGCGGCGACGACGCCGTCCAACTCGCCTTCCCACAACTCTTCGAGACGGAGCACCGCCTAACGGAGCCCATGCGGCGTGTGGTCGCCGAGCACGCGGACGCCATCCGCGCGGTGCGAACCCGGGCGCAGGCCAGCGCGTGGACGGACATCGAACGCGCAGCGCGCCTCCACGACGTCCGCATCGCACACCCCGGCGAAAAAGTGGTCGCCTTCTCCCAGTTCGCCGACACCGTCCGCACGCTCTTCTCGCGCCTGCCGGACCGGTCGGCGGCCGCCGGCCTAACTGCGCGCGGCGGACAGGTCGCCGGCGGCCCAATTTCGCGCGCCGAGCTCCTCGCGCGCTTCGCGCCGCGCGCGCAGGTGGCCGCGGCGCCCCGCGACATCGAGCGCATCGATTTCCTGCTCACAACCGATTTGCTCAGCGAAGGCATCAACCTCCAGGACGCCTCCGTGGTGATACATCTCGACCTGCCCTGGACGCCCGCACGACTCGAGCAACGTGTCGGCCGCGCCCGACGGATCGGCTCCGAGAACCAGCGTGTCGCCGTCTACACCATGGCGCCGCCCGCTGCCGCCGAAGCACTGCTTCGCGTCGAGCAGCGCCTCCACGACAAACTCCGCGCGGCCAATCGCGCCATCGGCATCGCCGGCACAATCCTTCCAACGCCTTCGCCTAACGACGCGCCGTCGGCGCCGCGTCAACAGGAATCGCTGCGGCGCATCCTTGCCGCCTGGAGCGGACCCCACGCTCGGCCGCCCGACGAACGCCCACCGGTCGTCGCGGTCCAAGGCGCGCTGAAGCGCTGCGTGCTCGCCCTGTTCCGCGACGCGTTAGGCTATTCGCTGGCCGCCTCCGTCGACCACCGCCCGCTCGACGATCGCCCGGCCCTGCTCGTCGAAATAGCGACACTGTTCGACGAGGCTTCTGTCGGTTCTGACGAACCCCGGGCGCCGACAGACGATGTCGGCGTCGCGCTGGCGCTGTCCGATCGTTGGATCGCCCGTCGCGCGTCCATCGCTGCCACCGGCGGGACGCTCCCGCTACACGCGCCCGGCCGCCGCCAAGCGATGCGCCGCATCGTGTCCATCACGTCGCGCGCACCGCCTCACCTGCGCCCAAGGCTCGCGCCGCTGGCCGCTCGTGCGCGTCGAGCCATTACCCTGCCCTTCGGCATCGGCGCCGAACGCGTATTGCATGATCTCGCCACCGCCACGCTCCCCGACGAAGCGTGGCTGCGCGCGCTAGGAACGTTTGCCGATGTCCAGGAACGCGGCGGCGCGCCGCCGGAACGCACCCTGACCCTCGTTGCCATGCTCATTGGCGTCGCGTAGCCGCTCCCTCCCATAAATTGCGGCGATGCCGTCTCCTGCACCGCTCGTCATCCTGTTCGACCTCGACGGAACTCTCGCCGATTCGATCGAGCTGATCCTCGGCGCGTTCCGCCACACTTTCAGCACGCATCTCGGCGCGGTGCCCCCGGACCAAGCCTGGATTGCTGGTATGGGGACGCCGCTCGCGTCGCAGATCCGCGCGCTCGTGGCGAACGACGCGTTGATCGAACCGATGACCGCCACCTACCGCGCCTGGCAGAACCAGCATCACGACACGATGCTGCGCGAATTCGTAGGCGTGCGCGAAACGCTACTGCTCCTTCACGATCGCGGCCACCAAATGGCGCTTGTCACCAGCAAAGCCACCGACGCCGCGATGCGGGCACTCCGCCTCATGGGAATCGACGCGCTCATGAGCTGCGTCGTCGGCGCCGATGCCACGCCGTCGCACAAGCCCAACCCGGAACCCGTGCTCTACGCGCTCGCCCAACTGCGCCGCGACCCACTCGACGCCATCTTCGTAGGCGATTCGCCCCACGACATTGCCGCCGGCAACGCAGCCGGCGTGCTCACCGTGGGCGCCCTGTGGGGCCCGTTCACGCGCGAAACGCTCGAGGCTGAGCGTCCCGACCGCCTTATCGCGGACATTCGCGACCTCCCTCCCCTCATCGACACCCTGACGGCTGCCAACGCGACAGATTCACGCCAATGACCGTTCAAACCATCCGGCTCATCGAACCATCTGATTCAGCGACGGCATCAAGGCGTGAAGTGAATGCTGACAGCCACGATGGAAGACGTGGTGACACCGATTCCGAGTGAGGGGCCGAACGCCGACGTAGCGCTCGCTGCGGCTGGCGACCGGCAGGCCTTCGAGCGCGTGTACCGCGCAAACGTGCAGCGGGTGTTTTCCATCTGCGTACGCATGTGCGGCGACCGAGGGAGAGCGGAAGAGTTGACGCAGGACGTGTTCGTGCGTGCGTGGGAGAAGCTCCCGCTGTTCCGCGGCGAAAGCGCGTTCAGCACGTGGCTGCACCGGCTGGCCGTCAACGTGGTGTTGAACGACCGGAAAGTGCAGGGCCGCGAGCGTTCGCGCGTCGCAACCAGCGACAACGACGAGGATGGCGAAGAGTTGTACGGCGCCACCGCGCCACCCTCGCACGGCGATCGGATGGACCTCGAGGCCGCGATCGGGTTGCTGCCTCCCGGCGCACGGCGCGTGTTCGTGTTGCACGACGTAGAGGGCTATCGACACGAGGAAATAGCCGAGATGCTCGGCGTGACCGCAGGCGGCAGTAAGGCGCAGCTGCACCGCGCCCGGCTTTTGTTGCGCGAGGCATTGAACCGATGACGAATCGACCATTCACTTGCGAGCAGTTCGATGCGTCGCTCTCCGAGTACCTGGAGAGCGCCCTCGATCCGGCCGAGCGCACCGCGCTCGAGTCACACGCCGCGACGTGCGGCCGGTGTCGTGCGCTGTTGGCCGAGCTCTCGGCGATCACGACCGAGGCCGCGGCGCTCGCCGATCTCGAGCCGTCTCGCGATCTATGGCCCGCGATCGCCCAACGCATCTCGGCTCCCGTCGTCGCGTTGCCGAACGCCGCGGTGCGGCGTGAGAGGCAGACGTCCGTTAGGCCGTGGTATCTCGCCCCGGCGTCGCTGGCCGCCGCGGCAGCCGTGCTCATCGCCGCCACCGCCAGCGTCACCGTGCTCGCCACCCGTTCGGGCCGTGCGCCGGCGCCGATCGGCCGGGTGGCGGCGAACAATCCGGTGCCCGCGGCACAGCCCATCGATTCACAGATCGACATTCCGGCCCCGGCGCCCCGCGTGACCAACGCCTCGGCCTTCAGGTCTAACGCAGTGCCGGTCCAGGAAGTGTACGCCCGCGAGATCGCCGAGCTCGACTCGATCGTCCGCGACCGGCGTTCGCACCTCGACTCGTCGACCGTCGCCGTGATCGAGAAGAATCTGCACATCATCGACCAAGCCATCGCGCAGAGCAGAGCCGCGCTCGCGCGCGATCCCAATAGCGGCTTCTTGCACCATCAGCTGAACGACGCACTGAATCAGAAGATCTCGCTGCTTCGGACCGTTGCCTTACTCCCTGCTCGCACGTGAGGCCCGCAATGTCTGCCCGATTTGTTAGTGCCCTGTGCCTGGCCGCGGCGATGGCGGTCACTCCCGCGCTGTTGCCGGCGCAACGACAACACCGCGACGACGCCGATGGGACGTCGCGCGTCGACACCACCGTCGCTCTGTCGAGCGGAGGCGTGGTCGAGCTCTCGCTGATTTCCGGCGACATCAAAGTCACGAGCTGGAATCGCGACCAGGTTCGCATCAAAGCCTCGAGCGAAGGCGGCTTGCTGCAGTTCGACGCGACGAGCGGCCGCGTGAGTCTAACGGTCCGCTCCGATCACGACGACATGGGTGACACCGAATACGAAGTCACCATTCCCGCCGGCGCGCGCCTCATCGCCCACAGCGTGTCCGCCGACATCACCACCGACGGTGGAAGCGACGTGGAAGCCCACGCCGTGAGCGGCGATGTAAGCGTGAGCAACGTGACGGGTCGAGCGACGCTTGAATCCGTGTCCGGTTCACTCACGGCGATGCACGTTGGACGTGGCTTGCGCATCAATGGCGTGAGCAGCGATATCAAGGCGACCGACATCACGGGCGACATCAACGCCCAGTCGACGAGCGGCGACATCGTCCTCGGCGCCACACACTCGTCCTTCGTGCACACGGAGACGGTGAGTGGTGACACACGATTCGGCGGCACCATCGACCGCGCCGGCCGCTACGACTTTCACTCGCACTCCGGTGACATCGTCCTCGCCGTCCCGGCGACCGGCGTCACCTTCGACGTCAGCACGTTCAGCGGCGACGTGCAAAGCGACTACCCCATGACGCTGCAGCCCGGCTCCGAAGTCGGACAGAAGCACATGGAATTCTCGATCAACGGCGGCGGCGCCCGGGTCACCGCCGAGACGTTCAGTGGTGGCATCACAGTCGAGCGGCCCGGCCACTCTTCCCACGACGAGGACTAGACCCAATGCGAACCATCCTTCGCGGTACCATTGCGCTCGCGGCCCTCGCCGTTCTCTCCGCTCCGTTAGGCGCGCAGGCGGCCGGTGTCCAGAACGGCGACACGTTCGATTGGTCGGGAGCCATTCCCGCCGGCAGTTGGCTCCGTGTGAAAAACCTGAACGGCGCGGTCGAAGTCGAAGCGGCCTCGGGCGACCAAGCGTCGGTGCACGCTGTGAAGGAATACCATGGCGACGCCGATCCGAAGCGCGTCCATTTCATCGTCACTAAGGACGGCAACAACGTCACCGTATGCGCACTCTGGCACGAGGGCGACACGTGCGACGAAAGTGGCTACCACTCGCACAGCGACGGCGATCACCATAACAACGTCTCCGTGCACTTCACCGTCAACCTGCCCAAGGGTGTGCAGATGAATGCCGGCACGGTCAACGGCGACGTGCGAGTGAGCGGCGCCACGGCCCCCGTGAAAGCCTCGACGGTGAACGGGTCGGTCGAAGCGACCACGACCAGCGGACCGGTCGACGCCAGCACGGTAAACGGCGACGTGCACGTGCGCATGGATGCGCTCACAGGCGACGGCGATCTCCGCTACAACACGGTCAACGGCTCCATCACGGCCGACCTCCCGGCCAACCTCAACGCCGAGATCGACCTCGAGACCGTCAACGGCTCGCTGACGTCGGACTTCCCGATCACGCTCACCGGCAGCATCAACCCGCGCCACCATATTCACGCGACCATCGGATCCGGCGGCCGGCACATCGAGTTCCACACCGTGAACGGCAGCGTCGAGCTCAAGAAACTCAGCTGACCGCGCCCTCGTAGGATACAGTGCGGGTGCTCAGACCCCGCCCCGCCCGCCCGACGCGGGTGCGGCGGGGTCGAGCGTTAGGCATTCGCGATGTCCCACTCGATTGCACACGAGGTCGACATGAGCCGGGTCTTGATGGGCGTGGGCGCTGCCGCTGTGTTTGTCGCGGCCGGATGCGTACACACGTCACACTACGAATCGAACGCCTTTGCGTGGAACGGCGCCGTGCCCACCGGCCACTGGGTGCATGTCCGCAATCTGAGCGGCACCATCAGCGTGATCCCGAGCACCGGCGCGAACGTCGAGGTTCATGCGTCGAAGCGATGGTCGCGCGGCGGTGACATGGTGCACTTCATCGAGAGCGCGGGCGAGGACGGCGTCACGATCTGCGCCGTCTATCACGAGGGCGATGGCTGCAGCCCGAACCACCATTCGAGCAACGGGCACCACGGCCTGTTCTCGAGCATTTTCGGCCAACACAGCGACGCGCGCGTGGATTTCATCGTGAACGTCCCGGCGGGGGTCAACGTCGACCTCGGCAGTATCAACGGGTCGGTCCGCGCGTCGGGCACGTCGGGAACGGTCGACGCCAACGTGGTGAACGGCGACATCGACATCGCGTCCCATCAAGGCGCGCTGGACTTGGTCACGGTCAACGGAAGCGTGACGGCCGCGCTCGATACGCTGCCCGCCACCGGCGACATCTCGATGAAGTCGGTCAACGGCTCGATCACCGCGGTACTGCCGCCCAAGCTCGATGGGATCGCGGATTTCTCCACCGTCACCGGACACATCTCGAACGGCTTCCAACTCACCACCGACGGTCCGGCCAGCACCAGAAAGCTCAGCGGCACCATAGGTGCGGGCGGGTCGCGACACATCGAGCTGTCCACTGTGAACGGCAGCGTCACGCTCCTCAAGCACGCCTGACGGACTCTGCCTAACAGAAAGGCGACGCGGGGTGGCCGGTTCGCCGGCCACCCCGCATCTCGTTTGTCCTTCAACCGCGCCGTCTAACGTGCGCGTCACATCCCGGCGGCCACGTCTCCCAGAACCGTCGCCGTCACCAGCCCCGACCCGCCGCTCACGGGCCTGAAATCTCTCCGCGGCTCGAAACGCTCGGCGCGTAGACTCGCCAACTCGATTCTCGACACGTCCAGCGTCTTCCAGCCGTGCTCGGCGGTGTCGTTGCCGAACCCGCTCACTTGATACGCCTCCAAAACCTCGGTGCCGTCAGGCTTCCGAAGAATGGCATGCGGTTGGACGGCGAACGGAGCGCCTCCGGCGTACGAGAGGTCGAGTACTCGCCGGTCCTCGAGCGCCTGCATGATGATGTCGCGGTACACATCTCCTCCAAATCGAAGCGCGATCGGACCTGGCGGACCGATCTGCCTGTCGCAGAGAGCTTACTGATTATCCACCACGTTCGCTAGCGATCTCGCCTCGGTGCTGTAGCGCGCGGTGTGCCCGCTCATACATTTCGCGCGTGCCGTCGCACATCGCACTCCCTCGCGCCGTGCGCCGACTCCCGCTCGCGCTCGCCGCATTCGCATTGGCCGCCGCGGGCCTCGACGCCCAGGACCCGTTGGCCACGCGCGATTCGGTCTCAACCCGTCCGGCGGCGGCTGTCGCGCAGCCCGACACGAGCGCAACCGACTCTGCCGCCGCACGCGCAAATGCAGGCGCGCGGGCGCGCGATCGTCGCACCTTCCGAACACATTTCGTGGTCGGATTTGTGACCAGCATTCTAGCGCATGAAGCCGGGCATGTGGTGGCGTCGCTCGCCCTCGGCGCGCACCCATCGTTCGGGTTCAACACGTTTCGTCCGACGATTTATTCGGGCATCGACGCGAGCCTCCATCCCACCAAACAATTCATCTTCTCGAGCGCGGGCCTCACCGTTCAAGCGCTGCTCGACGAATCGATTCTCGACGTTCCCCATCGCGGCGGCTCGGCCTTCGAGCGCGGAGTACTCGCCGGAGGCATAGGCACTGTCCTCTTCTACATCACGCTCGGCCGCAACGGATCCGTGAGCGACATCGCGTACATGGCGCGGACATCCAGGTTGTCCAAAGATCAGGTGTCGCTGATTTACGGTGGTATCGCAGCATTGCACACAGTGCGAATTCATGGCATGGCCAAGTACGCGCACTTCTTCACGGAGCCCAGTGATCGAGGCGGGGTGAAAATCGGGATGCGGATCGACGGCGATTGGGGCGATTGATCGGGGCGATCCTCGGGCGGGTCAGGGCATCAGCTCGTAGATCGCGCCATCGTATGTGCGTGTCACGAGGTGCACTCGTTGCGGGACGAGCTGCAGCAGCGCGGTTGGTGTGGCGGCAAACTGGCTGGACCGGTTGAACGCCACGATTAGTCCGTGCGCGTGCGCTACCACCCGCGCCACGGCCTGTGCGGTGTCGCGAGTGGGCGCTTGAGGGAGTGCACGCGACCAGCGGTTCGCGTGAAAGTAGAGTGCGGTCGTGTAGTTCGTGTACAGCGGCCGGCCCGCCGCGTGATCCCGCACCCACGCAATGAGCGGTGATCCGAACCAGCTTTCGTCCGCGTAGTCGTTCCCTGTCTCGACCGCGTAGGTGCCTTGTTGGGCCGTGACCCACGCCGAGGCGCCGCACCACGCGACGAGCAGAGTGGCCGCGACGACGCGCGCCGGTCGGCGCCAGCCGTGCCAGCCGTTGCGCACCGCGAGCACGACACTCACGATCACCAGCAGCATGAGCGGCGACAGCAATCGCTCGTCTAACGGAATGGCCGGATCGGCGAATATCCGCGCCGTGACCACGACGCCGACATAGCACGCCGCCATCACGCCGATGGCCGCCACGGCCCCCGGCGTGCGATCGCCCACGGCCTCGTTCGCGGTCGGCGCGCGGTGTCTGCCGAGCACCCGCGCACGCACATCCCATCGGCGTGCGGCGTCGCAGCCTAACGCAAGGAGCGCCACGGCGGCGGTGAGCGCGGGGATGATGCGCCAGACGCCGCCGACGAGCGGCGCCGTCCAAGTAACCACCGTACGCGCGCCCTCGCGCAGCGTCGGTACGATTTGGCCGTACACGCTGAATTCGCGGATGCCCCCACCGTGCGTCTCGAGGCGCGTGCGGATCATCCATGCGACGAGTGCAATCGCACCCGGAGCTACGCCTATCGCGGCGCGGCGCAGGCGCTCGCGCAGCGTGCCCGGACGAGCGAATCCCCACACGCCGACGGCCGCGACCACGGACACACCTGCATACCGCATGAGCGCCGACGACGCCGCCGCGATACCTGCCGCAACCGGCGACCTCGGCCGCACGATCATGCACGCGAGCGTGACGGCCATGAGCGCAAAAAAGAGCGGCTCGCTGAGGACGTCGAGATACACGTAGGCGACGGCCGGCGTCACGCCCACCGCGATCGCGGCAACCGTACCGGCCATGCGGCCCTCCGCCCAACTGGCCACGAGAAACACGATGGCGATCAGCGCGAGCGCCGCGACCCCGTTCACCACGCGCGCCGCCTGCACGGGGTCCGCGCCTAACGCAACGGGTGCGGCGAGCACCGTCGACAACCCGGGCGGAAAGTGGGACAGCGGCTCGGCGCTGTCCGGGCTGCCCCAGCTATCGTCGGGCACTTCGAGCGTGCCGTGCGCCGCGAGCGACTTGGCGGCCGCGACATACTGCACGGCGTCGGGATCGAGACCCGGGCCCGCCGGCTGCGTCCAGTCGAACACGAACCAGCATGCGATGGCGCCGAGGAGAACAGCCAGCGGGACGCGGAACGAAGGAAGGCCGGAGGACGGTATTCGGAATGACATGCCGGGCCGAAGTATACCCCAACCACGCTTCCTTCGCCCGTGGCCCGTCCCCGCGCGGGTCGCCTCTGTCGTTCACGACGCGTTCGGCGTATCGTGTTTGCTCCTCCGACGGCCATCACATGGTCACGATCCACACGTTGGGCGGCTTGTCCCTGCGGGGTGTCGTCGGCTTCGACGAGACCGCACCAGACAATCGGCGGGCCATGGCGCTGCTGGCGCTGCTGGCCATTGCCGGGGAGCGCGGTGTGGATCCCGACCGTGCGCGCGAGCTCCTTGGTCTGTCCGACACGCAACCGGCTGGGCTAACGGTGGTCGAGGATGTGATCCGTACTGCCCTTGGTCCGGGCGCGATTCGGACGGACCATGCGCTGCACGTGAACCTCGCCGTCGTCCGCGCCGACGTGGCCGAGTTCGAGCGCGCGCTCGACGATCGCGACGCGCGCACGGCGGTCGCGCTGTACACCGGTCCGTTTCTCGGCGGCTTCTCGCTGGCCGAGACGCCGGCGTTCGACAGATGGGCCCTCCGTGAGCGTGAGCGGCTGGAGCGGCGTCTTCACAGGGCGCAGGCCATGCTCGCGTTGCGCAACACGCCCACGGGTCGCACCGCCGGAATGCCGGTTCTCACGCGACCGGCGTCTGCCACGCCGCGCTCGCAGGCGGCGCTCGACACGTCGTCGGCGCCGGCCGCGAGCCGCGAGCGGGGTGCGATCATCGGCGGCCGATATCGTGTGTTAGGCGAGCTGGGCCGCGGCGCCATGGCGTCGGTGTTGTTGGCCCGCGACATCAAGCACGAGCGCGACGTCGCGATCAAGTTCGTGCGGTCGGACGCCGCCGACGCGAACGCGCTCGCCCGGTTCCAGCGAGAGATCGCACTTGTCGCAAGTCTGCAGCATCCGCACATCCTGCCGCTGTACGACTCCGGGGAGTCGGGCGGCTCGCTGTACTACGTGATGCCGTACATCTCCGGCCAATCGCTCCGCGAGCGCCTCGACGCCGAGCACGCCCTTCCGTTAGGCGAGGCGCTGCGTATTGCCCGTGAGGCGGGCGACGCGCTGGCGCACGCGCATGACCACGGCGTGATCCACCGCGACGTGAAGCCCGCCAACATTCTCCTCTCGGGCGGCCATGCGCTCGTGGGCGACTTCGGCATCGCCCGCGGCGCGCCGCGCGCCGCGGGCCGCCGCCTCACCGACGATGGGTACGCCGTCGGCACGCCCGCGTACATGAGCCCCGAGCAGGCGTGCGGCGATCCGGTGGATGCGCGGAGCGACGAGTACAGCCTGGCCTGCGTGCTGTTCGAGATGTTGGCCGGCGCACCGCCCTTCACGGGCGGGCGCGGCCAGTCCGCGCTCGCCCAACGCTTCCTCGGCGACGCGCCGCCGTTAGGCGAGAAGCGGCCCGACGTGCCCGCTCCCGTCGCGAGAGCGGTCGCGACGGCCCTCGCCCGCTCGCCGTCCGACCGCTTCACCGGCGTCGCCGAGTTCCTCGCTGCATTCGACAGCGCGGCGCCGGCCACGGGTGTCGCTGCGGCGACGCGTTTCTCGCGTGTGCGACGATGGTTCGGCCGTTCGCTGCCTTAGTCGCGTGGATCGCCGCCGGCGTCCGGCTCGGGCGATCAGGGCGCCCGAGGGGGTTGCCTCGTCCCCCGCATCCGCCGTAAGAATGAACAGAGCCCTTCGCGCCCACACGCTGGGCGTTTTCGATTTGCCCATGGGAGTGAACTCGTGACATCGCTTGACACCGAGCGCGTCCGCGCGCCGCGCGGGACGACTCTGTCCTGCAAAGGATGGCAGCAGGAGGCCGCGCTCCGCATGTTGATGAACAATCTCGATCCGGACGTCGCCGAGCGTCCGGATGATCTGGTGGTGTACGGGGGCACGGGGAAGGCCGCGCGCGATTGGGCGTCGTTCGACGCCATCGTGGCGACGCTCCGCCGCCTCGACCACGACGAGACCTTGCTCGTCCAGAGTGGAAAACCGGTGGGCGTGTTCCGCACGCATCCCGGCGCGCCCCGCGTGCTCATCGCCAACGCCAATCTCGTTGGGCGGTGGGCCACGTGGGATGTGTTCCGCGAACTCGAGCGACAGGGCCTAACGATGTACGGGCAGATGACCGCCGGCTCGTGGATCTACATCGGCTCGCAAGGCATTTTGCAAGGCACGTACGAGACGTTCGGCGCCGTGGCGCGCGCACATTTCGGCGGCACGCTCGCCGGCCGGATGGTGCTCACGGCAGGGTTAGGCGGCATGGGCGGTGCCCAACCGCTGGCCGCGACGATGCACGGCGCGGCATTTTTAGGCATCGAAGTCGACCCGGCGCGCATCGCCAAGCGCGTCGCCACCGGCTACTGCGACCGGCAGACGGCGAGCCTCGACGAAGCGCTGGCGTGGATCTCCGAAGCGAAGGCGGCGCGCAAACCGTTGTCCGTGGGGCTGGCGGGCAACGCCGCGCAGGTGCTGCCGGAGCTGGACCGGCGCGGCGTGGTACCTGATGTCCTAACGGACCAGACGAGCGCCCACGATACGCTCAACGGCTACGTGCCGGCGGGCCTGTCGCTCGAGGCGGCGGCCGATCTCCGCCGGACTGACCCGGCGCGCTACGTGACCCGGGCGACGGCATCGATCGTCGAGCACGTGCGCGCCATGCTCGCGCTGCGGGCCCGGGGCGCGATCACGTTCGACTACGGCAACAACCTGCGCACCGTGGCCCACGACGCCGGCCTCACCGACGCGTTCGCGTTTCCGGGGTTCGTGCCCGCCTACGTTAGGCCGCTGTTCTGCGAGGGCAAGGGCCCGTTCCGCTGGGTGGCGCTCTCGGGCGACCCCAGGGACCTCGCGCGCACCGACGAGCTCGTGCTCGAGCTGTTCCCGCACGACGAACACCTCGTGCGGTGGATCACGCTGGCGCGCGAGAAGGTCCACTTCCAGGGTTTGCCGGCGCGCATCTGTTGGTTAGGCCAAGGCGCGCGCGCGCGGTTCGGCGTCGCCTTGAACGATCTGGTGGCCAAAGGCGAGCTCTCGGCGCCGATCGTGATCGGACGCGACCATCTCGACACCGGGAGCGTCGCCTCGCCGTTCCGCGAGACCGAAGCGATGCGCGATGGCAGCGATGCGATCGCCGACTGGCCCATCCTGAACGCGATGCTCAACGTGGCCAGCGGCGCGTCGTGGGTCTCGTTCCACCACGGCGGCGGCGTCGGCATCGGCAACTCGCTCCACGCTGGCCAGGTGATCGTGGCCGATGGCACGCCGGAAATGCGCGTGCGCCTCGAGCGTGTACTCACGAACGATCCCGGTATCGGCGTGGCGCGCCACGCGGACGCCGGCTACGACATCGCGACGCGCACGGCGCGCGAGCACGACATCGACATCCCGATGGCGGACCGCTGAGGGAGATTCGTTCCGTTAGGCGTCACCCCCGACCGCCACACCGTCGATGAACGTCGCGCCGCACGCGTTCGGCCGAAAGTTGTAGAGCCACTGGTCCACGCCCGGCGCGTCGATCACCGCGAAGTCGGCACGCTTCCCCGGTTCGAGCGATCCGACATCGGCCTCCAGTCCAACGGCGCGCGCCGCGTAGAGCGTCGCGCCCTTGAGCGCTTCGGCGGGCGTCATCCGCTGCATCGTGCAGGCGAGCGTGAGCGCGAGCGGCAAGTGATAGCTTGGTGCCGAGCCCGGATTGAAGTCGGTCGCGACAGCCACCGAGACGCCGGCCGCAATGAACCGCCGCGCCGGCATTGGCGCCTGCCCCAGGTACAGCGTTGCGAACGGAAGACTCACCGCCACGACGCCCGCCTCCGCCATGGCGGCAATGCCGGCACCCGATGCATGCTCGAGGTGGTCCGCCGAGATCGCCTGTGCCTCGGCGGCGAGCGCCGCGCCACCGCCGTCACTGAGCTGATCGGCGTGCAGTTTCGTGGCGAGGCCCGCGTCGCGTGCCGCACGGAGGACGCGTCGCGCCTCGTCCACCGTGAACGCGCCGCGCTCCACGAACACGTCGCAGCACGTGGCGAGCCCCTCGCGCGCCGCCGCCGGAATCATTTCGTGGATCACGAGGTCGACGTACGCGTCGCGCCGGTCGCGCATTTCTTTGGGCACCGAGTGCGCGCCTAACAAGGTGGCCACGATCCGCTGCGGTCCGGCCGCCGCCAACTCGCGGTAGATGCGCAGCAAGCGGAGCTCCTCTCGCACGGTCAGCCCATAGCCGCTCTTGCATTCGACCGTCGTGACGCCTAACGACACCATCTCGCGCAGGAACCCCGCGCATTTGTCGATCAAGGCCTCCGACGAGATCGCGTGCGTTTGCGCGACCGTCGACGCGATCCCGCCGCCGGTGGCAGCGATCTCCTGGTACGTGCGGCCCTGGATGCGTTCGACAAACTCGTTCGCGCGCCAGCCGCCGAACGCCAGGTGCGTGTGACAATCCACGAGGCCGGGGATCACGAGATAGCCCGATCTCAAATAGTCCGGGTAGATCGCATCATCCGTCGCGTATTCTGCGGGCAGCTCCGCGTCCGGTCCGACCCACGCGATGCGTCCGTCCCGCCACGCGAGCGCGGCGTTAGTAATGGGATGGATGTCGCCCTGTCCGCCGTCCGCGGCGCAGGTCGCCAGCACGCCAATTCGTCGCATCACTGTCACGATCGCGCTCTCACGTGTCCGAGTGTCGCGAAACGCTCGCCTCCAGGAGCGGCGTTCGCAAGCCGTTCGCACCGTTCGATGCCGGTAGCGCCGACGCGCGATACGTGACCGGCAGCGCGATGCCGATGTCGGGCAGCGCACGCGACACGACCCACCCGCGCAGAAACGGACTGTCGAATTCGTAGCGCGCACCCCGCTCTTCTCGAGTGAGCCGGCCCGCATCGACCAGCGCCGCGAGCGCCTGCGACACCGCGCTGCTCGACGCGAGACCGAAGCGCGCGGTCGTCTCGGCCGACGTGAGGCCTTCGCCGGCCACCGCGAGCGCGCGCAGCACGTTCTGCTGGTGCGGCGTGAGCTGCTGCCAGAAATCCGCGAACGCATCGTCGCGCTCGGCCACGCAGTCGGCGAAGGCGAGATCGGCGTCGCGCGCGTCGGCTCTTCCGGTGACGCTCGCGCGATCGAAGCAGGTGCGCGCCACCTGCGTGATGTCGCGCGTGCGCGGGCCCGCGACGTCCATGATGCGCGCGCCGACGCCGTCGCAAATGACGCCCGCGCCGCGCATCCGCTGCTCGATCCACGACGCGAAATACGTCGGGTCGATGGGGCCGAAATAGAGCACGTCGAGCATGTCGTAGAACGCGCGGCCCGGCTCGATCATTCGGCGAATGAGATGCGGCTTGGAGCCGGCGAGCACGTAGCTCACGTAGTCGTGGCGCTGGATGACGCCGCGCAGATGCCACTCGGCGTCTTCGCCGCCGAAGCGGGCGATGTCCTGGAATTCATCGAGGACGAGGCCGATGGTCACGCCGCGGTCGCGCGCCAGGTCGTTCACCGCATCGAGGACGCTGCCTAACGTCGCCCGCTGGTCCTCGAGGTCGGCGCGGCGGAGCTGGAGCGAGACGGTGGGCAGGAGGAGGCCGGTGCCGCGGTCGGGCGTGAGCGAGACCGTGGCCTGGAGGCGCATGGCGAGGTCGGCCGCCACGTTCTTCCACCGTTTGCCTAACGCAGCCGCCGCGCCCTGGAGGATGCGGTTGGAGACGTCGGCCACAGTGGACGCCGTGGAGAGGTCGGCCACGAACGCGTGGCCGCGTTGGCGATTCGCCTGATCGACGGCCAGCGCGAGCGCGGAGCTCTTCCCCATGCGGCGGTAGCCGTAGACGAGCAGCTTGCTCGCCGGCCGGCGAAGCGCGTCACGGATGCGCGCGAGCTCGGCGACCCGGTCGGTGAAGAATTCGCCGGTGACGAGCCCGTGGATGCGGAACGGATTCTCGGCCATGGATATCTCAGAGCAGGTGCTATCACGAAGTGTCGTCTTACTAAGCAGTTGCTTAGGAAGAAGCTGCTGAGGAGCAAATCGCCCCTAGAGTGCATCTTGTGTCTTCGGTATCTATTCGGTATCATCGTTTCCCCGCAACCCCCAGCAGCGTTATGCAGCAACCCGTTCTTTTTTCTCCAACCGTCGAGCGTTCCCTCCGCCAATTGCCGGTCATTGGCGAGCAGCGCGACATCACCTACTACAGCAGCCACGCCCGGAGCATCCTCAACGGACCTGAGATCACGGGCATGGGGTTCTGGTCGATCAACCCGTACATCGGCTGCGCGTTCGGGTGTGCGTACTGTTATGCCCGCTACGCGCACCGTTACGTGATGGAGCGCGCCACCGACGCCGACCGTCTGACCGGCGCCGCCGAGCAGGACGTCGGCGGGAAGCGCATGCCGCCCTGGTTGGCGTTCGAGCGGCACATCTTCGTCAAACGCAACGGGCCCGAGCTGTTGGCGCGCACGCTCCGCCACGGGAGCGACCGCTTCCGCGCGCTCGCCGAGGGCGATTGGATCGCCATTGGAACGGCCACGGATCCGTATCAGCCGGCGGAGCGCCGGTTCGCGATCACGCGCGGCATCCTCGAGGTGCTGGCCGAGCATCCGGGGCTCCACGTCTCGATCACCACCAAGAGTCCGTTAGTCACGCGCGACGTGGACGTGCTGGCGCGCATCGCGCGGCACTCCTCGATCAGCGTGCACGTGTCGTTGATCACGGTGAATCGCGCGCTGGCGCGGCGGATCGAGCCGCGCGCGCCCACGCCGGACGCGCGGCTGCGTGCGATTGCGCGGCTGCACAAGTCGGGGGTGGCCGTGAGCGTGAACTGCATGCCGGTGTTGCCTGGCATCACCGATCATCCGCGCGATCTCGAGGCGCTGGTGAGGCGTGTGGCGGAGGCGGGGGCGTCGCACATTTCCACCGGCGCGCTCAGACTACAGCACGAGGCGCGCAAGCGGTATCTCCCGTTCATCGCCAAGGAATTCCCGGAGCTCGCGCCGCGCTACGCGCGCGCCTATGCGCACGCGTACGTGCCGGGCGACGTGTACCGCGAGCGGTTGGCGGCGCTCATGACCCGGCTCTGCCGCGCGCACGGCCTGCGCCGCACAACCTACGAAGGCGATGACGGCGACTCGACCTCGGCCGGCACATCTCCGTTAGGCGACGCCGGGCGGTCGCCTAACGACCTGCAGCTCGCGCTCGTGCTGTGAGCCGGCCATGACGGCGGCCGCATCGGCGCTTGCTGTCGCGCCGGCCTTGGCGACGGCCGAGCGACGGCGCGCGGTGGCCGAGCTGCGCAAGCTGCTGCCGAACGGCGCGGCGCCCGGCGCGGCGACGGGGCTTTCCACCGGG
>DATEHK010000173.1:0-122990 GCA_035279625.1 Gemmatimonadaceae bacterium
GGCCGCCGGATCGAGCTCCGGCGGCCGCGTCGGACCGGACGGTGGTGCGCTCGTCTCGCTCATGCCGCTCGGGCCCGATCCACCGCGTCCACGACGCGCCGCGCCGCATCCTCGAGCGCCCGCGCGGCCGCCGAGTCTGGCTCCGACAACACGATGGGCACGCCCTCGTCGCCGCCCTGGCGGACCGGCTGATAAAGCGGGATCTCGCCTAACAACGGCACACCCAGTTCGTCGGCCAGCGCGCGCCCGCCGCCCGACCCGAAGAGCGGCGTCCGGGTGCCGCACCCCGCGCACGCGAGCCAGCTCATGTTCTCCACCACGCCTAACACAGGCACGCTCACCCGCTGGAACATGCGGGCGCCGCGCAGCGCGTCGCCCGTCGCCACCGGCTGCGGCGTGGTCACGATCACCGCGCCGTGCACGTGCGTCGCCTGGACCAGCGACAGTTGGGCATCGCCCGTACCCGGCGGCATGTCCACCAGGAAGTAGTCGAGCTCGCCCCACTCCACGTCGCGCAAAAACTGCGTGACGATTTTCATCACGATGGGCCCGCGCCAGATCGCCGGCTGATCGCGCTCGACCAAAAAGCCCAGGCTCATGAGCTTCACACCGTGCGCTTCGAGGGGCTTGATGCGGTTGTTCACGACGGGCGGCGCTTCATCCACGCCCATCATGCGCGGAATGTTCGGGCCGTAGATGTCGGCATCCATGATGCCCACGCGGGCGCCGCTGCGCGCCAGCGCCACCGCGAGGTTCGTCGTGACGGTGCTCTTCCCCACGCCGCCTTTCCCGCTCGACACCGCGAGCACGCGACCCAGATTCGGATACTCCACCGGCGTGGGCGCCGGAACCGCGGCCCGTCGCGATTGCGGCTCCTGACCCACCACCGGCAGCGTGCGTCCGCCCGATGGTGCCGGCGCCGGCGCTGACGGCGCCGGTTGCTTGGCCTGCGACGGGTCTTTGACGTCCACACGCACGTCGCGAACGCCCTCTACCGCCTCCAACGCCTGCCTAACGGTACGGACCAGCGAGGCCGGGTCTTCCGCCGCCAGCAGGATGGTCAGACGAACGCGCCCGTCCACCGCCAGCCCGATGTCGCGGATCATGTCCGACGACACGACGTCGAGCCCGGTGCGCGGATTCGTCACCGCACGCAACGCCGCCGCGATGCGCGCCTGCATGGATTCAGACATATCGTGAGTCTCCTCGAACGTTCAGACCGCGCGCACCGCGCTGATCTCCGGCACCTGCATGCGCAAATGCGCCTCGATCCCCTGCCGTAGCATCGCAGCGTCCATGTTGCAATCAGGACAGTCGCCGCCAATGCGCAGCAGCGCCACTCCGGTGCTGCCGTCGAACTCCACCAGTTCGATGATCGCCGCATCGAGGCGCAACAGCGGTCGCATTTCGGTCAGTGCCTGACGAATGCGCTGCTCGACGGACTCGGCGTCTCGCGGAGCATGCTTCCACACTCTCATGATGTCGAAAGCTAGAGGGAAGCCGGCTTGCCTGCCAAGTCTCGGGATTCGGGCGCTTGCGCGACGAACTCTCGCGCCGCCTTCAAGACCCTTTCGCGCACCGTGTCCAACGACCCCTGAATCAGGGCGCCCGCCGCCCGCGCGTGGCCGCCGCCGCCGAACTGACGCGCGAAGCGGTTCACGTCCACTGAACCGGTGCTGCGGAACGACGCCTTCACCTGCCCGTGCGGCAGCTCGCGGAAGAAAATCGCCATCCGAGTCCCCGACACGCTCCGCGGATACTCCGCGATCCCGTCGAGCTCCTCGGCGTGCACGTGGTGTCGCTCGAGCGCGCCCGCCGGCAGCGACACCCACGACAGACCGTAGGCGGGATCCACCGAGAGCGACTCGAGCGCCTCCCGCACCACGCGTAACCGCCCAACGGAAACCGACGCGTAGATGCGCCGGTACATCTCCTCCGGGTCGACGCCGGCCGCGAGCAGCTGTCCCGCCATCGCATGACAGCGGGGCGACGTGTTGCTGAAGCGAAATCCGCCCGTGTCGGTGAGGATCGCCGTGTAAAGTGCGCGCGCAATCGCCGGCGTGAGCGGGAGGTCGAGCACACACGCCAGGTCGAACACCAGCTCGCCCGTGGCGCACGCGGCGGGGTCCGCCATCACGATGTCGCCCGCCGGCGCATCGCTCGGCACGTGGTGATCGATCACGATGCGGGGCACGTGGAGCGCGCGGACCGTGTCGGCCAACGCGCCTAACCGGCGGACGTCGTTGATGTCGAGCACCATGAGGAGGTCGACCTCCTCGATCGCGCGCGCCCCCATGGCGGTCCGGTCGTCCACGCCTTCCAACAAGAACGCGAACATCGACGGCCACGGCGTGGGGTTGACGATCCGGACCTCAAGCCCGCGGCTGGTGAGCAGGTGTGCCATGGCCACCTCGGACCCGCAGCCATCGCCATCGGAGTTGATGTGCGTCGACAGCGCGACCGTGCGCCCCGCGCGCAGCTCCGTGCCAATACGCTCCGCGGCCGCGCGGCGCCCGGCAGGGACCGTTAGAAGATCAGGCAGTGCAAGTGTCATTGACGTATGAATAGCAAGCGGCGCCCCCGAAGAGAGGCGCCGCCCTACGTGCAAGAATCAGGCGGTCAGTCCGCGGCGGCGGCGGACGGCGAGTCGACCCGCTGTTGGAGCCGCGAGTGGAACCGGCCGTAGGTGAAGTAGATCACGAGGCCGATCACGAGCCAGACCCCCAAGCGGATCCATGTGTCGACGGGCAAGCCCGCCATGAGCCCGAGACAACACAGGATTCCGAGAATGGGCACCAGCGGCACCAACGGCGTGCGGAACGGACGATGGAGGTCCGGCCGCGTGCGGCGTAACACGATCACGCCGGCGCACACGATCGCGAAGGCGAGCAGCGTGCCAATGTTGACCAACTCGCCGAGCAACTGAATCGGGAACAAGCCGGCAACGATCGCCGCCACCGAGCCGGTGAGTATCGTCGTGATGTACGGGGTCTTGAATCGCGGGTGCACCTTCCCGAAAACCGGCGGCAGCAAGCCGTCGCGAGCCATCGAGAAGAAGATGCGCGGCTGACCCATCAACATGACGAGCACCACCGACGCCAACCCCAGAATCGCGCCGATGTTGACGATCTCCTTGAGCCACGCAAGGCCGGGACCGGCCTTCTCGATGGCCGCGTACACCGGGAACGCGACGTTGAGGTCGGTGTAATGCGCGAGGCCGGTCATGACCAGCGCCATCAAGATGTACAACAGCGTACAAATGCCTAACGATCCGAGGATGCCGATCGGCATGTCGCGCTGTGGATTTCTGGCCTCTTGCGCGGTGGTCGACACCGCATCGAATCCGATATACGCGAAGAATATCACTCCGGCACCACGGATCACGCCGCTCCACCCGAACACCCCCCACTGGCCAGTGTTAGGCGGAATGAACGGGTGCCAGTTGGACGGGTTTACGAACGCAAATCCGAACGCGATCACCAGGAGAACGATCGCGACCTTCACGAACACGATGATGTTGTTGAAGTTCGCCGACTCCTTGATCCCGACCACCAGCAGCGCCGTCATGAGGGCCGCGAGAACGAGCGCCGGCAGGTTGATCAGCGCGCCCGTCGTGTGGAGATGCCAGCCTCCGGTAACGCTGAGCGGCGCGTTCGCCAGCGCGGGCGCAAGATGGATGTGCATGTCGTTGAGCAGCGCCGTGAAGTACCCGGACCAACCAACCGCCACTGTCGACGCCCCGAACAGGTATTCGAGAATCAGATCCCACCCGATGATCCACGCGACGAGCTCGCCCAACGTGGAATACGCGTACGTGTACGCGCTGCCGGCGATCGGAATCATCGAGGCGAACTCTGCGTAGCAGAGTCCCGCGAACAAACACGCGACACCCGAAAGAATGAACGAGAATACCACGGCTGGCCCCGCGTACTGCGCCGCCGCCGTGCCCGTCAGCACGAAGATGCCCGCACCGATGATGGCGCCGATGCCCAACAAGGTGAGGTTCGTCGCCCCGAGCGCCCGTTTGAGCGAGCCCTCCCCCTCGGCGCCGGCCTCGTCCATGAGCACGGCCATGCTCTTCGTCGATAACAAGCTCATTCGGGATCTCCGTCGGAGACTATGGTGTCGCTGGATGCGCTCGCCACGGGACAGGACCGTACGATGAGGGCGGCGCCGGTGCTACGTTCACGGGGCGCGCACCCCTTTGTCAAGGGACGTACGCCCTGGCACACGGTCATTCGTGCCGAATCAGACCGAGTAGTTGGGCGCCTCGCGCGTGATGGCTACGTCGTGCGGATGCGATTCGCGCAGGCCCGCCGTCGTGATGCGCACGAACTCAGTTTGGGTTCTGAGCTGCTCGATGTTCTCGCACCCCACGTAGCCCATTCCGCTTCTTAAGCCCCCCACCATCTGGAAAATGACGTCGCTCACGGGACCCTTGTACGGCACCCGTCCCTCGATTCCCTCGGGTACGAGCTTCTTGGGCGACATCTCGCCCTCCTGGAAATACCGGTCGGCACTTCCGTCCTGCATCGCCGAGAGACTCCCCATGCCGCGAATCATCTTGAAGCGGCGACCCTCGAGCAGGAACGACTCGCCCGGACTTTCCTCCGTGCCCGCGAGCATCGACCCCATCATCACCGACGACGCGCCGGCCGCGAGCGCCTTCACGATATCGCCCGAATACTTGATGCCGCCGTCGGCGATAACGGGTACCTCGCCCGCCCCTTCGACCGCATCCATTACCGCCGTGAGCTGCGGCACACCGACGCCAGTCACCACACGCGTCGTACAGATCGACCCCGGCCCAACGCCAACTTTCACCGCGTTCACGCCGCGCTCGACTAACGCGGCCGCGCCCTCGCGCGTCGCAATGTTTCCCGCGATCAACTGCACGTCCGGGAACATTTCGCGAACGGTTGCCGTGGCGCGCAGCACCGACTCCGAATGTCCGTGCGCCGTGTCCACGACGAGTGCGTCAACGCCCGCGGCAATCAATGCCGATGCGCGGTCGCTCATGTCGCCCGCGGCGCCGATCGCCGCGGCCACGCGCAAACGCCCGTGTTGGTCTTTGTTGGCAACCGGGAATTGTCGGCGCTTGTGAATGTCCTTCACCGTGATGAGACCGCGCAGCTTTCCCGTCTCGTCCACCACCGGCAGCTTCTCGATGCGATGCTTGCCTAAAATGCGCTCCGCCTCATCGAGCGTGGTGCCGACGGGCGCGGTCACGAGACCATCCTTGGTCATCGCGTCGTGCAGCGGGCGATCGAGGTTGCGCTCGAATTGCAGATCGCGATTGGTGATGATCCCGACCAGCCGTCCCTCGCGGTCGACGATCGGAACCCCGGAAATCTTGAAGCGCATCATGAGCGCATTGGCTTCGCGGAGCGTTGCGTCCGGCGCCAATGTGATCGGATTGAGAATCATTCCGCTCTCCGATCGCTTGACTCGATCGACCTCCGCTGCCTGCCGATCGATTGACATGTTCTTGTGGATCACGCCGATTCCGCCGGCGCGGGCCATCGCGATCGCCATCTCGGACTCGGTTACCGTGTCCATGGCCGCGGAGACGAGCGGCAGATTGAGCGGGATGCCCGTGCTCAACCGCGATATCGTACTCACGTCCTTGGGATGCGGGTACGAGTGACGCGGCACGAGAAGCACATCATCGAATGTCAGCGCGCTTTCGGCGCGGATGCGAGATGGCCCTTCTTCGATGCGCGACGGCCCGCCTTCCACTGAAGTGGAACGGGCGGGCCGGAGGGCTGACGCGCGAGTTGAGGTAGCCATAGCCAAAGCTAAGGAGTGCACCAGCACCCTGCAAGCGGACGCACGCGCGATCGAGCGTTAGAGAATCCGTTTCTTGAGACGGCGACGAACGCGCATCCGCGTGCTGAACGGCAGGAAAAACGCCGCCGCGAGCATCACGGCTTCGAGACTCTTCGGAGTCAGCTCGTCGGGGTCTCCGTCCCAGTGATCGGCGATGACGTCTCGGCCGGCGTGCGAGATCAGCCGATTCAACGCCAACATGATCACGTAAATGTCGTCGATCTCGCCGATCACCGGAATGAAGTCCGGGATCAAATCGAACGGCATGATCACGTAGCCGATGGCAGCGGCCACGAACACCTTGTCGATGGTCGCGACGCGCTCGTCCGTTAGCAGGCCCCAGAGAAGACGCAGATACGACGGGATCTGCCTGACCGCGCCCACCAGCGTCCGCTTGGCGCCGCGGCGCGGACGCCGTCGCCCCGCACGATCTTCGCGCTCGTCGCGACCGTGGAGCCAGCCGAACCCGCGGCTGCGCCCCTCTTCGCCCTCGCGCTCGCGGACGCGCCGTGTGTATACACTCATGGCTGGCCCTCCCTCGCATCCGGGGACTGCGTTCCGTTAGGCGGCGGCTCCGGCGCGCCCGCTGCCTCCGCCGACACAGCACCGTCCTCGGGCCGGTCGATCGTGGCCGCGCGGCTCGCGGTGCGCGCCGCCACTTCGATCACGTCGGACGCCACGGACTTGCCCGCCGCGGCCACGCCTTGTAACACGCCCATTGCTTTGCTCAGCAGCCCCATCGTCTCGGCGATGCCCGTCGCGGACACGCGGCCGGCGCGAAGACTGTCCTCGACTCCCTCCGCAAACCGCTGAAAGACGTTGGGCGTTTGCGCAGTCTTCTGCGCGTAACGCGATTCGAGGAACTCGACATAGTCGAGCAACTGATAGCCGCGCTCGTCGGGCAGCGTGTCGAGCTTCCGCAGGAGGCGATCCCGCAATGTCTCGTTCATGTCATCTACGGCAATGACGGCGTCAGCCGTGCCAGCGAACGCGGCGGCCTCGCACGTCGATATGCACGTAAGGATGACTATATCTGCGGCTGGTGTACACTCCCAGGCCGCCCACCAGGTCGGGGTACTCGACTTCCACAGAGTCTACAGCGGCGGCGACGAGCTTGGCGTCGTGCCGGTCGATCCGTCCGTTCCCGTCCGCGTCGATGGCCACGTCAAGCGCATCGCCGAACTGGTGGCGGCTGTCGCGCGCCGCACGGGGCACGTGACGATTGTAGGCCGGCGTGCGGAATCCCGAGTGCAGGTCGAGCTCCACGGGCACGTCGCCCGTCACGCGGCCGAGGGACCGCGAGATGCGCTCGAGAACCAGCTCGAGCTTGTCGAAGACCCGAGGATCGATCGCGGCGTAGCGCGGCCACGTGTCCTGACCATCGCGCGACAGGAAATCGCCTAACGTCAAGTGCTCGGACACCGGCAAATCGATTTCGTCGGACGTCACCTTGACGAACCCCGCCGGGCGATCCGCGGAATCGGCGCGATGGCGCTCGGCGCGGTAGAGGCCGATCTTGTATCCATCCATTATGGCGCCGTGCTTTTCGTCGAATGGCACCATGACGGCGAGCGTCAGTCCGTCCACGACGTGCTCGTCGCCACCGTGGAGTAGCGCCAGACGATAGAAGCCCGGCTCGTCAGGCGCGACGAGCGTGTCGCCGGCGTATTGGCGCGTGCTGTCATTCAGGTGCGCGTCGCCCACGCGTTGCCACGCATAGCGCAGCGAGAGCGTGTCGTTAGGCAAGACAATGGGATAGTCGACATGTTCGCCGGGCATCGCCGTGGCGAGCCGCAGCTCGCCGCTCTTGCCCAGCGCTTCAGGCGCCGGACTGGCTTCCATGGCAAGGGCGCCGAAGGCGCTGTCGACCACGAGGGCTGGCGCACCGGCCGCTGCGCGAGGCGGGTGATACCAACCAATCACGGCCCAGGCGGCGACGAACCACGCCGACATTCTGAGCAGTTTGACTATCGGGCGGCCCACGGTAGAGGCCGCTATGAAGATGGGGTGCCGACCGTCGCGTGGCGGCCGGCTGGTATTCACCGCGTGCCCCAGCGCACGCGCTCGCCGCGCGTGTCGATGTGCACGAATGGTCCGTGTTGACGCGTTGCGTGATAGAGGCCCACACCGCCCACGAGGTCGGGATGTGCGGCTTCGACGCGATCCACCGCATCACGGATGATGCGCGCGTCGCGCATGTTGACGCGTCCGTCGCGATTCAGATCGCCCATGCGGCCTGACTCGTCGTTGTCGACGAACACATCCGCCGCATCCCCATACTGGTGGCGGCTGTCGCGTGCGCGTCCACCGCGCGCACCTACGCCGCGCTTGTTGTATTCAGGCGTGCGGAACCCCGACATGATCGTGAGGTGATCCACGCGCACACCATGCTCGTTCAGATCGGCGATCACGAGCTCGAGCTTGTCGACCAACTTCGCGTTGAGCGCGAGGTACTTGGGCCACACGTCTTCCTGATCGTGCGTCAGGAAATCGCGGAGCCTGAAATGCTCAGAGACCCACGTGTCCTCGTTCTCGGGCGTGACCTCGATGAAGCCATCGGGATCCGCGTACATCGAGTCGCGAGACGCGTGCCGCTCGTGCGGCCAAGTGCCAAGCCAATAGGCTCCGATTCGCCCCTTCTGCTTGGCAGCGAAGGGAACGAGCGAAATGAACGACATCGGCTGTGACACGGCACTGTCGTGCACCGTGTAGATGCCGGGCCGGTCGAGCGCGCTGTCGCCGAAGAGTTCCTGAAGCGCGTCGACACCGATGGACGGATGCGAAGGGCTCACGAAGAACGCGCGCAGTTTGCCGCTGCGTCCGACGAGCGAGTTGATGAACCAGAGTCCGGCTTTGGGAGGCAGTGGAGCCCGCGCTGGAATCAACGTCGCGCTCGCGATGGAATCGCCGGATGTGACGGGAACGCGCGCCGCATCGGCTCGCGGGGCGGCGCCTGCGGCCGCAACCAGCACGACCCCGGCGCCGACAATTCTAGTGGCGCGCTTGAAGTGAAACGCGCCTGCTTGTCCACGATTCATCCGCGCCTCCCTGGCAACCAGACTGACGGCAGCAACGCCGTCTCTTGGCTTTGCGCGTCGGCGTGTTCCGGCCGACTTGCCCTTGGCAAGGAGCCCCCGTCACGACGGGGAAAGGAACTCCACTAACCTTAGGGGGGACGCACTTGGTAGGAAGGCGCAACCCGTGATCACAGGCCAACTTGACTGACCAAACGGTCAATAAATGTACACGGGCGTTCCGACCGGAACGATGCCGTACAGATAGTCGATGTCTTCGTTGCGAAGACGCACGCAGCCGTGGCTCGTCGCCGCGCCGACCGAGCGCGGCTCATCGGTCCCGTGCAGCGCATACCCGTCGCCGAGGTTCAAGCGATGGCCGCCTAACGTACCACGATACATCCGCTGGTTCGTGCCGTACGGCGGCACGATGAGATTCTTGCCGTCGATGATTTCTCGCCCCTCACCCGACTCGTACGGCACCTCGTGTCCGTCGGGGAATTTCTTCACAACGTCGTGGCCGTCCACAAGGATCTCGGCACCGTCGGAAGTTTTCACCGTCTGCCCGCGCTTGAGCATTACCACAGTGAGCTTCTTCTTGTCGGCGATCTCGACGAAGTGCCAGTCGGGCGGGACCCACACCGGGCCGGCATCCTTGCTCAACACCGTGAGGCGGCCGCGCGGCGTGTCGAACTTGTACTCGTCCGTCTTGCCCACTTGCTTGACCAGCGTCTTGCCGCTGCCTACGGCCACGCGCGTGGTGTAGAACACCGCGTCGCCTGACTTGTACCACATGCGGCGATCGGCGATGCTCACCACGATGTACGGCTTACCGGCGTCGGGTCCCGGCGTCGCTTCGGCCATCGCCTTACGCAACGAATCGGCCGTCACGCCCGCGCCGTAGCGCACCCGGTCGAGCAGGTCTCGGCTGTGATTGAGGACGTTCCGGGTGACGTCGCGCGCGTAACGGACCTGCAATGTGGAGTACCCGTACGCACCCGTCGCCGCCGTCGCGACGATCGCGACGGCGCCGAGCACGTAAACGCTGCGCGGAACCCCTCGAAACGGGCTCATTGCGCGCGCCTAACCGCGAGCGACCGTGCGTCAGTAAAAATACGCCACCATCCCCTTGGTCACGTTAGGCGCGATCGCGTCGAGATCCTCCGCCCGCGCGCGCACGCTGCCGGGCATCGTGTACGCCGTATCGCCGAGCGGCCCGTCGGCCGGCAGCGAGTAGATCACCGTGCCGCCGTCAAGCACGATCCCCACCGGGCCCAAGGCCTTCATGATCATCCGACGCGCGGGAGGCGGAGGCGTGAACCCACGATCGGTGTACACCCAGCCAGGTACCTGCCACGAATCGCTGTCGCTCAACACAGCCTGGACCGTACGCGTTCCGCGCGGGATCGACAGGTGCACGGTGTCCCGAGCCGTCCCGATGCGCCGGTCCGGTCCCAGGCGAATCGGAATCTCACGCAGCACCGCGCCCTGGCGCTCGAGGTACATGCGCCCGCTGTCCACCGAGATCGCCAAGTGGAGCTCGTTGCTCCACTGAGCCTGTCGCTTCACCAAGTCCATCATCATCTGCTTGCGTTTTTCACGCGAGCTGAGGATGGCGTCGGCGCGCTGGCGTTCCGCTTCGCCCATGCCGGCACGCAACCGACCAGTTTCATCCTGGTAGAGCGTTCGCTGGTGCATCAGAAAACCATCCAGCACGCAGCATGCGACGATGAGCGCGACGAGCGTCGACACGATGTTCGGATGGCGACGACGAAACTCGGAGAAGCTCGGCAGGGGCGCGGCTGGAACGTCGCGCGGCACCGGCCGCCTAAACGATGGATCGTCGGGTAGTCGAGGCGTCGTCACCGGGTTACGATGCTGAGCACGTCGAGCAGCGGCACCCCTGAAGGTTCGCTGCGTCCGGCGCGAACACGCGCCGTCACCGTGATCGGTGCGAGCGGATCGATGCGCTTCGCCTGGTCGACTAGCGAAGGCGGCAGCGCGAGATACAGAAGTGAATTCTCCTGCCCCGGTCCGCGCGCCAGGATATACGGCTCATCAGGAGCCATACCTTTCCGAAGCGGATCGGCTGTCTCGACCGCGATCTTCTGCACCACCCAGCGCACGACCTGTCCGCGATAGCGATCGGGCTGCGCCTTGAGATCCGCGGCGCTGATCGTAGTCAACACGGTGCTGTCGGATGGACCGAGGTCTTGTGCCCGCACCCATCCCTCCACTTGCACGCGCACCCAACCGCGATCGCGCGCAATGGCGGTGACGCGTGCGGTCGAGTCGACGGTGCCGATTGTACCCGCGTCAGGCGCGGTGTAAAGTGTCGTGCGGCGCGTGAGCGCGAGCGCAGTCGCCGCCTCCGGAGTGCTGTCGGGCGTCACGTCACCCTCAGCGACGGCGGTCGTGTCGGCCGTCTTCGCCGCAGGCTTGGCCTTGACCGGAGCGCGTCGCGCAACTGTGGACGCCGGCTTCGCGCGCTTCGCATCAGTAGTGGGCCGCTTCCGCTCAGCGACGGTGGGAGCGCTCTTGGCCAGGGCGCTCGTGCTCACCCATCCCGATCGCCGCACCCGGATCCAGTCTCCGCGTGTGCTGACCCTCGTGAGGCCGGTACCGTCGGCGATCAGCGCCAAGAGGCGACCCGAGCGCGCTGACGCCTCGCGCAGCAGTGCGCCTCCGTGCGCTTTCACCGAAATCGCGAAGTCCCCGTGATGACCGCCAACCACGCTTCGGTGTAGAAAGCCCTCGAGCGTCACCTTGGACCACCCATGCGGCGCGGTACCGAGGGTCGCCACTGCCGTTCCCACGCGTACCTGAGCGATGGCTGCCGCCCCGGGAGCAGGGCGCAGCGCGGTCTGTGTGGTTACGGTGGCTTGCGCGGCGAGACACACCGGCGTGAGCAGCAACCCGGCAATACAACGCGACCAAATCGCTGGAAGGGGCGTGTGAGTGCGCATACATTTTGGTCGGCGTACGGCGCGCCGGAGAATTCTCTTAGGTTTCACAACGGGCAAAGATGGCGACACAGGGGGCGAAAAAGCAGCCGGTGGTGCTGATAGTGCTCGACGGTTGGGGCTATCGCGCCGAGCGTGACGGAAACGCCATCGCACTGTCCCGCACCCCCACCTGGGATGCCCTGTGGAACGGGCACCCGCGAACGCTCCTCGAGGCTTCTGGTTTGGCCGTGGGACTGCCGCGCGGTCAGATGGGCAACAGCGAGGTTGGGCATCTCAACTTGGGTGCGGGACGCGTTGTCCCGCAAGACATTGTCCGCATCGACGCCGCTATCCAAAGCGGCGACTTTTTTCACAACGACGTTTTCGCGGAACTGTGTCGCGAAACCAAAAAACGCTCCGCGACGCTGCACCTTGTCGGCTTGATCGGATCGGGCGGCGTGCACGCCGTCGACCGGCACCTGTTCGCTCTCATCGATCTCGCGTCCGAGCTCGAGATGCCGCACGTGGCAATCCACGCGCTGCTCGACGGACGCGACACGATGCCCCGCTCCGCGTTGCGCTACATGCAGGAGACGCTTACGCACGCGTCGCGTAAAGCGGTGGTGGCGTCGTTGGGCGGACGGTACTACGGCATGGACCGCGATAAGCGTTGGGACCGGACCGAGCTCTGGTACGACGCCATGGCACTCGGCCAGGGTCCGCAGGCCGAAGATCCCGTGGCCGCCATTCGCGCCGCGTACGATCGCGGCGAGAGCGATGAATTCGTCAAGCCGATCGTGATCGCCAAGCAGGGTCAGCCGGTCGCGCCGATGCGGGACGGCGACGGCGTGATTTTCTTCAACTATCGAGCGGACCGGATGCGGCAGCTCGTGCGGGCCGTGACCAGTCCGGCGTTCGACGCGTTCGACATCGACAAGCGACCCAATGTCAACGCCGTGTCGATGACGCAGTACGACGAGACCTTCACGATTCCGGTCGCGTTCCCGCCGCTCGTGATGTCGCAGATCGTGGCCGAAGTGCTGGCCGAACATGGGCGCACGCAGTTTCGCACCGCGGAAACCGAGAAATACGCGCACGTGACGTACTTCTTCAATGGCGGCTTCGAGTCGCCGTATCGCGGCGAGATTCGCGAGCTGGTGCCGAGTCAGAAAGTGGCGACGTACGATCTGGCGCCCGAGATGAGCGCCAAGCCGCTCACCGAGGTGTTGTGCCGCGCCATTCAGTCGCGCGACCATGATTTCATTCTCTGCAACTACGCGAACGGCGACATGGTAGGACACACGGGCGTGATTCCCGCTGTGATCAAAGCCGTGGAAACGGTGGACGAGTGCCTGGGCCGCGTGTTATCGGTCGCCGGCGAAGCCGGCGCTCGCGTCGTGGTCACAGCGGATCACGGCAACTGCGAAATGATGATCGACCCGGAGACCGGCGGGCCGCACACGGCACACACCACCAATCCGGTTCCGTTCATCGTCATCGACCCCGACGGCGAGCGCGCGCTCCGCAGCGGCGGCGCGTTAGGCGACGTCGGTCCGACGCTGCTCACCATGATGGGTATCGAACAACCCGCCGAGATGACCGGGCGGGACTTGAGGCAGGTTCACTCGCATTCCCCTCGGGCAGGAGTTCATCCGTGACGCGTGCCTGCGCGTTGTTCTCGTTCGTCGCAGTGACCGCGTTCGTCGCGGCGGTGCCGGCGCAGCAAGTCGGCTACCCGCCGGCCGACAGCCCATACCAGGATTTTTCCAACAAGCAGGAGTTCACCCTCTACACGGGGTATTTCACGGGCGCCACCGGACGCGCCGGTGTCGGGCCGCAAGGGAGCCCGCTCCTCGGCGTCCGCTACGGTATCAAGTTAGGCGGGCCTGTGGAGGCCGACGCGCACATCGCGCGCGCCTTTACGCAGCGCGAGGTCGTCTCGCCCGACGACATCCCGTCCGAACGCGACCGCGGCAACATCACGTTGCCGCTCTACATGGCCGACATCGGGCTGACGTTCAACATGACCGGCGCCAAGAGCTGGCATCATTTCATCCCCACGTTTGGCTTCGGGGGCGGTGTGGTGTCGGATGCAGGCACGAAAAAAGATCTGTCGGGCTATCATGTGGGCACCGAGTTCGCCATCACGTTCGGGGCGGGATTGCGCTACGTGCCCGGCGGCCACTGGTCGCTGCGCGCCGAGCTCGGTGACTGGATGTACCAGACGCAGTATCCGAACTCGTTTTTCGTCGCGCCACCCGGTTTGAAGCCGGTGCTTCCGACCTCGTCGGCGCAGAACCAGTGGCTGCACAACGGCGTGCTTACGTTAGGCGTGTCGTACCTCGTCGGCCGCTGAGGCCGCGCGCGTCCGAGCATGTCCGAGCGGATGGCCCAGCTCAGCCGGCGCGTGGAGTTTTCGGCCGCGCATCGCTACGGCCGTCCTGACTGGTCGGCAGAACGCAACCGAGCGGTGTTCGGCTCCAGCGCCAATCCGAACTTCCACGGGCACGGTTATGCGTGCACGGTCACCGTGCGCGGCACCATAGACGACACCACGGGCATGATCGTGGATCTCGGTCTGCTGGATCGTATTCTCGACGACGAGGTGTTCACGCGCTTCGATCACCGCAACATCAATCTCGACGTCCCCGAATTTGCCGATGGCAAGCTCGTGCCGACCGGCGAGAACCTCGCGCGATTCATTTTCGAGCGCGTGGCATCACGATTGCCGTCCGGGGTCGAGCTCGTCCGCGTCCTCGTCGCCGAAGACGAGTCGCTGTCGGCGACCTACGAGGGCCGTTAGGCCGGCGATGCCGGCACCCTGCACGGGCGCGATCCTGGCCGGCGGACGCGCGGTGCGATTCGGCGGCTTGCCCAAGGGTCTCGAGCGCGTGGGCGGACGTCGCGTGATCGACCGCGTCGCCGCCGCTCTCGCTGGCGCCGGCGACGACATGCTCCTCATCGCGAACGATCCCAGCGCCGCCTCCTGGCTGCCCGGGGTGCCGGTCGCGTCCGACGTGCGGCCCGGAAACGGTGGACTGGGCGGTATCCACGCCGCGCTGACTCGCGCGAGACATCCGGTGCTCGTCGTCGCCTGGGACATGCCATTCGTCTCCGCGTCACTCTTGTCGGCGTTGCGAGCGCTCGGCGGCACCGCCGACGTCGCAGTGCCCGAGAGCGACTCGGAACGTGGTGTCGAGCCGCTGTGTGCGTATTATGATCCGGCATGCTTGGGCCCGATCGAACGACGCCTCGATGCGGGCGACCGCCGCGTCGTCGGGTTCTACGACGATGTGCGCGTGGCGAGATTGTCGAACTCCGACGTTCGCCGCTTTGGCGATCCCGCGCTGCTGTTCATGAATGTGAATTCCCCGGACGAGCTCGCGCTCGCGGAGCGACATGCAAGAGCCCTCGACGACGCCGCCTATGGTGGCGATCATCGGACGGAAACATCACGGTAAGACGACCCTCGTGGTCCGTCTTGCCGCGGAGTTGCATCGTCGCGCGTATCGTGTGATGACCATCAAGCACGGCTCCCACACGTTCGACATCGATCCCGAGACGACCGACACCTATCGCCACTATCACGAAGGACGCGCGGAGAAAGTCGCGATGTCCGCCCCAGACAAATTCGCGCTCATCGAGCGATGGGTCGATCCGTTGGATCCGGAGGAAATCGCGCGCCGGTACATGGCCGACGCCGACATCGTGCTGTGCGAAGGTTTCAAGCAGTCCGCGCTGCCCAAGATCGAAGTGTTTCGTCTCGCCGCGGCAGTGCACGAGCCGGAGCCGCTGTACCATCCTGCCTCGCCGCAGGCATCAACCTATCTCGCCATCGTCACCGACAGTCCCGACCTCGCGGCGGCAATACCTGTCATCTCTCTCACTACAACGGAGTGGTTGGACACGGTGGCCGATCTCGTCGAGCGTCGCGTGATGCGGCGCAGGAGTGATGTTCGATGAAGGTGTCTCGCGCGCCCGCGCTGCTGGCGGGTCTCGCTGCTCTGGCTTGCGCTTCGCCTGGCGCGCATCCGAATCCGGCGCCGCAGCCCGCCTCGTTGCCGGCGTCGCAGATGGCCACGAGCGCCGCCGCACCGTCGCCGGCGGCCGTGCTGCGAACCACCATCGATTCGCTGGTCGCCGACTCCGTGTTCCGCAATGCGAACTGGGGCATCCTCATCGTCGATCCGGATCGCGGCGACACGCTCTACTCGCACAATGCGGGCAAGTTGTTCATGCCCGCCTCGAACATGAAAGTCATCACCGGGTCCGTGGCGCTGGCTCAGTTAGGCCCGGACTTTCGCTTTCGCACGACGTTCGTCGCCAACGGCCCGGTGTGCGACGGCACGCTGCACGGCGACCTGCTCGTAGATGGCCGCGGCGACCCCAGCGAGAGCGACGCGATGCGCGGTGACGCGCTCGCGCCCATGCGCGACATCGCGGACTCGCTGCGCGCGCGGGGCATCAGACGGATCATGGGTCAGGTGCTCGCCGGCGATGACGCGTTCCCCGGACCGACGTTAGGCTACGGTTGGTCGTGGGACGATCTCGATGCGTCGTACAGCGCGGGCGTCGATGAGCTTTACTTCAACGAAGGCGCGGCGCGCGTCGTGATTCACGGCGGCCGGAGACCGGGCGCGCCCGTATCGGTGAGCGTGCTGCCCACCTCTCGCTATCCCACGGTACGCATCGAGGCGCTCACACAGTATCCGCCCGAATCGCTGGCCGCGGGGAGCGGCGGCCGCCACCGGTTCTCGCACCTGGATGGCGAGCTCCGCACGTCGCTCGACACACTCAGCGGCACCGTGGTGCTCAGCGGATGGATCGCGCCCGGCGCCGTCGATTCGATGGACGTCGTCTATCCCGACGAGAACACGGCGTACCTGCAGGCGCTCCAGGGCGCGCTCATGGAGCGCGGCGTCGCGCTGCGCGCGATGAAGGAACGCCGCAAGGTAGGCACGTGCGGCCCGCGCGCCGCGCACGCGGCGGCGCCGGTCACCGACACCATCTTCACCTACCAGTCGCCGCCGTTGCGCGACGTGCTGCGCGCAATGGCCAAGCCGTCGCAGAACCAGATCGCCGAGATTCTGCTGCGCACGTTAGGCCTGGAGCGGACAGGCTCGGGCACCGCCGACAGCGGCATCGCGGTCGTGCGTCGCCAATTGCTGTCGTGGAACGTCCAGCCCGATGGGTTCGTGCAGCGGGACGGCAGCGGCCTTTCGCGCTACGACTACCTGTCGCCCGAGACGCTCGTGCGCGTCCTGGCCACGATTCGCAAGGACACGGCGTTCAACGCGTTCTACGATGCGTTGCCGATCGCGGGCGTCGACGGCACGATCGCCAATCGCATGCGCGACACACCGGCGCAAGGCAACGTGCACGCCAAGACCGGATTCATCGCCAACGCGCGCTCTCTGAGCGGCTACGTCACCACGGCCGACGGACACCTTTTGATTTTCAGCGCGCTCTGCAACAACTGGACGACGCCGGTGCGAGAGGTCGAGCGCGTGCAGGACGCAATCGCCATCGATCTCGCGTCGCTCCACCTGGGCGGCGCGACGCCCTGACCATGCTCTCCGTCGCCGAGGCCCAGGCGCGCATCATCGCCGACATCGAGCCGCTCGGCGTGGAGCGCGTCGCGCTGCTCGATGCGTTAGGCAGGGTGCTCGCGGCGCCGGTGCGCTCGCCGCTCACCCTGCCGCCATGGGACAACTCGGCCATGGACGGTTATGCCCTCCGTGCCGCGGACGTGCGCGACGCGCGTCCGGACCACCCGGTAATGCTACGCGTGCTCGAGACCGTCGCCGCCGGCGCATTCCCCACGCAGCACGTGCAGCCGGGGACCGCGACGCGCATCATGACCGGCGCGCCCATCCCGGAAGGTGCGGACGGCGTGGTGCGACTCGAGGATAGCGACCGCGGAACGTCGCAGGTGGCCATTCACGATGCGCGCGACGCCGGCCGCAACGTGCGCCGCCGCGGCGAGGACATCGCCCAGGGCAGCACGGTGTTCGAGCGCGGTCAACCGTTAGGCGCGGCCCAGATCGGCGTGCTCGCCTCGGTGGGCGCGGCCACCGTGGACGTGTATCGCCGGCCGCGCGTCGCGTTCTTCGGATCCGGCGACGAGATCGTCGATCTCGACCAGCTCCCCGAAGCGGTGTCCGGCCGCAAGATCCTCACGTCCAACAGCTACACGCTCCACGCGATGATCCGCGAAGCCGGCGGCGAGCCCGTGAACCTGGGCCTCGCCCGGGACGACCCGGCGGAGCTCCATGACCGCATCGCCCGCAGCACCGGATGCGATCTGCTCATCACCTCGGCCGGCATCTCGGCCGGCGAGTTCGACTACGTGCGCGATGTCCTCACGCAGTTAGGCGTGGAGATGGCGGTCTGGAAGGTGCGGATGCGCCCCGGCGCACCGGTCGGCTTCGGATGGCTCGGCGAGCGGCCATGGATCGGCCTGCCCGGCAATCCCGTGTCCACCATGGTGACCTTCGAGTTGTTCGTGCGCCCCATGCTCCGGCGCATGCTCGGCCACACCCGGATCTACCGGCGGCCCGTCGACGTGACGCTCGAGGAACCCATCACCATCGCCGCCCCGCTCACGCACTTCATGCGCGGCATCGTCACCGTTAGCGCCGGCGGTACCATGACCGCCCGCCTAACTGGACCGCAAGGCTCCGGTGTGCTCACGTCGATGGCGCGCGCCAACGCTCTGCTCATCGTGCCCGAAAACCGCCCGCGCGTCGCAGCCGGCGAATCGCTGGACGCGCTGTTGATCGGCGAGGACGCCCAGATGAGCACGACGTTCGCCCTGTGACGTCGAGCCGCATCGACGACGTCGAGCAGCGCCACGTCTGCATCACGCAGGACGTGGATGTGGCCGGGCGCCGCGTCTCGCTGCTCAAACCGCAGTCCGTCGACGCGCTCATCGACGAAGAGGATTTCACCCGCGACGAACGCCTGCCGTATTGGGCCGACCTCTGGCCCGCGTCGCGCGTGCTCTCGGACGCCATCGCCGTCGAAACCGGCGCCGGGCGTTCGTTCCTCGAGTTGGGCTGCGGGTTGGGACTCGCGTCCATTGCCGCGCTCACCGCCGGCTATCACGTGACGGCCACGGACTACTACGCCGACGCGCTCGCATTCACGCGGACCAACGCGCATCGCTCGGTTGGGCGCGTGCCGGCTACGCGTCTCGTCGACTGGCGTGACCTCCCGGACGACCTCGGCACGTTCCAGCGCGTTGTGGCGGCGGACGTGCTCTACGAGCGCGCGTACGGTCCGTTAGTCGCCGACGTGCTGGACCGCGTGCTGGCGCCGAACGGCATCGCGACCGTCGCCGACCCGGGGCGGATTGCGGCCGAGGTGTTCGTGCGCGCGTGCGACGCACTTGGGCTCGCGCTCGTGCGGGCTCCGGTGTACGAGCTGCGCGACGGAACCGTCACCCACCGTGTTCGCTTGTTCGAGCTGCGCCGGGCGTCCAGGTAGGCAAGCGCGCCGGCCGACGGCGCTACATGCTGCGGTACTTGGCCCCGCTGCCGCCCTCGCGCGGAGTCCACCGCGGACCCACGTCGTCGGTTGCCTTGCAGTCGACGCAATTCGCGGGGCTCACCACCAACCGGTCGCCGTCGCGCTCGTACACGCCGGCCGGACACACATGCGCATAGAAGTCCGCGACCGAGGGAGGAATGTCCGCTCCCACGATGAGATGCGAGGGGATGTCGTCGCGCGTCGCGTTGCCGGAGCGGAACACCGCATCCAGCTTGGAGAACGTGAGTTTGCCGTCCGGCTGCACGTGCGGCACCGGCTCCGCCGTACGTGCCACCTCGGCGTCCGGCTCTGCAGAGATGCGACGGCCCGGGAACACGCCCTTGGTGATCGTCATGAGCCCCGCTTTGAAGCCGCCGGGGTACAGGCCGCCGTGTTGAAAGGCGAGTCGCATGTTGCGGCGCTCGTGCAAGTCCCGCGTGATGTAGCTGTCCTTCACCATCTGATCGTACGGCGCGAGCGCCGCCGCCGAGGTATCCTGCCGTTTGAGCGCGTCGAAGATGGCGCGCGCCGCAAAGATGCCCGATTGCATCGCGTAGTGAATTCCCTTGAGCGATGCGACCTCGACGAAGCCCGCGGCATCGCCGGTGATGAGCACGCCGTCGCCGTAGCGGCGATCGGGAAGCGCCCAATACCCGCCCTCGGGAATCGTTTTCGCGCCCCACTCCGTCATCTCGCCGCCCTCGAGATACGGGCGCACCAATGGATGCAGCTTGAGGCGCTGCAACAACTCGTGCGGGTCGAGCGCCGCCGCGTGATAATCGAGGCCGACCACGATCCCGAGCGCGATCTGCTTCTCGCCTAACGGGTACATGAAGCTGCCGCCAAAGGCGTCGTTGGGCAGCGGCCAGCCGAGCGTATGGACCACCGCATCGAGCGGCCGCTTCGTGTCCCACATCTCTTTCACGCCGAGCGCGAAGAGCGGCGGGTTAGGCGAGCCAATGCCGCGCCACGCGCAATAGGCCTGGGTGAGCGCGCCGCGTGTGCCTTCCGACAGCACCGTCACGCGCGCCGTGAGATCGGTGGGCGGCGTGTACGAGGAACCCGGCGTCCCGTCGCGCTGGAGGCCGGACGGCGTCGTGCGCACGCCGATCACGCGCTCGCCGTCCACCAACAGCGACGCCACCGGAAATCCGGTGAACAGGTTCACACCCGCCGCGTCGGCTTTTTCGCCTAACCAACGCACGATCTCGCAGATCGAGCCCACGTAGTTGCCGTGGTTGCGCATCGTGGGCGGCGTGGGCAGGCGAATCGCGCGACGGCCGGTCATGAAGTACACGCGCTCCGACGTCACCGGCGCGCGGAACGGGAATTCCGAGTCGGGCATGCCCGGGAACAACGCCCGGAATGCCACCGGATTCACCACCGCGCCCGAGAGACTGTGTTCGCCTAACGCACCGGCCTTCTCGAGGACCGCGATCTGAATGTCGCCTAACGAACCACCGGCCGCCGCGTCCGCCTTCGCCAGTCGAGCCAGCTCGATCGCGCCTGCCAAGCCGGCCGGACCGCCGCCCACGAACACGACATCCATCGGCACGTGCTCCGCGTCGGGCGGCCCGGCCACGATGAATCGATCCTGCGGCAACGGCGGCTGATACTGGGCCGGCAGAATGGGCAGCGGTCGACCGGATGACGTCATGGGCGGTGTGAAGGAGGGCGCCGGCCGGCGGTCGCGGACCGGCGCATGGATCAATGCGACTGCTTGGCCTTGCGCACCGCGTCGGTGAGCACCGGCAACACTTGCATCACGTCGCCCACTACCCCGTAGTCGGCGATCTTGAAGATCGGCGCCTCGCGATCTTTGTTGATCGCGACGATGGTCTTGGACGTCCGCATGCCCGCGAGATGTTGAATCGCACCAGAAATCCCGCAGGCCACGTACAGTTCCGGGCTCACCAGGCGGCCCGTCTGACCGATCTGATCCGTGTGCGGACGCCACCCGTCGTCGGTCACAGCGCGCGTCGCGCCCACGGCCGCGTTGCCGAACGCCGCCGCGAGATCTTCCACCAGCTTGAAGTTCTCGGGCGCGCGTAAACCGCGTCCGCCGCTCACGATCACCGGCGCTTCGCCTAAATCGAGCTTGGCCGAATTGCCGGCCACCAACTCCTTGGGCACCACCCGCGCCGCCGACGGATCCAGGGCCGGCGCGATCGACTCCACCCGCGCCGCGCGCGGCGTCTTCGTCGCCGTCACGGCGCCCGGTCGCAGCGACACGAGCACCGGCGTTCCCGAAATGGACAGCGTCGCGATCACTTTGCCCGTGTTCACCGGATGCCTAACGATGATCGCGTCGCCCGCCGCCTCGAAGGACGTCACGTCGGCGCCCAGGCTCGCGCCCACTTTGGCCGCCACACGCGGTGCCAGGTCCCGTCCTTGCGCCGACGCGCTGAAGAACGCGGCGCGGTACGAACCCGTGTCGATGCGTGCCGCCGCCGTCGCCGCGACCACCTCGGGCGAGTAGAGCGCCAGTGCCGGATGCTCCACCACTTCGACCACGTCCGCGCCGTGTGCGCCGATCGTCTCCGCTTTCGCCGCGATACCGGGCGCGCCCATGACGAGCGCGTGCACCTCGCCCCCGCCGGTCGCATCCGCCAATCGGCGCGCCGCCGTCACCGCCTCCAATCCGACGCGCCGCAATTCGCCGCCGCGCGATTCCACGAATGCAAACGTGTTCGCCATCAGAGCACCTTCGCTTCGGTCTGCAGCAATCGCACGAGCTCCGGCACCGCCTCGGGTCCCTCCCCAATGATCCGTCCGCCCGTTCGTTCAGGCGGCAATTCCATCTTGATCACGGTGACGCGCGACTCGCCGACTTGCACCGGCCTCACCTCGAGTGGTTTCTTCTTGGCCGCCATGATCCCTTTGAGCGACGGCAGCCGCGGACGCGCGATCCCCTCATCGATCGTCACCACCGCCGGCAACGGGAACTCGAGCACCTCCGCCGCCCCCTCGAGCTCGCGCCGCGCCGTGCCCATCCCGCTCGCGATCGTCAATTGCGACGCCGCCGAAACGCATGGGAGTCCCAACAATTCGGCGGCCATCGGCCCGACGCTCTGGTTCGCCGCGTCGATCGCCATCCGGCCGAACAGAACGAGATCGTAGCCGCCGGTTTTGAGCTCCGCGGCCAACACCCGCGCGATGGCCAGCGCGTCGGCCGGCACCGCATCGGCCTTGAGGTGCACTGCTTTGTCGGCACCCATGCTGAGCGCTTTGCGCAGCGTCTCCTGCACCGCATCGGTACCGAGCGAAATTACCGTCACCTCGCCCGCGCCCTCTTTCTCTTTGAGCTGCAGCGCCGCTTCGACCGCGAAACCATCGAAGTCCGCGATGTCGAACTTCACGCCCGTCTCGTCGATCGACGTCCCGTTCGGCGCAATCTTGAAGCGCGTCTCCATGTCGGCGGCGCGCTTGATGCACACGGCAATCTTCACGCGCGTGCTCCCTGAAGGTTGAGTCCGACAAAGATAGCGGCCGCCCACACCCCTTCAAGGCAGCCCGCGCGGCATCACTGGAACGCGTTCAGACCGGTGATCGCTTGGCCTAACACCAGCGTGTGCACGTCGTGCGTCCCCTCGTACGTGTACACGCTCTCCAGATTCGCCATGTGACGCATCGACGCGTACTCGGCCAGGATCCCGTTCGCGCCCAACAACCGCCGCGCCTCGCGCGCGATGTCCGTCGCCACGCTCACGTTGTTCCGCTTCGCCAACGAGACTTGCTGTGGCGTCATCGTCCCGGCGTCCTTGAGCCGTCCCAAGTGCAGCGTCAACAACTGGCCCTTCACGATCTCCGTCAACATTTCGGCCAACCGCGCCTGCTGCAGTTGGAATCCGCCGATCGGCTTTCCGAACATCACTCTGTTCCCGGCGTACGATGTCGCTTCCTCATAGCACGCGATGGCCGCGCCGATCGCTCCCCACGCGATGCCGTACCGCGCTTGCGTGAGACACATGAGCGGACTCTTGAGACCACCGCTCTTGGGCAGGATCGCATCCGCGGGAAGATGGACATCCTGAAACACCAGCTCGCTCGTGTCCGACGCGCGCAACGACAGCTTCCCCTTCTGGTCGCGCGCGCGAAAGCCCGTGCTGTCGGTTGGCACGACGAATCCCCGAATCGATTTGTCGTCCTTGTCGCCGTTGGTCTTTGCCCACACCACCGCCGCCTGCGCGGTGGACCCGTTGGTGATCCACATCTTGGCGCCGTTCAAGACCCATGTGCCGTCGGACTGCTGCCGCGCCATCGTGATCATGCCGGCCGGATTCGAGCCGTAGTCCGGCTCCGTTAGGCCGAAGCACCCGATGATCTCGCCGCTCGCCATCTTCGGCAGGTAGTGCCGCTTCTGCTCGTCGCTGCCGAACGCGAAGATCGGATACATCACGAGCGCGCCCTGCACCGACGCGAACGACCGCACACCCGAATCGCCGCGCTCCAACTCCTGCATGATGAGACCGTACGACACGTTGTTCAGTCCGGCGCAACCGTATTCTTCGGGTAAGTTCGCACCGAACACGCCCAGCGACGCCAGCTCCGGCACGATCTCGCGCGGGAATCGCCCCTCCACATAGCAGTCGCCGATGATCGGCAGCACGCGCTCGTCCACGAAACGGTGCACGCTGTCTCGCACAGCGCGCTCCTCTTCGGACAGCGCGCTGTCGATCGCATAGAAGTCGGTCATGGCGCGAAAACTACTCGATGCCCGGGGACTTCGGTATCAGATCGCGCGTGCGATGCGCTGCTCGCTCGCCGCCGATTGCTCCATGGACCGCCTGGCACGCGGTTCGATCCCCAACGCCCGCGCTTTGTCACGAAACGCCCGGCCGTGGTCCAGCGGTAGCCCGCACTCCGCTTGCCATTGGTGCACCATCTCGTGCAGCAGCGTGTGGAGCACCTCCGCCCACGGGTCGCGACGAACGTGCGACCGGCTGATCGCGATCTCGGGCGCAACGCCGTCGGTAGCAACGGCGTACTGACCCAACCGACTCCGCATCCGGCTCGATACGGAGATCGCGATGGCCTCGAGTTGGCCACCGAAGTACAGGCGGTTGTATTCGTCGTGAGCTCGCGACAAGTCGGCCAGGAGAGGCGCATCTTCTCGACGCACCGTTGTCGCGTGCCTCGGCCTCCGTGAGCCCTTCTCGCGTGGCGCGTGCTCGACGATCACGCGCTCTGCCTCACGACGGGCCCGCCGCGTCCTGCCACGCACGAACGATACGATCGCCCGCCACACGAAGGGCGGCGCCCCGAGATATGCTTCGTGTATGCGCAGAACGCCGCCGCGATAGCTCACCATCACCGTGCGGTTGCTCGTGAGCTCGCACCGCTCGATGCGACTGTCCAGGCCGAGTGCGTGCAGACGTGCCAGCAGCGCCGCACCATCGTGCGGCTGCTCGTCGAACGTCAGCTCCAGTTGTGTCGCCGTCGACGCGCGCAATATGCGTCCGATCACCGATCGAACGTCCGCGTTGGACCATCGAAATACATCTTGCCGCGCGCGTCCCAGATGTGTGTTTGCACAGTGATACGCGCCGGATCGAGTGCGATTACGTTGAACGACGACGGCCGCTTGCCGCGCGATCGGTTCGACAACGTTCCGGCAGTCGATACCACTGTTCCACCACGCGTGTGCTCCACATAGTGAATCGCTTCCTGGTGGTCGTGTCCGCACATCACCAGGTCCACAGCCAGACTCTCGAAGGCGCCTAACGCGCGCCGGTGGTGCGCCAAGCCGTAGCGCCGCGACAATTGCCCCTTGAGCGGGTTGTGGTGCATCACGATCGCGCGCCGGTCGCCGGCCGGCGACGCCTCGAACACGCCTCGCGCATGGTCGACCTGCCGCGGCGACAGGTCGCCCATCACGCCGATGTCGCGCGGATTCCACGTCAACGTGTTGTGCCGAACGCCGTGCGCCGTGTTGAGCCCCACGAACGTCACACCGGGTACGTGCAACACCGGCTCCAGCTCGTCCGACACGTACCGGCGGTAGTTCGCGAACACAGCCTTCAGCATCCCGACGCCGAGTGGCGCGCGCCACCACTTCACGTCGTGATTGCCCGGCACCACGATCGTGGCGCTCACCCGCGCCGCGTCGCGCATGAACGCGCGCGCCCGCAAGAACTCACCCGCGCGCGCACGCTGCGACAGGTCGCCCGACACGGCAACCACGTCGAAGCGACGCGTCTCAATCAGTTGTTCAATGGCATCGATCTGCTCGGGGACGGCTGGATTGCCGAAGTGCACATCGGAGACGTGGAGTACCGTCGTCACGACGCCCTCACGCCGGCCGCGGCCGCGATCGGCGTCGCGGTGCACGCTATCGGAATCGCCATGCCGGCTCGTTCACGGCGCCGACACCAGGTCCGCCAGGTGCTCAGCAAAGCTCGCGGCGAGTCCGCGCGAAAACTTTTTGGCCGGCTCGCTCGACACGTCACCGATCCACGCGATGCGCGACATACGCGCGTCGAAGACGACGACGCGAACCACGGCGCTCTCCTGGCCGGCTCCAGCGCCCACGAATCGTACTTCGATCGGGAAGAGCACGTATCGACATTCATCCTCGAGCGCCACCAGCGTGCGGAGTTGCGATGCCAACGGCTCGGGCAGCATGTCCGGAACCGACTTCATCGGTGGTCGCAGCCACTCGGCAGCCAGATCGTACACGTCCGGAGCGTACGGCGCATTGCGCTTCGCTACCTCGGCCAACTGATGCGGGAAGACCCACATCCGGCCGATACGGTCGCGATCTTTGAGCGCGAACGCAATCTCGCCATCCACGTCGTCCAGGAACGCGCGCCGATCGCTGATCTGTCCGGCCCACCCTAACGAGTCGTCGGTTCGCAGATAATGTGTCGGAATGACCAGCACGCGCCGCGTCGCATAGGGCGACAGGGGACGTCCGGCCGTCGGTGCAACCTTTTGCGCCGACACCGGCGTGGCGCTCGCGACCAACGCGATCGCGCCGACGACTATCGAAAGGTATTTCACGACGGTCCTGGGCTGAGATGGAAGAAACTTACCCTGAGGGAGACGATCCGTGCAGCACCGCGTTCCGGATCGCCGCCAACTCTTGTCGCCGGGTGGTGCGGCAAGCAAACTCCCCGGCATGAACAAGGTCCTGTCGGCGGTGGTATGGATCGCCATCGCCTGCCTCGGAGCTTTTTCGCTCGCGTGGCTCGCGCTGTCGCATGGTGAAACGGTCAATGCCGCCTGGCTCATCACGGCAGCGGTGTGCACGTTCGCCGTCGGGTATCGGTTCTACTCGAAGTTCATCGCCGCACGCGTGTTCGCGCTCGATGCCCGCCGCGCGACGCCCGCAGTGCGGCTCGAAGACGGGCGCGACTTCGTGCCCACCAATCGCTGGATCCTGTTCGGCCATCACTTTGCCGCGATCGCCGGGCCGGGGCCTCTCGTTGGGCCGACGCTCGCCGCCCAATTCGGTTTTCTGCCCGGCGCGCTGTGGATCATCATCGGCGTCGTACTCGGCGGTGCGGTGCAGGACTTCGTGATTCTCGCCGCGTCCGTGCGCCGCGACGGCCGCACGTTGGGCCAGATGGCCAAGGATGAGATCGGCCCGACCGCCGGGTTCACCGCGCTCGTCGCCGTGTTGGGCATCATGATCATTCTCATCTCGGTGTTGGGGCTGGTCGTGGTCAACGCGCTCCGCGCCAGCCCGTGGGGCACGGTCACCATCGGCCTCACGATCCCCATCGCCCTTCTGTTAGGCGTGTACTTGCGGTGGATCCGCCCCGGCCGCGTGCTCGAGGCCAGTCTCGCCGGTCTCGTGCTGCTCGGATTCGCCGTCTACGCCGGACAATGGGTCGCCGCCAACCCGGCCCTCGCGCCGGTGTTCACGCTCGACGCCAAGACACTCGCCATTCTCGTGATGGTGTACAGCTTCGCGGCGTCCGTCATACCCGTCTGGCTGCTGCTCGCACCGCGCGACTACGTGTCGGCGTTCGTCAAGATCGGGGTCGTCATCGCGCTCGCGTTAGGCATCGTCATTGTGCTGCCGCCGCTCCGGATGCCGTCGCTCACCAGGTTCGTCGACGGCACCGGCCCGATCTTCGCCGGCAAGGTATTCCCGTTCGCGTTCATCACCATCGCCTGCGGCGCGATCTCCGGGTTCCACGCGCTCATCGCGTCGGGCACCACGCCGAAGATGCTGGAACGGGAAACCGACGCGCGCCCCATCGGCTACGGCGGCATGCTCATGGAAGCGTTGGTGGGCGTCATGGCGCTCATCGCCGCGTGCGTGCTCACACCCGGCGTCTACTTCGCGATCAATGCGCCGGCCGGTCTGTTAGGCACCACGGCCGCGTCCGCCGCCCACGCCATTTCGGCCTGGGGATTCACGCTCGACCCGGCTGCGATGCAGCGCCTCGCCCAACAGGTGGGCGAGCGCACCCTCCTCTCCCGCACCGGCGGCGCGCCAAGTCTCGCCGTGGGTATGGCGCAGCTGTTCACCGGATTGTTAGGTGGCAAGGAAGCGATGGCACTCTGGTACCACTTCGCCATCATGTTCGAGGCGCTGTTCATCCTCACCACGCTCGATGCCGGGACCCGCGTCGGACGCTTCATGCTCCAGGACCTGGGGCGCCACGTGTGGGAACCGTTTGGCCGCGTGTCCTGGTATCCGGCCGTCGTCCTCTCCAGCGCGATCTTCGTCGCCATGTGGGGCCACTTCCTGTGGCAGGGCGTCATCGATCCGTTAGGCGGGATCAATTCGCTCTGGCCGCTGTTCGGCATCTCCAACCAGCTCCTCGCGGCGGTCGCGCTCTGCGTCGGAACCACGATCATCGTCAAGAGCGGGAAGGCGCGCTACGCCTGGGTCACCCTCGCCCCGCTCGCGTGGCTCGCCGTCGTCACGCTCACCGCCGGCTGGCAGAAGATCTTCTCTCCCAGCCCGCGCCTCGGCTTCCTGGCGCACGCCCGGTCGCTCGCGTTAGGCACACCCGCCGCCGACACCGGACGCCTCATCTTCAACGATCGCTTGGACGCCGCCGTAGCCGCGTTCTTCATGCTTGCCGTCATCGTGATTCTGGTCGAATCCGCGCGCGTCTGGATTCTCGTGCTGCGCGGCGACCGGCCTGCCATCTCCACCGAAGTTCCGTTCGAGCCCACCGCGCTCGCGTCGTGACCCCACCCGCCCCGTGACCATGCGCCCGTTCGCCGTCCTCGCCATCATCGCCGCCGCGACCGCCCCGCTCGCCGCCCAGGATTCCACCGCGTTCGCGCTCACCATTCCGAACATCATGCGCGGACCGGAAGTCGTCGGCCGCATGCCCCAACACGTCCGCTGGTCCCCCGACAGCCGGTGGATCTACTTCGAGTGGCTGCCGCCCGGCAGCGATTGGCGCGATCCCCTCGCACCGTACCGCGTCCGCGCCCAAGCCGGCGCCACGCCCGAACGCCTAACGGACGCGCAGATGGACAGCATGGGCCCGCTCGTCGCGACCGGCACGCTGTCGCACGACGGCCGCCTGCGCGCCGTGGAATACGAAGGCGATATCTACGTCGTCGATCTCCACACCCAGACCGCCCGGCGCCTCACCAACACCCAAGCGCGCGAGGCCGATCCGCAATTCGATGTCGGCGACGCCCGCGTCTTCTTCACCCGCGACGACAACGTCTTCGCGGTCTCGCTCAAGGATGGACTCGAGCAGCAGCTCACCGACGTGCGCCCCGGACCGGCGCCCAAAGATGACTCCGCGAATACCGGCCAGCGCAAAACGCTCGAGGGCGACCAGAAGCGCCTGTTCGAGGTGATCCGCGACGAGTATCGCGCCGACAGCATCGCCAAAGCGCGCCAAACGCGCGCCGAGGGGATCCGCGGCAAACCGCTTTACCTCCTCCGCGACGAGCGCGTCGCCAACCTCGCCGTTTCGCCTAACGGAAAGGCCGTGCTGCTCATCACGCGCATCAGCTCGGAACGCTCGCGCTCCACCGAAGTCCCCAAATGGGTCACCAAGAGCGGCTACGTGGAAGACTTGCGGGGCCGCGACAAAGTCGGCGACTCGCAGGACTCGGGACGCGTCGCCCTCGTCAGCCTGCCGTCCGGCAACGCGCGCTGGTTGCATCCGATCCCCGGCGACTCCGTCGCCAACCCGGGCCTGGTCAACATGCTCGGCTGGAGCGACGACGGCTCGCAGGCGCTGCTCTACACAGTGAGCGCCAACTACAAAGCACGCTATCTCGAGACCGTCTCCGAGGACGCGGGCGCCATCGACACGATCGACGTCCTCCGCGACACCGCATGGATCGAAGGCCCGTGTTTCAGCTGCGGCGGCTGGGTCGACGGCGCCAAGCGCGCGTGGTTCGTCTCCGAAGCCGACGGATGGTCGCACATCTACACGGTCAACGCCGACGGCACCAATCGCACCCAGCTCACGAGCGGCAAATGGGAAGTCCTCGCCGCGACGCTCTCGCCCGACAAGAAGTGGTTCTGGATGCACACCAGCGAGCCGTCGCCTTACGAGCGCCAGTTCTACCGCATGGCCGCCGCCGGCGGCGCGCGCGAGCGCATCACGCTCGCCAAAGGCGGACACGACGTCGTGGTCTCGCCTAACGGCCAGCTGCTGGCCGACGTGTACTCCACGTCCAACCGGCCGCCCGAGCTGTTCGTCGAGCCGTTCCGCCCCGGCACGTCGATGGCGCAGCTCACCGTGTCGCCCACCAAGGCGTGGCTCGCGTACCACTGGCTCGCCCCCGCGATCATCCAGATCCCGGCGTCCGACGGCGTGATGGTGCCCGCGCGCATTTACCGGCCGCAGGATGTGGGCGCCCAGCCTAACGGAGCGGCCGTCATCTTCGTCCACGGCGCCGGCTATCTCCACAACGTCGTCGACTATTGGTCCACGTACTTCCGCGAGTACATGTTCAACCAGATGCTCGCGACCAAAGGCTACGTCGTCCTCGACGAGGACTACCGGGGCTCCGCCGGCTACGGACGCGATTGGCGCGTCGCCATCTACCGGCACATGGGCGGCCGCGATCTCCAGGACGAGGTCGACGCCTCGCGCTACCTCGGCACCAAGTTCGGCATCCCGCCCGAGCGCGTCGGCATCTACGGCGGCAGCTACGGCGGCTTCATGACCCTCATGGCCATGTTCACCGAACCGAAGCACTTCGGCGCCGGCGCCGCACTCCGCTCGGTCACCGACTGGTCGCACTACAATCACTGGTACACGATGCGCATCCTGAACTTGCCCGACAAGGACACCGTCGCGTACCGCCAGTCGTCGCCGATCTACTTCGCGCAGGGTCTCCAGGGCCCGCTGCTCATGTGCCACGGCATGGTCGACACGAATGTCGAGTTCGAGGACATCGTACGCCTAACGCAACGCCTTATCGAGCTCGGCAAGACCAATTGGCAGCTGGCACCGTATCCGGTCGAGAACCACGGCTTCGTACGCCCGTCGTCGTGGACCGACGAGTACTCGCGCGTGTTCGCGCTGTTCGAGCGCACCATCGGGCGCGCCGCGCCCGCCGTCACCACGGGGGCAAAGTGACCCGCCTAACGATCCGCGATCGCCTCGCCGTGGCCGCGCGCGTCGTGCGCACCATTGTTGGCGCGCCCGACTACGATCGATACGTCGCCCACATGCGCTGCCGCCACCCGTCAGATCCACCCCTCACGCGCGACGAATTCGCGCGCGCCCGCATTGCGGATCGGTACGATCGCCCGGGCGCGCGCTGCTGCTGATGGGCTGGTGATCCGCGGCTGCCGAAAGCGGGAAGCAACGCGCTCACGCTCGCTGCGGATCGGCCCACGCTTCCCCCAGCGCAGCGCTTCCCGCAGCGAGCACGAGCGAGCGCTTCCCTCTTCCCTCTCTCTAGTGGGAAATCGCCACGCCCCACGGCGAATCGCCTGCCGGAATCGTCTTGATCACCGTGTTCGTCGCCGCGTCGATGATTGCGATGTCGTTGGACGGCCCGTTCGCCGTGTAGATGCGCTGGCCGTCCGCCGTCACCGCGATGCCCCACGGCCGCTTGGGATCCGGAATCGTCGCCACCACCGAATCATTCGCCGTCGCGATCACCTCGACCGTCGCACCGCGCCCCGTCGTGATGTACACGAGCTTCCCATCCGGCGAGATCGCCGAACCCATCGGCTTTGCACCCGGCGTCGTCTTCGTGAGATCGAGCGTCTTGAGCACCTTGTGGGTCTTCGCGTCGACGACCGTCACGTCGCCACCCACCTCAGCCGGCACGTAGCCCTTCGATCCATCAGGCGCGAAGATCGCCGAGCGAGGCCGCTTCCCAACTTTGATCGTCGCGATCGCCTTGTTGGTTGCCACGTCGATGACCGTCACGGTGCCCCGCCCCTCGCTCGTCACCCACACTTCCTTCCCGTCCGGGGACACCTTCACACCTTCGGGCTCCGAGCCCACCTTCACCACCGCGATCGACTTTCCGTCCGACAAGTCGAGCGCCGTCGCCGTGCCCGCGTCCTCGTTCGACACATAAAGAATCTTCCCGTCGGGCGTGATGTCGAAGTTCTCCGGATCGTGGCCGCCCTCAAGCCGCCTAACGCTGTCGGTCGCCAGGTCCACCAGCGCGATGCCATCCTTCGACCGGTCCGGCGGCGGCAGCTTGGACTCGTCCACGCCGGGGCCCCCGATCGGCGATCCGCTCACCGCCACCACCAGCGTCTTTCCGTCCGGCGTTAGGCGAACCCCGCGCGGCCGCTGGCCGGCGTCGATCGTCTTCACGACGCTGTCGTGTGCGACGTCGACCACGGTCACCTTGTTCCCCCGCTCGTCGGACACGTACACCAACGCCGAGGGCGGACTCGCCGGCTGCGCCGCAGGCGGCGCCGCAGCCGTCGACTCCGCCCCCGCCGGTTTCTTCTCGCCGCTCGAACACGCCGCCACCACCAGCGCGCCCACCACCATGCTCCCGCCTAACGAAAGGCCGTGACACGTTCCGCGCATCGCCAATCTCCTCGTGCTGAAGTATCGGACGCCCCATGCGCCCGATCACCCGATCTTCTACGCGAGCCCCATTCCCCACCGGGCCAGCGCCGTCGGATACCCGCCATACCGCAATAACTCGCCGTGAAACCGCGACAGCGAGAATCCTCCCGCATCGCGCCACGCGCCGCGCGCATCGTCTCGCAGTCGCTCGATTTCCCGCCGCCCAACGACGAAACACGACATCAGCGTCGGCCGGCTCGCCACCCGCATCACCTCGGCGCGCGCCGCCGCGTCGTCCAGGCCGAGCTCGTCCCGCAAACGCCGCTCGGCGCCCGCCGGGGCGAGCGTCTTCGTGTGAATCGCCACATCGATGATCGCGCGAAGTACCCGCCACAGGACGTCTCGCGCATGAAGCAGCCGCGCACCCGGCGTCGCGAAAAACCCCGCGTCGGCCATCACGGCTTCGCAGTAGTACGCCCACCCCTCGCGGCTGGCATCGCTCGACAACACGCGACGCACCACCCGCTCCGATCCGTTCGCACTTACCACCTGCTGATGGTGCCCGGGTATCACCTCGTGGATCACTGCGCTCTCAATGTCCGACTGCCGATGCGCCGCCGCGCCCGCCAAGCGTGACATGGTGACGTACAACGTCCCGGCTTGCGTGGCGACGAACGGCCCCGGCCCTTCGTATTGGGCGAACGGCACCAACGGCTGGAGATACTCCGGCGTCGCCATCACTCGCACCGGCGCCGACACCACGTGCACCAGCCCGTTGTCCGCCGCAAACCGCCGCGCCGCGTCCATGGTGTCGGCATAGGCGCTCCCGAGCGAAGCGGCCGGCACACTATCGCCGCTCACGCGCTCGACCACCTCCCGCCACGGCACGCCCGACGCAATCGTCGCCGCGGTCGCTTCGACCGCCGTCCGTGCGTCGTCGTACGCACGCTCCGCCCAACGCAACAACTGGTCGGCCCCATCCGGGATCATGTGCGCCGTGTGGAGGCGACGCTCGAACGCCTCTCGCCCGATCGCGACGTTGTCCCGCGCGCGCTCATCCATCAGCGTCAACGCATCACCGAATCGCTCGAGCGACTCGGCCGCTGCATCATGTGCCGCCGCCACCTCTGCATCCTGAAGCAGCGGCCCCAGCGCGTCGCGCACGTCTTCGCGCAGCAGTGCCAGCCCGCCGGGAATCATCATCGCCGCCGTGCCTAACAGAGGCCGCGATGGCTGCACCAGCGCCTCGTCCGCCGCGCGCAGGAATGTTGGCAGCGCGCGCAGTCGCGCCATCAACGCCGCGGCGCGTTCGCGCGCATCCAGATCGAGCCCGGAAGTTAGGCGATGCAGCCCGTCGAGCGCATGCCGCAGATGAAACGTCGGGTCGTGCGCGAACGGACGCTCGCGTTCCAGCGTTGCCTGCAGTTGCCGCGCATCGTGCAGCACCGCGGTTTGATCGATCTCGTCGTCCAACGACTCGGCCGATGCTTCCTCGAGCGCACCCGCGTAGCTCCGTAAGGCAGCCGCATGCGCGCGAATCGATGCCGCGTCGAATGCGCCGTACAGCCCGTCGAGCTCGCGCCGGCCCGCGCGCGTCCCCTCGACTGGATCGATGCGGTATCGAAGGTCGAGATATCCCTCGAACACCTGGGCGAGCGGAGCGTTCACGCCCGCGCCGGCTGGCTCCGATACGCGGCCACCAACGTCTCGATCTCGTCGTCGCTCAGCACCCGGCTCACCTGCTTCGCCGCATCGAACACGTGTTGACACAATCCTTGGTCCGCCGCGTCGTGGCCGTGTTCCTCGAGCCAGTACTTCACGTTCGACAAACCGGACACGTGCGAAATTTCGATACGTTGGGCGAGGCCGAAATCGCCCGCCGGCACGCCCGAATAGATCCGGTCCGCCAGCCACGCGTGTCCTTTGCGCCGCGCCTTGATGATCGCCGCCGCGTGCACGCCCGTCCCTGTCCGAAACGCGTCTTCGCCTAACACAGGATAGCTGGGCGGGATCGGCACGCCGCACGCGCGCGAGGCCAGCCGCGAGTACTCGGGCAGGCGGCTCAGATCGTGCCGGTGCGCGCCCAACAACTGGAGATTGATCAACAACAGATCCATCTCCGCGTTGCCCACCCGCTCGCCAATCCCTAACGCAGTGCCGTGCACGCGGTCCACGCCCGATTCGATGGCCGCCAGACAGTTGGCCAAGCCTAACCCGCGGTCGCGATGCCCATGCCAGTCCAGCTTCACCGCTTCACCACTCGGCGCGATGATCTCGTCACGCACGAACCGCACTAGCGCACGCACGCCGTCCGGCGTCGCATGCCCAACGGTATCCGCCAGACACACACGCCGCGCGCCCCACCGGATCGCGTTGCCGTAGAGCGCCTTGAGCGTGTCCGGCGCCGCGCGCGTCGTGTCCTCCGTCACGAACATCACCGGCAGCCCCTCGCGCACCGCGAACGTCACCGCTTCCTCGCTCGCGCGCAGCATCCGGTCCAACGTCCAGTCCTCGGCGTACTGCCGAATCGGCGACGACCCGATGAAGGTCGCGGCCTCGATGGTTAGGCCGGTGGCGTGCGAAATCTCCGCCACCGGCTCCACGTCGCTCAGCACCGTGCGCGCCGCGCAATTCGCCGACAGCGGAAGCCGCGCGCTCACCACCTCGCGCGCCAACGCGAGCGTGTCGCCGCGCGCGCGCGGCCCCGCTCCCGGCAGCCCCAAATCGACCGCCTGGATCCCCAGCTCCACCATCAAGTGCACCAGCGCCTTCTTGTCTTCGATCGACGGATCCGTCACCGACGGACACTGCAATCCGTCCCGCAGCGTCTCGTCGTCCAGCTCGACTCGACACGAGCGCCAATCGAACGCCGTGTCGGCCGTGTTCCAATCGTGGATCAGCTCGCGTTCTTCCATGGTCACCTGGAACAGGACGTCGCCCACCACTCTCATCCGCTGCCTCGCAATATACCCTTGCGCATCTCCGATCCCGAGATCAATTGAAGGCATGCCGCGCCAGGCGCCCGTCCACGATCTCTGGACCTCCGCACCCGTAGCACACGCACGCGACGCACTCCGCGAGCGCGATGTTGCCATCGTCGAATCCCAAATCGCCATCTCGGAAATCGAGGCGCCCACCGGTGACGAAACGCGCCGTGGCGCATGGGTCGCCAACCGATTCCGGTCCTTCGGACTCCGCGACGTCCGGCTCGACTCCGCCAACAACGTCATTGGCCGGCGCGAGGGCGTCGCCGATATCGCGCCCGTCGTCATCTGCGCCCACCTCGACACGGTGTTCCCGTTGGGCACGCCAGTTAGCGTCCGCCGCACCGGCACCCGCCTCGTTGGTCCCGGCATCGGCGACAACGGCCGCGGACTCGCCGCGATGCTCGCCCTCGCCGGCGTGATCGACGGCGTCCACGTCCGCACCCAAGCACCGGTTGATTTCGTCGCCACGGTCGGCGAAGAAGGCACCGGCGACTTGTGCGGCGCCAAATATCTCTTCGACCACGACGCCAAGGACGCGCGCGTCGCGATTGCCCTGGACGGCGCCGGCGACGAACGCATCGTCCACCGCGCCCTCGGCTCGCGACGTTTCCGCATCACGTTCCGCGGGCCCGGTGGCCACAGTTGGACGGCGTTCGGCGTGCCGAACGCAGTCCATGCAGCGGCGCTCGCCGCGAGCAAGCTCGCGCGCCTGCCCCGCCCATCCAACCCGCGCACCACGCTGTCCGTCGGCCGCATCGGCGGCGGCATCGCCGTCAACGCGATTCCCGAAGAGGGCTGGCTCGAGGTCGACCTCCGATCCACGTCGGTAGCCATCCTCGACCGCTACGAGCGCGAGATCCACGCCGCCGCCCGCGCGGCCGCCGACGAAGAGAATGGACGCCGCGCGCGCGGAACGTTACCGCTCGTCGAAGCGATCGCTCGCATCGGAAACCGCCCTGGCGGCGAAACCGACACCGCGCATCCGCTGGTCGCGCTCGCCGCCGATACCACGCGTCTCATTGGCCGGGAGCCCGAACTGGCCACCGCGTCCACCGACGCCAACATCCCGATCAGCCGCGGCATTCCCGCGATCGCCATCGGCGCGGGCGGCACGGGTGGCGATGCCCACACGCCGGCCGAGTGGTTCGACAACACCGACGGACACACAGGTATGGCTCGCGCGCTCACGATCATCATTGGCGCCGCGGGGTTGGACGGCGCCGCCGCCACGCAACCGGTCGCCTAACGGAACGCGCGGCCGCCCTCAAGCACCGTCGACGCGCACCTGGCTGTGGCTGCCCACCGTCAGCACGCCGCGCGCGCCCTCCACCACCACCTCGTCGCCTAACATCGAATCGTGGAGCAGCGAATGCTCCACCCGGCTCTTCGTGCCCACCACCGTGTCGCGGAGCGTCGAATTCGCAATGTGCGTCCCCGCCCCGATCGACACGTTAGGCCCGATCGTCGAGTGCTCCAACACCACGCCGTCTTCGACGTACACCGGATCGAAAATGCGCACGCCCGCCGACGGCGCCGGCCGCCGCGCGCGACCCCGCTCGAGCATCGCCCGATTCGTGTCGAGCAACGTGTCCAGTTTCCCCGCGTCGTACCAGCCCTCGACGTCGATCACCTTGATGCGCGCCCCATGGTCGATCATGTACTGGAATGCATCGGTGAGATAGTACTCGCCGCCCACCGGCGCCTGGCGCATCACATACTCGATCCCTTCGTAGAGCAGCCTCCAGTCGCGCATGTAGTAGAGCCCGATGTTCGCCCGCCTGGAGATCGGATCGCGCGGCTTCTCCACGATGCGCGTCATGTGGCCGTCGTCGTCGGTCACCACCACGCCGAACCGCTGATAGTCCTCGACCTCCTTCACCCAGATGATGCCGTCCGCGTCCGTCGTGTTGATCACCGACAGATCCGCGTCGAAAATCGTGTCGACGAAGATGATCAAGATCGGCTGATCCACGTACGGCTTCGCCAGCTCGATCGCGCTCGCCGTTCCGTTCTGCACTTCCTGCTCGATGAACACCGACGGAAACGCATACTCCGTCTTCGCGAACGCCTCGACCTTCTCCTTGAGATGGCCGGTGATGTACACGATCTGCTCGACGCCGCCTAACCGTTCGAGATCGTCGAGGATGTAGGCCATCACGGGCTTCCCCGCCACACGCAGCATCGGCTTGGGCGTGACGTGCGTGTGCGGCCGGAGCCGCGTCCCTTTCCCCGCAAGTGGAATGATGACCTTCATGGCGCGCTCGTCCCCTCCCGCCCGTAGCGGTCCTTGAGTCGCACGACGTCATCGAGATGCGGCGTCGATGCTTCCAGCACATCGCAGTCGGTGACCGCTTCCATGTAGTGGATCGTGCCCGGCGTGATACGGAATGCCTGCCCCGCCTCGAGGTGCATGTCCTCGAGCTCGCCGTCGCCCAGCTTCACCCAGTAGATGAGCTTGCCCGACAGCAGGTACACCGTCTCGTCCTTCACATTGTGATACTGGACGGACAGCGCGTGGCCGGCCGTGATGTGCAGAATCTTCCCGACGTATTGATCGGTCTTGGCCCAGATGATCTCGTGTCCCCATGGCTTGGGGACGATCGTCACCGCCGCCGGTCCGGACATGCTCGCTCGCCTGCTCTTGGGTTTCAGGATTCTAGAGCACTGCATGTGCCGCGCAAGCGCGGGCGGTCAGTCGGTCGTGCCGGGCTGACCTTATCGAATGGTGCCGAGCATCCGCGACCGCAGCATGTTGAGACGGCGACGCACCGACCCATCCATGATCGTGTCGCCCACGCGCACGATCGTGCCGCCGAGAATGTCGGGGCGCACGACAAAGTGCGGCACGACGGTCTTGCCCAACACGCGCGACAGTCGCGCGGCGACATCGCGGCCGAGCGCTGCATCGGGCTCGCGCGCCACCGTTACGGAGGCGTGCACGCGATTCTGCATCTCGTCCACGATCGCGTGATACTCGACGGCAATTGCCGAGATGAGATGCTGGCGCCGGTGCGTGATCACCGCTTCCAGAAATCGGACGAACGGACGCGGAAGTCTGTCCGCGAACGCCGCTGCGACGATCTCGTTCTTACGCTCGGCGCTCACGCGCGGCGACTCGAGGAATCGCGACAATCGCACGTCGGCCTGAATGGCGCCGGCGACTTCGTCGATCAGACCGCCCCACCCGTCGAGATCCGACGCGCGGCGGGCCAACTCGACCAGCGTCTCCGCGTAGTTGCGCGCGATCGTCGTTTCTTGCACTAGCTTGCCGGTTCGAGAGATGCCAGGAACGACTCGACCACCTTCCGGTTCGTCTCGTCGTCGAGATTCTTCTCGATCACTTTGCTCGCGCCGCGCACCGCGAGAGTGACTGCGTCGCGCCTGAGCTCGACCATCGCCATCTGCCGCTCGGATTCGATCTCGTGCCGCGCGCGCTCCATCACCTGCTGCTGCTCGCGATGCGCCTGCTCGATGATCTCGGTCCGCACCTTCTCGCCCGCCACACGACCTTCGACGACGAACCGTTGGGCATCCGCGCGCCCTTGCGCGACCAATTTCCTGTGCTCTTCTAGGAGTTTCGCCGCCTCCTCGCGATCCTTCTTCGCCGCCTCGATGGCATCCTCCAGCGCCTTCTCGCGTGCCTCGACCGCCTTGGTGATCGGCTTGAACGCCCCCTTCGTCAGGACGACGAGCGTGACGAGGAAGATCAATAGCGTCCACGCCATGAGACCGCCGTTCGCTGTGAGCAGCTTTGGCGGTTCTGCGTGTTGCGCTTGAGCAGCGAGCGGGAGCGCGTTGCCTAACATGAGAAGGCAGGCGGCCAACGACTTGCGCATGAGAACGATCCCCGAAAAGTGAAACCGCATCGGAGGCCCGGGCCTCCGATGCCGGTTGACTGCTAGAACGAGAATTTGTTTTGAATGACGAATGCGACGACGACCGCGAACAAGGCCACGCCCTCGATCAGCGCGGCGAGAATCAAGCCGGCAGTCTGAATCGAACCCGATGCCTCGGGCTGCCGCGCGATACCGTCGGCCACCTGGCCGCCGATCCGGCCGATGCCGATGCCGGCACCGATCGTCGCCAGACCCGCGCCGACGCCTGCGCCTAACATGGCCCACGCGCCCGCGTACTCGCGGGTGAACGACCCGGCCGCCTGCAAGAATGCGAACATGTGCATTACAGTGCTCTCCGTTCTCGTTGAAAGCTGCATTCGCTCCGCGTCGGCCCAACCCCCGCCGTCGCCGCTCGTCACCGAGGCCCGGGCCTCAACGAGCTTCCCCGGTCGTTCGACCAGGTACCACACCCGCGGTGTGGAGCATCGCCGCGGCTGTCTAACGAATACCTGCCCCTACTCCTACGCTCTACTCTCGCCCGCTACCGTTCCCCTTTCCCTTTCCCTAGTCCCCGCCCCTAGTGTGCCTCGGACCGAATGAGTCCAATGAATACGCAGGATAGAATCGTAAAGATGTAGGCCTGCAAGAATGCGACGAAAATCTCGAGAAGGCTGCTGCCCACACCCATGAGCACCGATGGAATACCCACCCAGAAGCTCGCGAACGTGAAGATCAGGCTGATCAACGCCAACAACACCACGTGGCCGGCCGTCATGTTCGCGAACAACCGAACGGCCAACGCGAACGGCTTCGTGAATTTTCCGATGATCTCCACCACGGTCATGATCGGCACCATGAAGAGCTTCATCAGAAACGGAATCTCTTTCGGCGGCACATAGAAGATCGTACGCAGATAGCGCCAGCCTTGCGTCCTGATGCCCGTCGCTTCCACCACGACGAACGTGATGATGGCGAGCATCCCGGTCACGGAGATGTTGCCCGTCGCCGTCGATCCGTAGGGCACGAGGCCCAAGAGATTCGCGAACAAGATGAAAAAGAACAGCGTCAGCCCGAACGGCACGAACGCATTGCCGTGGGGACCCACGTTCGCGAGCACGACGTCGTTGCGGATGTAGAGGACCACCGCTTCGATTCCGGTCGCGAATCCTTTCGGCGAGCCCCTCTCGGTGTGGTGTCGCTCGTGCGCGATAGCAGCCGGGATGAGCACCAGCATGCAGAGCACCGACGCCACCCCCAGCATCACCACGTGCTTCGTTGGCGAGAAGTCGATCTCGAGCGACCCGATCCGCACCGGCCGCCACCGAGGAAGCTCTTGCTCACCAAAATACGGCAGCTCGATCGAGTGCGAGTCGGTGATGTGCGGCATAATAATGTCCGCCGGCTCCGCCTGTGCTCCCGTTAGGCGATCGCCGCGCGGGCCGACTCGGATCTGCGCCGCCGGCGCGATCGCGGGCCCTACTTGAGCCGCGGCCGCGGCCGGTGCGGCGATGCAGATCAGCGCGAGAGCGAACGAGCGAAAAGTCATCGTCTCAAGAGCAGTGGTTCGACCAGCGTCGTCACGAAAAAGAACGTCGCCATTCCAATCAGTGCCGGCTCGGCGCGCAGACCCAACGCCCTCACGAGCCACAATGCCATCACAGCCAGTGCCGCGAGCCGCAGCAACATCCCCAGTCCCCACGCAGGGAATACGCTCGTCCCCGCCCCCGCGACCACCAATACAATCGCAAAGGCGAACACCTGAACCGCAAACGCGATCAATGCGCTGATCCGAATCGAGCGCTCATCGCCCGGCAATCGGAACAAGAGACCGAGTAAGAATGCAGCAAGAACGATCAACACAGCCGACGCGGCGACAAAACGCATCACCCGCTTCACGGCTCTCCTCCACCACCCCGCGAGTCGTCTCCCGAGTCGCTCCGTTTCGTCGCCGCCATGAGCGCGCGATACATGGAGTAGAATCCGGCGGCCGCACCTACAAAGGCTCCTAACACCAACAGCCACGGCGACGTACCGAACTTCCCATCCAGCCACCGCCCCACATACACGAACAACAGAATCGTGATGACGAACTGGATGCCTGATCCCGCAAACGCGCCAGGAGACGGCCCGCTGCCGAGCGTCCCTCGCTGCCCGCGCCCAGTAGCAGGCGCTGCCGGTCGCCGCTCTGGATCTCTCATTCGCGCGGTAATGTAGGAGCTTGTGAAATTTTTCGCAAGCTAAGGAAGACCCCGCTCCGATCTACCGGACATAATAACCGTCTAATCGCCAAGTTTCAGTAGCCTCGCAACTTACGAGTTACCCCACCCTTGACGGCTCGTCCCCGTGTTGATAACTTCGCCTTCAGAATCCGTCTCTTCTCTAGCCTGTCCCGGCCGCCCCAATCCGCGGTCGAGCCCCATCTCATGAGCTCCCGTTTCGTCATCTGGTTACTCTGCGCAGGCGCCGTGTTCGTGGCGTGGAGCCCTCACGCCAAACACAACGAGTCCGCCGCCAGCACGACGAACGACCACCGCGCTGACACGGTCGCGAAAAAAGATGTGCCGTCATCAGCTGCGCTCATCGCCGCCACACAGGTATCCGTCGGCTCCGCCGTACATGTCACCCTGCGCGTCACCAACCGCGCGGATCACGCCGTCGAAATCGATTTCCCCAGCGGAAAAACTCACGACGTCGTGATTCTCGATTCCACCGGTCACGAAGTGTGGCGCTGGAGCGAAGGCCGCATGTTCACCCAGGCGGTTCGCAACACGCTACTCGGCGCCAACGAAAGCGTCACGTATGAGGAAACGTGGAACCCGCGCGGCCTCACCGGGGATTTCACCGCCGTCGCTCGCCTGGAAAGCAACAATCATCCCATCCAGCAGCGGTTCGACTTCAAGCTGCCCTAGCCGACGCGCTCGCGCGACCTGATCCCAAGGCCACGCACCCTTAACGCTCCGCGCCCCCGCCGCTACCTTTCGCAAACCCGCGGCCGAATCGGAGGGCGCGTTGGCGACACCGGCTCGATCTTCCGCACACGATGACACGCGCGATGTCCAACTCCTCACCGAGTTGGCCAACGCGAAGCGTTCACTCGTCGATCAGATCGGACGGCGTATCATCGGCCAGCACGATGTCGTCGAGAACCTCGTCGCGGCGCTCCTTAGCGGAGGACACGCGCTCCTCGTCGGCGTACCGGGTCTCGCGAAAACCCTGCTCGTCCGAACGCTCGCCGACGCCCTCGACCTCTCGTTCTCCCGCGTGCAATTCACGCCGGACCTGATGCCGAGTGACATCACCGGCACGGAGTTGCTCGAGGAAGATCACGCCACCGGTCGCCGCGTGTTCAAGTACGTCAAGGGCCCGATCTTCGCGAACGCAGTGCTCGCCGACGAGATCAACCGCGCACCTCCGAAAACACAGGCCGCGTTACTACAGGCGATGCAGGAACATGCCGTGACAGCGGCAGGTCGTACGCATCCGCTGCCGGAACCGTTTTTCGTGCTCGCCACGCAAAACCCGATCGAACAGGAAGGCACCTACCCGCTTCCCGAAGCACAGCTCGACCGCTTCATGTTCGAGCTGCGCGTCGGCTATCCAACCGCCGATGAAGAGGAGCAGGTCGTGGCCACCACTACCAGCGACACCGAAGCGACGGTCACGCCCGTCCTCGATGCCCAGCGACTCATTGCGCTCCAGCACCTGGTACGGCGGCTTCCCGCCCCGCCCACGGTCGTTCGCTACGCCGTAGCGCTCGCGCGGTCGACGCGCCCGGATGCGAAGGAAGCCTCGCCCGAGGTGCGGAAGTACGTGAGCTGGGGCGCCGGTCCGCGGGCCTCACAGTACCTGGTGTTAGGCGCCAAGGCCCGCGCGGCGATGGACGGCCGCGCCGTGCCCGATCTCGACGACGTCCGGTCCGTCGCCCACGTCGTGCTCAGGCACCGCATCGTGCTCAACTTCCAGGGCGAAGCCGAGGGCATGACGCCGGAGCGGCTCATCCGGCTCGACGAACGCTAGGCTGTCCGTCTCTGCGTTAGGCCGTTAGCTCGTTAGGCGCGACCCGTCGGCCGCGTTGGGCCCGCCGCGGTTCAGTCTTCGTCGCCCTCGGCCGCGCCTTCCTCCCCGCTCCACCACCGCCGCCACCACGGCGGCCGCGACTCCGGCGCCAAGGTCCGGTCCACCGCCCTCCGCCACGCATCGCGCATCTCCGCCGCGTCGGCGAACCGCTGCTCGGCGACCGGCGCCAGCCCCCGCTCCAACCACTCCGCGATCGCCTCGGGATAGCCGGACAAATCCACGTCACCAGACAATTCGCGCCCCAAAATCGCGCGGCCGTCGCCCACGCCAAACGGCGGCTCACCCGACAAGAGGTAGGTCACGATCGCCGCCAACCCGAAGCAGTCCACTTGCGGCCCCTGGCCTTCGCCTAACAATTGCTCGGGCGCCGCGAACTCCGGCGTACCCGTGGTGCTGCTCAGTAGCTCTTCGCCCGTGATCTTCGCCACGCCGAAGTCCGCAATCCGCCACCGCCGATGACGGTCGATCAAGATGTTCTCCGGCTTGAGATCGCGGTGCACAATTCCAATCGCGTGCGCTGCTGCAAGCCCGTCCAACACCTGATCCACGTGCGACGCGATCTGCTCCACCAATCGCGGCCCCGAGCGCTTCACCAAGTCGGTCAGCGAGCCGTTCTCCGCCAACTCCATCGTGTACCATGACACGCCGCCGTTGCTGTCCCAGTCGTAGATCGGCACGATCGCCGGATGCGCCAGTTGCGCCGCGAGCTGCGCTTCACGCCGGAACCGACGCACGGCGATCTCGTCGTTCGCCACTTGCGGGTGCAACATCTTGAGCGCCACTTCGCGCTCGAGCGTCAGATCGCGCACCCGCCATACCGAGCCGAATGTTCCGGAGCCGAGTCGCGCGATCACCTCGTAATCTTCGCCCGTCGCCCACCGGAGCCGCTCCTCTTCGGCGTCGCCTAACGGACGGATCGCCGGCATGGAACCGCTGATGTAGAGCGACGACCGTCCGCCGCCTCCTACCGCGCGCTCGAGCTCGCGCAGCATCGCGGCCACCGAGTGATACCGCTTCTCCGGATCGCGCTCCAACGCTCGATTGAGCACGCGCGCCACTGCCTGCGGGCAGTCCGGCCGTACCAACGGCAGCGGCGGCACGTCCGCCGGAGGATACTCGCCCGTGAGCGACGCGAACGCCGTCGCCGCCAATTGCCACTGGTCGCTCTCCGGCGTCGGCAGCCACTCGTCGTTCGGCCACTCCGGCGCACGCGGCAGGCGGCCTGGAAACGGCATCAGCCCGGCGGGAATCAAGTTGCGCGGCAACGCCCACTCCCACGCCAGCAGCCACAGTTGCCCCGTCGGCGTCAACCAAATCGACTCGCCGCACACGGCGCCGTGCGCCGTCCCTGTGGTATGCAGATACGCGAGCGCCAATCCGGTCGAACGAAGTAGCTGGAGCGACGTCCCCAAGTCGTCGGGCCCAACGCGGCGAATCCGCCCTGCCACGCTTTCGCCAGAGATCCACCGCCGCACATACGCCGGCCCGCGTCGACTCTGCGGCCCACCTGGCCACCAATCGTACGCCGTCGGAATCGACGAATGCGCCCGATGCGCCAGCGCCCGCGCCTCCGCGCCCAGCCACACCGGGTGAGCCGGGTCCGGTACGGTCACCAGCGAAAGCGACCTGCCGAGTGCGTCGACGACCTCTTGATAGTGGCGGTTTTCCGCCAGCACACCCTCGGCGCCCCACGACCAACCCGCTGGCAGTTGCCAGCTTTCGATGTGCGACGGAAGTTTCGCCGTCACGCTGTGCGGCGAAGAGGCGCCCGGGACCAACGGCGAAATTCCCGTGTCGGGCGCTGCGTCCGGTGGTGCCGGCGTCCCGCCGGGACGCGAGCCGACACCGTTGGGCGGCGTGACGCTCACGAGCCAAACCTATAGTCCGTGCGGGCCACGGCCAAGCACGCAATCAACGGATACACATGGACACGACTCCGCCATTCATCGTCTTCGAGCCGCTCCACGACGGTGTCTCTGCGCCCACGCGCGCGACGACCGGTGCCGCCGGCTACGACGTCCGCGCCCATCTGGTCGGCCGCTCCGTACGAACGTGGCGCCACGGCGTTGAAATCGCGCAGTCCGCGGACACGAACGGCGTGATTGTCCTCGAACCGGACGACGTCGCCCTCGTCCCGCTCGGGTTCCGCGCGCGACTACCCGACGGCTACGAGGCCCAAGTGCGCCTCCGCAGCTCCATCGCCTTTCGTCGTGGACTTATGCTGCCCAATGCGCCGGGCACAATCGATGCCGACTATCCCGATGAATGGCTCGTGATGGTGCGCAACGTGTCCTCGACGCCCGTGACCATCGAGCACGGTGAGCGCATTGCGCAGATCATCCTCCATCGCTACGCAACGCTCGACTGGTCCACCGGCGTCGTGGGTCGTTCCACTGATCGCCAGGGCGGCATCGGCAGCACGGGCTGACGCGTCGCGCCACACTGCCTAAAAATCGTACGACACTGTAGTACGAAATGACGCTCGCGTGACGAGCTCGGCGTTAGTACCTTGATCGGGCCGCCAATCACGGTACGGGGCGTCTAGCATGATCCACTTGGTGGGACTCGGACACGCCGTCATAACTGTCGGCGTCACTCGCCTAACGCAAGCCAGCGAGACGTTATTCGCGTCGGCGTTATTGTTCGTTCGCGAAGCCGGCCGGCCGATCGAACGGCATCGCATCGTCGAGATGCTGTGGCCGCGCACGTCCGCCCAACGCGCGAATCACCGCCTCCGACAAACGCTCTACCGGCTCAACACCCTCGGCGCCTCGCTGCGCTCCGATCGAGGCCACGTCATCTTGCCCGCGCGTTCGGCCCAATCGGATTTCGCTGAGGTCCTCGCCGCCGGACGCGCCGCCGACCCCAAGCGCGTCGCCGAGTTGGTGCAAGGACCGTTTCTCCCCGGATACGCGCCGCGCTTCTCCGCGCCGTTCAGCAAGTGGCTCGAGCACGAGCGCGATGTCGTCACATCGAGCTTGCGCCGCGTGCTCGTTTCCGCCATCGCCGTCCAACGGGACCGGGGCGACTGGGCTGCCGTCGAACGACTCGCGACGCGGTGTCTGCTGCTCGACCCGCTCAACGAGGACGCGACCTACGCCCTCGCCCAAGTCGCCGCCGAACACGGCGGCAGAGTGCGCGCACTCGAAATCATCGATGCGTACCTGCGCGAGCTTGGAGACGTCGCCGGCCTTGTCCGCGTGCCCGTCACGCTGCTCAGACGCCGCATCGGCGAATCCAACTCCTCCGATCCCGACGACGGACGCGACACGTCACAAGTCGGGCGCGAGCACGAAATGCACGACATCAAGCGCGTGCTGCAAGGTCTGTTCGCGGCGCGCGGCGAAACCTGTCTGGTGTGCGGCGAAGAAGGTATCGGCAAGTCGCGCTTCGCAGCGGAAATCGCCCGCGTCGCGCAGCTCGACGGCATCAAGGTCGTGCGCGTCGAAAGCCAAGCGCATGACGCCGACCGTCCGTTAGCCGGCATCATCGAAGTCGTGCGACGTGTCCGGGCGATGCGAGGCGCCATCGCCGTCGCCGAATCCTCGAAGCGCACCATCGACGCGATCCTGTTGGCCGCGACGGACGCCGTCGGCGATACCGAGCAGTTCCACACGCGCGTCCGCTCGGCTCTCATCGATCTCGTCGACGCGGTCTCGCACGAACAGCCCGTCGTGCTCATCATCGAAGATGCGCAATGGCTCGACGGCGCGTCGTGGGCCTGCGTTCGCGCCCTGTCCCGGTGGGCGCTCAAGCATCGTGCACTCACCATCTTGACGTCCAAGCACGCCGATATCGCGAGCCAGTTCGACTGCACCGACGCCGTGCGGCCGCGCGTCATGCGACTCCAGCCGCTCGATGAGACCTCGAGTCGCTCGCTCGTGCAACACGTGATCGCTGGATCGAGTCGCGACGGGAACGAGTCGTTCACCGAATGGTGCGTCGCCCGCGGCGGCGGCAACCCGTACGTCCTCACCGAGCTGGCGCTTCGCGCCGAAGGCGACACCGAACCGTTTCGCGCCCCGGCCGCGCTCGAACGCATCGCCTCCGAACGCCTGGGCACACTCCGCGACGTTCCGCTGCGCATCCTCCAGGCCGTCGCCGTGCTGGAGCGCAGCTCGACCACCTGCCACGTCGAGGAGTTGTTGGGCATCACTCGGTTAGGCCTGCTCGATGGCCTCGATGCGCTTGGCATCGCCGGCATGATCGGCATGGAGCGCGACCGCATCGTGCTGCGCCACCGGCTGACGGCCGAAGTGGCGCTCGATCGCCTGTCGCGGCCGGCGCGTCAGCTCCTGCATCGCCGCGCCGCGGAACTACTCGAGCGCGATCGCTCCACGGACGATTCCGGCGACCTCGCCGGCGCGTGCGCGGAGCACTGGCAGTACGCCGGCGAACACATTCGGGCCATCGAGCTCCTCACCGGCGCCGCCACACGCCTAACGGGGCGCGGCATGCCCATCGAAGCAGCACGCCTGTACGAGCGCGCCGCGCAGATCGCAACCTCGCCGCCCGACAAGGTGCACCACCTCACCGCGCGCGCCCACGCCCTGTTCCTCGGCGCCAATTGGGAGCCGTTCGTCCACGTTGCAACCGAGCTCGAGTCCCTGCAGCGGCATGCCTCGCCACCCGCCGAGCGTCACGACGACACCGAGCTCGAGCTCTCGCTCGCCAAATGGCGGCTCGGCGTCGATCGCCGGGAACTGCTCGCCGACGCGACGCGCTGCGCGGCCGCCGCCGGCGCATCCACCACGCATCGTCTCGCCGCCGCTGCCTGGGCGCTCATGCTCGCGGACAACCTGTGCGACGATCGCGCCGCTACCGCTGTGATGCGCGCGTCCACATCGGCACTCTCCGCGTCCGACCCGAATGAAGCAGCTGCAGCGTGCCTGCGCATGGTGTACCACACCGCGTTCGGCAATCCGCAGTCCGGTCTCGAAGCCGCCTATCGTCTCCTGGATTCGCAGCTCGCCGCACCAGATGGGGGCGACAAGGCGAAATTCCTCTCGCATGCATCGGCAGCGCTTCGTCTCTGTGGCGCGCCTATCGTCGAAGCACGCCAAGCCGCCGCGAGCGCCCTCGAGATCTCCCAACGCTTGGGACTCGCCGCGTACGCCGCGCCAGCTGCCAACCAGATCACACTCGCCTACCTCGCCGAGGGCGACACTGCGACCGCTGGTGGATGGTTCGACAAGGCGCTCTGGCTCATGCAGCACAGCGCTGACACGGTGGGCAGATCCACGATTCTGAGTAACGGCGCCGAGATCGCCCTGCGGGAACGCCGGTTAGGCGACGCCGAACGCCTGATCAAGGAGAGCGAACAGGCCGTCGGCAACGCACCCTCGCCCAGATCCGACATTCGCTTGGTCTCGTTCCGGTGGCGGCTGCATCTTCTGCGCGGCGACGCGGATCCGAACGAGCACGACCTCCGGACGTTCTCCCACTTGCATCGCCGGACGCGGAAGGCGAACGGCCAGGACTTTTCGACGGCCGTTCTTCTCGAGCTGCTGCTCCTGCGCGGCCGTCGGCGCGAGGCGGCGCGCCTGCTCGCCGACTACCTGCGGCGATTCAGACGCCCGATGGCGTCGCTCGAGCCCGACCTCGAACGCCTGCGTTCCGAATTGGGAGTGGACTGATTCCGCCCAACGGGCAGCTACGCAAGCTGCGCGACCGAGATCTCCTTGGTTCGCGAGGGCGCGGCGTCGCGTAAGGCAGGCGATGCGAAGAGCAGGCCGAACATCGGACTGGCGAGGAGTTCATCGCAGATCTTGGGGTCGAACTGGCGCCCGCGAAACTTGGTGAGCTCCGACCTCACCTGCAGCTCGCCCAACGCCTTGCGATACGGCCGGTCCGTGGTCATCGCGTCGATCGTGTCGGCGATGAGCACGACGCGTGAGCCTAACGGAATCTGCTCGCCGGCCAGGCCGTCGGGATACCCGCTGCCATCCCAGTTCTCGTGGTGGTGCCGCACGGCGGATACCAGGTCGCGCAGCTGCGACACCGTCGACACCAGCTCCGCGCTCTTGATCGGATGCGTCTGCATCACCGCCCACTCGTCCGCCGTGAGCTTGTCCGGCTTCCGCAGGATCGGCGCGTAGATCTCGTGGATCTTGCCCACGTCGTGCAGCAGCGCCGCCGTCGCGATCCGCTCGATCTCACGCGAGTTGAGACCTAACGCACGGGCGATGAGCTTCGCATAGTGCGACACGCGCCGTGAGTGGCCGGACGTGTACGGGTCGCGTGCCTCGATGGCCTTGACCATGAGCTCGAGCAACTCCTGGTTCACGCGCTCGAGCTGGCGATTCGTCTTGTACAGCTGTCGCACACCCAACAGGGGCAGCGCGAGCACCAGCGCGCCGAAGGCCCCGAATCGCGCGTAGCACCACGCGAGCAAAAACGCAACCGGGCTCGCGAGAACATCGTACGCCAAGCTGCCAAGGTGATTCTGGCGCCAGACCTTCAACAGGTTTTTGCTGTCGTTCGTGGCGATGGCACCGCTCACCGCCATCGTGTTCACGGCTATGAACACGATCACCATCACCGAGAACGGGACGCCGACCGTCGCCATCGCCTGTGGCGCGCTCAACCCGCTGTACTGCAGCAAGGGCTTCCCGCCCAACAAGTCGTACGACAATATCGCCAGCGACGTCGCCAGCGACATCTGGACCACGTTGAAGACCTTCTTCACCCCGTCCCGCGTGCTGATGATCTCGGTGATGATGTTCGTCACCGAGACCGCGAGCACTGCAATCCAGTTAGGCGAGAGGAGCGCCGTGGCCGTGAACGGGATGAACCCGATCGACCCTCCGGCGCCGGCCGGCAGTTGGTACACCAAAAGCAGCGCGAACACCGACAACCCGGACATCCACAGCGCTGCGCGTATGGACCCCGCGTCGACCATCGGCGCAGTCCAATAGACGCAGATGGCCGCCGCCACTGCGCCCAACGCAACCCCCGACACATACAGTCGGACCCGGTTCATTCGCACCGCTGCGGAAAAGAGGAACCCCCGTCCCCGGACCTACCACCAGTGTGCGGTGTCAGTCGCAACGACCGCGTACATCGACGTAACGAGCTGGGTCAAGAATGACATTTCGCGTCACCTCCCTTTCGTGAAGTCACACCAGGCACTCGCCAGATGTGCTAAAGGTCGGCTCCGCTCAACTACATGGCCCTGCCCGCTCAGCTTCGCTCAGCCGAGGATCGGGGGTTGTTATCTGTGTTGGTCGATCGTGTCGTTAGAACGTGAGAAATCGTACAACAGGGAAGAAGCACCACCGACAGCCGTCCCACCACCGACGATGCTGCACCGCAGGCACCTTGGATCGGCCAGGTCTCGCGATTCCGCGCCTCACCGCTCCCGCCCGATCCACCGATTCGTCGCGTCGAGCACCGCGAGCACACTCGCCGTCTCGGGACTCTCTTTGATCTCGCAGCTCCCGGTCAACAACATGCTCTCGCGCCCAACACGCACCGTGATACCGACAAAAACGAATTCGCGCTCGAACGCATCGATCAACCGGCATCCGTCCAACGACAACGCATGCGCGTCGCCTTCCGCCTGGCTGATCGCGACGACAGCAGCTCGCGCTGCCAACTCGGCCCGCGAGCGTTCGGATTCTGATCCCTCAGACTCTCCAATGTAGGACTGCTCTTCCTTCCGCAGCGTCACTCGACACGTCACACCACGACTCCGCGACCGCCGGACTTCCACGTCCTCGAAGTAGAACCGCCGCCGCACCGCCAACGCCGCCGCCTCGGCAGCCGCGCTCTCCGACAGTGCCTTCCCTTCCATCGTTTTCTGCGGATCAACCGTCGTCGCTACCGAAATCTTGCGGTGATCGACGCGCATGCCGAGATGCGCCAGTAACGCACTCTCGACGTTACGCACCGTTTGCTTTGGATTCACTTCAGCGCTGGTCAGTAAATGCACCTCGCTCACCGCACCGCTCTCGCTCGCAACGATGCGCGCCGCGAGCACGCCAGGCAGCGTGACCAATAGCTCCTCAGCGCGCCGCAGCGGCAAGACACTGCCGGCGATCGGTGACACGGGCTGCGACGACGGCGTCGGCGCGTTGAGCGGCACAGACACTAGGAACCTGACTTGGCGAACGCGGGAGACAAGTGCGGCGGGTGCGAACGAAGACCAGCATCCTCGCCGTCACTCCGGCCGAACGGGGAGGATACGGCGCATATCACTTGCAAATCGTGGTCAGACAATATTCCAACAACCGTGCCTAAATGCAAGCGACAGTTACGTTACGGGTACTCCGGCAGGTTATACTCCTTTAACTTTCGATACAACGTTCGCTCGCCAATGCCCAACATAGCTGCGGCTTTTCTTCGGTTGCCGTGTGTCTCCTGTAAGGCAGCTTCGATCGCGGTCCGCTCGATCTCCGACATGCTCATCCCGGGTCGAATGCTGATCACGTTAGGCGCGGCCGCCTCATCCTTCGGCTCGATCGCCGCCACCGGTGGCCTGCCCGGTAAAACCTCGCCCACCAAAGCGTCGCGTCCCGCCCCGGTCTTCAACGTAGCCGCCCCGACGCGATCGTCGTCCACTCGGCGCTTCAGCTCCTCCATCTGCAGCTTGAGCTCGACCAAACTTCGAACGATGAACTCGAGCTCCCGGCCACCCACCGGCGTCTCGTCCGGACGCCCCGTGCCCAACCGCCCAACGGGAACCGGGAGAAACCGGGCGGCGCCGTCGCGGATGTCGCGCGGGATGTCGTCCGACGTGATCTCGTGTCCCGGCGCCAACACAACCATACTTTCGACCAAATTCCGCAGCTCGCGAATGTTCCCCGGCCACGAATACTCGACCAGGCGCTGCATTGCCTCGGCCGATATCCCGTGAAACGGACGGTCGTGTTGGGCAGCGAACTCCTGCACGAACTGACGCACGAGGAGCGGAATGTCCTCTCGCCGCTCCCTGAGCGGCGGGAGGTAGATGTTCAACACATTCAGCCGGTAGTAGAGATCGGCGCGAAATTCACCGGCTTCGACGTGTTCGCGAAGCGGCCGGTTAGTCGCCGCCAGCACGCGCACGTCGACCCGAAACGGCTGCGTCCCGCCGACTCTCGTCACTTCCCGCTGCTCGAGGACGCGCAGCAGCTTTACCTGCGTCGACAGCGGCGCCTCGCCCACCTCGTCGAGAAAGAGCGTCCCGCTGTTCGCCAGCTCGAAGCGGCCTAACCGACGCTCCGCAGCCCCGGTGAACGAGCCCTTCTCGTGGCCGAACAATTCGCTGTCGAGCAATGTCTCCGGCAACGCGCCGATGTTCACCGCGATGAACGGCTTGTTGCGACGAGGACTCAGCCGATGCACGGCGCGCGCCACGAGCTCTTTGCCCGTTCCGCTCTCGCCCTCGATGAGCACTGTACTCGACACCGGCGCCATCTGCTCGATCTTCACCATCACTTCGCGTATCCCTTCACTCTCGCCGATGAGACCCGTATCGAGCGACAGGCCCCGACGGTCGAGAATGCGCCGGATCCCGGCGAAGACCTCGTCGAGGTCTACCGGCTTGGCGTACACCTCGACGTACCCGACCGCGCGCAAACGATCGTGCAGCGTCGGCTCGTCCACATCCGCCAGACCCACGACGGCCGCACCGTCCCACTGCTGGCGTTTGACTAACTGAACGTTGGCCACGTCGGTCAGGGCGCCAGTGAGCACGATCACGTCGGGCTTCTCCCGGCGTATCGCACTCGGCACATCGTCCATGGGTGAGACGAGCGCAGTCTGGTAGCCCGCACCTTCGAGCAGCGCGTTGAGCCGGACCGCGGGTTCCACATCGGCGAGCGTCAGCAGCACCTTCATGTGGCGCCGCCAGCGCCGTGGTCGGTGACCGCGCCACGGATGATGTCGACTGCGTGATCGATGATCGCCTCGAGCGCCGCCAACCCATCGCGCACGCCGCCCGGCGACCCCGGAAGATTCACCATCAGCGTGCGTGCACGCACGCCGGCCACGCCGCGCGACAATGCCGCCCGGGGAAACCGTTCGACTGATAGCGCGCGAATGCGCTCCGATATTCCAGGGGCCTCACGCTCGATCACCGCCAAGGTTGCCTCCGGCGTCACATCTCGCATGGCCAACCCGGTTCCACCGGTGGTCAACACGAGGTCGGCTTCGTCCGCGTCGCACCAGTGGACGAGCGAGGCAACGATACGCGACGAGTCGTCGGGAACGATCGCGCGCTGCGCGACCACCGCGCCGCGCTGTTCGGCCCACGCGGCGATCGTGTCGCCGGATTCGTCGACACGCTCGCCCTTCGATCCGGCGTCCGACACCGTGAGGATGGCGACCCGCATGTGCGCGCGCTCCCAGCGTTAGGCGCCGATCAGTGATGCGTTCCGCGTGTGTAGAACGGCGTGCGCACCACCTCCGCCGCCACGCGCTGGCCACGAATCTCGATCTCGAGAGCCGTCCCCGGCTTGGCCGAGGCCGTCGGCACATAGCACGTACCGATCGGGATACCGAGCGACGGACTCATGGTGCCGCTACAGACGGTTCCCGACCGCTCGCCGCCGACGAACACCGGATACCCGTGTCTCGGGAAACTGCGCTCGCCGGTCGTGAATCCCACCAGACGGCGCGGAACGCCGCGTTCCTTCATCGCCACCAGTGCGTCCCGCCCAACGAAGTCACCCTTGCCTAACTTTACCACCCAGGCGAGACCCGCTTCGAGCGGCGTGGTCGTGTCGTCGATGTCGTTCCCGTAGAGCGCCATCCCCATCTCGAGGCGCAGCGTATCGCGACACCCGAGTCCGGCCGGCATCACGTCGTTCGTGGCCAAGGCGGCCCACACCTTCTTCGCGTATTTCGGCGAGAAATACAGCTCGAAGCCGTCCTCGCCCGTGTACCCGGTGCGCGAAATCACGGCTGGCGCCCCCGCGACGTCGTCGACCACAAAGTGGTAGTACCCGATGTCGTCCAGATCGACGGACACATGCGACCGCAAGATGGCCGATGCGTTAGGCCCCTGCAGTGCGAGCAGTGCGGTGTCGTCGCTCACGTCTTTGAGCGTCACCTTGAACCGCCCAACGTGCTGCCGGATGTGCTCGAAATCCTTGTCCGTGTTCGAGGCGTTCACGACCATCATCAGCCGGTCTGCGAACCGGTAGACCAGACAATCGTCTTCGATCGTTCCGCGCTCGTTCAGGATAGTGGAGTATTGCACTTGCCCAACGGCAAGCGCGCCGACGTCGTTCGAGGTGACGCTCGTCGCGAACGCGACGGCATCGGGTCCCGAGATCTCGAACTCGCCCATGTGGCTGACGTCGAACAGACCGCAGTGCTCTCGCACTGCCCGGTGCTCCGACGTGATGCCCGTCGGATACTGCACGGGCATCTCATAGCCAGCGAATGGCACCATCTTGGCGCCGAGGGACACATGAATGTCGTAAAAAGGCGTCCGCTTGAGCGCCCGCGAGACCGCAGCCTGCGCCATCGAAGAGCTCCACGAAGGAATCTCCTGCAAAAATGGCTGAATGGACGTGCATCTGCCAGTGCGGCGTACAAGGGCCAGCGATGCCAAACGAGCCCGCATCCAGTTGGACACGGGCTCGTTCGAGTTGGTGCGGTCTGACTTCGGGACTAGTAGCCTGACTGCAACTTGCTGAACAACGTGGCCACGTCGAATCGGGCCGGGTCAATCTCGGAGAAGCGGTTGTTCACGTATCTGCCCGTTTGCGGGAAGTACGGTGGTGATTGCACGTTCAGGCATTGATCGACGCTTCGGTTTTCACCGAACCCATCGTAGTTGCCGCTGTACGTCGCGCTGATGAAGTTCTCGATCACGCCGCCGGCTTGCTGAATGCATCCACGACCGGTATGTGCGGTATTGCAGTTGCCGAACGTCGGGGATCCTTCAGGGTGCTTGCTGAAGTTCTCGACGCCAACTGTCCCCGTGCGACTCATCGTCACCCCGTGGAACACGAAGTTGTTCGCGGTGAGCATGCCATTGTCGTTGCCGTCGGTCCAACGATAGACGGCCCCGGCTTTTCCCGAGCGTTGCGGCGAGTTGATCGCGTTGTCGGCGATCATAATGCTCGTGTCCGCGATGACGCCCAACAGGTTCGCGCACAACACCGATGCGGGATCCTGTGCGTACACCAAGTCATCGATCAAAAGCACAGTGCCCTGCGCCGATCCGTACGTCTGTGCGTACAGGGTCACCCAACCTCTCAGCACACCATTGATCGCCACTGGACCGTGAGTGTGGATCACGCCCTTCGAGCTCGGATTGAGCGAGCGATCGAGCGGCCACAATCGAGCGTTGTTCGCCTGGTGCCGGTAGCCGATGTACGCAGAATCGGTTATGCCGTTGAAAGCCGTAACAACTGCCGCATTGTCTCCGCCCCACTTCTGCCAGTACCCGTAGACAGTACTGTCAGTGAAGGTCGTGTCGTCTCCGCCTTTTTGCCACGAGGCCGCGCCTTGCGCCGGCAGCGCGTGACGCCGTTCCGTGGACACGAGATGCGGGTCACCGAGAGGATAGCACCGGAATCCTGTGTGCCCCATGATGCGATCACGCTCGGTTGTCGTAACTGCCCCGGCGCTCGCCACGACGTCCGACGGTGAGCTCGCGATGAGCGTCCCGGCCGCGATCTCGTCCTTGAACCACGTTTCGCCATGGACGAACGTCGGGAAGAACTTGGACACACCATTCTCGACGTGCCAGTCACCACACATCGAATCCGGCGGCGTGCCCATCGAGTTGATTGTCGAGTCGTTCACGCGCACACGGCCCGCGTACGCCGCATTCGCTTGATACACACGGAAAAAGCCTTCGTTAGTACCGTTGATCGTACCGTCGCCGTCCAGGTCGACACCAAGGAACTCGATTCGCGTCCGGACATTGCTGAGGTTCGTTCCCTGGGAGACGATGTCGAGGTTCGCGGCCGCTGCGTTAGTCTGCAGAATGGCGAGCTTCGAGACCGGCGGAATCGGGATCACCGCCGCCCCGCTGATCTTTCCTTTCTCGAACGTGGGTGAACCACCAGAGATGCTTCCCACCGCCGACACCGTGTCGTAGTAGGTCGGACCAGGCGAGCCGCACGAGTACCACCCCTGGTTGCTGTGCGCGCGGCCACGGATGAACTCACCCGTCGAGTAGCAAAGTCCCCCGGGGAACGTGTTGGTGAACATCGCGTAACGCGCGAAGTTCTCCGCGGCAAGCTCGAGGCGACGCACGTAGCGCGTTCCGCTCGAGTCGAACGCCTCCGACACGATGCTGGCGTACTGCCCGAACTCGCCTGTCACGTTGCCGGACACGCCGGCGTAGACGTTGACGTGCAGATTCGGGATCAGTTGGCCATCGGCGCCGGTGATCGTTCCGTTAGAAATCAGCGTCACGTAGCCGCTGTCGGGCAAGTGGATAGTCGTGTCCTTGGCCAGACTCGACTTGCCCATCGCCAACCCGGCTTCGGCCGCGTAGCGATAGTCGCGCTCGCGGTCGAACGAGTGACTCAGAATCGTCGAGCTTCCGGTGAGCAGAATCGCGGACAACGCGATCGCCGCCAGAGTGACGGTCAATAGGAGGACGAGGATCAGCGCGGAACCGCGCCGAATCGTCCGCCCGCTCCACATCAGAGATGCGCGCGGCATGGGTTGTCTCCTCGAGGTGCTCACGGAACGGTGACGGCACCGGCCGTCACGATTGTCGAGTTCGATGGCGAGCAATCCTGCGCCACGACTCCGTATTGCCAACTTCCAGACGGCGGATTGATATCGTCGTACGTGTATGTTGGTGACGACGCGGCGACACTCGTCACGACGTCTGTCCAGGTCGGATCTCCGGCCGCGCGACGATAGATGAGATACCTCTCGATGTCCTTCTCGCCGGCATCCTGGTCCAGAGATTCAGGCCAACTGAGGATCACCTTCGCCGGGGTCGTTGTGTCGTACACGGCCGTGAAGGAGGTCGGCGCGATCGGCGGCGTACCGCAGACGGTGCTGTGCAGCATGCCGGCGTTCAGGAGCTGCGTCGACGTTTGCACCACGCGCGTCACGATGCCCTTCTGAGGATCATCGTACGTGCCGGCGACGCGAATGGTCACCATGCGAATACTGTCCACCCAGGCGAACTTGCCCGTGTCCGCCACCGAGCCGTGCGCTGCCGCGTTGTGATAGAGCGGCAGGCTCGCCGCGGGAATGGCGACGAGATTGCCTACCGAATCCGGCTTGTAGTACGTGAAGATCGGCAGATCACCAGCGTTCCAGATAATTCCGCTGGCCACGACTTTAGGCGTGCCATCGTTCACACGCCGGAAGAGCACATATTCGTTGCCCGCCGCCACGGTGCTGTCCAGCGAGGTCCAGTACGAGATCGTCTCGGCAGCTCCGGGCAGGCCGTTCTGCACGTAGTTCATCTGCGGATACGTGACCGCGCTATGCGGCAGCGTGATTTGCTGGGTCGTGATCATGCTGGCGGTCGACATCGAGTCGACGTCCGGATCGTAGTACGCCGCGTTGAGGTCGTTCGCGTCGCGCGTCACAATGTCCGCATTGAACGTCAACGCGAACTTGTCCGCCTGCACGATCATGGGCTGGTTGGACAAGACGCCCGTACCGGCTAACCGAAGGTCGCGGTCGACTGTGTTCTGCGAGAAGCGCGCGTTCTGTTGGGCATCGAGCCGACCGGCGCTCGCGCTTAGAGACCGTGCTTGCATCTTGAAGAACGGAACGGCGAGACCGAATACGGCGACGAAGAGCGTCAACGCAATCATCATTTCGATGAGCGTGACACCGCGACGCGCGCGAGGAAGCATTGGTGTCGTCATGGCTCGGGCGTCCTCAGAACGCGGCGATGATGGAAGTCTTCTTCATCGGGGTCGACAACGCCGTGGCCGTCACGACCACGGTCACGACCTTGTAGTCCTTGGTCGAGGTCGTCGTGTGCGTGATGTATGTCTGGCGTTTGAACCCCGGATAACCCGCAATTCCGGTTTCTGTCGCGACGAACTTCGCTTCGAGCGATGCGTAAACGGGATACGCTTTGATTTGCTCCACCCGCGCGACGGCGAGGTCGCCGGCCATCGACATCTCGTAGCCGGTCCCCGACGTGTGCGACAAGCGCGAGACGAACATTCCCATGCCGAGCATCGCACCCGTCAGGATCACGAGCGCGATCATCGTCTCGATCAGAGTTAGGCCTTTGCGGGCACGCATCGAGATGGTCATAGACTCGCCTGCTCCCAGGTCCCGTTGAGGTAGCGCCACCAAAGCGTCCGCCCGGTGGACTGAATCACGCGAATGCAGCGATAGTCATCGTTGCTTGCACGTCTGGACGTGATGTAGATGTCCGCGTCGCTGCTCGCGGCACCGTCGCGGTGGAAGATCAGCGTCGGCATGCCGTCCACGGTCTTGATGGTGCCGCCATTGATCGGACTGCCCACCGAACCAGAAATGCCGGTCGGCGGAACCGCGAAATGCACCGAGTCTTCGAGCGGCGCGTAGATCACGTGCTCGCCCGCGTCGACGGCAGCGTTGTTGTTATTGTCTTCGAGAATGCGGATTGTGCTCTTCACCGTATCGAAGCTCACGACAACGTCGTACTGACGTGTGACCGCCAATCGCTCCGCATTCTGAAGCGCCACACGCACTGTCCGCGCGGCAGCGTCGACGCGGAACTGCGTGAAATTCACTTTGGGGTAGGCGAAGGCCGCGACGATACCGATGATCGCAATCACGATCATGAGCTCGATCACGGTGAACGCCCGGTTATGCCTGTGTCTCGATTGGAGCGCCCGCAATGGCGAGCCGTGGCGTCTGGTGGTGCGCATGGCGTCTCACACTGGCTGTTGGCCTGTTGTCGCCGGGCCGGTGCGACCGGCCATTCAAGTTCGGCGGCGCAGGCAACCCGTACGGGCGCGCCAAGCGCAGCCCGGGTCGAGTGCGCGACCCGTGCCCACTTTTAACTTGTTGCGATATCAGGAGTTCCGACTGAAGAAATGACGCCGCGGTACGCAAAGACTCGCGGGTCCGCTAAAATCTTGCAAGTGTTTGTGCGTCTTACACACGCCGCTCCGAGCAGCCGAAAGTCCCGGCGCCCAGTCAGTCCCGCTTCTCTCCGGCCATTAGTATGGCCATTACGGCCTTTTGAACGTGCAGTCGGTTTTCGGCCTCGTCCCAGACCCGGCTCCGTGGGCCGTCGATCACGTCCGCAGCAACCTCCTCGCCGCGGTGCGCAGGCAGGCAGTGAAGAAAGATCGCGTTGCGATTCGCCTTGGCCATGAGCTTGGACGTAACCGTGAACGCCGCAAATGCACGCATGCGGCGCTCCTGCTCCTCTTCCTGTCCCATCGACGCCCACACATCGGTGTTCACCACATCCGCACCGTCCGCCGCTTCCGCCGGATCGCGAACGACCTTCACCACAGACGTCGTTTGCGCGCGCGCAAGGATCGTGGGATCAGGGTCGTAGCCTTCAGGACACGCAAGTCTCAGCTCGAATCCCAAACGATACGCGGCGTTGATCCACGAATTCGCCATGTTGTTGCCGTCGCCGATCCACGCCACGCGCTTTCCGTCCCATCCGCCGAGATGTTGCCTAACGGTGAGCAAGTCTGCCAGCACCTGGCACGGGTGCAGCAGATCGGTGAGCCCATTGATCACCGGCACATCGGCGTACTTGGCCAGCTCCTCGACCTCGGCGTGCGCGAACGTGCGAATCATGATGCCGTCCACGTAGCGAGACAGTACGCGGGCCGTGTCCGCGATGGGTTCGCCGCGCCCGATCTGAATGTCGCGCGGCGATAGAAACAGGGCGTGTCCGCCAAGCTGCCAGGTGCCCACCTCGAACGACACACGCGTCCGCGTCGACGACTTCATGAAGATCATCGCCAGAGATTTGCCGGCCAGAGGGTGCTCGGTGTACTGGCCACGGCGCATGATGTCGGCCAGGCGAAACAGCTCACCGAGCTCCTGTGCAGAGAAGTCCGGTATGGCAAGAAAGTCGCGGTGCATGCGGATCGGTGTAGGAGTGATTCGTTAGGCAGGTACTATAGGATGTACCGGCGCAAGTCTTCATCTTCGACGATCGCCTTGAGGCGGTCGCGAACCGTCTCGCCATCGATCACGATGGCTTTGGTGCCACGATCCGGCAGATCGTAGAGCACATCCTCGAGCAGCGACGACATCACGGTGTGGAGGCGACGCGCACCGATGTTCTCCATGCGTTCGTTGACGGCGGTCGCAATGCGCGCGAGCTCGGCGATGGCGTCATCCGTGAACGTGAGCGGTGCGCCCTCGGCCGCCACAAGCGCCGCGTACTGTTTGGTCAGGGCGTTCTCCGGCTCGGTCATGATGCGGACGAAGTCCTGCTCAGTGAGCGGTTTCAGCTCGACGCGAATCGGGAAGCGTCCCTGCAGCTCCGGAATCAGATCGCTCGGCTTCGAGACGTGGAATGCGCCGGCCGCAATGAACAGGACGTGATCCGTCTTCACCATTCCGTACTTCGTCTGCACGTTCGAGCCTTCGACGATGGGCAGCAAGTCGCGCTGGACGCCTTCGCGAGAAACGTCGGGGCCACCCATTTGCGAGCGCTCACCGGCGATCTTGTCGATCTCGTCGAGGAAAATGATGCCCATTTTCTCGACGCGCTCCAGTGCATCCGAGGTGACATCTTCCATGTCCACCAGTTTCTCGAGCTCTTGATCGAGAAGAATGCGACGCGCCTCCGAAACTTTCACCGTGCGCCTCTTGCGCCGCTTGGGCATCATGTCCTGCAGCATCTCGGTGAAATTCTCGACGCCTTCCGGCGCCCCCTGCGGCACGAGCATGTCGAACATCGGCGCGCCCTGATGCGTAACCTCGACCTCGACCTCGCGCTCCTCCAGTTGTCCATCGCGCAACAGTTGACGCAGCTTGTCGCGCGTGCGGTTGTAGCGGTCTTTGGAAGCATCCGGACTGGCGCCTTCGCGGGCGACTTCGCCGCCGGATGACACCACGAACAACGACGGTCCGCTACCGGTGCCCGCGGCCGCCGGCGCGGCACCCTGCTGTGCCTCAGCGGCGGCTTCCGTCGGGCGCGGGAGCAATAGATCCAGCAGCCGTTCATCGACGCGTTCGTAGGCTAGGTCTTCGACTTCGTTCTCGCGTTCGGTGCGGACCATGTCGATCGCGCTCTCGACGAGATCGCGCACCATGGATTCGACGTCGCGGCCGACGTAGCCGACCTCGGTGAACTTCGACGCCTCGACTTTGCTGAACGGCGCACCCGCGAGCCGAGCGAGGCGGCGGGCAATTTCCGTTTTGCCAACGCCGGTCGGTCCGATGAGGATGATGTTGTTAGGCGAGATTTCGTCCCGGATGCCTTCGGGCGCTTGCTGGCGGCGCCACCGATTGCGCAGCGCTATGGCAACGGCCTTTTTCGCTTCATCCTGACCGACGATGTAGCGATCGAGCTCGGCCACAATCTGGCGCGGCGTGAGATCGGCGAGCTTTGCGATTGCTTGCTGGGTGTGCTTGGAAGGCATGTATCGCGTCGATTCCGGTGAACGTCCGCCGGATCACAACTCCAAAACGGTAATGTTCTTGTTGGTATAGATGCAGATGTCGGCCGCGATCTCGAGACTTTGGCGAACGATGTCGGCTGGAGCGAGCGACGACTCCGCGATGAGCGCGCGCGCCGACGCGAGCGCGTACGAGCCGCCGGAACCGATAGCAAGTATGCCATCTTCCGGTTCGATGATCTCGCCGGTACCCGACACGACGAACCCGTGCTGGCGATCCGTAACGGCGAGCAGTGCCTCGAGGCGTCGCAGCACACGATCGCTGCGCCAATCCTTGGCTAGCTCCACCGCCGCGCGCGGAAGGTTCTCCGGAAAGCGGTCCAGTTTCTCCTCGAACTTCTCGAAGAGCGTGAATGCGTCTGCCGCGGCGCCGGCAAACCCGGCGAGCACTTTACCACCTTTCAGTGTGCGAACCTTCTGAGCGTTCGCTTTCATCACGGTTTCGCCAACCGTGACCTGACCGTCGCCGCCGAGCGCAACTTTTCCATCGCGCCGGACGCCGAGAATCGTGGTGGCGTAAATACGAGGCATGCCCATCATGGTCGGAAAGATAGTCCGAAGCCATGTCGGGTGCTCGCCGGGCGGCCGTTCCTAGTGGACTGAGGCTCACCCGTGCGCCGGACGCCCCCGAGATGCTACTCGTCGCTGGTTACCGGCCAGCCATAGGCGGGGGCGCGGGTGCCATCGAAATCATCAGTCCCGCGCGAGTCGTCGCCCATGGATGCGGGCTGGAGCCGGCTGGGTGGACCACTGATGAGATTCATCAAGTAACGCCAGTTCAGCACGACGCCCGCGATGACCAGGGCGATGCCCATGAACGTGGTGGCAACAGAGAACGGGGAACCGCCGCCGCTCAACAGCACGAGTGCTGTGCATACGAAACTCCCACCCAAGCATCCCTGTCCAACTTTGTTTCGCTCTGGGCGAGCGACTCGACGGCGCTCGATGCCGAACGGTTCGTCGCGTAGGGCGGCGTCTGCGATCAATGCGCCGCCAACGACAGCTGCGACCAGGCCGCCTAGAAATGGGAGTACTTCCATCCAACTCATGACACAGTCCGGGTGCAAGAAAGGCGCCGTCCCCGGCGACCCAGATCAGTCCTATGCACGTGGGTGCGCTTTCGTGTATACCGCTTTGAGGCGCTCGACGCTGGTATGCGTGTAGATCTGCGTCGTGGAAATCGACGCGTGACCGAGGAGCTCCTGGACCGCGCGCAGGTCGGCACCGGCGTCGAGCAGGTGCGTAGCGAACGTGTGGCGAAGCGAGTGCACCGAGAGTCCGGCATCTTCGTCGATTTGCCGCAGTAGGTCGCCAACGATTCGTTGGACCATGCGCACACCGATGCGCTTGCCGGTCTTGGCCAGGAAGAGCGCGGACCGGTCGATCGCAACACCGACGTCCCGGCGGAGCGTTTCACGTTTGAGGTCGTAGTTGCGTAAGGCACGCACCGCGTGGTCGCCCAACGGAACGATGCGCTCTTTCCTGCCTTTGCCGCGCACCTTCACTTGCTGCGATATGAGATCCAGATCGCGCAGATCGATTCCCGCAAGCTCGGAGAGGCGCATGCCGGTCGAGTAGAACAACTCGAGAATGGCCAAATTGCGGACGTCGGCGAATCGTCCGCTCCATGCGCGCGTTTCGGCTTGCTGGAAAAGCAGGTCGATCTGCGCGCGGTCCAGGTATCCTGGTAGGCGCTTGTCGAGCTTGGGTGTGCTTACGCCGCGTGCTGGATTGGCCGTCACGTGCTCGTTGCGGTGCATGTAGCGATAGAGACTTCGCACCGCCGACAGCGCGCGCGCCACCGAGCGCTTCGAGAGACCTCGCCGCGCGAGATGGCCCATGAAGCCGCGGATGGCAAGACGGTCCACGCCCTCCCATGTCCACGCGTCCGTGCCATAGTACGTCGACAAGAACGTAACAAAGCCCTGCAGGTCGCGGCCGTATGCGATCACTGTGTTAGGCGAATCGTTGCGCTCCTTCTCCAGGTGCACGAGAAACTCCTCCACCTCGCTCGGAGCGGCGTGTTCCGAAGCTTGATCGGTCACGGCAACACGGCGATGGGATTCGTCTCTGCTCGCCATGCGTCGATGGCGCCGAGGGCGCGCTCCGCGAGGAGCTCGCGCCTGCGACGTTTGTCTTGCACCGGGGTCGCGAGATCGTCCAGCAACGCGAAGTTTGCATTCATCGGCTGGAAATGCTCCGGCCTCGCTTCGCGAAGATAGCGAAACAGTGCTCCGATCATGGTGGTGGGCGGCGGAACGACCGGTTCGAGTCCATCCGTTAGGCGGGAGAGGTTGAATCCCGCGATCAATCCGGTTGCCGTGCTCTCGGTGTAGCCCTCGACTCCCGTGAGCTGGCCGGCGAACAGGACACGCGGCTCGTCTCGAAGGGCCAGGTGCGGCGAGAGGGCCGCCGGCGTATTGAGGTACGAGTTTCTGTGTATCGACCCGAACCGCACGAACTCGGCGTTCGCGAGGCCGGGGATCATGCGGAAGACGCGCTGTTGGTCCGGAATACGAAGGCGCGTTTGAAAGCCGACCATGTTCCACATGCGCGCGGCGCGGTCTTCTTGCCGCAATTGGACGACGGCAAAGGACTCCCGCGAGCCGCGCGGATCGTGAAGTCCGACGGGTTTGAGCGGACCAAACCGCAGCGTGTCGCGTCCACGGCGCGCCATTTCTTCGATCGGCATGCAGCCCTCGAAGTACGGCACTTCATCGAATCCGTGACCTGTATACGGATCGGCGGCGACGAGTGCGTCTATGAAATCGCTGTACTGCTGGCGGTCGAGCGGGCAATTCAGGTACGCACCATCTGGATCTACATCGTGCATCGTCTCTTTGCCGTAGCGCGAGGCGCGAAACACAATGCCGTGGTCGATTGAATCGCGGTCGATCACGGGAGCGATGGCATCATAGAAGGCAAGCGCGTCGACACCGACGCGGGAGCGAATGCTCCGTGCAAGCGCGTCCGACGTGAGCGGACCGGTTGCGATGATGCACGGCGCGGCGATGTCGGCGAGTTCGCGACGCTCGACAGAAACGTGGGGATGTGATTTGATGCGATCGGTCACCAAAGACGCGAAGACGTCTCGATCGACCGCGAGCGCCGAGCCTCCCGGTACGCGCGCTTGGTCAGCCGCCCATAGGATGAGCGAGCCAAGGGTCCGCATCTCGCTCTTGAGAAGGCCGTGCGCGTTCGTTTCCTCCGTGCTCTTGAACGTATTCGAGCACACGAGCTCAGCGAGCCGGTCAGTCTTGTGGGCGGGCGTTGTCACGAGCGGACGCATTTCGACTAGCACAACGTCGTGTCCGCGCTCGGCGAGTTGCCAAGCTGCTTCCGAACCAGCAAGACCGCCGCCCACGACTGTGATCATGGCCAAAAACTAACGCTGGCCGTCGGGGGCGGCGAGGTGCGGCGCTACTATCCTGCCGCGGCTGCAGGCTCTTGCACGGGAGCCACGTCCCACTCGTTGCCGCACTTGAGACACTTCCGGTAATCGCCGCGCGCTTTGGTCGATTTCATTTCCGCGCCGACGAATCCGCAGTCTGGACACTGCTCGAGAGTGGGCTTGTTCCAGGCTACGAAGTCGCAATTCGGATGGTTGACGCATCCATAGAAGGCGCGGCCGCCACGTTTGGAGCGCAGCTGGATAATGTCCCCACCATCTTTCGGGCATTTCACGCCGGTTGGCAGCGCGCGCGTCCCGCGACATTTCGGGAACTTGCTGCAACCCAGGAACTCTCCCGACCGACCGTGGCGAATGACCATGCGTGCTCCACACTCATGGCATATCTCATCGGTGAGTACCGCCGGCTTGCGATCACGACCGAGTGGCTTGGTGTAATCACAGTCGGGCCGATTCTCGCAGGCGAGATACGGGCCGAAGATTCCGCCCTTCGGAACCAAGCGCCCTCCGTCTTTCGGACAGCGCTCTTTCTCGATTGCCGACAGGTCGTGAGCACGCGCGATGAGGTCTTCGATGTTCGCCTTGTCCAGCGACTGGGCGAACGGACCGTAGAACTCCTCCAGCACACGCCGCCAGCCCAACTCGCCCTCTTCGATCTTGTCCAGCTCTCCTTCCATGTTGGACGTGAAGGCGACGTTGAAGATGTCGGGGAACTGATGCACCATGATCTTGGCCACGGTCTCGCCTAACGGAGTAGGCGTGAACCGCCGCTGCTCGAGCGTGACGTAGTGACGGTCGGCAAGCACCGAGATGATGGATGCGTACGTGGACGGGCGTCCGATGCCGAGTCGCTCGAGCTCTTTCACGAGACTCGCTTCGCTGAATCGCGGTGGGGGCTCGGTGAAATGCTGGTGCGGAGTGATCTCGCGAACGGGCACGTTCTCATGCAATTCGAGAACCGGCAGCGCTTGCTCATCTTCGAGCGCGCGGCCTTCACCCTCCTCGTGCGCCTCGCGGTACAACGCGAGGAATCCGTCGAACTTGATCACACTACCGGTCGAACGGAACAGACAGCGCCCCAGATCGAAATCGATGGTGGTGGTATCGAAGACGGCCGGCGCCATTTGCGACGCCATAAAACGTTTCCACACCAACTCGTAGAGTTTGAATTGATCGCCGCTGAGGAACTTGCGAACCTGATCTGGACGACGCGACGGATCTGTGGGCCGAACCGCTTCGTGCGCGTCCTGGGCGTTTGCCTGCTGCGCCTTGCCGTAGAGCTGCGGCGCGGCGGCAAGGTGGTCCTTTCCGAACAGTCCGGTTAGGACATCGCGAGCCTGGAGCGCAGCGCTCTCCGCCACGCGCGTTGAGTCGGTGCGCATATACGTGATGAGTCCGACCGCTCCTTCAGGACCGAGCTCGATGCCCTCGTACAGATCCTGCGCGACGCGCATGGTCCTCTTGGAACCGAAGCCGAGTTTTTTCGCGGCCTCCTGTTGCATCGTGCTGGTCGTGAACGGGGCAGACGAGTTCTTTCGGCGCTCGCGGCGACGAACGTCCGTGACCGTGAATGTCTTTCGGTTCTCGAGATCGGCGAGAATGGCGCGCGCCGCCTTCTCGCTGGTAATTTCCGGCTTCTTGCCATCGAGCTGATGCAACTTGGCTGTGAAGCGCTGCCCATCTTTTTCGAGGAGCGCTTCGATGGACCAGTACTCGACCGGCTTGAACGCTCGGATCTCGCGCTCACGTTCGACAATGAGTCTGAGTGCGACCGTCTGCACGCGACCGGCGGACAATCCCTTCTTGACCGTCTTCCACAAGAGCGGGCTGGCTTTGTATCCGACCAGGCGGTCGAGCACCCGGCGGGCTTGTTGGGCTTCGACTTTGCGCTCGTCGATCGACGTCGCGTTGCGAATAGCGTTCTGGACCGCGTCGCGTGTGATTTCGTGAAACATCACGCGCCGGACAGGCGCCGAACCTTTGTGCTTGATGGTTTCCGCGACGTGCCAGGCGATGGCTTCGCCTTCGCGATCGGGGTCGGTGGCGAGATACACGCGATCCGCGATTTTCGCGGCGCTCTTGAGTTCAGCGAGCGTTTTCTCTTTGCCGGGCACGGTGACGTACGTGGGCTTGAATCCGTGCTCGACATCGATGCCTAACCCTTTCTCGGGCAAGTCGCGCACGTGCCCGACCGTGGCGCGAACCCGGTACGAGGGGCCGAGGTACTTGCCGATGGTGCGGGCCTTCGCCGGCGATTCAACGATGACCAGCGACTTTCCCGCAATCGAGGCCAAGTCAAGCGGCTCCTCGACGTGGGCACGTCGCGACGTGCGCCTTCCTGCGCGTTGGCCGCGCAGGGGACGCTCGTCGGGCGCGAGAACGACGACGGCGCCATTCGAACGGCGACGGGCCACCGTTTTCGCGTCGGCGGTTCCTTTCGTGGGTTCTTTTTTCGCGCCTTGGCGCGGCTTCTTCGAAGTCTTCTTGGCAGCCATGGAATCAGTGTATAGTCACGTTGTCGCCGCCCAGCCCGTCGTCCATGTACCCCGCGCCCTCCATCAGGACGCGCAAGTCGTCCAGGGCGATTCGACCATCGATCTGGCTGAGCGCACGCTCGATGACGTGCTCGAGCTCGACCGCGTTCAGCATTCCGGCGCCACTCATTGAAATGAGATGCCCCCAAGCGTCGGGGGAAAAGCGGCCCCGTTCGTGTGGTCCGAGCACTCGAAATGTCATGTTTCGATTACCGGACGGCGGTTGTGGTCGCTATGTACATCGAAAATCCCGGCATCCATATACAAGTGCAGCGTCGAATTCTTCGGAGCTGGATCGATTTATCGCGAGGCGCCGACCTGCCACCGGACGCGACTGAGCGTTAAACGTATGACTCTCCAATTTGGGCAAAAAAACGAGCGATCTGTGCTGCAACTTCTTCAATGCCAACGTGATCTGTATCAATCACATAGTCAGCCTGCAGATAAGCTGGCTCCCTTTCCGCGTTGAGCCGCCGAAGCACGGTAGCCAGGCCGGGCCCCTGCAGCAGTGGTCGCCTGCTGCGCCCCTCTCCAATCCTTAGTATTGCGACTTCGGGTGTGACCCGCAGGTAAATCATACGCCCTGGGGGGCGCAATAGTGCCATCGCCCCCGGTACGACGATCCAACCGCCCCCAGGTGCCAGAACGGCACCTTCTGACTCCGCGACTCGCTGAGTCAATTCGAACTCGAGACGGCGAAAGTGAGACTCGCCGTGAAGGCGAAATATCTCGCTGACTGTCATCCCGGCGCGTCGCTCGAGTTCGACATCGAAATCGAGAAACGGGCGGCTCAGTAAGCGCGCGAGACTTCGGCCGACCGTGGTTTTGCCAGCGCCCGGCAAGCCAACCAGGATAACGTGTGCAGCCTGTGCCACGCTCGGTTTTGACGTTGGCGAGACGCTGTGCGCGACGGTCACGCCATAGACGGCCGCGGGATGGTCGAGGCCGTCGCGGCGATATATCCGTCGAAATTTCGTCGGGTCTCCTCCATCGAGTCGCCGCCGAACTTTTCGAGCCACGCCTGTGCGAGGACGAAAGCCGCCATCCCTTCCGCGATCACACCCATTGCCGGGACCGCCGTGACGTCGGAACGCTCGGCGACGGCCTGGGCGCGCTCTCCGTTAGCAACGTCGACGGTTTGCAGCGGCCGCATGAGCGTGCTGATCGGCTTCATGCCGACGCGGATGACCAACGGCTCGCCCGTCGTGATGCCCCCTTCCAACCCGCCGGCGCGATTCGTTAGGCGACGCACGTGTCCGGTGCGGGCGACGCCGGGCGGCGGAGCCATTGCGATCTCATCGTGCGCGTCCGCGCCCATCCGGCGCGACGTTTCGAATCCCAAGCCGATTTCGACGGCCTTGACGGCCGGGATCGACATCATCGCGCCCGCCAGGCGGCCGTCCAGTTTCCGGTCCCACGAAATGTGCGAGCCGAGTCCAACCGGCAGGCCGTCGCACACCACCTCGCAGATCCCGCCTAACGTATTGCCGTCTCGCTTTGCAGCGTCGATGCGTTCAATCATACGATCCGTGGCGGATGCATCGAGTGTTCGGAGCGGCGACTGATCCGCGACGGCGTTGATGTCATCAGGACACGGGTCGGGACGCACGGCATCGATCCCGCCGAGATGCACGACGTGGCTTGCGATGCGAACGCCGAACTCTCGCAAAAAGACGCGACAGATCGCTGCGGCGGCAACGCGCGCGGTGGTTTCGCGCGCCGAAGCCCGCTCGAGAATGTCGCGCGCATCGGAGCGCGCGTACTTGAGCATGCCGGACAGATCGGCGTGGCCCGGCCTCGGTCGTGTCACGACGCGCTTGCGCGGAGCCGGATCGCCGTCGCGCATCGAGGGATCCATGATCTCCTGCCAGTTCTTCCAGTCGCGATTGGCGATGAGCATCGCGATTGGCGAGCCGATTGTCTCGCCCGCGCGCACGCCCGACAACAACTCGGCACCATCCTTCTCGATTTGCATCCGGCGACCGCGACCATAGCCGAGCTGGCGGCGCGCGAGGTCGCGATCGATGTCCGACGCGGCCAGCGTTAGGCCAGCGGGCATCCCCTCGAGGATGCAGACGAGCGCTGGGCCGTGCGACTCGCCGGCGGTTGTGAAGCGAAGGAGGGTCACGTGTTGATGGCGTGCCGGTGCAGCAACCGTCATCGCCTGGTGCGGCCAGCTGTGCAGCAAAACAGAGCGAGGACGGTGCTGCCACGAAAAAGAAGGCGTGGTAGCACCGGAATGCTACCACGCCTTGGGGTGTAAGTGCAATCAGGGCTGCACGAGCCCTGCTGTGTTCAGGTTACGACGACGGACAGCTGGTTGCGAGCTGCGCTTGCGTAAGGCTGACGATCACGACGCCGAACTGTGTCGCGCCGACGAGCACCACGTTGCCAGCCGCATCCTTCGCGGCCTTGATCGGACCAACGATCGGATCGCGAGTCGGCACGATGAGGCAGCGGTTGTAGTTGAACGTGTCATACACTTCGATCTGCGGCGACGACGATGCCGCGAAACTGAGACGCGTTCCAGGAGGCGACGTGGCCGGTCCGATACCCGCGTTGTCCGGGTGGAAGTCGAAGCCGGGGTTGCCACCAGAGGTCTGGAGCAAACCTTGGAGGCGGAGGGTGCGATCGATGATGTAGGTGGAGTCGCCACGGATGGCGGCAAGCTCACCGTCGAAATTGATTGCGACGCCGTTGACTCGAGCGAATGCGTTCGAGATGAAGTCCGACACATCCAGAGGACGCGACACGCCGTTGTCGATCTCCGGGGCGGGCGCCGTGAACGTGCCTTGAGCGTTCGTGAACTGCGTCTGGAATCCGGTGGTGACGTCATACATGATCGCGCGGCTGCCCAGGACCGATCCGCCCTCGCCCAAGATCGCACGGCGAAAGTTGCCCGAATTGCGAACGAAGGTCGTGTCGCGGAACGCAAGTTGGTCGATGCGAACTACGATCGAGAAGCCCGTGGTGTCGATGCCCCCGCTGCCCAACTCCTTGAACTGCACGAGCAGCGAGTCCGCCGAACCTATTCCCTGCGCGCCGAACCGTTCGACCTCGAGCGTATCGGACCGTCCGGCGGTCTGGCCCATCGCCTGCTCGAAGAAGAAGTGTGACGTGTGATTCGTGAGGTCCTCCCAGCGAACCGTGCCCTGGTTGGTGAAGGGCAGACTCTGGCCGCCGGTCGGCGTCGTGGAGTAGACGAGAATGACGTCGCCGCACGCGGCGGGACCAGCGGTCGGACCCTTGCACGTCGCCGCGATGTACTGCGGGCGATCGCTGAAGTCGTACGGCGTGCGCTGTTCGATGATCTGACCGGGTGCCGTGGTCGACTGAACCGACGTAACGGTGTACGGAATGATGTTAGGCAGAGCATACCGCGGGAACACTTCGACATCGGCGTTGGCGTGTACGTTGACGTAGCTGATCAGCGTACCGCCCGAATTCGCGACGAGGATCGTGTCGCCCATCGTGCCGTCGCGGTTGGCGGGCCACGCCGTGATACCCCACGGGCGCGAGCCGACGATGATCGGCGACTGGAACGCCGAGTCGGTCAGGTCGAAGACTTCGAGCTCGTTCTTCTCGATGTTGCTGAGATAGAGGCGATTGGTCGGTTTGTGGTACAGCGCATCGGCGATTACGCCACCGTTAGGCAATGTGCGCGTGAGGCCGGCGACGACATCGACGGTGTCTCCGCGCTGTGTCACGCCATCGCTGAGCAATGCGTACGCCCGGGTGCCATTCGTGTTGCGCGCGAAACCGGACACTTGCACTTCTTTTGGGAAGGCCGTGATGTTGAGTCCGAGCTTGAACGTGTGCAACGCCGAGCTCACGCTGCCGGTGACTTGGAACGAGTCCGCAGCGAAGAACGTGTTCGGATCGCTTGGCAGGTTCCTGACTTCGTAGCCGAGCCAGCGAACGCCGGCGCGATCGTGCGCGCTCACGTGCATCGTGTCGGTGACTTCGATGCGCGACGTGATGCCGAAGTCTACAACCGGGACACTATTGCCGGCCGCCGAGTTGGCGACGACGACATTCACCGGGAGGCCGAGGATGCGCCGCTTGAGCGAATCCATCACGAACGGCGTGAGTGTGAGCGTCCCAGTCGTCGCGCCGACCAAGCTAACGGACGTGTCGACGCCAACCGAGTCCTTGAGCGGCGAATTGTAGAGCACTGAATCGGTGACCGGAGTGGCGAAAACGCCGCTGGCAATGAAGCCAAGGGCCTTCACCATGTTCGGGCTCTTACCACTGAGCGAGACCGCCATCGTGAAACCAACCACGGCGGTGTCGTTTGCTTTCGGGTTAGTGATGATTGCGACCGACGGCGATTGATTGCCGGTGCCGATGAAGGCGGTGTCAGCTTTGGAAACGTTGTGTGCTCCGTCGACCGCGGATGCGATCACCGTAACTGTCGTGCCGGGAGGCACTGTTGATGGAACCGGCACCGTATACGGCAGCGTCACCGAGGTGACGGCGGTGTTGAACGTGGTATCGAATGCACCGCTGATGCCCGGGCCGGATACGCTGACGCGCACGGCCAGGAGGCCGAGGTTGTCGGTAGCCAGGACATTGAACGCGACGACGGAGTCGGACGACGGCGCCGCCGCAGTGACCGAGACGACGGGTGGCGTTGAGTCGGCGAGGACGCCTCCACCCGCGCCGTCGCCCTGGACGCAGGCGGCTACGAGTACAGCAGCTGCAAGGCCGGCGTAGCGGCCTGCGCGGCCCGGCGTGATGGCGCGCGCGTGGTCAGTAATGCGCGCCAGGCGCGCCAGAGTCCGCGTCATAGGTCGCTCTCGGTCAGCGGTCGCCGCCGGGCGCGCCGATGGCGTCACCGTCGTCGACAATGTGTGGTGTGACAAGGATCAGAAGATCGGTCTTGTCTTCCTGGGTGCGCGTCTCGCCGAACAGCTTGCCGATGAACGGGAGATCGACCAGGAGCGGAATACCGGACTTGGACTGCTGGACCTGCGTAGTGGTTAGGCCGCCAATGACCGCGGTCTCGCCGTCGCCCACGAGCAGCTCGTTGTCGGCGCTCTGCTCGAGGAAGGTGTAGCCGAGGTCCGACGCGGCAGGCTGGAGCTGCGAGCGCTCCGCGTGCAGCGTCATGAGGATCTTGCGGTTGTTGGTAATGTGCGGCGTCACCTTGAGGATGATACCGGTCTTCTTGAACTGCACCGTGGCGCGCGGAGCGGTGGCGCCGGTTCCACCCTGGCTCAGCGACCCGAGGTCGACGATACGAATCGGGGTCTCTTCACCGGAGAGAATCTGTGCCTCGCGGTTGTCCAGCGTGACAATGCTTGGCTCCGCCTCGACGTCGGACAGCCGGACTTCTTGTAGTCCGTCGAGGAACGCCGTCAGGTTGAACTTGCCTAACGCAGTAGAGAAGATCAGGGACAACGCCGGGTCGACCACTCGCTGCGTGGCATTCGAGATGGCCGCGAGCGAATTGCCGCCGATGTTGATGACTTGTGTATTTGAGGGGAACGGTGTTCCAACGACTGCGTCCGGCACTCCATCACCGTTCGTATCGACGGGCTTGAACGTGCTCGGATCCGTGCGCTGGACTAACTTGTTGAAGAACGTGCCGTTGTCGCCCAGGTCATAGCTCACGCCGATGTCCTGGATGTTCGTGCGATCGACGAGAATGATCTTGGTCTTGATCGAGACCTGCGGCGTGCGAACGTCGAGGTCCTTGACGTAGTTGGCGATCTCCTCGAGACGCGACGGCACGTCGGTGACGAGCAACCGGTTGGTACCGGAGTCGGCGCTGACATCACCCCGCGACTTGCATTCGGCGCTATTGCCCGATGAACCGGACGCACCGGCCGGGCAATCCTTGGAGAGGAGGCTCTTGACCGTCGAGACTAACGAACTAGCGCGGGCGTAGTTGACCGAGATGATACGCGTCTGCACGGGCTCGGTGGCCTGCTGCTTGGCGATGTTCTCGTAGCTATCGACCGAAATGATGCCGTCTTGGTCTTCCTTGGCGGCGTAGCCTTGGGACGACAGAATCGCGCGCAGCGCGACGTCCCACGGCTGATCGCGGACTTCAGCCGACACCGTGCCGGTTACACCCTTGCCGGCGACGATCGTGCGGCCGGAGAATACGGCGAATCCGGCGATGACCTCGCGGATGTCGGTGTCCGTGTACGTCACGGTGATCTTGGGCTGCGACGAGGCTGTCATCGCGTGATCGTGCGACGTGAGGTGCACCGTGGAGTGCGTCGCGCCGGCAGATGATTGGTCGGATGCGGGCACGTCTTCGGCCGCATCGAACGAGTCGGCGTTTTCCGACGACGCATGCCACGCGGTGAAGGACGTCTTTTTCGTGCCGTCGGGGTCGAGGACGACGTGCACTTCGTTGAGCGTGCGATTCACCGTGTAGCTGTGTTGCCCGTCGAGGTCGATGACCAGGCGGACGATGTTATCGCGATACTGAGCGACACGCACGTTGGTGATACCACCTCGCGCGATGCGGTCATAGAGACGACCGGCCGAGGTGAGCTTGGCGCCACGCAAGTCGAGGACGATGCGGGGCGGACTCGCCAGGGAGAAGTCATCGACGTCAACCGAGCCGTCGACGGCGACGACGACTTCGGCGCGCCCAGCAGAGGGCACGACGCTGAGGGACTTCACCTCACCGCCGCCTAACTCGCCGGACGTCGCGGCGCGGGCGACGGGCGCCTGCGCTGCGAGCGCGGCGAGCGTCAATCCGATCAGCGCACAGACCCGCCTCATTGCGACCTCGCTCTCGTGGAATCGTTGAGCGCCAGCGTTTCTTGCCGGCTATATCCGTATTCTTCCAGGGTGAACGTGACGGACTTGAGGTCGATGCGGGAAACCCGCATGCGGCCCAGCGTCTGTCCCGTTTTGACGCGGTACTGGTCCTTCGTCGACACGTCGCGCAGGATGGCGACGGATCGACCAGCTGGATCGTAGATCACGAGGTCCAGCTTGAGGTCGGAGATCATCGGCCGCAGCTCACCAGAAGTAATGAGTGAGACAAACGGATCGCGTCTCCCATCGGGGTTGTATGTGAACGTCTCGCGCGTGAGGGCGATCTCGTTCTTCCCTCCCCGTTCGGAAATCGAGGTCGTGCCTTCGCCCTGCGCGCCCTGCGGCCCGGTGATGCTCACGGTATCGCGGCCCTTCGCGTTAGGCGCATGCGCCGCGTGCCCGATCGCCGCGCCCTTCACCGGTGCGTGGACAATCGCGGCTGATGTCGCGGCACCCGCGGCCGGCTTGGACGCCGGCGTGGCGGCAGGCGTGGATGGCGGCGTCGCCTCGGGCGCCGCTTGGTGCGTGGTTCGCGGCAGCTCGGCGACGTGCGTGGGCGTCGTTGGGCGAGCCGGCTTTGCCGTCGGACCGTCCGTGTTCTGCATCGCCTCGATGTGCGCGTTAGTCGCGGCTGCAACGCGGCGCGCCGCGTTCTTCGCGGCCGTGCCGGGAATCTGCTGTGCCGCGAGCGCCGGAGCGCAGAGCGCACAGTACGCAGCGACGAGCGACGCTAGTCCGAGTGAACGAATGGTCATGACTTCGCTCCCTTCTGCGTGGGAGGCTGATTCTCCGCGTCTTCAGCGGGGTTGTGCGTCACGAATGTCTGCAGTTGGAACCGCGCTTCGATCTGCGCGTCGCCGGCCTGCGGGTGCGCCTGCTTGTTCGCGTTGGCATTCGCCAACGACAGCTGGACGTTCACCGGGAGCACAATGCGCGTGAGCGAACCGACGTTGGCGAAGAACTCGGCGAGTTCGTGATAGCCGCCCGTGATCGCCATGCCGTAGCGGTACGTGTCGTAGTTGCTGCCTTGCTGCACGGGTGCGGGATCGACCGACGACAGGTCGAGACCGGCGCGGCGCGCCGCGGTCGACACCTGCTCGAGAAGCGCGGGCACCTCGTTGCCGGCCGGCACGAGGGTGCGAATAAGCGAGAGATTCTGCTGATACTGCGCGAGCTGCGTGCGCAACTCACCGAGGTTCCCTTTGCTCATTTCCGACTTCGCGCGCTGATTCATCGTTACGAGCGCTTCGATGCGATCCTGCTGCTTGTCCAACGATGTCGAGCGCGGCGTGTATACCATGTACCAGTAGAGCCCGATCGCGGCGATGGCGAGCACGCACACGAGTATGAGCGATTGCTCGCGCTGTCCTTTAGGCAGACCAGGCATCGCTACCTCACCGAGAGCGAAACGGGGACGGTCTTGATTATCGACGGATCGGGCGCCTGATACGCGGCATCGAGTTGGAACTCCGTGACCTCTTTGCCGTCGGCGACCACGATCGATGACCGGACGAGCGTCACGTTCTCAATGAACGGCGACGCTTCGAGCAGCTTCATGAACCGCGTGAGCGCCTGAATGTCGACCGTTTGTCCAACGATGTGCAATTTGACGACGGGAATGCTCGCGGTATCGACGGGCGGCGGACCATTGGGGGCCTTCTTCTTCGATGCGTTAGGCGGCGGCTGATCCTGCTGGGCCGCCGTGGAGCTGTTGGTCTGCGTGACGGATGTGAGCCACGTGTACGGCGGCAGGGCCCGGCTGATCTCATCCATGAGATGCGGCCACACGTAGCGCTTGTTGTCGAACGACTTGATCAGATCGACCTGTTGAACGACCGAGTCGCGTTGGGCTTCGGCTTTCCGCTTCTGCACGATGATGGCGGTAAAGCGGATGGAGTCCTGTTGGGCGGCCTGGAGCTGAGCGTCGAGGTTCGTTGCCCGGGCATTCTGGTGCCAGTACATGAGGCCGACGATCAGCACGGCGATGATGGCTGATGCCGCCGCTGCGAGGAGATAGGGATCCTTGACCCGCGCCACTGCTCCGGCGGCAACGCCGGCGAAGTTTACGCCCGCGCCGCGGTTGCGCGACTTTTTCGCGCTACCCGGATTCAGATTGATTTCGATCATTACGCGGCCTTCGCGAGAGGGTCAGGCGACCTGGCGAAGCGCCAGCCCGATGGGAAGCATGAGGAGCGGAGCAACATCGTCGATGACGAGCGAATCGAAAGCACCGTCACGTACTCGCAAGCGCTGCAGCGGGTTGGCTTGCTCGACCGGAATGCGCAAGCGAGTGGCGAGCGCTTCCGTTAGGCCTGGAACGCGCGAGCCGCCGCCACTCGTATAGGCGGCGCGCAGTTTGTTGGTCACGCGCGACGAGCTGGCGAGGAATGCGGCGGCGCGCTCGATGCCGGTGGCGATCTCTTCACCGCGCGTATCGGTGACTGTCTGGAGGTGCGGCGACCGATCGTAACCTTGCAGGAGGCCGTCGGCTTCCTCGGCGCTCAAGCCGCGCTCACGCTGCAAGTCTTCGCGGAACCGGCGCGTGCCGACCGCGATGTCGCGCGTGAGGAGCGGGACACCGTCTTCCATGATGTTGATGTTCGTGACCTCGTGTCCGATGTTCACGAGGCAGACGACGCCGTTCATCGCTTCGGGATAGTTGACCTCGAAGGCGTTGTGGAGGGCGAATGCGTCGACATCCACGGCGCTCGGCGTCACTTCAGCGTCGGTTAGGAGACGCAGCTTGTTCTCGATGAGGTCGCGCTTGGCGGCGACGAGCAGCACGTTCATCTCGAGGCCGTCGGCATCCGGGTCGAGGATTTGAAAATCCAGCTCGACCGACTCCATGTCGAACGGCACGTGCTGCTCGGCTTCCCAGCGAATGAGCTCGCGCGCCTGTTGTTCTTTCACCCGATCGATTTGGATCTTCTTGATGATCACATCGCGGCCACCGACGGCAGTGATCACGGGTCGTCCTTTGATGCCCGCGGCGGCGAGCGCATTGCGCGCTGCTTCGGCGACAATGCCGGGGTCCATGACTTCACCCTCGACGATGGCATCCGCGAGCAGCGGTGCGATTGCGACCTTCGTCAACTCAGGCTCGCCCTTCGCGTGATCGATGACGGCGACTTTGACGAGACCCGAGCCGATGTCGAGCCCGATCGAAGTCTTTTTGCGACCGAAGAGACCCATGGGGAAACCGTGCGGTAGTCGGGTGAGCGAAGCGTGAGTGCTGCGAGAAGCGCGACCAGCATCGCGATACACGTGGTGCGTGCGCCGCAGTGCGTACGACTACCAGTCACACGACCCGATTGGGCGGAGGTAACTTCTGATCGGGTGCTGGAACGTCGCGTGACCAATGTGCTTGGACGACCAACAAAGAGCTTCAAAACATCTCGGTCCACGACTGGCCAGGCTGTGGCACCGGTCGCGCACCCGTGACGAGTGCGCGATCGACAGCGCACGACGAGTATTGGACGATCGAGCCACCTTCGAGCGAGACGTTGTCGGCGAGCACGATGCCCATCAACCGTGCTCCGCTCTCGAGACGAACCGAACCCCGCGCGATGACAACACCCTCGAATCGCGCACCCGTTTTCAGAGTCAAATCGCCGTCGACGAGCAGCATTCCCTGACCGGCTCCGCCGACCAAACGGAGGTCGCCATCGACGTAGCCCAACGTGAAGAAAGACTTGCACGGCGAGTCCGCGCCGAGGACGCGCAGTGGATCACCGAAGTTTCCCGGATCGAGCGCGTCGCACTCGCCGCGAACGTCGACTCGCGGCGCCGGAGACAACACGCTGCCCTGCGCGATCGGCGTCGCGAGTTTGGAAAGAAATGAGCGGTCCACTTGACCGAACTCTTCGTACGTCTCGACCGATCTGGCCTGCGGAGAGACTTGAACGGATGGTCGCCCGACCGCGCAGAGGGCGGAGGTGCACGCAGCGGTATCGATCGCTCCGCTATCCGGAACTCCTAACGCGGCGATAGTGGACTCGGGCGGCGGACAGTCCGCGCCTGGGGAATCGTGGCCCGACACGAGCGACGAATCCGCGATCGCGATTCCGTGCTTCACCATCGCTGCGGACACGCGTGGTATGACCGGGAGGCGCAGCGCGACGAGAAGTCCGATGCGACGCTGCGCGCGACGAGGGGGTTGGCCCGCAGTGCCCAACGAGGTGACGAGCGCGGTACCAGTGGTGAGCTTCCACACGCTCAGGTCGACGACGAGATCTTCAGTCGCGTCGAGCGTTTCACGGGTGTCAGCCGTGTGCTGCACCGGCGGCAACCCGCTCCACGACCTTTGCCAACGCGTCGGCGACAACAGTGAGTAGGCGCCATACTCTGCGGCGGCGAGTGCGCGCGTTCGTTGCATGGCGTTCGCGCCGAGCTGCGCTTCACGCCACGAGGCGAAAAACCCTCCCGCGACCAGAGCGCCTAGAATGGCAAGCGCCACGATGACGATGAGCAGCGTGCTTCCAACTCGCACGGGACACCTGGAAGACGGCGTTGACCTCATGGTTAGTCGCGCGGTGTGATAGTGAGGAGCACCGAGTCGCCGAATACAGCCGGCAGTCCCGGAATACGCGGCCCAAGGGCGGCGGTCGAGCGGACGACGATATCGATCCGAGTAACGCGAGACGACAGGGCCGTCGGTGCGGCCGCACTGTCGAGGAACCGGAACTGAATGCCGCGGGCCGGATAGGGACCGGCGACGGGCTGAATGATCGCGCATGGTGTAGCGCGCGTCGCCAGGCAATCCTGAAAGCCGAGGTACCATGCGCCGTCACTCGCCCGATACAGCTCGTAACGGGCCCTACGAAAGAGCCGCATTGCGGCGCCGACGCCAGCGCCGGTGGCCAACGGCGCCGTTAGGCGTAAGACCAGCGACGTAGCGGGGTCACCCGCATCGGCGAATTCTGGAGGACACGCGCGCCCGCGTGACGGGGCGCTGTTGAGTTGCGCGGTGGACCACGTCGCCGAGTCGGGGTTTGCAGCCGGCAACAGCACCATGGCGGTGTCTCCCGCCTCGGGCGCGACGATCCACGAGGTGAGCGAAGGACCCGATGAGCTGCGCGCCGGAATGGAAACGACCGTGCGCGAGGAGTCTATGGCGCAGACCACTGCAAAACCGGCGGACAGGCGAAACTCGACGAACGCTTCACCAATCGCGTAGATATCCTGGCGTCGCGGTGCGAGTGCGCGCAGATCATAGCGGAGCGCATCCGACGCTTCGCGCGTTGCGCGCCGCGTGATCAGAATGCGGTCGAGAGCACGACCGAGGCGTTCGTGATGGACCGTCAGCGCAAGGGTCGCGGCACCGACGATAGATGAGACCACCACCCCGATGAGCATCTCGACGAGCGTGAAACCGGCGCGCCGAACGACTTTCTTGGTTAGCATGGCGACGCGGACCACAGCGATTCAGTGTGCGGCGCGCGACCCGGAGACTCGACGAGCAATACGCTATCGATGAGCGTAAGCACGCCATCGGACGCCGATGCGCGCCATGCGATCGCGATGCCGGGGAGCGAGTCAGTGCCGGCGGCCGATGCACAGTGGGAGCGCAGTTGCTCGAGGCGTGTGGCCGCCAGTGCGGCCGCACCGTTGCGGCGTGCAGCACTCAGCTCGAGGCGCAAGTTGGCGACGCCGGTAGCGGCAAGGGCCAAAGCGCCGACCGTGAGAAGCACGACCGCAAGCAGCGCCTCGACAAGGGCAAAACCACGCGGATGGCATTGGGCGCGATTGAACACGCATCACCTCGATGAATCGACGCGCGCACGTAAGCATGCGGCGGTCCATCGAGCGTTAGCGATCGCGTGCGAACGACATCAAATCATCGCCGCCCTGTCAGTCGCCTAACCCGTAATCCCTGATCTTGTAGAGGAGAGCGCGGTGGGAGAGCTCGAGCAACTGCGCGGCGCGGGTGCGATTGCCGCGCGTTTGTTCGAGTGCGCGCTGAATGAGAGTGCGTTCGAGCGTCTCGGTACGACGTTTGACCGACAGGTCGACGTCTTCGGCGCCGTTGCTCGCGGCCGGCGGCGGCGCACTGGTCAGATCGACCAGATGACCGGCTTCGATCGACGGGCCGGATGCCATGACGAGGGCGCGCTCGATCACGTTTTCCAGCTCGCGCACATTGCCGGGCCATGCATGCCCGGCGAGCAGGCGCATGGCTTCGGGCGAGATGCGCCCAACCTCCAGACCGAGTCGCGCGTTGTGCCGCCGCAGGAAATGTATTGCGAGATCGGGCACGTCTTCGCGGCGCTCTCGCAACGGCGGCAATCGAATCGACACGACGTTTACACGGTAGTACAAATCGCCGCGGAAGCGTCCAGCATTCACATCGGACGCGAGGTCGCGGTTGGTTGCGGCAACTACGCGGACGTCGACGCGCTTGGATGTGTTGGCACCGACGCGTCGCACCTCACCTTCCTGAAGCGCGCGGAGCAACTTGACCTGCAACGACGCCGGGAGCTCGCCGATCTCGTCGAGGAAAAGGGTCCCGCCATCTGCTTCCTCGAAGAGGCCGGGTTTGTCGGCGGTTGCGCCGGTGAATGAACCGCGCACGTGGCCGAACAGCTCAGACTCGAGCAGTGCTTCGGGAATTGCGCCGCAATTGACGGCAACGAACGACTCTTCAGCCCGTGGACTGCCGTCGTGAATCAGGCGAGCGATGAGCTCTTTGCCCGTGCCGCTCTCGCCGGCGATAAGCACCGTGGACGGATGCCGCGCGACTTTACGTGCGAGGTCGACGGCGCCGAGGAGCGCGGCGCTTCGCCCAACGATCGAACCCCCACCGCGAATGGTCGACAGCTCTTGCTCCAAACGCTCGATCTTCGCGCGCAGCTTCTCGCGCTCGGCCGCCTTCCTAACGCAAAGGATGAGCTCCTCGGCGCGGAAGGGCTTCTGAATGTAGTCGTACGCGCCGCGCTGCATGGCGGCGATCGCGGTGTCGGCGTCGCCGTACGCGCTCATGGCGATGACGAGGCCGCGCCCGCGCTGGGCCTCGTACCGCTCGAGGAATTCGAGACCGCCCATGGTCGGCATGCGCAAGTCACAGAGCACGAGATCGGCGTCGCTCCGCGCGAGCGCGTCGAGCGCCTCGGCGGCGTGGCTGGCCGTGGCCGTCTCGTGTCCTTCTGCGCCGAGGATGCGGTCGAGAGTCTGACGGAGACCGGGCTCGTCGTCGACGATGAGGATCTTCACGGGATCGGGTCGAGCGGCGGAGCGACCTGCGGGACGTCGGCGGGCGGCGCTTGCACGGGCACGGGGAAATACATAACGAATGCGGCGCCACCCTCACGCGCCTCGCGCACCCAGACGGTGCCGCCGAGTCCTTCGACGATGCGGGCAACGATGGCGAGGCCGAGGCCGGTTCCCTTCCCCGGTTCCTTCGTCGTGAAGAAGGGATCGAACACGCGCTCGGTTTCACTCCACGGAATGCCGGGGCCGTTGTCGGCGACGACGAGCGTGACCACTTCGCGCAATTCGCCGACAGAGCGCAGCCAGGCGCGTACGCGGGCATTGGGTTGCCGCTCGACCGCGATGCTGGCGGGGTCGCCGCGGCGGCGATCGCCTAACTCCGTGATCTCGGCGAACGGGACGCACTCGGTGACCACGGAGACCATCCCGGTTCCGTCCATCGCGTCGACGGCGTTGAGCAGCAGGTTGACCATCACCTGCTCCAGCTCGTGCGCGTCGCCTGTGAGAAACGGGACGTCATCGTTGAGTCCGAGCGAGACGCCGGTTTGTTTGAGCGCGCCCTGATCGGTGAGCATCTCGGTGACGCGTCGGACGACGTCGTTGAGCGACGTCGGCTCGAGCGTGCGGTGGCGGGGCCGGGCATAGTCGAGCATGCCGCGCATGATGCGATCGATGCGCGCGCTTTCGCGCTCGATGCCGACGATCGCGTCGGCAGCGTCGGCGTTGCCGTTCATGCTGCGACGCAGTAGATGCGCGTAGCCGCCGATTGCGCCTAACGGATTGCCGATCTCGTGCGCCACGCCGGCGGCGAGCCGCCCAACGGACGCCACCTTCTCCAGGTGGCCGCGTTGGGCCTGCTCCTCGATGAGGCGGCTGGTCATGCGGTTGATGCTCCGCGCCAGACGCGCGAACTCGAGGGTGGCGCCTTGCGGCACGCGCCGGGAGAGGTCGCCGTTGGCAATGGCCTCGGTGGTTTCGACGACGCGGTCGAGCGGGTCGAGCACCAGGCCCTGCACCTTGTACGCGCCGAACGCGACGAACACGACCACGTCGGCGATGATGAGCAGCGCGAGATAGAGCGCGCCGTGGCGGCTCATGACCAGGTCGCGGAGGACGATCACGTTGAGCGCGGCGAGCGAGAGCGCCGCCGTGCTGAGCACGGCGAGGCTCAAGATCATCTCGGCCTTGAGGGACGTGAACACGCTGAAGCGGCTGCCGCGGCGTGCCGTCGTTCCCTCCGCGCGCGACGTCACTCGGCGACCCCGTACCGCGAGAGTTTGCGATACAACGTGGACGGATCGATGCCTAACACTTCGGCGGCGCGCGTCTTGTTGCCGCCTTCGCTCTGCAAGACCCACGTGATGTACGCGCGCTCGATCACGTCGAGGGTCGGATTGGCGGCGGCGACTTGCGATGTAACGAGCGGCTCGGCACGGCGCTCCGTGATGCGCTCGGGCAGTGCGCCGACATCGATCGTGTCGCCCTCGCTCAAGATGACCGCGCGTTCGAGCGCATTCTCGAGCTCGCGGACGTTGCCGGGCCAACCGTACGTCTGCATCGCATCGACCGCCGCTTCCGTTAGGCGTTTGGGCTCCGTCTGTCGCTGCTGCGCCGCGCGATGCAGGAACGCGTCGATCAGCAGCGGGATGTCATCGCGCCGGGCGCGCAGCGGCGGCAGATGTAGCGCAAATACGTTCAAGCGATAGAACAGGTCGCCGCGGAATGCCGCCCGCTTCATCTCTTCTTCGAGGTCGCGGTTGGTGGCGGCGAGCAAGCGCGTGTCGATGGGCACCGCCTCCGTGCCACCGACCGGAATCACTTCGCGCTGCTGCAGGACGCGCAGCAGCTTCACCTGCGTCGATGGTGTGGTCTCGCCGATTTCGTCGAGGAAGAAGGTACCGCCGCCGGCCGCGGTAAAGAGGCCCGACTTGTCCTTCATCGCTCCGGTGAAGGAGCCCTTAACGTGGCCGAACAACTCGCTCTCCAAGAGGCTTTCGGGGAGCGCTCCGCAGTTGATCGACAGGAACGCACCGGACGCGCGCGCCGACAGTTGATGGATGTAGCGGGCGATGACTTCCTTACCCGTGCCCGACTCGCCTTGGATGAGGACCGTCGACTCGGTAGGCGCGACCGTTTCGGCGAGGCGCAGCACCGACAACCACGCCTTACTGCGCCCAACGGGCTGGTTGGCGCTGTTGCGATCGCGGCGGCTAATTTCCTGCTTCAACGAGCGGTTCTCGACACGCAGCTGCCGATGCTCGGCGGCCCGTCGCAGGATGGCGACGATGTCGCCGTTGACGAAGGGCTTCTGGATATAGTAGTAGGCGCCTTCGTTGACGGCCTGGATTGCCGAACGAAGATCGGCTTGGGCGGTCATGAGAATGACAGGCAGGTCCGGATCCTTCGCGCGGGCAGCGGACAGGATCTCGAGGCCCGTGACGCTCGGCATGCGTACGTCGGTGATCACGATGTCGGGCGCCAGCGCGGCGATCTGATCGAGGCCCTGCTTACCGCCTAACGCAACGTGGGGCGTGAAGCCTTCGTTCTTGAGTAAAATGCGGAGCGTCTCGAGGATCCCCGTCTCGTCGTCGACGACGAGGACGCTCGGCTTGACGGCTGGTGCGGTCATGCGGCCTCCGCGCCGGCCGGCTGCGGGATCGGGAGCAACACGGTGAATCGCGTGCCGCGCTTGCCGGTATCGAGGAGCACGCAGCCGCGGTGGGCTTCGATCGCGCGGTGCACGATCGGAAGTCCGAGGCCGGTGCCGCCGGGCTTCGTCGTGAAAAAGGGATCGAACACGCGGTCCTTGATCGATGCGGGGATGCCGGGGCCGAAGTCGGTAACGCGCAACGCGACGGCGCCGTCGCGGAACACGACGCCGGCCGGTACCTGCTCGCGCGTTAGGCGCGTGACCTCGACGGCAACGCGTCCGTTGTCGGGCGATGCTTGCACGGCGTTGAGCGTGATGTTGAAGATCGCACGATGGAGCAGATCCTCGTCGCCCTCGACGAGCACCGGCTCGCCGGGCGCCCGGCACGCCACGGCGATGCCGCGGCCGCAGTCGGGGTGCGAGGCAGCAAGTCCGGTCGCGGCGCGCGCCACTTCGGCGAGGTCGACGAGATCGCCCCGTGTCTTGCGGACGCGCGCGAAATCGAGGAACTCGGTGAGGAGCCGCGCCAGGCGGTCCGATTCGCGTACAATGAGCTTGCCTAACGTACGTTCGTCATCGGTGGCGCGCGGCGCTCGCGCGAGCTGCTCGACGGCGCTGCGGATGGACGCCAGCGGATTTTTGATCTCGTGCGCGAGCGATGCGCTCAATTCGGCGATGCCTTCGAGCCGTTCGGCGCGGAGGCGGAGCTCCTCGAGGCGTTTGTTGTCGGTGATGTCCTGGAAGATCGCGGTGGCGGACAAGTTCGAATCGTCGCCATCGGCGTCGAGAATCGTGGTCGTGAATCCGATTGGGAACGAGCGATTCATGTGCGTGATGACGGCTTCACCACGCGTCACGCGCTCACCCTCGCTCATCGCGTGCTCGAGGGCATCCGCAAGAGCGGGGCACGCGCCGGCAATCACCTCGCTCACCGGGCGACCTCTCGCCGTGTCCTGATCGAAGCCGAGCAGCGTACCGGCGGCCGGATTGGCAAACAACAACCGGCGTTGGGGGCCAACGGTGACGATGCCACTCCGAATGTTGCGCAGAATGTCTTCGGCCTGGAGTCGAGCGAGAGCGAGCTGGGCTTCCAAATCCTCGCGATCGACGCCCGCTTCCTTGAGTCGCGCGCTCAGGTAGGCGACGCCCAACGCTGCGCCGGCGAAGACGGCGAGTTGGAGCATCATGCCCAAGTCCAACGCTCCGCCGCGTGAGATAATGACGTCGGCGATGTAGCAGGAGATGCCGAGTGCCGCGACGAGCAGTCCGCCGCCGGCTGGGAGCAGCAACGATGCGCCGGCCGTGACGAGGATGTAGAGCGCAGCGAACTGCGAGAGCTCGCCGCCCGTGACGTGCACGACGGCCGTCACGAGGGCGACGTCGAAAACCGCCTGGAGGTAGAAGAACGCACGACCGGCGCGGCGCGTGGCTTGCGAGCCGTACCACACCGAGAGCACCGTGACCACGATCGCGGCGATGACGGCGAGCGATGCGATGAGCGTGACGCGCGCTTCGGCGGACTTCCAGGCCAGGACCGCCGCGACGAAAATAGCGGAGGCCAGCGAAAGACGGCCGATGTAAATCCACCGGAGGACGCGGCGCTGGTCGAGCATCGTTATGGTCGAGTGAGTCGGCGGTCCGGGCGCCATGTCCGTCGCGAGGACGGGTACCAAGCCGGCGTCTCTCGCGGAATGAGAGGCTGACGTACCGCGACGCCTGGCGTTTTGCTATATCTTCGACGACTGCCTCTGCCAAGGAGTTACGTGGCTGGTCCACCTGATGACCTCACCGCCGGCGCGATCGTGCTCCGGTTGCTGGCGGTCCTGCTGCTCGTGCTCGCGAACGCTTTTTTCGTGGCGGCGGAATTCGGACTCGTGGGTGCGCGGCGCAGCCGGATCGACGCCATGGCGAGTCGAGGCGACCGGCGCGCGAAGATCGTTCAAGAGACGCTCAAGCATCTCGATCTGTACATTTCGGCGACGCAGCTGGGCATCACACTGTCGTCGTTGGCGCTGGGGTGGATCGGCGAGGCAACCATGGCGACGGTGCTCGACCGTCTGCTAAGGACGTTCGGATACGTGCCGTCGCCGACCTTGACACACAGCGCGGCCGCGGTCACGAGCGCGTTCGTCATCATCACGTTTCTCCATATCGTGTTAGGCGAGCTCGCGCCCAAGTCGATGGCGCTGCTCAACCCGGAGGGTGTCAGCCGCTGGGTCGCGTTGCCGTTGCGGCTGTTCTCGACGGTGATGCGGCCGTTCATCGCCGTCCTCAATGGCGCGGCAAACGCGTTTCTGCGATTGCTCGGGCTACACACGGTAGAAGAGACCGCGCGCGTGCATTCGCCCGAAGAGTTGCGGCTGCTCGTGATGCAGGCACGCGCGCACGGAATTCTGGACGAGAGCGACTCGCAGATGCTGGCCGGCGTGTTCGACTTCCACAACAAGAAGGCGCGCGACGTGATGCGTCCGCGGACTGAGGTCGCCGCGCTACAGGTGGACGCGACGGAAGATGAGGTACTCGAGGTGCTGCGACGCGAGCGCTATTCGCGGTATCCGGTGTACGGCGAGACGTTAGACGACATCGTGGGCGTGCTCCTGGCGAAGGACTTGTGGCTGCGCGACGGGCGCGCGCCGTTCTCGCTCAAGCGATATGTCCGGGAGGCGATGTACGTGCCCGACACCCGCGCGGCGGAGCGCGTGTTGGATGATTTGCGGCGGACGCGGGCGCACATGGCAGTGGTGTTGGACGAATTCGGCGGCACGTCGGGCATCGTCACGATGGAAGATCTGATCGAGGAGGTCATCGGAGACATTTCCGATGAGTACGACGTGGCCGCGCGCGACGCACTGATGCAGAACGGCGTGTTGGAGCTGGCCGGGTCGATGTCACTGATCGACGTGCGCTCGGATCACGGTGTGCGGATTCCCGACGGGAGCTGGTCGACGTTAGGCGGATACGTGTTCTCGCAGTTGGGCCGGTTGCCGAAGGTTGGCGATCGCGTCGCGTTTCCGGGCGGAGAGCTCGAAGTGGTGGCCATGGACGGGAAGCGCGTGGCGGCGGTGCGCGTGCACCGCGCGGCGGCGGAAGGTCCGGTGCCGGCGTGAGCGAGGGACTGCGCGTGAACGACAGCGTGACCATCGCGCGCGACGAATTGGTGGTGCGTGCGACGCGATCGGGCGGCCCGGGCGGTCAGCACGTCAACACATCGGCAACGCGGATCGAGGTGCTGTGGAACCCCTCGGCGTCGCGTTCGTTAGGCGAAGCGCACCGGCAGCGCGTGGCGTCCCGCCTCGCCGCCCGGCTCGACGGGTCGGGCTTCGTGCGCGTGGTGGCGAGCGAGCATCGCAGCCAGCGGCAGAACCGGGAGGCCGCAGAATCGCGGCTCGCGGACCTGGTGCGGCGCGCGTTGGTCGTGCCCAAGCGGCGCGTCAAGACGCGCACGCCGCGCGCGGCGGTCGAGCGCCGCTTGTCGCAGAAGAAGCGCCGCTCGGAGCAGAAGCGCGACCGGCGCTCGTCGAGCGACGAATGAGATCTACGGCAGGAGCTCGACCTTCGACGTCACGACTTGCGTCACGGGAATGGAGTTTCCGCTGGCCTTGTCGGTGACGTTCATCGTCATCGTCTCGTTCGACGTCGCGCCGAGGTAGACGCCGTCGCGGCTGATGAAGTAGACCCCCTCGGCGCTACCGTGTCCATCGACCGAGAGATTCTGCTCTAAGGTCGATTGCGTCGCGGCGATCGTCAGGCCGGCCGCGCGATGGACACGCCACGCACGGTGCCCTTGATACGTGGTGTCGCCGAGGATGGTCGACGTGGTGATCGTCCTGGAGTCCAATGCCAGAAGGCGACATGACGCCATGCACATGCATGCCCTTCAGTCCCGACATGTCGGGGAGCGTAACGGGCGGATCCGCAGCCATGCTCGTGGAATCCATGGTGTACGAGAACTCGAGCGTGTCCTTGGTGTGGGCTGAGAGCGTCACCGAAACGATCTGTTCGTTGGTGATCGTGAACTTGCTGTGTTGGCCGTCCTGCTCCTGGTCGCGTGAGATCACGGACATGAGGTGATAGCGACGCGATCCCGGGGCGTACGTCGCGACGGTTTGCGCCGGGAGCACGCCGATGGCGATCACCGACAGCATTGAGGACAGCGAGAGTGTACGGCCGAGTGGCATACGTGCTCCTCGCGCGGGCGACGCCCGTCGCGACAGGGTGTAGGTCGAGCGGCGGCGAGCGCGGGGTCGAAGGAAGGGCCGTGACCGACGTCCGCCACATTGCACGCATCCCAAGCGCATGCAGCCGTTGAATACCCGGTGCGGATGGCGGAGGTTTCCGCATAGGGCATCGCGGAAAATACATCGCGTCGGGTCCAACGTCTGCGTGTGCGTCCACCGCAGAGCCCGCCGCGCGCGACGACGCAAGGCGCAATGACGAAACGACGCTCTCGGGCTCGCGGTGCGACGCATCGCGGCGACATGGCACTCGAGCGCGCGCTGGCCGTCCGACTGCAATTCGGACGCGTGCTGCGCGCCTGGTACCGAGCACACCATCGGGATCTGCCGTGGCGTAAGACGCGCGATCCGTATCGCATTCTCGTTTCGGAATTGATGCTACAGCAGACGCAGGTGTCGCGGGTCCTGCTCAAGTACGGCGAGTTCCTCGATCGTTTTCCGACGCTGGACGCGCTGGCGCGTGCACGGCCGGCGCGTGTGATGGAAGCGTGGGCGGGTTTGGGCTACTACGCTCGCGCGAAGAATCTGCATCGGTTGGCACGAGCGGTTGCGGTGTCGGGAGCGCCGGCGACATTGCCGGCGGACGCGTCATCACTGCGGTCGCTGCCGGGGGTCGGCGCGTATACGGCGGGCGCGGTGGCGTCGTTTGCGTTCGAGCAGCGCGAGGCGCTGGTGGACACGAACGTGGCGCGCGTGGTGCGTCGGGTGTTCGCGCCGGCGCTCGACCCCACGCGCGGCGCCGACCGCCGACGCATCTGGGACCTGGCTCGAGCGTTGCTGCCCCGAACGGGGAAAGCGACCTACGTACACAATCAAGCGTTGATGGAGTTAGGCGCGCGCATTTGCACGGCGCGCGTGCGGCATTGCGGGCGGTGCCCCGTACGGAGCGTCTGCGCCACGTACGCGGCGGACCGCTCGTGAATCCGTGGCAGGATACGACGGCGCTCCGTCAGTTAGGCGCATACGTGCCGGCCAACACGGTGCACTACCTGCTGCCGAGCATCGCGGTCGCGGTGGCATTCGGCGCCCTGTTCGTGCTGCGGCACAAGCGTCCGTTGCAGCGTGTGCTGCGCGTGACGGGAACGGTGGCACCGGTCGTCGTGCCGCGCTTGTTGGCGGCGACGACGTTCCTGGCAGGGTCGATTCTGATCTTTTCGGGCGCCACGCCGGCGGCGGCGGAGCGGTTGGGCTGGTTGGTGCAGGTGCTGCCGCTGCCGGTGATCGAGGTCTCGCACTTTTTCGGCAGTCTCGCGGGTGCAGGGCTGCTGATTCTGGCGCGCGGATTGTGGCGCCGCCTCGATGCGGCGTATTCCTTGACCGTCGTTCTGTTAGGCGCGGGAGCGTTGTTCTGCCTGCTCAAGGAACTGGACGTCGAGGAAGCGGTCCTGCTCGCGGCCATGCTTGGCGCGCTGGTCGCCAGCCGTCGGTTTTTCTACCGGAAAGCGAGCTTGTTCGAGGAGCGATTCACCGCCCCGTGGATCGCGGCGATTGGGTTCGTCGTGGTTGGATCCGTCGTGTTGGGCGTCATCTCGTACGGCTGGCCGGACATCAGCGCCGGGACGTTCTGGCGCTTTTCACCAGGCGCCGAGGCGCCGCGTTTCCTGCGGGCGACGACCGGCGTGGTGGTGGTCCTCGTGCTCGTGGCCGGGACGCGTCTCATCACGCCGGCGCGCGCGCGGCCCGGGTTGCCGACGCTCGCGGAGCTCGATGCCGTCGCCCCGATCGTCGCGGCGTCGCCGGAGGCGGCGGCCCATCTCGCCTTTCTGGGCGACAAGGCGCTGCTGTTCAACGCGGCGCGCACAGGCTTCGTGATGTACGCCGTCGCGCGACGGAGCTGGGTTGCGTTAGGCGATCCGGTGGCCCCGCCGGATGAGGTAGCCGACCTGGCGCTCCGCTTCATCACGGCGTGCGACCGGCACGGGGCGTGGCCGGTGTTCTACAAGGTGGGAACGGCGCACCTGCACCGCTATCTTGACATCGGGTTCAGCGTTGCCAAGTTAGGCGAGGAAGCGCGTGTTCAGTTAGGCGAGTTCTCGCTCGACGGCGCGGAGCGGCGCAACCTCCGCCGGGTGTGGCGGACGGCGGTGAACGATGGGTGCTCGTTCGAGATGCTGCCCGCCCGCGCAGTCGAGCAACAGGTGGGCGCATTGCGGGTCGTCTCGGACGCGTGGCTCGAGGCGAAACACGCGCGTGAAAAGCGGTTCTCGTTGGGCTTCTTCGACGACGACTACGTCCGTCGGTTTCCGACGGGAATCGTGCGCCGCGACGGACGCATCATTGCGTTCGCCAACGCCTGGCCGTCCGGATGTCACGAAGAGATCGAAGTCGACCTGATGCGATTCACGCCCGGCGCACCGCCCGGTATCATGCGCTACGCGCTGTCCGAGATGATGCTGTGGGGAAAGGCACAGGGGTATCGCTGGTTCAATCTGGGGATGGCGCCCTTATCAGGCCTCACGGCCAGTACCATTGCCCCGATCTGGCACCGGTTGGGCACCGCGGCGTTTGGCCACGGCGAACGCTTTTACAATTTCCAGGGCGTGCGCGAGTTCAAGGAGTGGTTTCACCCGGTGTGGGTGCCGAAGTATCTCGTGTCGCCCGGCGCCGCGTTGCGTCCGGTGATCATGGCGAACATCGCGTCGCTCGTGGCAGGAGGACTGGAAGGGGTCGTCCGCCGTTAGCGCACCCTGTGGCGCGTTGCGCGTCCCCGGCCTATTATCTCGGCACCGCATGATCTTCCCTCTCGCCCAACAGATACCGGATCACCGTGTTGCCGCCGCGGTGGACACGGTGTTCCACGATCCGGAATATCGGCGCCTGACGCTGGGGCAAACGCTGTGGCATTGGTTCCTGGTGCTGCTGACCCGGGCGTTCGACTATGTGGCGTCGTGGTACGAGCGTCTCCGCGCGTCGCCGGGAACGTTCTGGTTCTTGGTGACGATCGTCGCCGCGTTAGTCCTGGCGGTCGTCACGCGCTCGGTGATGTTGTGGCGCATGCGCCGTACCGACGTGGCCCGCGGAATGATCTGGGGAGCGATGGGCGGCGCGCGCGGCGAAGATCCGTGGGCGGCGGCACAGGCGCTGGCGGCATCTGGCGACTACACGAGCGCGGCGCATGCGCTCTATGCGGCGATGTTGGAGAGCGCCGCGCGACAAAACCAGATTCGACTGCATCCGTCGAAGACCGTGGGCGACTACGTACGCGAGCTGCGCACGCGGTCGTCCTCGCTATTCGGCCGCTTTCGAGAATTTGGCCGATCGTACGAGGTCGTGATCTACGGCATCGGGGCGTGCGACGCCGAGCGCTACCAGCATCTGCATACGCTCGCCATGCCGGTGGTGCACCCGCATGCCTAATCGCTCGTTGCTGCGGCCGAGTGTCGTGCTCCCGATTCTCGGCGTGCTGCTGGTTGCGGCAGTGATCGCGTCGCCGGGAGGGAGCGCGGGCGGCGACCTCGACCAGCGTCTCACCACGTACGGTACGAATCCGTTCGGTGCCAAGGCACAGTACGATGTGCTCAGGCGGCTCGGTTGGACGGTCACGCGGCGCCGCTCGGTTTTTCGTGCGCCGTTAGACTCATCGGTCACGTACCTGCTGCTGGATCCGCCGATCGACCCCAGCGCAACGGAAGTCGCGGCGCTGCTGGACGCGGTGCGTCGTGGTGCGACGCTCGTCGTGTCTCCCGAGGCAGGCTCCGCACTGGCGGACTCGCTGCGCATCCGGCGGTCGCGCTACCCGGGGCACTATGACGTGGCGCGACCTGGTAGCGATGCGAGCACGAGCGTGACGACGTCGCTCAACGCGGCAGCGATCGACGCCCGGGAGTTTTCGCGCGTGCTGGTGCCGGTGCGGACCTCGGAACAGGACACGGCACCCGTTTTCCCGCCGTCGACCACGACGTTGGTCAGCGTGAGCACCGACAGCGGCCGAACCGCGCCGGCCATCATGGTGCGCCGGTTAGGCAATGGCGTGGCGCTGGTCGTGGCGGATTTCGAATTCCTGCGGAATGCAAACGTACGCGACACGACCGGGATGATTCTCGCCGTGCGCCTGTTGGAAGAAGCGGGGTCCGGTCCCTCGCGGCGGCTCGACTTCGACGAATATCACCAAGGATTCGGCGAGTCGACGACGCTCCTGGGTGTGATCGGGCACGCACTCTTCGGAACGGCGCCCGGCCGAGTGGGCGTGCAAGTGTCGATCGCGTGTCTCGTGCTGCTGCTGGTGATCGGCATGCGGCCGATTCTGCCGCGAGAGCGCCAGAGCATCGAGCGGCGCTCGCCGCTGGAGCACGTTGGCGCGCTGACTTTGGCCTACGAGCAGATTCATGCGACGCGGTTGGCCACCAGCCGATTGCTCCGCGGGCTCCGCCGGCGCCATCCGTTAGGCGCCGGCTCGCTGCCCGACGACGGATACCTGACAATGCTCACGCGACGCGTGCCGGTGAGCGGCCCCGACGTTGCCGTGTTGCAGCGCGCGCTCACACAGCAGCTGTCCGCCGCCGACTGGATCGCGGTCGGCGACGCCATTGACCACATCGAGAGGGCGATAACCCCGTGATGACCGCCGAGCAAGTTGCCGAACGCATGGGCGCAGTGCGCGCAGCCGTCGCGTCCCGCGTCGTTGGGCAGGACGCCGTGATCGACGAGGTGCTCGTGGCGTTCCTCGCCCGCGGACACGCACTGTTGGAGGGCGTTCCCGGCACGGCGAAGACGCTCCTGGTCCGCCTTCTCGCGAGTGCGCTCAATGCGAAGTTCGGCCGCATTCAGTTCACGCCCGACCTCATGCCCTCGGACATCACGGGCACGACCGTGCTGCAGGATGGCGGCCGGACGAGCGAATTCCGGCCCGGCCCGGTGTTCACCGACCTCTTGCTGGCGGACGAGATCAATCGCGCGCCGGCCAAGACGCAGGCGGCGCTGCTCGAGGCGATGCAGGAGCGGCAGGTGACCGTCGATGGCACCGCCCGTCCGTTAGGCACGCTGTTCTCGGTATTCGCGACGCAGAACCCGGTGGAGTACGAGGGCACGTACCCGCTGCCCGAGGCGCAGCTCGACCGATTCCTCCTCAAGGTCAGGGTTCCGTATCCGGCCAAAGAGGCCGAGCTCGCGATGTTGGCCAACTACGCATCGGGATTCGATGCCGAGCGGGCCTCGGACATTCGGTTGGAGCCGGTGCTCAACGCGGAGTCGTGCGCGGAGGTGCGCCAGACCGTGGACCGGATCACGGTAGCGCCCGAAGTGCGCGAGTACATCGCATCGATCGTGCGCGCAACCCGCGAGGAGACCGCCCTCACGTTAGGCGGATCGCCGCGCGCCACGGTGGCGTTGTTTCGCGTGTCGCGCGCGGCGGCGGTGATCGCCGGCCGCGATTTCGTGACGCCCGACGACGTGAAAGACTACGCGTTGCCGGTGCTTCGCCACCGCGTGGTGGTGTCGCCCGAGGTCGAAGTGGAGGGCCGCACCAGCGACGACGTGATGCAAGCGGTGCTGATGCGCGTGGTGGCACCGAAATGACCAACGCGATGGCGCCGGTGCCGGCGAGCGCGTCGGACGCAGACGAAGCCGCGCGCGCCTCGAGTCATCCGAGGATCAGACGCTCGCGCATCGGACGACTGCCGGTCCCAACGCGTCGCCTCGCGATCCTGGTCGCGGCGCTGGCGCCGATTTGGATGGTGTCGGACAGCGACACGGGCTCCCGCATCGCACTCATCGTCACCGCGCTGATCGTCGCGGCGGTCATGCTGGACGCGCTCACCACGCCCGCGCGCTGGCAGGTCGAGATCGAACGCACGGTGCCCGACCGCATTGGGTTAGGCGACACCGTCGACGCTGCGTACGTGGTGACGCTGGCCGCCGGGCGGCCCCTCCGGTTCTCTCTCTACGACGATTTGCCGCGGGGCGTGCGCGCGACCTCGGAATCCGGCGAACGACGTCACGCCGTGCGGGGGGGCGCGCCCTGCTCCATTCCGCTGCAGCTCACCGGCGCCGAACGCGGCGTGTGGCCCCTTGGCGGCATCGTCGTGCGCGCCGACGGCTGGTTAGGCCTGGTCCGCCGGACCCTTCGCTGGCAATTGAGCGACACGGTGACAGTCGTGCCGTCGATGGCCGGCGTGAGCCGGTATCGCCTGCTCGCCGTGCACCATCGCTTGCGTGATCTCGGGATGCGCGCCATTCGGCGCCGCGGCGACGGAACCGCATTCGCGAGTCTGCGCGAATACGTGGTGGGCGACGAACCGCGGCGCGTCGACTGGAAGGCGACGGCTCGGCGCGGCGTGCTCATCTCGCGCGAGTACACGATCGAGCAGGGTCAAACCGTGATGCTCGCGATCGACGCCGGACGCATGATGACGCAGCTGGAAGGCGATGTGCCGCGCTTCGAGTACGCGCTGTCGTCGGCCATGCTCCTCGCCGACGTGGCGACGCAATCGAAGGATCAGGTGGGCGCGCTAGTATTCGACGACGAAATCCGCGCATGGGCGCCGCCGATGCGCGGAAAGCAGGCGTTAGAGCGCGTGCACCGCGCGATCATGCCGACCATGGCCAGCATGGCCGAGCCCGACTATGCCGCGGCGTTTCGTGTGTTAGGCGAACGGCAGCGGAAGCGGTCGCTCATCGTATTGTTCACCGACGTGATCGACGCGCGGTCGTCGCAAGCACTCATCGCGCATACCTCGCGCGGCGCGGCGCGCCACCTCCTCGTGGTTGTCGCGCTGCGCAATGACCGCTTGATCGCGACGGCGCGACCGGAGACTGGTGCCTCCTCCACCGAACTGTACGAAGCGGCCGCCGCCGAGGAGCTCGTCACGGCGCGCGAGACCGCACTGGCCCGCATGCGCCACGCCGGCGTGTCGGTGCTCGATGTGTCGCCGCGCGCAATGACGGCGGCCGTGATCAATCGCTACCTCGAGCTCAAAGCCCGCGCTTCGCTATAGGCGAACTGCTCCTCGTCGGTGGCGTGCATTCCGCGACCGCCGAGCACCACGTACGCGAGCAGCACAACCGCACAGGCGATCGCCACGCCGATCTTCACGCCGATCGAGATGTCGGTGCGCGGAGAAATGAGTCCTTCGATTGTCCCGGCTATGACCAACAACAGCGTGGACGCGGCAATCAAGCGTATCGCGCGCCGTCCGTACACGACCAGCGCTTCACGCCGTGTGTACAGGCCGGGCAGGAGCAACGCGCGTGCGAGGAGTAGTCCGCCACCACCGGCGATGCAGATGGCGCTCAGCTCGAACACGCTGTGGGACAACACGAATTCGCCGATCTGACCGAAGATGCCCTTCGATGCGTAGAGGCCTGCGGCAGCCCCGATCGAGATACCATTGTACACGAGCATCAATATCGTGCCCACGCCAAATGAGATGCCGGCACCAAAGACGGCGTAGGTGACCTGGATGTTGTTGCTGATGATCGTCGACGCCGCGACCGGACGCATGAAGGACTTGATCTCGACATAGGTGCGGTCGCCGTGCTTCGCACGAGCAACGCCCTCGTTCACGCGGTCGATCATGGTGGGCGGCAATAGCGATTCCGCTAACCGCGGATTGTCGACGACGGCTCGAAACGTGATCGCCATCGGACCGAACATGAACAACGCCGCCAGCCCGATGTACGCCCATGAGCGACGAATCTCCTGCGGCACGTTCACCGCGAGGAATCGAAGCGCCGCGCCGCTGGTGAGCGATCGCTGTCGGTAGAGCAGGTTGTGTCCGCCCGCGACCAAGCGGCTGAGATAGAACACCGCGTCCGACTGGCTGTCTTTGGACGCCGTCTTGAGTCTCGCGAGGTCGGTGGCGAGCTCGCGGTATTGCGCCACGAACTCGCTCACTTCGCTCTCCGACAGGTTGCGCAGACCGCGGCGTTGGACATCCCGCAGCGTCGTCGCGAATCCGCTCCACTTGGTCGACGAGCGGGCCACCATGGCGTGTCGCTCGCGCGCCGCGCCGGTGGCTCCGCGTGCCGCGATGCCGCGCGATCGCGCCGCGCGCTCGCGCGCATAGAGCAGGCGCAGGCGGTCGAGCATCGGCAGCGGCTCGTTAGGCATGTGCGCGGCAAGCTTGACGGACAACTGATCGGCCAGTGTGGCCAATCGGAGCGGTGCCAATGCGGAAGCCCGCGACAGGAACCGCTCGAGCAGGTCGTACTCCGCCGTGCTGAGCGACGCCGTCACCGGAACCGCGTCCGATGTCTGCGCGTCGATCGCGATCATGGGCGCCTGATCGATCCGCTCCTGGACGACGAACGTGCCGGCCATCATGTCGCCGAGTCGCTTGCCGGATTTCGCGAGCGACGCGCTCACGACGCCGACACCGTAGGTGAAGGCCGGTTGCATGTCGACGATACGCGCAATGTTGCGAACGGCCGACGCGCCGAACGACACCGAGTAGCCGCCGTCCTGTACGACACGAATGTGGAGCAGCTTCTTGCCCGGCGTTTGTCCGTCCCACAGCGCTTCGAACAGGACGTAGTAGCCCCACTGCAGCGCGAACACGAACAGAATGACGATGGCGACGGCCCAGCCACCGGTGGCATCGGGCGTCGCCTGCCCTTTCGGCGCCATCTTGGCGAGCATGCCCATGAGGAAGAAAAACCCGATGATGATCGCCGAGATCGCGAAAAAGTCCACGATCGCGGCAGCGGCGCGCGCTCCGACACCAGCGAGGGTGTACGACAGCACCACCTGCTCCGGCGTCTCGACGTCGACGCGCTGATCGAACGAGTCAGCGGCGTGCGGCAACGGCCGCGCGGATGGTGGTTGCGTACCAGTCATTTGGAAGGCGAGGAGAGGACCCTGCGGAACGAGCTAGCGGACGCCCTCGGACGAATCGATCGCGCAGGTCAGCACGCCCGGAGCAGGCTCGCTGTCGCGCATGAGAAGATCGATCTGCAACCCTCGATCCGCAAGCGCGCTCTCGATGGATCCGCCTAACATGGAGCCAGCGACCTCGGCGTGCGCCGCTCCGTAGGGCGCGAGCATTGCCCAACGCCATGCGTCCTCGGCGGCCAATGCCGTGCCGCGCTCGCGCATGATACCAGATGCGCGGGCGCGCGCAGCGAGCTCGACCAGACGGCGGCGCGCGGCCGTCAGTTGCTGCTCGCGATCGCCGGCGGCGTTACCGCATCGGCCGCCATCGACGATCGCAATCACCGAATCGCGAACGCCGCGGACCGGCGCCACGAGTGCGGCGAGGGACGCGGAGCTGTCGATACCGGTCGTGTCCAACGGCACCTGGAGGACACGCCGCACCAGGTCATACGGCGTCAGCACCCGACCGGGGCCGTACCGAGTCAGGTACCAATCGCGCGTCGAGCGCGGCGGCGGCGCGACATCATCGAGCACGCTCACCAGCGCGGACCCCGCCTCGCCGGTGACGTCGGGCGGCGTCACTGTGACGTAGCCGGTGAAGAGGTCATCCTGCACCGACGAGAGATAGCCGTTCATCCGCCCTTCGCGCGCCAACGACACAGCCACGAACCAGTCGACGCTGCGCGCGAACACTTCCGTTGGGCGCATGCTCAAGACGTCGCGATCATCCGGATCGACGGCCGTCAGCGACGCCGCGGTCAGGCCGCGAAGCGAGGCGGCCAACTGGCCGCCGCGCGCGTCGCGGACGGCGCGATCCGTGGCGTAGTCGCCGCGCACGGCGTAGCGACGCTCGGCCGCCTGCCAGTCGAGATCGTGCGCGACCTCGTGCGCGATGGTCCCGGCACTCGTGGCGGACGGCAGATAGATGACCCGGTGCACCGGATCGTGCAGGGCGAGCGCCACACCGCGGAGCGGATTCTCGCCGAAGTGGATGCGCAGCCCCGTGAGATCGAGCGACGGCAGCACGCGATCGAGATCGGCGAGCGCCGAGCCGAGCATCGCGCGATAGTACGGACGCCAGGCCGCCGGCACGCTGGCATCGAAGGTCACCGCCGTTAGGCCGTAGCGGTCGGTGAGCTGCGCGTCGGTCGGAGCCGGATCGCCGGGATACCACGGCGTTTCCTGCGCGTATGCACGGAGCGCGACCGCGGCAGCGAGCGTCGTCCGGGCGACCGGGATGCCGGGCGCTTCCTGTGCGACTAACGCACGCTCGGCGGCAAAGCCCTCTTCGCCGCGCGAGCGATACAGGAAGCGCATGCGTGCCGCGTGCGCGCCCGTCTCGTCCGCCGACGTCCGCAGCAGGTCATCGCGGTGCGTCCACATCGCGACGACCACCGGCGTCTCGGGAGGTCGCGCATGGCCCAACGCGAGGCGCTCCAATTGGACTGCCGCGAGTCCGAGCAGCGATGCGCTCGAATCGGATTCGCGTTCCTTGGGCGCCTGACCGGATGCGCTGCGGAGCTCATCCTGAAGCTCGGCCGTCAGGCGCATGGCCTCGAGCTCGACGTCCGGAGGCAGGCGCTCCATGAGCGGCTGTTCGACTCTGAAGCGTCGCTCGCGACGCCACGTCTGTAACAGCGTCAACGGATCCGCGTCGTCGCGCCATGCGGCGCGCAACAGGTCGTTGACGTCGCGCTTGGCGAGCTCGCGATCGCGTACGAGCGCCGCAGCCTGCGCCGCGATGTGCGGTGCGTCGCCGCGCAAGCGATGCTCCGCGGCCGCAAGTGTGTACGCGAGACGCACCGCCAACTCCCCGGCGCGGGGATCATGTGCGTCGCGGATAGTGTGGTCGATGAGCGCGTACTGTTCGTCGCCGTCGGGCGCGCTCACGAGGGACACACTGTCAGTGAGCGAGTCGAGCGCAATCGGGTTCACGTGATCGGCATTGCCGTCGACCGTGCGCGCGAGCAGCGCCCACGCAAGCGAATCGCGAGAGGCGACGGTGAGACGCGGGTCGCCCAACGCATAGTCGATCAATCGAAATGGACCGCCGAGGCCGAGTCGCTGCCGCTCGAGGTACCCGAGCGCCACGACATGCTCGGAGTCGCCTTCGGACTGCATCTGCGATGGCGGATGCGCAATCAGCCGCTCGGCGTACGCGCGGCCCGAGCGCAGTTGCCCCGCGATCTGCGGACCAACGGCGATGCGCTCGCACGCGCCGGCGACGAGCACCAGCGCGCCAAGCACGACGAGAGCGCGAACGCGACGAAAATGGAGCGGCGGGATCATCGTACCTGCGAGTACCCACGAAGAAACGTGGAGTTGCCGCGCGCCGAGGCTCGAGGCTGAGGAGCCGTTATTTAGGGGAGACGAGCAACGCGGGCGGGCGTCATGCGACGGCAGGAATGCGACCTGTCTTACATTAGTACTGCGTGACTAATGAACAAGTGCGCTACCTCACGGTTGACCCCGAGCGACCGGACGCCAATATCGTTCGGCGCGCGGCCGATGTGTTGCGACGCGGCGGCCTTGTCGCATTCCCCACCGAGACAGTGTACGGCCTTGGCGCCAACGCGCTCGATGCGACCGCGGTCGCCAAAATTTTTTCGGCGAAAGGCCGGCCGAGCTACGACCCGCTGATCGTACATGTGTTGAACGCGGCAGGTGCACGTTCGGTTGCGCGTGCATGGCCCGAAGCCGCGGACCGTCTCGCGGCGGCGTTCTGGCCGGGGCCGCTTACGTTGGTCGTGCCCAAAGAAGCCGTCGTGCCGGATATCGTGACGGCCGGCTTGGACACGGTTGCCGTGCGAGTACCGTCGCACCCCGTTGCCCGTGCAATTCTGGAGGCAGCGAGCGTGCCGGTTGCCGCGCCAAGCGCCAACCGATTCACCGAAGTCTCGCCGACCCGCGCCGAGCACGTGGCACGCACGTTGGGCGATCGCGTGGACCTGATCATCGATGGCGGCCCAACGACGGTCGGCATCGAGTCGACCGTGGTGGACGTGTCCGGTGAGCGGCCGACGGTCTTGCGGCCGGGGACGATTCCGATTCCGGATCTGGCCGCCGCGCTCGGCGCGTTAGACATCGCGGTCGCGACGGCGGACAGCGGAGCCGCAACGCCGCGCCGGTCGCCCGGGATGTTGGACCGGCACTACGCGCCACGGGCACGGCTGCAGCTGTTCGATGATCGGTCGCGGGGCGGCGCGGCGCACACGGCCGCGGAGCACGAGGCAGCCGGCGACACGGTGGGCGCCATGCTCCTGACCAGCCTCGACGCGCCGGTGCGCCACGCGCTCGCGATGCCTAACGACCCAGCCGGCTATGCGCGCGCCCTCTACCACGCGTTGCACACGCTCGACGCCGCGGGCTGCGACCTGATATTCGTGGAAGCGGTGCCGGACACGCCGGCGTGGGCAGGCGTGCGCGACCGGCTGGTCCGCGCCGCCCACCCGAAACACGCCTAACGGTAAGTCTTACGCCGAGCGGGCGCCGCCCACCAGTCGGCGGAATGCGCGGCCGAAACGGGACGATCCCGCACCGCGGTCCAGCGCTTCGGCCAATTGGCGGCCGTACTGCCAGCGCTTGTCCAACTGCTTCTCCAAACAGCGCTCGACCGCCGCGATCAGATCACGCGGCGCACCCGGCGCGAGCGAGGCGAGCGGCGGCACCGGCGAGAACATGTGCTTGGCCGAGATTTCGGCGAACGATTCGCCGGTGAAGGGCAGGCGGCCGGCGAGCATCAGGTAGCCGAGCACGCCCAACCCATAGAGATCGCTGCGGCCATCGAGGTCAGCCTCACCCACGGCCTGCTCCGGCGACATGAAGTGCGGCGTGCCGAACGCACAGCGCAGTTCCGACGGACGCGGATCCCACGACCGGCGGCGCGCGACGCTGAAGTCGGCAAGCAGCGCGCGTCCGGTTTCGCGATCGACGAGCACGTTCTCCGGCTTGAGATCGCGGTGCACGACGCCCTGCGCGTGCGCATAGTCCAACGCGCGGGCGATCTGAATGAGCACCAGCCGGGCCTCTCCTGGCGCGAGCCGGCCCTGCGCGCGAATGCGGTCGCCTAACGAATCGCCCGGCACGTAGCGCATCGCCATGTACATCACGCGCGCCGTCTCGCCGAACGCATAGAGCGGCACGATGCCCGGGTGCTCGAGCTGCGCGGAAAGGCGGGCTTCGGCGCGGAAGCGTTCGCGCGCATCCTCGCGCGTACGCAGATCGTTGCGCAACACCTTGAGCGCAACGTGGCGATGCAAGGCAACATCGCGCGCGAGATACACGGCTCCCATCCCACCGCGACCCAACGGACGAACCACCTGGTACTGGCGCGTGAGTTCGCGCGCCACGAGATCGCGTTCGATGTCCGGGGTGCCGCGCTCGAGCGTCGGCGTTAGACGGGGACCGCGGACGACAGAATCGAGGACGAGCGCTTCCATGCGATGCTCTTAGTCGAAGTGGACGGATGTGCCAACTATAGGTGGCCCATATGAAAGTACCGGGCCAATGCGATCCGTCGTATAAGATGTTGTATTACTTAGCGTTACAGACTAACTCACCGGCTGATTCGGGGCATCGCTGTCCGGAAATGGGACTGATCGTGCCGAGAATGGAACAGGGTGCGTACAAATGTCCCGCGTACTTGGAATTGGATGGTGGAATCGCGCATTTGGTTGCTTCGAGCGCACGCGACGGCACCCCAGCGTGACGCGATCGTGACCGCGGCGGCCAAGTCAGCCGCGCAAAACTTCTCGCGCTTTCGTTAGGAGTTCCTGCGGCGTGAACGGCTTCTGCAGGAACGGGCGGCCCTTGTCGAGAATGCCCTGGCGAATCACGACGTCGTCGGTGTAGCCGGACACGAACAGGATCCTGGACGATGGCCGCGCCGATGCGAGTCGCTCGGCGAGTTCGCGGCCCCCCATCTCGGGCATCACGACGTCGGTGATGACGAGGTCGACGTCGCCACCGTGGCCGGCGGCCACGCGCATCGCATCCTTGCCGTGACGCGCTTCGAGCACCGCGTAGCCGTGGGTCTCGAGCACGCGGCGCATGAGCGGGCGGAGCGATTCGTCGTCCTCCACCAGGAGCACCGTCTCGTTGCCGTTAGGCGTGGAGACGGTGTCGTCGCTTCCCGGCCCGGCGGCCGCGTCGCCCACCGCCAAGCGCGGAAGGCAGATGTCCACCGTCGTCCCGCGCCCCGGCGTGCTGCGCACGACGACGTCGCCGTCGCTCTGTTTGACGATGCCGTAGACGGTCGCGAGACCCAGGCCGGTGCCCTGCCCCAATCCTTTAGTGGTGAAGAACGGCTCGAAGACGTGCGCCAACGTTTCCGCGCTCATGCCGACACCGGTGTCGCGTACGGAGAGCGACACGTAGCTGCCGGGTGGCAAGTCGACTCCGTCGTCGAGCTCGTGACCGGTGCGCAGCACGTTGTCGGTCTCGATGAGCAGCACACCGCCATCGGGCATCGCGTCGCGGGCATTCACGGCGAGGTTCATGAGCACCTGCTCCACCTGACCGGGATCGGCGCGCACCCAGCACGATTCGGGCGCCAGATGGATCACGAGCTCGACGTCTTCACCGATCAGCCTAACGAGCATGCGCTCCATCTCGGCGACGGTGTCGTTGAGATCGAGCACGCGGGGTTGGAGCAGCTGCTTGCGGCTGAAGGCGAGCAGTTGTCGCGTGAGCGCGGTGGCGCGATCGGCCGACTTCTGAATCTCTCGCGCATCGATGGCGCGCGGATCGTCCGGCGGCAAGCCGTCGCGCAACAGTTGGCTGTAGGTCTTGATCGCAGTGAGAATGTTGTTGAAGTCATGCGCGATGCCGCCGGCGAGTCGTCCCACGGCTTCCATTTTCATCGCGTGACTCAACTGACCCTCGAGCTGCTTGCGCTCGCTGATGTCGACCACCGCAATGCCGGTGCCGAGGAGCTGTTGGTCCGGCGTCCTAACGGGATAGGCGCTCACCAACCACGAGCTGGCGCGACCGAATCCCGAGGGCCGCACATCATCGAGCTCGAACGCGACCATGGGGTGTCCCGTCTCGCTCACGTTCTGCAGCGTGGACTCGAGGCGGCTCGCGAGCACCGGCAGCGCGTCGTGCAACGGACGGCCTGCGTGACCGTCCTCGCCGACACCGTTCATTTCGGCGAGGACGCGATTGACCAGCACGCAATTGAAGTCGCGATCGACGTACGCGAAGCCCACGGGAGACGAGGCGAGCAGCGTATCGAGCACGGCCAGCGCCTCCTGCCGTCGACGCGCGAGCAGCACGGCGCTCTCGCGATCGATCGCGGCTTCGGTGGCGATGCGAGCCAACTCCGCTTCGCGCACCTTGGCCGCATCGCGCGAGCGACGGATCATCGCCACGCCTTCCGACAGGAGACCGAACATCACGAGGCGAGAGACGAACCCCCATATACTCGCGGTCTCGCGGAAGCCCGGAACGTGTACCAGCCAGGTGAGGCCGGCTGCACCGAGTATCGCGCCGAAGAGACCGGCGATGCGACCGCGGCGCCACGTGCAGAGAGTGACCGCGGCGCCGAACACGAAGAACGCCGTGGGATGCGCCACGAGCTCGGACGCGCGACCAACGAAGATCGCAGCGGCGACCCACACGAGCGTTTCTGCGTACGGCACAATTGCGCGCACGGGCGTGAACGTCGGTCTGCTCATCCGCTCGCCTTCCATGGTAGATGCGTCAGGCCCGGGGAGGTCTTCGAATCAATGTCGGACGAGTAAGCGCCCGCGCACGGAAGTCGCGCAGCACGGAGGCTGGATGAGCGGGAATATAGGGCGTGCATTCGTCATGCGCTCCTCGGTGCCGGCGACGGACACTAGGTTTCGCAAGAGCGGCGCACAGTGGGCCGCGTATTTCACCGCGGAGATCGGCATGTCTTCAGGTGTTTGTAGATTCGTTGTCGCGCTCGGTGTGGTAACGTGCACCATGGGCGCTGCGGGCGCATTGGCGCAGGAGTCGTCGGCGCACGCGCCGTCGCTCTCGGCGGCCATTCCCGCCGATCCAAACGTGACCGCAGGCGTTCTGCCTAACGGGCTGCACTACTACATTCGCGTGAACCACAAGCCCGAGCATCGCGCCGAGCTGCGGCTGGTGGTGAACGCCGGCTCGGTGCTCGAGGACAGCGCGCAGCGCGGCATCGCGCACCTCGTGGAGCACATGGCCTTCGGCGGCACCACGCACTTCAAGCGCGAAGCGCTGGTGAACTATTTGGAGTCGACCGGTGTGCGATTCGGCGCCGACCTCAACGCCGGAACGAGCTTCGACGAAACGGTCTATCAGCTCACCGTTCCGACCGACAGCGCGAAGCTCTTGCAACGCGGCATTCAGATTCTAAGCGACTGGGCCGGCGGCGTCACGTTCGACACCGCAGCGCTCAGGCGTGAGCGGCGCGTCGTGACGGAAGAGTGGCGCCTGGGCCGCGGCGCCAGCCAGCGCATCCAAGACAAGCAATTCCCCATCTTGTTTGCGAACTCGCGGTACGCGCGCCGCCTTCCGATCGGCGACCCGCACATCATCGCGACGGCACCGCGCTCCGAGCTCCTTCGCTTTTACCACGAATGGTATCGGCCCGATCTCATGGCGGTGGTCGTCGTCGGCGACTTCGACAAGGCGCAAGTCGAACAATGGGTGAAGCACGATCTGGGATCCGTGCCCGAGCCCGCGTTGCGCCCAGAGCGCGTGATATATCCGGTTCCGGACCACGACAGCACGCTCGTGTCAGTGGTGACCGATCCGGAAGCGACGACATCTCGAGTGACGATGTACTTCCTGCAGCCGGTGCGTCGCGACAGCACGGTGGGCGACTATCGCGAGGCGTTGGTGCGCGGCCTGTACAACGACATGCTGGATGACCGGCTTGGTGAGATCGCGCAGCGACCCGGCGCGCCGTTCCTGAACGCGGAGTCCGACCAGGGGAGTTTGATCCGGTCCAAGGACGTGTACGAGCTCTCCGCGCTCGTCAAGGATGGCGGCATCGCACGCGGTCTTCGCGCTGTCCTAACGGAAGCGGCGCGGGTCGAGCAGCACGGTTTCACGGCTACGGAGCTGGCGCGCGAGAAAGCGAATCTGCTTCGCGCGACAGAGCAGGAATACGCCGAGCGGGACAAAACACCGTCGGAGGTGTTCGTCGCGGATTACGTGGACAATTTTCTGGACCATGCGTCGATGCCGAGCGTGGCGGAAGAGTGGGACCTGACGCGGACGCTGCTGCCGGGAATCACGCTGGATGAAGTGAACGCCCTGGCCAGCAAGTGGCTGTCCGGCCGCAGCCGCGTGATCACGGCGAGCGGTCCGAGCCGGGACAGCACGCTCATGCCTAACGGAGCAGTGCTGGCGGCGATGGCCGACAGCGTGGAGCACACGTCCGTCGTGGCGTACGTGGACTCGGTGGCCAACGTTCCGTTGGTGCCGCAGGCGCCGGCGGCCGGGCGGGTGGTGTCGGCGCGCAGCATACCGACGGTCGGCGTCACGGAATGGACGTTGTCGAACGGCGTGCACGTACTGCTCAAGCCGACCACGTTCAAAGACGACGAACTGTTGTTCCGAGCGTTCGCGCCCGGCGGCACGTCGCTGGCCGACGACTCGGTGCTCGTGCCGGCGCAGACGGCGAGCGACGTGGTGGACGCGAGCGGCGTAGGTGCATTCAACGCCACCGAGCTCGAGAAGGCGCTCGCGGGCAAGACGGCGTCGGTGGATCCGTACGTCGGCAGGTACGAGCAGGGTGTGACAGGCGGTGGCTCGCCGCGGGATGCGGAAGCGATGCTCCAGTTAGTCTACCTGTACTTCACGGCGCCCCGCGCCGACACGGCAGCGTTCCTGGCCTACCAGACGCGCATGAAGGAATTGCTGGCCAATCGGGGCGCGAGCCCGGCGTCGGCCTTCGCGGATACGATTCAAGCGACACTGTATCAACACAACCCGCGGCTCGCGCCGCCTACGAGCTCGACGTATGCGAAAATGGATCTCGGCGAATCGATAGCGTTCTATCGGGCGCGGTTCCAGAACGCGAGCGACTTCACGTTCCTCTTCGTGGGCAACATCGACACGACGGCGCTCAAGCCGCTCATCGAGCGGTACATCGGCGGTCTGCCATCGTCAAACGCGCATCAAGCGTGGCGCGACGTGGGCATCGACTTTGTGCGCGGGGTGATTCATCACGACGTTTACCGGGGTGCCGAGCCCAGGAGCAACACGGACATCATTTTCACCGGTCCGTTTACGTTTTCGCGGCACGCGGTGTACGAGCTGCAAGCACTCGAGGACGTGCTGCAGATCAGACTGCGCGAGCGGTTGCGCGAGCAGCTGGGTGGAACGTACGGGGTGAACGTGAGCGCGATTCCGTCGCAGTTTCCGCGAGCGCGTTACGAGATCGCGATCACGTTCGGCTCGGCGCCCGAGCGGGTGAGCGAGCTGGCACGCGCGGCGCACGCCGAGCTCGACTCGATCAAGACGTACGGGCCCACGGCCGCCGACATCGAGAAGGTTCGCGAGACCGAGCTGCGCGAGCGGGAAACGGGTCTCATGCAGAACGGGTTCTGGCTAACGGTCCTGCATAGCTATCTGTACAACCGGTGGAGCCTGGACGAGATTCCCGCGTTCACGGATGAGGTGCACGCCTTGAGCGCCGACGCGGTGCGCGATGCTGCCCGCCGGTATCTCGACGACCAGAACGTGGTGCAAGTGTCGCTCTACCCAGAGTTAGGCGCGGGCCGGTGAGCAGTGCCGGCGGCGGGCCGTGACCGGCACGGCGCGCCGGCCGTCTTCGACCACAGTGGTTCGGCACGTTCCTTCTACCATCGCTGCCTCAGTCTATGCGTGTTTTGGCTGCATTCCTTGCTGCGTCGTCCGTTGTACTGTCCGCGGGCGCGCAGGCTCCGCGCATCACGCCGGCCGGCGACCCGTCGGTCAAGAGCGACACCATTTACGCGTTGGCGGTTCCCGCGGGCTCGCACGCCGACGAACCGTATGTCCTGCTCCTCGATGATGGGGTCGTGAAGATCGAGCCGGACGGGCGCCTCACGACGACGTATCGTCAGGTGGTGCAGATCCTGACGCAAGAGGCCGCCGAGCAGTGGGGCGAGCACACGTTCAGCTATTCGAGCGGCCGCGAGAAGATGACGATCAACTGGATGCGGGTGCTCAAGCCTAACGGAGAGGTCGTGAGCGCCAAGCCGACGCACGAGCAGGAGTCGTTGGCGCCGGTGTCCCTCGAGGCGCCGGTGTATTCGGACCTCGAGCTGCACCGGGTGACGTTAGGCGGCGTGGCGCCCGGGACCTTGATCGACTTCAGTGTCACCACCGAGACGGTGAACCCGCTCATCCCGGGCGATTTTCTCACGTCGTGGAGCGTGCAGACGGGCGTGTTCACGCGCCGGTCGCGCTACATGATCGACGTGCCGGCCAACTACTCGCCGCGCATCGAAGAGCGGCACCTGCCCTTCCAGCGCGTCGAACACGTGTCGGATGGACGGCGCGTCATCACGTGGGCAGCGCAGGATGTGCCGAAGCCGGAGCCCGAGCCGCTCGCGCCGGACACGTCGTATGGGGAGTCGATTACCATCGCGTCGCCGCGTTCCTGGAGTGACGTGGCGAAATGGTACGCGGGATTGTCGCGCGACCGATACACCACATCGCCCGCCATCGACGCGAAGCTGGCGGAGGTGGTGAAGGACGCGCACACGCTGGACGACTCGCTGCGCGCGGTGCACCGGTGGGTCGCGCAGGACTTCCGGTACGTCTCGCTGTCGCTCGGCATCGGCGGCTATCAGCCGCACCAACCCGAGTCGATGTTCGAGAACAAGTACGGCGACTGCAAGGACAAGGCGACGTTTTTCATCGCCGCGCTGCGTCGGTTAGGCATCACGGCGTATCCGGTACTGTTGAGCGCCGACGGCGGCGTGGACGCGGGCTTGCCCAGCGCGCATCAGTTCGATCACATGATCGCGGCGGTGAAGCGTCCCGACGGCGGCTACACGTACGACGACCTCACCGCCGACCTGTCGCCATACGGCGCGCTGCCGCCGGGCGAGCCGGGCGAGTTCGGGCTGGTGGTGCATCCCGACGGCACCGGCGAAGAGATCACGTTCCCGTCCGACTCGGCGACGCGGAATTTGTCGCGCGTCGACATCGACGGCAGCCTGGGCGGCGATGGCTTGTTCGCCGGCAAGTGGACGCGCACTGCGTTAGGCTTGCAGCAGTACGGCCTCAGGAGCTCGATGTCGCGGTCGACGCAGATGGATTCGGCGCAGCGCGCGCGGGCCACGCTGGCGATCGCCAACGCGGTGATTCAGGGCGCCAAGGGCGACAGCCTGCAGGTGTTCGATGGGCGCGACCTGAGCGCCAAGCCGCGCATCTCGGTGATGTTGTCCGACGGCAAGATGGTGAGCGACGCCGGGCCGACCAAGATTCTCACGCTGCCGATCCGCGACTTCGCGGTGCCTAACGTGGTGGCGGCGCTGGAGCAGCGAGGCAAACGCGTGAATCCGATCGACGTCGAAAAAGTGTGGGGGCCGCACGAGGAGGTCGAGGACTTCAAGGTCGGGCTGCCCGCCGGATGGAAGGCGCAGCTTCCCAAGTCGCTCACCGAGTCGAGCGCCTTCGGCACCTACACGTCGCGGTACGAGCAAACCGGCGACACACTGCACGTGATGCGGTCGCTCGTCGGCGCCACGGGCGTCGAGCCGGCGAGTGCGATGCCGGCGCTCATCGGGTGGCTCAAGGCGATGTCGGCGGACGACGTGAAGTACATCGTGATCAGCTCCGGCACCTAGGTCGCATCGCAACAATCGGTACCTCGCGGCCGCGCTCTGATGACGGCTCGAGTGTGGGACACGTGTACGGTGTTCGCGCGCGGTCGGACGACCGCGACGAGCACCGTACGCTCGTTTCTGTCCCACGCTCACCGAGGGGGCCGTCATGCAACACGTACATCGGTGCCTTGCCGTCGTCGCGATCGTCGCGGTCGCCGGCGGATGCGCTGACCCGATCGCCGGTCCGGCGATTCATTCGCGATCGGATGTCCTTCCCGACTCATCGCCCGCTCCGGGCCGCGTCGTTTTTCTCGCTCCACTCGGCGACGGCCGCGCGCCGAACGGGGCATCGGACGTGTCGCGGCGTGTGACCGTCTCGATCTGTGCGTTAGGCGATACGACATGCGCCGGCGGCGCGATTGCGCGGTTCGATACCGGTGCCGGGGCATCGCGGCTGCGGGTGGCCGGCGGCAATCACGCGTCTCGTGACGGGCGGGCGTATTACGAGGCGACGTGGCGCGTGCCGCGGTTCTCGGGCGACACGGGGCTGGATGTGCGCATTCATGTGTTGGTCGACGGCGTGGAGCGGGGCCACGCGGACGCGCACGTACGCGGCTTGGCGGAGCCTCGCCGGCGCGATCCGCCTAACGGTCCGACGCTGGCGCCGGGGAGCGATTTCGACATGCGATTTTGGGTAGAGAAGCTGCCGCGGCGATTCACGGTGCTGGTGGGTCCCGGCGTGCGCGGGATTCCGGGGGCGAGCGACTCGCTCTGGGCATTTGGAACCAAGGTGCCGTACGCATTCCTACCGGCGCGGGGCTACGAGCACGTACTCGTGCGCGTGGACGGCATGCCGGCGTTGCCGATCGGGTTGATCGAGACGGACACGGAGCACGTGCTCACGGTGACCGCGGATCGGCGGGTGGTGTTGCGCAGCACGGCCCTACCATTGTATGGGCAGGCGCGCAAGCTGCTCACCGCGCCGGACCCGGTGGCGGCGTATCAGGCGTATTTGGATGCGGCTGAGGCGTATGTGGAGTCGCCGTCGCGGAGCCGCGACGAGGCGATGCGTGACGTGCAGGATGTCGAGTTTCTGGCGTTCGATCCGATTCGCGATTCGGCGGCGTTACGGAAGTTGGACAACGCGCTGGACGGTCAGGTCTTTGGCGTGGGGGATACGAGCGTGGGGGCGGGCGGGTTAGGCACATCGTCCAGGCCGATGCGAGGGGCGCGGGCGCTGGAGGCTAACGCAACAACGGACAGCGTCGAGCGGGCGGTGTTCCTGTACATCAATGGGATTGGGACCGCACAGCTGGGCCCCGAAGGAGTCGTCGCTGCGCACTTCGAGCTCCGTCGAATTGTGTCAGAGGTCCCACTTTTCGCCAACCGTACCGCGTTCACCGTTGAGCACTACTACAACCGCACGTACCGCGAGCAGCGTCCAACGCAGCAGCAACAGCGCGCACATTGCGTCGCTCTGTTTGCTTCACGATTGGTCCTGGGCTATTTGGGAGCAAACACGTTCGCGCCCTTCATGGCAGCGTGTACGGCCGACCCGACTTATCGAAGGTTCACTGACCATGACTTGCTGGAATGCATCCGGCAGATGTTGGCGATACTTGCGAACACGGATGCCGCCGAAGCGGATGCGGCGGGGCTAGCTGCGCGAATTCAGCAAATTCGTGCGTCGGGCAACCACGTGATACTCGTACCACACTCGCAAGGCAACCTGATGGCAAATCAAGCGATCCATCTCCTGCATTCGGTAACGCGTGAATTCGATCCGGCACACGACTCGTTGTGTATAGGGCTTGTTTCGCTAGCGTCGCCAACAAGTCGGCGATGGGAGCTCGGCGACCACTATATCGCGCCGATCGTCGTGCGCGGCGATCTAGTACCTACCTTCGACAATGATTGGCCGCCGATCGACACTGACCTATCGCATCAGTTGCTGGATCGACCATCGATTGAGAGCGCCTTCAAGCCAACCGGAATAATTCTTCACGCGGTCTTTGGAAGCTACCTGTTGCAGCCCCAGTCTCGCGCCGCAATTCGAACAGGGATGGAACAGGTATACCGTGCATGTGCCGTGTCGAGTGTAATCGTGCAGCCTACGTCGTTGGCGTTGACGGTTGGCACCAGCGCCTCGGTCTCGGCCCTGGCCCTCAACGCATTCGGCGACACGTTAGGCGAACGTCTATTCAGATGGTCCAGCACAAGCCCGGGAGTCGTCACTGCAACAACGACGGCACCGGCCACCGCCAGCGCGACGGGCATTGGCGCAGGCGGCGCATCGATCGTCGCCTCGTACAAGACGCATCGTGCCGAAGCAGCAGTACTGGTGGCAAGTGCGGCACCTTTCGTAGATCCCTTCAGCTTCGCTTACATCGCGACGTACCCGGAGGGTTTCCTCGGTGATGATCAGCATTTGAGTGGCACCATTGCGCATCCGGGGGCAGTCCCCGTTCCCGCCGGCACCTTTCGCCTGTCGTTCTCCCGAACGTTTGGTCGCCTCGTCGCGGCGGTGAACACAACGCTCTTCACGGTTGGCACCCCGGGCACAGATTCCGTGACGCTCGGCGGGAATGCCGGGTCTACCTATCATCTCGGTTGGAACGCGGATCACACACGACTATCGGGGACATTGGACACGTTGATCTGGGTCTTTCACGTCGGGTTCGTTCGCATCGTGCTACCAGTAACCTTCGAGCGAACGGAAACCTGATGAAGGGAGATCGCCGATCGTTGCGCACTTTGGCTGCCGTCGGAGGAATCGTCTGGAGCGTCGCGTCGGGCGCGTGCTATCGCCCGGCGCCCGACGCGCGACAAGAGACCCCCGCCAGCGTGGCGCGATACCCGCACGCCGCGGATCGGTTCGCGCGGTTGATGAGACGCCAGCTGTCAGACGTCGACCCTGTGCTGACGGAGCAGCAGATCATCTGTGAAGGCGAGCGCATCGCGATTACGTTAGGCGACGCCGAGGCATCGCTGAGGATTCGCACGGCTCTCGACACGGCTTATCGTACAGCGCGCGACAGCTCGGCGTTCGCAAGGGTGGAGCGGTTGTTAGGCGGGCACTCGTTCGGAACTGGCGATCACGTCTGCGATTCGCTGATCGCCGCCGCCGATCGAGAAGACCCAATCGTCCCGATCGACTCGGCCAAGCCGTAGCTCGTCAGCCCACCGCCGCCGCGCTCGCCGCGAGCGCGGCGAGCGTGTCGTCGTCCAGACGGTGGCCGCCGGCGAACGACATCGTGCGCGCGGGAATCGACGCGCGCACGAGTCGTTCGCCCTGCTCCGCGACCGACGCGGCTGTCACCAAACCATCATCCGATCCGACGACAATGACGAGCTCGGGCGCCGATCCGTTGGCGCGGCCGGCACTCGCCGCCGGCGACTTGAGTGTCTCGAGATCCAAATCGTGCGGGATGAGTCCACCCCACATGATCAACCGATCGGTCACCACCTGCCCTTTCGTCACCCAACGGCATGCGGTCGCAACGCCCTGCGAGAATCCGAGCGTCACCACACGCGGCAGCGTGCCGCCGACGTCCCGGCGCACCTGATCCGCAAGCGCATCGAGATACTCGATGTAGTCATCGATCTCGCTCAACCGGTCTTCGCGCGTCATCCACGATGCGCCGACGGCCGAGTGTGTGTGGCTGGCCGTGGCGGTGTCCAGATAGAAGCGGGAGAGCGCTTCGGGCGCGACGATCAGGCGGCGCCCGTCATCCGCCACCTGAAAATGCTGCAGGAACTTCGACGCGAGCTGGCCGTAGCCGTGCAAGACGAACCACACCTCGCTCGGCCCGCGCTGCGCGTCGCCGAGCGTATAGAAGCGGGCCGTGCGCCCGACCGGAAGGTGATGTTCGCGCACCATGGGCGAACAGTGCCGGAGCGGCGGTCGTCCGTCAATGGCGAACGCGACCGCTCACGGCGGCGCGATCAGGCCAGCGCGCCGAAGTCAACGAGCGCGATGTCGCCGCGCTGGAGACGCTCGCGCACCGCGGGCGAGGTCAGCGCCGCGAGCTCGCGCTCGCGCTGCCACGTGTAGTTGTCCATCGCGGCGAGATCGGGGTCGGTGTGCCCGGGGTGCACCATGAGCTCGGTCGTGCCGGGCTCGAGGCGATCGAGCGCGCTTAGGAGCTTCCGCTCGAGGTCGCGGCCGCCCTGGAGCGATATCCCGATGAAGTGGTCGGGGTAGCGCACCGGCGACGTCGATCGCCTAACGGACGCCCAACTGAGCGCGACGAGCACATTGGTCGCGAAGCGCGACGCGTAGACCGGCGTCATCGCCATCGACTCGGCCGGCCACCGCATCGTGTGCACCCCGGCGCGCACCGCCGCGGCGGCGATCGGCGGCCAGAGCGCGCGCAGCGCGTGCGTGTGCATGTGGCTGTCGACGTGCGTCGGGTACACGCCCGCGCGCCGCACGGCGGCGATCTGTGCGTCGCATTCGGCGCCGACGTCGTCGGGGTCGATGCGGCAGGACAACGCGCGCGCGACGAGCGCGGGAAGCGAGTAGAACATTCCCGTGCGCGCGTCGGTGAGCGTCGGCACGCGCGCGAGCGGCCGTCCCTGCACGAGATTGATGTGCACGCCGACGCCTAACGCCGAGGCGCCGTTGCGCACGGCGCCGATCGCATCGTCGAACGCCGGCATGTTGGCGAGCAGCGTGGTCGACGAGACCGCGCCGGCGTGGAACGCTTCGAGAATCCCGCGGGTCACGCCGCGCGTGTACCCGAAATCGTCGGCATTGATGATCAACCGGCGCGCGTCAGTCGTAGCGCCTCCGCCACTCGTTGGTCCGGATGCGTCCCAAATCGCGCGCCATTTCGGCGGCGTCCGTGACGAAGCGCACGGTGGTCGGCTCCTCGTCGTAGCGGAAGTTGACGGCGACTTGCTGAATCGTGAGGCCGAACTTGCGCGCGATGAACAGCGCTTCGACGTCGAAGCCGAAGCGCGGAATGGTGACGCGCGGGAACACGAGCTCGGCGGCGGCGGCGGTGAATCCCTTGAGGCCGGCTTGCGTGTCGCGCACGTGCGGGATCAACGTCCATCGGACGAGCGCGTTGAACAGGCGGCTCATCACGTGGCGCGTGTAGAGATACGAGAAGAAACTTGGACTCATGAGGTAGCGCGAGTCCGGCAGCACGCGGCACGCGACGGCGACGTCTGCGCCGCCGCGCAACGCGTCGAGTATTTTGTCGATTTCGGTGGTGGGATACGCGAGGTCGGCATCGGTGAACACGCGATACGCGCCGCGCGCGGCGCGCATGCCGCGCGACACCGAGTATCCCTTCCCCATGTTGCGCTCGTTGTGCAGCACGCTCACGCACGGCGCTTCCTCGGCGAACGAGTCGAGGGCGCGCGCGACGCCGTCGTCGCTCCGATCGTCGACGAGGATCAATTCCCACGAATAGGGGCGCGCGCCCAGAAACACTCGGAGCTGATCGAGCGCCGCCGGCAATCGTGCGACGCCATTGTACACGGGAACAATCAGCGAGAGGAAGGGCGGCTCCGGCGTATAGGAATCTTTGGGACTCACGGGTGTGCGGGAGCCGAGTGGATCGCGAATGCGACGTCACCAATATAGTGCGCATAGGTCCAATGCAATTGGATGAGTCCGGCACGCGAGCATCGGTCGCGTCTGCTTCGCGAGCGGCCCATCGCGCTCGGGCAGCGAGCAGACCATCACGGTGCGGCGCGCGACGCGCCGGGCCGCGCGCGAAGTCCATCCGCCTAACGGTGCAATGCCGTACTAATCGGGATGATGCGCGCCGTCGCGCCGGCGGATGAGGCGGGCGGCGCGGCGGCCGCGTCGCGCGCGAAGAGGTCGGCCCGCGTACGCGGCAGCGCCACGCGGCCGTCGGCGTCGGGCTTGGCGAAGAGCACCTGCGCCAACCCGATGTGCCCGCTGGCGAACGCGTGCGCCGACGCCGCCATGTAGAGCCGCCAGACGCGATACGACTGCTCGCCAACCAGCGACGTTGCCGCGTCGCGCGCGCGCTCGAGCCGGCGCACCCAATGCCTGAGCGTGAGCGCGTAGTGTTCGCGGAGCGACTCGACATCGCGCGCCTCGAGTCCGACCTGCTCGCCGCACCGCACCGCCTCGGCGAGCGGCACGAGCTCGCCATCGGGGAACACGTAGCGTTGGATGAACGCGCCTTGGTGCCATACCATACGAGACGCGCGCGCGACGAGCCCAGAACCGAGCGCGTGCAGGCGGACGATGCCGTGGTTGAGGAACAGCCCGCCCGGCTTCGTCAGGCGCGCGGCCGAGCGGAAGTAGCCGGCCAGTCGCGATCGCCCGACGTGCTCGAACATCCCGACGCTCACCACCTTGTCGAACTGCGCGGTGTGATCGAGGTCGCGGTAGTCGCACACGGCGACGCGGCACCGGCCCTCGAGACCGTCGGCGTGGATGCGCTCGCGGGCGACCGCGGCTTGCCGCTCGCTCAACGTGATGCCTAACGCGTCGACGCCGTAGTTCCGCGCCGCGTGGCGAATGAGGCCGCCCCATCCACAGCCGATGTCGAGCACGCGCTCGCCGGGTCGCAGACGAAGTTTGCGGCACAATAGATCGAGTTTGGCGTGCTGGGCGGCATCGATGTCCTCGGCGCCGGTGACGAAGTACGCGCACGAGTACACCATGTCGCGGTCCAACCACATGGAGTAGAACTCGTTGCCGACGTCATAGTGCGACCGGACCGCCGCGCGGTCGCGGCGCCGCGAATGGCGCCAGCCCTGGCGCGAGAGTCCGGGGCGGCGGTGGTGCGCCGTCTCTCCGGCGCGATCGCGCGGTAAGGCGAGCAGCGCGCGCACCGCGTGCGCCAACGGACCCGCCGACGCGAGCCGAGCGCGAACCGCTTCGCCTAACTCGACGGCCGCTTCCAGGCTGCCTTCGATGTCGATGTCGCCGCGCACATAGGCCTCGCCCATGTGCAGCTCGGATGCGGTGAGGAATGCGCGGCGCAACGCGCCGGGCGACCGGATGACGAGTGTGAACGCGGGCGGCGGCGATCCGGCGTCGAGCGCCCGATCCACGATGCCATCCCAATAGCGGACCGCGAAGGTGCGCGTTTCGGGGCTGCCGAAGAGCGCGGTGATCGCTGCGCGGGCGCGTTCGCGCAGCCGCCAATCGCGCGTGGCGGCCGGTCGCGCGACCTCGTGCGTCCAAATCGGTGCGTTGGGCTCGACCGACAACGGCACGGCGCGCGCTTCGTCCGAACGCCGGCCATTTTCTCGCACGCGCGCCGTGCCGTTGTCACGACGCGCGCCAACATCCCCATTGTGCTCCGCGCCGTGTGCGCGGTCCCGCCCGCCACTCGACTCCGCTTTCATCGTTCTGTCCTCCGCCGTCCCCTGTGCAGCGATCGACGCGCGAGTTTGCGTTGGGCGCGACGCCGTCTGGTGCCCGACGAACACGCTGCTTAGCTTACCGGTCCTCGTACCCTCGCGATTTCGCCCACCGCATCGAGATGCATCGTCATCTTCTTCAGATTGCCGCCGCGCTCGCCGCCCTTGCGTTGGGCGCCGCCGTTCCCGTGCATGCACAGTCGTCGTTGCGCGGCTCGCGCCGGAGCGTGGTGCACGCCTACTCGTATGCCGAGCATCACGATCTCGAGCTCTATCGGAGCGCGGCTGAAGTCCGGCGCGCGGTGCGCGACGGTCAGCTGGTGCGCCTCAGGCCCAACGGGCACTACACCCTCCATCGCGTTGCGTACCCGTACGTGACGTCCACCACGCGGACATTCGTCGAGCGCCTGGCCAGCGAGTACCAGATTGCATGCGGCGCGCCACTCGAGATCACGAGCGCCGTTCGCCCGACGCGCGGGCAACCGGCCAACAGCTCTCCGTTGTCGGTGCATCCGGCGGGCATCGCGTTGGACCTGCACCGTCCGTCCGGCGCCTGCCTCGCGTGGCTTCGGCATACGCTCTTGACACTCGAGTCGGAGGGGTTGGTCGACGCGACGGAAGAGCGCCATCCGGCGCATTTCCACGTGATCGTCTTCGCCGAGCCGTACCGTCGCTATCTCGCGTCTCGGTAAGCCGGCGGCGGTGTGCGCCGCGCCTCCCACCAGGCCGTTCCCTCCCAATCGACGCCGTCGGGGCGCACAAAGAAGTGTTCGCGTGCGCCGCGTGCTGTGCCGTTGCGTTGCTCGTCTCATGAAATAGATTGGATCCCATTCAACTGCCGTCAAGTCCCCACCCGACAGGAGCGCTGTTTTATGTCTCGCAAGAGCCTCGCCCCAGCGGCGCTGCTCGCCGTCTCGACGATGTTGTCGGCATGTCATCATGCGCCTCAGCAGACCGCACAAGCGCCGGCACCGGCGCCTGCCCCGGCTCCGGCGCCCGCCCCGGCAGCGCCGCCGGCGGATCACAGCGCGGACAGTGCACGGGCCGCGCAAGAACGCATGGCGCAGGCACGCTCGACCATCGAAGAGCGCATTCACTTCGAGTTCGACAAGTCGGATATTCAGACCGACGACAAAGCCGTGCTCGACGCGAAGCTTCCGATTCTGCGCGCCAATCCGAACATGCGCATCCGGATCGAGGGCAACTGCGATGATCGTGGCTCGGAGGAGTACAACCTCGCGTTGGGCCAGCGGCGCGCGGCGGCGGCGAAGCGGTATCTCACGGACTTCGGCATCGACGCCGGCCGCATCGACATCATCTCGTACGGGCACGAGAAGCCGATGTGCACGCAGGATTCCGAGGACTGCTGGTCGCAGAACCGACGTGATGAGTTCGTGATCATCGCCGGGGGCGACAACATCGTCTCCATGATGGCGCGCGACAACACCGTCGCCTTGCGTTAGGCGGCGGTGCCCGGCCCGCGCGACCCCTCACCGGGTGCACGGGCCGGCCCGCGGCCGGACCCGGATTCGGCGTTCGGCCGCCACATCCCAAGCGGACTCTCATGTCGCTCGGGCGGTTACCCGTGTAGGTTTCCCGGGCACCGTCTTGCGAGCCAGCTATGAGCCCCGAGCCTTCCGCCCTCTCGCCCGCTCCCACAGCGATTCAGCGCGAGCAGGTCGTGCAACGTTTGTGCAGCCACTTCGCGAGCAACCATCTGACGATGGACGAGCTCGAGCAGCGCATTGATCAGGCGTACAAAGCGCCGTCGGTGACAGAGCTCGATGCGCTCGTCACCGGACTACCGGTGTTGGCCGACGATCCGTCGGTCGCGGCGTCCGACGCACTGGTTCCCGCGAGCGCGCCGGCGTTGCCGGCCAGCGTGCCCGACCGCGACGTGCTGATCGGGATCATGAGCGGCCATACGCGCCGGGGTCCGTGGTCCGTCCCGCGCCACCTCAAAGTGTTCACGGTGATGGGCGGCATCGTGCTCGATCTTCGCGAGGCGCTCATTGCGCCGGGCGTATCGGAAATCGAGATCACGGCGATCATGGCCAGCGTCGAGATCTTCGTCCCGCCCGGCGTGCGCATCGAGTGCACGGGATCGGCGTTCATGGGCGCGTTCGAGGTCGATCAACGGGCGCAGTCGCTCGCGATGGCCGGTGACGAGCGCATCATCCGCGTAACGGGCTTCGCGATGATGGCCGGCGTGGAAGGGAAAGTGCGTCCGCCGAAAGACGGGAAGAGGCTGCGCGGCTAACGCAGCATCAGAGGCGGGCCACCAGGTCCGGTCTGAGCGCCGTGGCGCTGCGCAGGTAGACCGCCTCGAGGGGTGCTGCGCCGTCTGTCACGTCGACGTGCAGCAACACGCGAACGCAGAGCGGCAACCCATCCGGCACGGCGATCTCCGACATGCAGAGCACCGGCACGCGCTCCCATCCGGGCGCGCGGACGGCATCGGACGGATCGGCGCTCGTCACGTCGCGCGTCGTCGTGACGATGACGCTGACCACATCGCGAGGGGCGAGCGCGTTGCGGTCGAGCAACGTGTCGAGGAGCTCGCGCGTGGCGGCGAGCACGGCGGCCGGCTCATCGCGCGCCACGGTCGTGGCGCCGCGCACGGCGCGCAGCCTTCTCGCGCCCGACGGCAATTCGGCGGCGCGGGCCGGAGCATGGTCCACGGCATTCCTCCAGCGTGATCGTTAGGCCTGACGACGGCGCGCGCGATGCCGCTCCTTCGCCGCATTGCGCCGTAAGTTACATTCGGGAAGTGCGTCGCGGCGACCGGTTTGCCCGACGCGACATGCTCCCTCGCGCGCACTCGGCGGCCGCCGGGTTTGCTCGCGGGAGCGTCTCGACCGTGCGGGGAGAGGCGTCATGCGCATTGCCATCATCGGTGCGGGTCACGTGGGCGGGACGTTGGGTCGCCGGTGGGCGACGGCCCCGGGTGCCACGCACACGGTGACGTTCGGGCTCAAGGCGGGCGAGGAGCCGGACTCACAGTTAGGCGAATTCATCGAGACATCCGGCGGTGCGGCCCGCGCGGCGCCGGCGGCGGACGCGGCGCGCGACGCGGACGTCGTGGTGTTCGCGACGCCCTGGAAGGCGACGCGCGCGGCGGTCGAGAGCGCCGGCGCGCTCACGGGCAAGGTGGTGATCGACTGCACGAATCCGTTCGCTCCCGGCCTAACGGGACTCGACGTACGGGACGGAGGCTCGGGGGCCGAGGAAGTCGCGGCGCTGGCGCCGGGCGCGCGGGTCGTGAAGGCGTTCAACACGACGGGATTCAACATCATGGCCAACCCGGTCTTCCCGGAGGGGCCGGCGACGATGTTCTACTGCGGCGACGACGCGTCCGCCAAGCGCGTGGTGCAGCAGCTGGCGACCGAGCTGGGGTTCGACGCGATCGACGCGGGCCCGTTGTCCCGCGCGCGCGTGCTCGAGGGAATGGCGCTTCTGTGGGTGAGCCTGGCGATGGGCGGCGTGTCGGGCGGCGCGGAGCTCGGGCGCGACATCGCGTTCCGTTTGGCGCGCCGCCGGTCGGCGGCCTGAGGCGCCGGACTTGACATAGGCCCGGGGGGTATCGATGCTTCAGGGGTACCCCATGGGGGTATGTCCTTCGTCCGGAGCATCCAATGGAACGTGTCACGGTCGAGATCGATGGGATGTCCTGCGGCCATTGTGTAGCCGCCGTCGGGCGCGCACTCCGCGCGCTGCCCGGCGTGCTGGTCGAACAGGTCGCGGTGGGATCGGCAACGCTCGCGTACGATCCCGGCGCCGTATCGCTGGACCGCATCCGCGCCGCCGTGCGCGCCGAGGGCTACGCGCCGCGCGAGGGTGGCCGATGAGCGCCGTGTCGCTCGTCGTTGTTGCGTTAGGCATGGTCGGGGTCGTTTGGGTGGCGTGGTACTTCCGCCTCTTCTCGCGCTGACGTGAGTACGGCCGTGCGTCCCAAGGGCGAAACGATCACCATTCCCGTGACCGGGATGACGTGTGCCGCGTGCTCGAGCCGGGTGCAGCGCGCGCTCGCGGCGCGGCCGGGCGTCTCCGAGGCCGCGGTGAATCTGCTCACGGGGAGCGCCACCGTCACGTATGACCCGGAGCGCGCGCACGCCGATGAGCTGGTGGATGCGGTTCGCGCCACCGGCTACGGCGCCGAGCTCCCGCCTAACGGTAGGCCCGAAGGCGGGGCGCACGCCGAGCACAGGCGCGCGCAGGGCGAGGACACGCGACGGGCGGCGCGTCGTGCGGCCGTCGCGCTCGTGTTGGCCATCGTGGCCATGGTGCTGTCGATGGCGTTAGACAGCGGCGCCAGGACGGGCCGAGCGGCGGACGGCGTGGATCCGTTCATGCGCTGGACGATGGCCCATCTCACGCCGCTCCTGTCGCGCGCGGCGCCGTGGCTTTTCGCGATTCCCCGGGTGGTGCTCCTCGCCGCGCTCCTCGCGCTGACACTCATCGTGATGGGCTGGGCCGGGCGGGAGTTCTATACGCGGGCCTGGATCGCGTTCCGGCATCGGGGCGCCGACATGAACACGCTCATCGCCGTTGGCACCGGCGCCGCGTTCCTGTATTCGCTGGCCGCGACCGTGGCGCCGGGCTTCTTCGCCGCGCACGGCGTATCGCCCGAGGTGTACTACGAAGCGGTCGACTTCATCCTCGCGCTGATTCTGTTAGGCAACGCCATCGAAGCGCGGGCCACCGCGCGGACCTCGGCGGCGCTGTACGCGTTGGCCGGACTGCAGCCGCCGGTGGCGCGCGTCGTGATCGGCGGCGTCGAGCAGGACCGCCCCGTGGGCGACGTGCGCGAGGGCGACGTGATCGCCGTACGACCGGGCGAGCGCATTCCGGTGGACGGCCGGGTGACCGCGGGTGAGAGCACGGTGAACGAGTCGATGCTCACCGGCGAATCCATGCCCGTGCCCAAGCGCGAAGGCGATACCGTGATCGGCGCGACGATCAACGGGACGGGCGCGTTCCGCTATCGCGCCACGTCGTTAGGCGCGGACAGCGTGCTGGCGCGCATCGTCCGGTTGGTGCGCGACGCGCAGGCGACGCGCGCGCCCATCCAGGCGCTGGCAGACCGCGTAAGCGCCATCTTCGTGCCCATCGTCCTGCAGATCGCGATCGTGACGTTCGTGGCCTGGTTCGTCGTGCTCGACGCGCACGCCGCCGCCGGACCGACTGCTCTCGTGAGGGCGTTCGCCGCCGCGGTCGCCGTGTTGGTCATCGCGTGTCCGTGCGCGATGGGACTCGCGGTGCCGACGGCGGTGATGGTGGCGACGGGCCGCGCCGCGCAGTTAGGCCTGCTCATCAAAGGCGGCGCGGCACTCCAACGCGCCGGCGCCGTGCGGACGGTCGTGCTCGACAAGACCGGCACCATCACGGCGGGCACGCCCGAGGTGACCGACGTCATCGTGGCGCCTGGACGCCGCTGGGAAACGGCGGAGCTCGTGCGCTTGGCAGCATCGGTCGAGCGCGCCAGCGAGCATCCGGTTGCGGCGGCCATCGTGCGACACGCCGGCGCCACGCCGCTGCCCGACGTCCGCGACTTTCAGTCCGTCACCGGGCTGGGCGCACGCGGCACCGTAGCCGCCACACGCGTCGCGGTGGGCAACGCGGCGCTCATGGGCTCGTTGGGCATCGATGTGTCCCCGCTCGACGCCGTCGCCACTCGCCTAACGGAAGACGCCAAGAGCCTGGTGTACGTCGCGCTGGACGGCGCGTCGGCCGGGCTCATCGCCGTCGCCGACCCGGTGCGCCCCACCTCGCGCGCGGCGGTCGCACAGCTGCGCGCGATGGGTCTCGCGGTCGCGATGCTCACCGGCGACAACGCGCGGACCGCGCAGGCCGTGGCACGCGCGGCAGGCATCGATCGCGTGCGCGCCGGCCTCCTGCCCGACGGCAAGGTCGCCGAGATCGAGCGGATCGCACACGAGAGCGGCGCGACGGTGGCGATGGTCGGCGACGGCGTGAACGACGCACCCGCTCTCGCACGTGCCGATGTCGGCATTGCGGTCGGATGGGGTACGGGCACCGATGTCGCCGCCGACGCCAGCGACATCACGCTCATGCGCGGCGGCGTCGAGGCCGTCGTCACTGCGATCTCGCTCTCGCGCCGCACCATGAAAATAATGCGACAGAATCTCGGTTGGGCATTCGCGTACAACGTAATCGGAATCCCGATCGCCGCCGGCGTCCTGTACCCGGCGTTCGGATTGCTGCTCAGTCCAGTGCTCGCGAGCGCGGCCATGGCCTTCAGCTCGGTGAGCGTCGTCGCCAACAGTCTGCGCTTGCGCACCATCGCCCTCGATTGACGTCCGCAACCCATCACGATTCAGCCGAGACCGCATCATGCCCAAGAGGGCGCGACACGTAGAGTCGGACATCAAGGCACGCAATCTGACGCGACTCCGGCGAATCGAAGGCCAGGTGCGCGGATTGCAGCGCATGGTCGAAGAAGATCGATACTGCGCCGACATCATGACGCAAATCTCGTCCGTCCAGGAAGCGCTGCGCGCCGTCGGCAAGGAGCTGATGCGCAACCATCTCAAGCACTGCGC
>DATEHK010000174.1:0-3498 GCA_035279625.1 Gemmatimonadaceae bacterium
TGGGCGACCTCTCGCTCGATTCCATCGAGCGCCTCGATATCCACGTCGGTGCCACGGTTAGCGATCGCGTGGTCGCCGAAATCGCCAGCGAAACACAGGCGCTCAAAACGTACGATCGCGCCGTTGGTCTGTTAGCCACTCGCGCGCGAGCAAGCCGGGAGCTCGAACGACTTCTCGTTAGAAAAGGCGAGCCCCCGGCGCTCGCCAAGGCCGCCGTCGCCCGGCTGGCCGCACAGGGTTTTCTCGACGACGCGTCCTTCGCCAAACAGTTCGCCCGCACAAAACTCGCGCTCGGCTTGTCGCGACGCCGCATGCAGACCGAGCTCGCCCGGCGCGGCGTCGATCGCGGAACCGCAGACGCGGCGATCGACGAGGTTGTGGTCGACGACGGAGTCGATGAGGCCGATGCGTGCGATCGCGTCGCCGCGCGAAAATTCCGCTCGCTCAAAGATCTCCCGTCCGACGTGCAACGCCGTCGCCTCTACGCGTTCCTGGCGCGCCGCGGCTACGAGGCGGACGATGTGCGCGCGGTCGTCGACCGGCTCGTTGGACGCTCGTGACGTAAACCACTGTCGCACACGGAAAAGTGCGCCGGCGACGCGCCTTGACTACTGACTCGTACGCCTTCAGTACGAGTATATTGTTGCACTATGCGCGCTTCCGAAATTCGCCAGCGCTTTCTCGCGTACTTCGAGCGGAACGGCCACGCGGTTCGGCCGAGTTCCTCGCTCGTGCCCAAAGACGACCCGACGCTGCTTTTTACCAACGCCGGCATGGTCCAGTTCAAGAAGGTTTTTCTTGGACAGGAACAAACCTCCTTCGGCCGTCGCGCGACAACTGCCCAGAAGTGCGTGCGCGCCGGCGGCAAACACAACGATCTCGAACAGGTGGGCCACACCGCGCGCCACCACACCTTCTTCGAGATGCTCGGCAACTTTTCGTTCGGCGACTACTTCAAGCGCGATGCCATCAAGTTCGCGTGGGAGTTCGTCACCGAAGAGATGGGTATCGACAAGCGTCACCTGCGCGTCACCGTCTACAAGTCGGACGACGAAGCGCGCGCGCTGTGGCGCGAGGTCACCGGCCTACCCGATTCGCGGATCTATGGGTTGGGCGAGGCCGACAACTTCTGGCAAATGGCCGACACCGGCCCATGCGGACCCTGCAGCGAGATCTACGTCGACCTCGCACACTTCGCGTCCGATTGGTCGTTTCCCGCCGGCGCAACCGGCGAGTGGACCGACACCAATCGCACCGAATTCTCGCAGGACGCGTTTGTCGAAGGCGCCGAAGCCGGACGGTTTCTCGAGATCTGGAACCTCGTGTTCATGCAGTTCGACCGGCAGTCGAACGGCGATCTCGAGCCGCTGCCTCGTCCGTCGGTCGACACGGGCGCCGGTCTCGAGCGGATAGCCGCCGTCAAGCAGGGCGTGACATCCAACTATCACACGGATTTGTTCGCGCCGCTTCTCGAGGCGGCGGAACGCGCCGTGGGCATTCCGTATCGCGGCCGCACGTCGGACGCGGAGCACGATGCGGAGGTGCCGGCGCGCGACCGGGCACACGCCGGTGCATCGGCCACGCAGCGCGTCCGCGTGCAGCCCGCGTCGTTCCGCGTGCTCGCCGACCACGCGCGCGCCGTGGCGTTCCTGTTGGCCGACGGCGTGTATCCGTCCAACGACGGACGAGGCTACGTGCTGCGGCGCATCCTGCGCCGCGCCGTTAGGCACGCGTGGCTGCTCGGCCGCTCGGAGCCGACGTTGGTCCACGTGGTGGAGCGGGTGATCGACACGATGCGCGACGTGTATCCGGAGCTCGAGTCCCGTCGCGGCTTTCTGTTGGATACGACGCGCGCCGAAGAGGAGCGGTTTTTGGCGACGATCGAAGGCGGCATGCAGCGCTTCGATCAGCTCGCGCCGACGCACACCACGCAGGGTTCGGTGGCGGTGCGCGGGACCATCTCGGGCGACGACGCGTTCCGGTTGTATGACACCTACGGCTTCCCGATCGACCTCACCGAGCTCATGGCGCGCGAGCGCGGCTACACGGTGGATTTGAGCGGCTTCGAGCGCGCGCTCGATGCCCAACGGGAGCAGTCGCGCGAGGAGCGCCGGGGACGCGACCTCACGGTGGCCGCGGACGAGCTGGCCGACGCGTCGCGGTGGGATCGCGAGACGCCGCGCGCGACGGACACCGGCGCGTCGCACTTCGTGGGATACGACACCGTCGAAATCGAAACGCAGGTGACCGCGGCCCGTCGGTTAGGCGACGGCCGCATCGCCGTGATGCTGCGCGAGACGCCCTTCTATGCGGAGTCGGGCGGCCAGATCTCGGATGTCGGCGAGATCGTGGGCCAGGGCTGGCGCGTGGACGTGGACGACGTGCGCAAGGTGCAGGGGGCGAACGCGGCCGTCGGCACGCTCGTGGGCCAATTCACGTTCGGGCCCGCCGTGGCGCGGGTGCCCACGGACCGGCGCCGCGACACCGAGCGCAATCACACCGCGACGCACCTGTTGCACGCCGCGCTGCGGGCGATCTTGGGCGAGCACGTGCACCAGGCCGGTTCGTTGGTCGCGCCCGACCGGCTGCGATTCGACTTCACGCACCACGGCCCGATCGGCGCCCAGCGGTTAGGCGAGATCGAGGAGTGGGTGAACCGCGGCATCTGGGCCGACGTCGACGTGTCGACCACCGAGAAACCGTATCGTGACGCGGTAGCCGGCGGCGCCATGGCGCTCTTCGGCGAGAAGTACGGCGACGTGGTGCGCGTGGTGTCGATTCCCGGCTGGTCCATGGAGTTGTGCGGCGGTACGCACGCGCGCAACACCGGCCAGATCGCGCTGTTCAAGATCGTCGCCGAGACGGGTGTGGCCGCCGGAGTCCGGCGGATTGAGGCGGTGACGGGGCCCAAGGCGTACGAGCTGCTGCGCGACGAAGAGCGGCGGCTCGAGCGGTTAGGCGAGCTCGTGCGCGCGCCGGCCGACGGGGTGGTGAAGCGCGTCGAAGCGCTGCTCGAGGAGCGTCGGGCGCTGCAGAAGCGGCTCGACGAGACGATGCGGGGCGGCGGCGACCAACTGCAACAGCTGCTGGCCGGGGCGGAGCGCGCCAACGGGACGCGGATCGTGTCGGCGGTAGTCGTAGCCGGCGACGTGAAGGAGCTCCAAGCGTTAGGCGACGCGTTGCGCGAGCAGTTGGGCAGCGGCGTCGGCGTGTTGGGCTCGTCGTTCAGCGACGGCAAGAACACGCTGCTGGCGGTGGTGACCGATGACCTGCGGGACCGCGGCGTGCGGGCCGATCAGTTGATCAAGACGATCGCGGCGGCGGGCGGCGGACGCGGCGGCGGGAAGCCGCACATGGCGCAGGCGGGCATGCCCGACGCCGAGCACGTGCGGGCGGCCATTGCCCAGGCGGCGGCTATCGTGCGCTCGGCGTTAGGCGGCGGGGCATGACCGTTCGTGACTGGCTGGACACGCGGCAGCCGGCGCCCCCGGCCGCCCT